>JAHXIV010000009.1 GCA_025655455.1 gamma proteobacterium symbiont of Taylorina sp.
AAATAACGGGGATTGAGGCTTACCGTTTAAGAAATGAGACTCGGTTTGATATGGCTGTGAATATCAAAAGCCTGAGCCACAGGGACACACACATAATAGCAACTTATGGAGCAATTTTGTAGCGTCGAATTAGGAAACTGTTTTGATGATGATATAGAAGTCAGCAGAGTTCATAGTAGCCAAATGCCTGCCCACTCTTTTTTTAGGTGACACGGGAATGTGAGCCAATTTCATGTATTTGATTATTATTTGGTGAAGATGATCGCTTTCACTGAAAGGAAGAAAGGAAGAAAGGAAGGGATCTAAATGATGGATGAACAGACAAGGACTATCAACATCAGGTCGTCCATATTTTATGGTAATCAATCACTGTCCATCCAACGTCTTGCACTAAGGGCAAGCTTAAGCTGGTTCTTGTTTTCGGTTGGGTAAAGACCAGTTGTTTATCCTCCCAGTGAAAGTTTTCAAAGGTGAGTTTTTTAATATCACCGACACGCAGACCCAGATGACATGCAAGAAGGATCATGGCGTAATCCCGTTTTCCTACAGGACTGCCTCTGTCGATGACCGCTATTAATTTTTTTAAATCACTAACAGACCAGAACGATGGAATTCTTGTCTGCTTTCTGGATTGTACCATCGGTATTTTTTGTGAGAAATCAATTGCAATCAATTTATCGTTTAAAAGATATTTAAATAGTGCACGCAAGGAACATAATTGCTGTTACACTGTTTTATAGGTATAATCGGCCAGTGTTTTAATATATCGTTTATTTAGAAAGGCATTGGATTTCAGTTAACTGGAAGTGTAAAAAATATAACCAGCATTCCTGCCATGAGAGGCCTAAAAACATCCCTCCTCCCATATTAGCCTAAGTAGGGAGGGACATAGCTTATTTAAACCATTGATAATAACTCATCATTTGGCTCAGGATTAGTTAAGTGATTAATGTAATTTGATAGCGTTTTTATGGAAACAATTATCATTACTTCAAGAACCTGTTGTTTTGTAAACCCCGCGTTTAAAAATTCACTAATTGTTTTCTCCGATAATTTTCCCCTATCTTTGACAACGGATTGAGTAAATTTAACAAGAGCTGCATTTTTGTTATCAGCTATTTCAGCTTTGTCATTTAATGCATTTATCGTTTGTTTGTTGGCTTGTTTCATATTGCCAATTGCACGATGAGCGACTGTACAAAAATTACATTCATTTTCCACACTAACAGCTAATTAAGCTACTTGCTGTTGTGCTGGTGTGAAAGAGGTCTTTCCTATAATCTTGTTAAGAGAGAGATAGGCTTCAAGTGTTGTTGGAGCTTCTGCCATATAGGCGAATAAATTAGGAATAAACCCATACTTTTTGTATTTGTTCAAGAATATCTGTAGCATCTTCTGGGGCTGTTTCTATTGTATAAAAAGTAAAATCAGTCATATTTAATCCTCTATATCATTGTGAAAACAGCATTGTAACCGTTATAATTCGGATCATGAATGATATAAATAACATAAAAACAACTAAATCGTCCGTATTTGATGTGATGTCAGATGTTCTAAATTTATTAAATCTAAATGTAAATATCTATCACAATGCAAAAGTTTGCGGCAACTGGCGTATTGACGAACATAAGCTTGGTGCTACATGTTTTCATATTGTTACGCTAGTTATTAGCAACAATATCTCTGGTACCAAAATCAAGACATGCAGATGAAATTCACAAACAAGAAGTTACAACCTCTATAAATTCAATAATTGAAAAGCTTTCGCCAATTACCAGTCAGTTTTCGGTTCTTCAAATTAATGCGTGTCTTTTATAAAATTGTTAAGAGCATCTACGGATTATAATCTCCAATGTTTTAGTATAAGTACGCATTTTTGTGATGAACCAAATTTTACTCAAAATCCGGTGGTGTTTCTGTTAGACGTGATAGTGAAACCCTCGTCACTAATGGTCTTAAACCTGCGTCTTTTGCATCTGTATAGACCTGTGCCGCATTGCTTGTTGAGATACAATAATCTACTGAAAATACCGGGAGTCCGGCTTGCTGATACTGTTCATACTGCTCCAGTCGATTATCCGTTGACCATTCATCATCATGACGTGCATGTAGATCGCCTGCATCAGATGCATCCCACTTTGCATCTCCTGCTCCATGAAACCAGGTATCTTCGACTGCTAAACCATCGATTGCAGATAAGTAGCGATATTTATCTGCATCAATCAAGTAGGGGGCATTTTGAGAGATAACCAGAAAGTCCGGGATGATTGTCTTACCGGCTTGCCCTAGTTCTTTAATAAAATGAATCATCTCAGTTTCAGGATTAACCTCATCTTCTGCAGCTGCCTGCCTGACAGGATCATCATCATAAGCTTCAACCCAGTCAAGGTAGATGCCGTCAAAGCCAAAGCGAGCCAGTTTCGCAATAATACCATTGTCACCCAGCCAAAGGTCTTTCCATTCCTGTTTCCAGTAAGCAACATTAAAATTGCCGCTCCACCCGTCAGGATCAATGGTTATCATAAAATCAGGCTGACCTCGCTGAGTGGCTGTTGGAGCTACCCAGTCGGATTGCCAGTAATCCCGATAGTCCTCAGCCTGTCCGATATCAATATAGGCTAGTAATAAACGTTTTTTACCATCAGATGTTGTTCTTAATTGTGAAATTATTTCCTGTGTATTATAGGGATAGTCAATGTAATTGTGACCGGGTTCCAATACCAGCATGTCATATTCAGTCTTGTCCAGTGTCTCAATAGCACCATCCTCATCTAAGCCCTGTATTTGATACATCCATGAATAAGAGTTATTTAAGCGCTGTTGACGGCTATTATCTGCTGCTGCTTTAACCGGATAAGCTGAAAAAATAAACGGGTCAAAATCAAGACTGCCATTTTGATTACCATCGATGACAAAATAAAATATATTTAAGCCTGCATCGAGTTGACACTCTGGTTCAATGGTCAGCTTGTCAAAGGAAATTAAATCACCTTGATAGATAGCATTGATTCCCGGTTTAAATGCATTATTGGCAATTGCCAGGGAAGAGAACTGTGATTGTGCGTTCTGGTGTATCAGCCACCAGTCAGCAGGTGTGGAAAGATCTTCTGTTTCAAGGCTTAGTGACAGGTCAAAATAATCCTGACAATTACCACTATCAAGTCCTGTGCTGTAATCAATATTAAGTGTTAAATCAATCGTCGTTTCAGATAAAATGCTGGAAACGGCCGGGGTGAAATAACATAAAAAGATAATGCTTAAAAAAAATCTCATGGTATTATCCTGTTGATATAAGGGTTTTAGCAGAAATTATTGACTGAAACCATAGGAAAAATGTTTGGAATATAAGTCTATTTCTGAATCTGTCACCAAATCAATAGCAAAAAAATAGCTGTAATCATGATTTGAGTCCTGTTTTAGAGGAATGCCAATATCTGAAAAATTAATCAATCCGCCCTGGTAAATTGGAGTGATATCAGCTTTGAATTCGCTGCTGAGCAGATCATAAAAAAACAGGCCATCTGCTCCGGCTCTGATAAGCCACCAATCTGCCGGTGTGTGTAAATAACTACCTGAATCGAGGCTGATAGACAGACTATTGGAGTTTGACTGAGTGATAGAAAGTTTTGGGAGTGATGGATCAATCTTATCACCCAGGGCACCTAATGATACATTTTTACCTGAACTTCTGGGATTTGATTTTTGATGTGTTACATACTGTAAGGTGACAGGATGTTTATTGCTCATACTCGAAGGAAGCTCTGTGGACACATTATAAGCAGGTGAGTTTTCAGATATTGAGAAGTCATAAACCGATACATTTTTAAAGCCTGGTGATGAGCCGGTTATCGGTTCACTATTGAGAGTGACTGCACCGATAAATTTATGCCATTCATTATCAGGACTACTGTTTTGCCAGCCGAAATTAAGCCAGTTAGTACTTTCAAAAATATAGTTACCGGCATCTCTGGCAAGGTAGAATTCAGGTTTGGGATCACCCTTATCCGTATCCAGATAAAAAATATTATTAGCGATAACAGCCGTTTCATCATTGGAGCTTAAATCAAAAAGACTGATACCCCATTCCTGATCCTGATTCATGTGAATATAAACGGTGTTATGAAAAAAATGCAGTGTTCCTTTGCGATAAATGGACTCGTCACCTATGTCACCACCAAAATGGATCATATTAACAGAGTAAGGGTATTGGTCAGAATATTCATTAATAATAATGTTGCCATATACCCAGGTATCAAAAAAACCGGGTTCATTCCTTAATATTTCATAACTGTCTTCAGGTTCAACTAAATCAAGGGTTCTTGCTCCCGCTTTGATCCAGTTATAGCGGATTACTGTGTTGGATGAACGATCTTTTAAAGCGATTCCTCCAGCGCCTGCACGGAGGTTACCAATTCTATTATACTGAAAAGTGATGCCGGCGACCTGCGTATAGATATTATGTTCCTGATCACTGCCAATAATGCCGTTATTGTGAATATAGTTTCGTTCAACTAAAACGTCTCTTGAAGTCTGTTCCTCATAATTATTTTTTGACAGAGCAAAAAAACCATTGCCGTTATCTGCAATTTCACAATTACGCACAGTCAGGTGTTCAACTAATACTGCCCATATACCGGCAGCTCCATCAACATAAGAATATGTTTGTCCATCCATGCCGGTATACTGATAATCAGGATGTCCTGAGATGATTTTCAGCCCTTCAATATGAAGATAGCCGGGTTTGTATCCCCATTCGTCATCTGGACCGGCATGAATAATGATGACACCCAGGGATTCGGTCCATTCCCGTTCAAAAAAATTCTCTAGTGAGTCAGGCGTCGTTGCATTTTCACCGCTTAGTACAGGTAATTGTCCTTCAGGGCCGGCAATGCCGATAATGCGTATGGGGGCTAATTTTGTTCCTCTTGAACGGAGTCCGATTTTACTGCGGTAAGGTTCAGATCGCCAATGAATATTGACCTGATCACCAGCCTTTAAATTTGGCCAGTCAATAGTGTTCAGGTCTTTGTTCTGATAATTAGATCCTACCTCATAGATTGCTGCATTACACAAGATAGAGATAAAAAAGGTCACTAAAGAAACAAAAAATATGAATAGTCTTTTATGGACGAGTGGAAATTTTAATACGAGGAACATAGATCACCACACTTTTGTAATGAATATAAGATGAGAATATCATTTTATAATAAAAAAGAATATGATTGTAATCAATAAACCTTGTGTTTAAAGGGATAAATAACTACTATTTTTATTCCATGTCTGAGGAGAATTAAATGCGTATTTTAAAATCCTGTCTATTGACTGCTCTGTTAATATTTTCTCTATCTGCTCATTCGTTACAAATCATTACGCTTGGAGACAGCCTGACAGCTGGCACCGGTGATAGTGAATATGATTTCAATGGTGTTGAACTGGGGTATTCCAGTCGTTTAAAAGCAATAATTTCTCAACAATATGCAACACCTATGGTGAAAAATTTTGGTAGAGATGGGTGGTCCACAGGGGAACTGATTGAAGGTGCTGATTGGGGAGACAGCCCGGGGGCAGGTCCCAGTCAGTTAAATAGCGCCTTAAGTCTTATTTCTTCAGCAGAAAAGAATATAGTACTGGTCTGGATAGGGGTTAATGATTTATATGGTCTCTATCAGTGGATGTGTGAAGTCAATGACCCACTGTCCTGTCCACAGGAAGATGCTCAGGATTATGCTGCAGATATAGAGATTATTTTAAAAAAGCTAACTGAAGCGGGTGCTGTTGTTTATATTGCATTACTGGATGATGTGTCAAAACGCCCGGTGATTGCAAGCTCTGCTTTTGCTGATAGTTTTGAAGAAATCACTAAGGATGAATTACCTTTAGTCTCGGCACAGGTAACACGCTATAATCAGGAAATTCAAAGGCTTGCCAAACAATATAATGTGACAACGGTTGATTTTTTTAATACCACTATTCTAGAACAAAACAGCACTCTAAGTGAAGATGGAAATCATCCCAATGCAGCAGGTTATGATCAGATTGCACAAATCTGGTTTGATGCCATTGAGGTTGAAATATCTGGAACAGCTTCAAGCGATGATGACATAAGCCCATCTTCTGATACTGATGAAACAACTATTACTATGCCTGTTGTGGATGTTAATTATCAGGGTAAAAAGATTGTCAGTTCCACCTCAGGTCATGCTTTCAATGTTTCATTATCCCTGCAAGCAAATGATTATAAAAATATGGATGCAGACTGGTGGTTTGTAATCGTTAACTCTGAAGGACAAATTCAATATTTTGATGTTAGTCAAATGAATTTTTCGGATGGCCTAGAAACAACCTTACAGATACCTTTGCTCTCATTTTCAGATCTGCCATTACCGATAACGATTAAAGAAGCTGGTCATTATTACTTCATCTTTGCTATTGACACAATTAATAATGGGCAACTGGATGTTATTGACGGGAAAACATTTTTTAATTTTATTGAAATTAATATTACTAATACAGGCAATATTGGGTCTGATCAATCGGCGTTTATAACTTATTCATATAATGATAATGTATATCGGGTTGATGCAGTTAAAGGCGCTCAAGCTGAATCGATTAGTGAAAAATTAAATCAACTCAGTGCTAATGGTTCTGATCCTGTTGCAGATTTAAACCTGAATGCTTCACCCAATGGACAATGGATGATTCTGGACAGTGATCGATTTCATGCTGAATGTCAGGGTTGGGGCTGCCTGACTGTCACTAATCGGGATGTGACTTCTGCTTTTGTTGTAAAAGTCAATGGTGCTGTTGTTCATCCGGACTCAGGAGCTGCAGTGATTGATTCAAGCGGCACAAAAATTATTTATTCCAGTGAAGGGGATTCTCATCATAGGGATTTATGGCTGCTGCAGAGAAATAATGTCAATGAAAACAACTGGCAGCCACCGGTTTTATTAACAGCGGACTCACCTTTTTCATGGAATGTCATACCTGCTATTGCTGATGATGGTTCAAAACTTTTATTTCAATGCGGCAACGAAGCCTATGATTCTCATACAGTTTGTGAAGTAAAAACAGATGGTTCCGGCTTTAGAATTTTAATTGATATTAGTACGATTGATAGTGTGAGGACACCGGATTATACTCCTGATGGCAGTGTGGTATTAGAGATAGATACATCAGATGGAAATGAGTTACTCTATCGACTTAATCCACAAACACTCTCTTATGAACCGATTAATTCTCAATTTAATAATGATAATTCACCCTGTGTTTTGGCTGATGGAAGTATTGCCAGCCTCTGGATAGAAAATGATTTACATGAATTAAAAATTATGAAACCGGATGGCAGTAGTTATTTTAAAGCAGTAGCTGGAATAGATATCGATGATTTTGTTTTAGGTTGTGGTAATTAAACTTTTATCCCTCTGCGTGAAGCAATAGCAGCACCCATTTTTTTAAACTCTGAATCACTGATATGTGTTTTTGCATAGGGAAATATAATGTTATTTTCTATTTCTGCATGTTCATGCATAGCGTCTTTAAATTGAAGAGAAAGTTTTTCTAATTGTTTGAAGTCCTTACTTCTATTGTTTAACAAATTATTAATTTTTTCCCAAAGATTATCGGTTTCAACATGTTCTTTAATCATGCGGTTGATTAATTGAATTAAATCCCTGTCTTTTTTATTATCTGACTTAGAGCCATTAGCATGTTTAGAGCCAAGTGCAATAATGGCAGGAAATAGATGCTGTTCTTCGTCAAGATGATGTTCCGGGCTGGCAATATTAAAGTATTGACATATATTCTTTGCAGTATTGATCAGTTCTTCAGACCAGCCCTGTTGTTTGAGTTCTGTACTGAGCTTTAGTAAGGTGGAAGAAAAGTGGATAATTTTTTCATGACAGCTTTCTAATAATTCAAGAGGGCGTTCAAACGGTGTGTCATTCTCTATAGTATCAGGTGCTTGTTTCAGTAATTGTTTAATGCTTATCATGTCTTTTCTTTGAATAAGCTCTATAGAATAAAAGCATCGGCTTGTGCGGCATTTTCTAATGCTGGAACCCGGGTTTCAAATAAATCTTCATAAGAGAATTGATCAGCGCTAATCCGTGTAATTAAAACAGCTTTCATTATTGGTGCACTGCCAATCACAGCAAATAGACGGCCACCGCCGGTCAGGCTTTGTTTAAAACTTTCAGGCAGTTGTGGAACAGAACCTGTTAAAACAATAACATCGTAAGTCTCATTGTCTGCAAAACCCTGTGCGGCATCATCAATCACAAAAGTAACATTATTGAATTCTTCATTTTGTAATTTTTGTTCGGCCTGTTGACTGAGTTTGTTATGAATCTCAACACTGCAGACAGTGTCAGCAAGATGAGCCAGAAGAGCGGTCATATAACCGCTTCCAGTACCAATTTCCAATACTTTATCTGTTTTTTGAACTTGTACTGCCTGTAAAATTTTTGCTTCAATTTTAGGAGCCAGCATGACCTGGTTGCAATCAATGGGTAATTCAAAATCTGTAAAAGCAGATTCCTTCATAGCACTGATAACATAATCTTCACGTGGAATGGCCTCTAAAGCTTCTAGAGCAACTGGATCAATGACATTCCATGGCTTTATTTGCTGTTCAATCATATTGTGTCGAGCAGTTTCAAAATTCATTTCAATCATATGTGATGCCTTTGTCAATAATTAGTTTCTCTTAACTTGATTATAAAAGAAATTAAAGCTAAAAGGTAGATCAAGACAAGCTTCAGCAATGTATTTTATAAAATGTTGTTTTTATAGAGGCTTTTGTTAAAATAACCAGTTCAAAATATTTTTTGGGGGAATCATGTTATTTGAATCATTTGCTGATGCGCAGTCAACACTGTTTTTGGCTGTTTTTATTGTTGCCTTTATTCTGGGGGCAGTGGTTAATAAAACCAATTTTTGTACTATGGGTGCTGTGTCAGATATGGTCAATATGGGGGACTATAGTCGTTTTCGATCCTGGTTATTAGCCATCGCTATTGCTATCACTGGGATTTTGGTCATGGAATTCATGGGTCTTGTTAATGCAGATAATAGCTATCCTCCTTATCGTGCTTCACAATTAATCTGGGCGGAAAATATTCTGGGAGGTTTTTTATTTGGTATTGGTATGACTCTGGCCAGCGGTTGTGGAAATAAGACACTGATTCGTATTGGTGGTGGTAATCTCAAATCCACTATTGTCTTTATCATCATTGCTCTGATTGCATACTTTATGGCCGTACCGCTTCCTGGTGCTGGTGATCAAACACTCTACTCTATTATTTTTTATGACTGGATTCGTCCATTGGCTATTTCATTAGAAACTCATCAGGATCTGGGTTCTCTTATTAATAGTGATAACTCACTTGTCACTCGTTCCATTGTCGGTGCTGTGATTGTGTTTTTGATGCTGGTCTATATTCTGCGTAGCAAAGGTTTCCGCAATAATAACGATCATTGGCTGGCAGGTATTGTGGTTGGTGCTGCGGTGTTGGTTTTTTGGTATCTGAGCAGTTCAATGATGGTTGATTTGGTTGATGAAGGTGAGCAGTACAGTCTTTCTGAATACTATGAGAATTGGGATATGGTGAGTGAATCAGAGGAAGGTAAGCCCGCTCAGGGGGCGGCTCTTTCACCACAATCATTTACTTTTATTAATCCTATTGGTCAAACATTAGGCTATATCAGTTCGGGTTTACAAAGTAGTGTGTTAACAGCAGGTATTATTTCCGTTTTTGGCGTAATTTTAGGTTCCTTATTCTGGGCATTGATCGGTAAAACTTTTAGAATTGAATGGTTTTTTAATCTTAAAGATTTTATTAACCATGTTATAGGCGCTATTTTAATGGGTTTTGGCGGTACTCTGGCAATGGGTTGCACTCTTGGTCAGGGCATTACAGGCCTTTCCACCCTGGCTCTAGGTTCAATTCTAGCCTTTGTCAGTATTATTTTTGGCAGCGCCCTGACCATGAAAATTCAATATTATCAAATGCTTTATGAAGAAGCATCCTTCTTTGCTGCTCTTATTACTGCTTTAGTTGAGTTAAGATTACTGCCGGCCAGTATGAGAAAACTGGAAGCGTTGTAATTTATGAATGGCCTCATATACTTTTAGTTCAAGTTAATAGATAGAGAATGATATAGAAGTGATTTGATGTATAAGGTGATGCTTCAGGGGGCTTTTTGAGCCATGGATGGCGAGATTGAGCACCTCATGGATGAGCTTGAAGCGTCCCCTGAATCATCACCTTATGCAGCAAAGCACGTTTTTAGTACTCAGCTATCCTTAAATTGCTTGATATTTTCCCCTAATTCAGTTATTTTTCATACGCATTTTAATATATCAAGGAATAGTATGAGCGCAATCCCAGAATCTTTTATTCAAGAAACCAGTCAATTATCTGAAGACGTGACCCAGCCTTTTTCCGGTTCAAAGAAAATTTATGTACAGGGGAGCCGACCTGATATTCAGGTGGCGATGCGTGAAATTTCTCAGGATGACACTCATACCAATGAAAATATAGAAAAAAACCCGCCTATTCCTGTTTATGACACTTCCGGTATTTATACAGATCCGGATGTGCAGATTGATTTGCTCAAAGGCTTACCGGCTTTAAGAAAAAACTGGATTATAGAACGTAATGATACAGAGCTGTTGTCGGGTCCCAGTTCAGAATATGGTCAGCAGCGACAGAATGATCCTGAGCTGGCACATTTAAGATTTGAACATATCAGTGCACCACGTAAAGCCTTATCAGGCAAAAACGTTTCACAAATGCACTATGCCCGTCAGGGGATTATTACACCGGAAATGGAATATGTGGCTATTCGAGAGAATACCCGGCTGCAGGAAATGCGTGATGCCGGGATCATGAGGCAGCATCCGCAACATTCAGGGGAAGATTTTGGTGCGAGTATTCCCGATGAAGTAACACCTGAATTTGTGCGTCAGGAAATAGCTTTGGGACGCGCGATTATCCCTGCTAATATTAATCATCCTGAAATTGAGCCGATGATTATTGGACGTAATTTTATTGTTAAAGTGAACACCAATATTGGTAATTCAGCAGTGACTTCTTCCATTACAGAGGAAGTTGAAAAAATGGTCTGGTCTACTCGCTGGGGGGGAGATACATTAATGGATCTATCTACGGGTAAAAATATTCATGAAACCCGCGAATGGATTATCCGTAATTCTCCTGTGCCCATCGGTACCGTGCCGATTTATCAGGCACTGGAAAAAGTGAATGGCAAGTCAGAAGATCTGACCTGGGAAATATTTAAGGATACCTTGATTGAACAGGCTGAACAGGGCGTTGATTACTTCACAATTCATGCTGGCATTCGTCTGCAGCATGTACCATTGACGGCACAACGACTCACCGGCATTGTATCACGCGGTGGTTCCATTATGGCTAAATGGTGTCTTGCTCACCATACAGAAAGTTTTCTTTATACTCATTTCGAAGATATCTGTGAAATTATGAAAGCCTATGATGTGGCATTTTCTCTGGGAGACGGCTTACGTCCCGGCTCAATTGCCGATGCTAATGATGCAGCTCAATTAGGTGAATTAAGAACTTTGGGTGAGCTGACACAGATTGCCTGGAAACATGATGTTCAGACCATGATTGAAGGTCCGGGACATGTGCCGATGCATATGATTAAAGAAAATATGGATATTCAGCTGGAATCCTGCAATGAAGCACCATTTTATACTCTGGGACCGCTGACAACCGATATTGCACCGGGTTATGATCATATTACTTCTGCTATCGGCGCGGCACAAATTGGCTGGTATGGTACAGCTATGCTATGTTATGTCACACCTAAAGAGCATCTTGGCCTGCCCAATAAAGAAGATGTACGTGACGGAATTATTACTTATAAACTGGCGGCACATGCTGCTGATTTGGCGAAAGGAATTCCCGGTGCACAGGTGCGTGATAATGCCATGTCCAAAGCACGTTTTGAGTTTCGCTGGGAAGATCAGTTTAATTTAGGTCTGGATCCGGAACGCGCACGCGAATATCACGATGAAACCATGCCTAAGCAGGCTCATAAAGTGGCTCATTTCTGTTCGATGTGCGGGCCGAATTTTTGTTCAATGAAGATTACACAGGATGTCAGAGACTATGCTGCAGAACACGGCTTTACTAATGTGAATGATGCCTTAAAAGAGGGGATGGCAGAAAAGTCTATACAATTTAAAGAGTCCGGTAGTAAAATTTACAGGAATTCATAATTACTCGTATGAAAATCAGCTAATGAAAGTTTTTAAATTAATATTATTCTCTTTTGTTCTATTGAGTCTTTTTTCCTGTGCCAGTCAGAAAGAAACCGTTGAAAGAGAAATAGAAAAAGAACCTCAATCTGAACCCGCCTCAATTGTGGCATGGAAAAACTTAATTGAGATAAACCAGGATAAATCAGAGATGGAAAAACTGATACTGGTGAATAATTTTTTTAATCAAAATATTCGCTGGCTGGAAGATAGTGAAATCTGGAAGCAAAAAGATTATTGGGCAACACCTGTAGAAACTTTAACAAAACAGGCGGGTGATTGTGAAGATTTTTGTATTGGAAAATATTATACCCTTCTGTCTCTTGGTATTCCGCTGAACAAATTAAAAATGACTTATGTAAAAGATATTGAGCTCAATCAGGCACATATGGTTTTAACCTATTATGCCTATAAAGGATCTGAACCTCTGGTGCTGGATAATAAGAATAAAAAAATTTTAAAGGGTTCTCAGCGTACTGATCTCAAACCTGTGTATAGTTTTAATGGAGACGGTACATGGATTTCCAAACAAAATAAGCTGGGGCAAAAAGTGGGCAGCAGCGGACGTAACCGCTTATGGGCTGAATTATCTGAGAGAATGCTAAAAGAAAATAGCAGGTAACGACTTAAAACACATCAATAAAAAATTTCCTTTGCCTTATGTATTTATGAGTGGAAAATTCACGAGTCTTGATTCAGTAAGCTGCTATAGGATTTGATTTTAACCCCCTTGTTCTTTTTCTAAAGTTATTATAATGATGCGGCAATAAAAAAAGAATATAACTTGCCTGTAATACGGACAACCATGAGTCAATGGTTTTACTATCAACACCAATATCATTTCCTAAGCGTGACTTATTGATCAGTTGTCCCACATTAGCTGCACATAATCTTAAAAAAGCATTAAACTGCTGCATATTTTTTATGTTTTCAAGTGATTCATAGGCCATATCAGGAAAGCAAAGCTTTGTCAGAGCCTGTAATCGTAATAACAGGGTATTGCTTAAATAGCTCAATAATATGTTTTTGTAATTTTCTTTTATACATAATTGGTACAATTTAGGAGTTTGATTCCTAAATTGTACTAATTTTTAAGCAAATGTTTAGTTATGGGCTGAATTGTCTGAGAGAATGGCGAAAAAAATAGCAGGTAAATAAACGCATATAGTTCTGACTATATGCGCTGATTATCCTTTTATGGTGATGTAACGGTTATAGTCGTTATACCACTGCCATCATCGTCCAGAGTTGTATGTTCAATTCCCGTTACTATAAATCCAACCGATGGAACACTGGTCTTAAGTCCACCTTTGGTGATACTGCAGGTTCCTAAAGCACCTGTTGTGCAGGAATCAGTGCCTTTTGCTCCACTGACCCATTCACCTGTTACTATTGCGTCTGATACAGGAGCACCCTTATTATCATGGACAGTGGTAGTTACGGTGGCTGACCATTTGTTTCTGACTTGTTCAGCTACATCGGCAAGATCCGCTATGTGCATGTATACTGCTGCATCGGGGTCAGTAATGGTGACTGTAATCGTATCTGTACCAGCTTTATCTGCGCTGTCGGTAACTGATGCAGTAATCACATGAGCGCCGATTGTCAAATCTGAAATGCTGATACTATTTCCATTGCCAATACCAGTGCCATCAGATGTCCAAATAATATTTAATGAACTATCATCGTCTTCGAAGTCAGTGGCAGTAGCAGAGAATATGATATTCTCCTCCATAGCTGCCTGATGACCATCAAGTGGTTCACTAATATTCACCACTGGAGCCTGATCCCCCGGTTCTCCACCGGAGATAACCTCAATACGGTGGACAGTGATGGTATCAGCAACCCCACGGCCAGGACTCTGATCAGTGTCAATCACATGGATCTCCAGGCTTTGCGTATTCAAAGGGAGTATTGCTGATAGTGTCTGAGAACCCGTACCATTTTCCAGGGTAGCGAAATTAATGAATGCACCGTCACCATTTACGGCATAAGAAAAAATAAAGTCATCTCCTTCATTATTGGCCGGTGCTTCCACATTGATATCGAGGCTGATATTAGAACCAGGCTCAATACCTGTGATGTTCCAGATATGTTCCAGAGCACTCACACGTTTAGTGGGTCTGCCGCCCTGATGCACCTCGCTTAATATCTCACTACCAATATCATTAGCCGTATCAAGGTAGGAACCGCTACTAACCAGCCCTGTAATTGTTGTTTCACTGCTGACAAAGCTGCTGACGGGGGCTGAAATATTAATTGCCGTTGTTGTATTCGATACGTCTGTACCCACACTATTATAAACTTCAAGCTGATAAACATAGGAGCCATTAGCCAGATTATTATCTGCAAAGCTGTCACTATCTTTTTCCAGAGTAGCAATCAATACTGCTGTTTCACCCTCTTTTTGTCGGTAGACATAGTAAGCTGCTTCATTAGATTCGGTTGTTGAAGTCTGATCAGTCCACACCAAAAGAATATTGTTTTCACCTGCTAAAGAAGCGATGACATCTGATGGTGCAACAGGAGCACTGGTATAGATAAAGTCTTCCGGAACAGTACCATTAATAAAGTACTGACCGATACTGCCATAATCAGAATAACCATCCACAGGCGTCCTGACACCAACCCCTGCAATAGCCAGGATATAACGACCCGCCGAGACAGAAGCTGTTATTGTGGCAAAAGTATCATTAGTCGGGTTATCTTGAGTAATAAGATTTCCAGCTTCATCATAAAGACTTGCCTGTATGTCAATATTCATACCGTTATAGGTATGTGGTACATAGTTGTCGAGCCATGCAGGGCTTATTTGAAGGTCAATATTACCGACGCCTGCATCAACATAGAATAAATCAATATCTGAACGATCTTCAATGATGCCCTTATTAAAAGGGCTGAAATTTCCCGGGTCGGAAACCGGATTGGTTGCTGAAATTGTAGTGGCATCGCTTCTAAGCAAAGCAGTCGCATTTGCAAAATTTATATCTTCATGATCATCATTGCGATAGCTGAGATGACCACGGATGGCTTCAAGATCATCTTGCTGATTATTAGCGTTCAGGTATTCACCCTTGCTCCATTGAGTGACATTGGCATAATAACCAACCCCCATAATAGGTGCCCAATCGGTGTTGCCGTTGCCATGTCCTGTATAATAGCCAACAGTAGAACTACCATCATGTGATAAACCAAGATTATGTCCCAGCTCGTGTGAGGCTGCTTCAGAAATACTGTGTACACTACCGACACCATCGAGAAAAACCAGGGCTGGTTGGTAATATGTGTAAGAGCCTTCACCCCAAACACCAACATAAGCAACACCACCGCAACTGCAGTTATAGATTTCGTTGCCATACTCATCTGCTTTACGGGTCACAAGAATATGCCCGACATTAGAGTTAAAGGATGATGGCTCCTCGGTAGTCACATCAATATCGAAGGGAGCATAATCTTCCGCCACACGTTTCCAGACTTCTGCAATCGAATCCAGTTCTGGCTGACTAAAAGAACTCTCATTACCATCTGTATCGTAGGGACGCATATAGAGAGAATTAGCAGTGCCGTTATTCCATATTGTGCCAGTGATGACATGTCCATTCATATCCAGATAGACCGTACGGGATGCCCCTGGCTTGCTATGTAGTGAAAAGGCTTCTGTCTGACTTATCTCAGATAATACCGGAGTTGAACTTTCCTCAGATTCTGCTTCAGCGTTTTCATGTATTGGATCTTCATAGAAAATACCACCGCGCTGGTCAACTCGAAGAAAGGCGATATCAGCTGCCGGAAACTCAAAGCGACGCAACCAGCCGAGCGCTCGCTGCTGAGCTGGTTCAGGTAAATTTTCTAGTGCTGTGCGAAATTCACCAAATGGCAGAGCATTGATGCTCACGGGTAAGTCTTTATTGAAAATCCCCCCCATGGCGTTGTTTGACTGGGCAAAAACAATCCCAGAAATAAGAAATACTTGCATCAATAATAAAATGAATAGTCGTTTTAACATTTTCTAGTTCCTTTTCTATATCCGTAATAGATAAACTGAGGCATTTTACATGCCAGAGTCTGATTCTACATCAGATAAAATAAAATGATTGTCGGCTAAGTCATGTTTTGAATAAAAATGCTGTAGCAGCAGGATTTTTCTTGGATAATACGACTGCCTTGTTTGTATTGATTTGAAAGTTTATTTTCTAATAATATGACATTTTTTGTCAATTTATTACAAAAATATTTTTAGTCTGATTCCGATCCCTGTTTTATAAATAATAAACTCACTGAATTCCGGTATTTCCAGGTAGTTTGCCTATGGAAGTTTTAAAAATAAATACTTGACTAAAGTGCT
Organism: gamma proteobacterium symbiont of Taylorina sp.; assembly: GCA_025655455.1. Classification (GTDB taxonomy): domain Bacteria; phylum Pseudomonadota; class Gammaproteobacteria; order GRL18; family GRL18; genus GRL18. The sequence goes on from JAHXIV010000009.1 coordinate 16,650, forward strand.
TGGTTATTATAGGATCCGCCTCTTGTTAAATAAGGTGTTTTCCTATGGATTTATTAAAAATTATTCTTGCTATTTTTATGCTGTCTTTTGTCACTCTCTTTTTCGGTGTTTCAGGTATTATAGAACACAAATCACCTGCAGATATTGCATCATTGACTTTATTGGGTTCGAGTTTCATGAGCTATTTTGAGTATCATGCTCTTATTATTATAGGGGCATTAAGCCTGACCTTATCTATATGGTTTCTGGAAAGGGAATTACACTAAATCACTTAACTCAAGTCCTGAGGATCAAAGTCAATTGACCAGTGTACTCTTTGAGCGGCTTTATTGGCTTCAACACTTTTTATTAACTCCTCAAATAGATAATGCAAATACTTCCTTTGATCAGTCTGAACTAATAACTGCCCCCGGTATTTTCCGGCTTTCTTTTCCATAGGAGCAGGGACAGGACCCAGTAACTGGCAATGATTATCTGTTGGCAGATTTTGTTTAATGGAGCTTAATGCCTGAAAACAATATTCCAGAAATATCTGATAGTTTTCAATTTTATTGGCTTCGGCTCGAATCATTGCCTGATACGCATAAGGCGGTAGTAACAATTCCTTGCGTTCCTGTAATACTTTTTCAGCAAATCCAGTATAACCGAAGTTTAATAAGGTATTGAGCATTTCATCTTCAGGATGTGCCGTTTGCAGCACCACCTGTCCTTTTTTCTCTGCTCTGCCGGCGCGACCGGAAACCTGAACAATGAGTTGTGCAAGACGCTCAGGAGCACGAAAATCTACAGAATATAAACCCTGATCAATATCTAAAATGGCGACTAAAGTGACATTGGGAAAGTGGTGTCCCTTGGCTAACATCTGGGTGCCGATTAATATTTGCCGCTTGCCGTTTTTTACTGTTTCAAGCATCTTCTGCAGAGCATCTTTGCGTTGTGTGGTATCACGATCAATACGGATGACTTCAATATCAGGAAATAATTCATTGACAATTTTTTCTACCCGTTCTGTCCCGACACCCAGGCAGGACAATTCTGTATGAGCACATTCCGGGCACTGAGCCGGAAGGGTCTGTTCTGTCTGGCAATGATGACAACGCAGGCGGTTGTGGCCATGATGATAGGTTAATTTAGCATCACAGCGATGACAATGACTGATCCAGCCGCATTTATTGCAAAGTAAAACCGGAGCATAGCCGCGGCGGTTTTGAAATAATAATACCTGATTATCTTTTTCCAGATGTTTTTTTATGAGATCAATGAGTGTCCGGCTGATACCATGCAGCAATGTTTGGCCGCGCACATCAATTAAATAAGTTTCAGGTGGTTTAGCACCTCCTGCTCTTTGATGCAGCAGTAAGTGAGTCATTTTCTTTGTTTGACAAAGGTAAAGTGATTCCATAGAAGGTGTCGCTGTACCGAGAATAATTGGAATTTTGGCATGATTAGCACGCACCAGGGCAATATCTTTAGCTGAATAGCGAATGCCGTTTTGTTGCTTAAAAGAAATATCATGTTCTTCATCAATAATAATGGCACCCAGATCCGGCATGGGGGTAAAAACAGCAGAGCGGGTACCGATTAAAATACGCACCTCACCACTGATACATTGCTGCCAGACTATCATGCGCTGAGTATTATTGAGTCCGGAGTGCAAGGTTTTAATTGCGACAGAAAAACGGGCTTCAAAGCGCTCAATCAATTGTGGTGTCAGCCCTATTTCAGGCACTAAAACTAATACCTGTTTTTTATTTTCCAATTGTTGTTTAATAAAGGATAAATAAACTTCTGTTTTTCCACTGCCGGTAATACCATCAATCAAACTGGCATGATACTGATTATCATATTGCATAAGATGATTAACAGCAGTCTGCTGTTCTGGATTTAACAATAAACCCGGCTGCTTGCTGATTCCGGCCTGTGTTATAGCGTCAATGTCCGGAGATGCAATAGTTCTTGCTTCAACCCATTGTTTTTCTATCAATGTTTTTAAGGCATTTTGCCATTGTCCTTCCTGACGGGATGCGAACTGTTCTTTGCTGACTCCGCAGGATGATTGTTTAAGTTGTAATAAAATACTATGCTGTCGTACTGCTCTTTTTAGAATGTTCCAGTCTGCATTTTGTCCTTTTTCTGTGAGAAACCATTGCTTGTTTTGAGGCTCCAGATTGATTTCTTTTTTTCTATAGTGTACCGGTAAGGCAATTTGAAAAACCTCTCCAATGGGATGATGATAATAGCCGGCGACCCAGTTGAGTAGTTGAATGATCTGCTCAGATAGAACAGGTTTTTTATCTAAAACATTACTGATAGGGCGTAATTTTTTTAGTTCAATATCTGTATGCTGCGACTGTCCCAGCACAATGGCAATTTTTTGACTGCACCCGAAAGGAACCAGTACACGCATACCCGGCAGGATATCGGCTGGATTTATAGTATCAGATAGCAGATAATCAAACTTTCTTCGCAGAGGCGCAGGCACTGCAACCTGAATAATGGGCTGTGTTGTTTGTGACATGATCTCTGAATTTTAAGCTAAATTGATATTATTCTCTATGACCTATTGGCAATCAATCTCTGAGCAAATCAGCCACAGTACCGGCAAATCCTTTCAGATCACACAGAAAACCCCGGTTTCAGGAGGTGATATTAATTCTGCCTATCAGATCAGCGGATTTAACCGGCAGGGTGAACTACTGCATTATTTTGTCAAACTCAACTCTGCAGATCTTGAGACTATGTTTCAGGTTGAATATGACAGTCTTAATGAATTGTCACAAAATAAAATGATGCGTATCCCAAAAGCAGTTTGTTATGGTGTGAGCAAGGATCAAAGTTATCTTGTTTTAGAATATATCTCTATGAACTTTAAGGGGGACTCTAAAGCAATGGGATCTGCTCTGGCTCAGATGCATAAAATTATCGCCAGTCAATATGGCTGGCAGCATAATAACTTTATCGGCAGCACACCACAAAATAATCACAATCACACCGACTGGCTCAGTTTCTGGCGTGATGAAAGAATGATCCCACAATTTAAAATGCTTTATGATAAGGGGTATCAGTCTTATTTATCACCCTTATCAGAGCAATTACTGAGTCGACTGGATTCATTATTAAAAAATTATAATCCTCCAGCCTCGTTATTACATGGTGATCTCTGGTCTGGAAATTATGCCTATGATGAAAATTTAAAACCTGTTATTTTTGATCCTGCGATATATTATGGTGATAGAGAAACTGATCTGGCGATGACGGAACTTTTTGGTGGTTTTGATGCAGGCTTTTATTCTGCTTATAATGAGGTTTTGCCATTAGATGAGGGATACAAAATGCGAAAAACATTGTACAATCTCTATCATATTCTGAATCATGCCAATTTATTCGGTACTTCATATTTAAATCAGGCGATAAATATGATGGAGAGACTCTGTTAATTGACATAACACAATTATATTGGACAACTATTATGCAAAAGATGAATAATTTAACACTACCCTTAAATAACTACCTGAAAGTATTATTGCTTCTTATCCTGGCAGTCGGCCTAATGACTCCTCTTTATGCTGCAGATGAAGAAGAGGAAGAGGTTGATGAAACCGTATACTTTGAATTATCACCGCCATTTGTGGTGAATTTACAAACCAAAGAACGCAGAATGCGTTTCCTTCAGGTTCGGCTTCAGGTTTTGGGTTTACCTGAAGCCATTGAAGCGGTGAAAACACATGATGCGCCTTTGCGAGATGTGATCATTACTGCACTGTCTGCTCAAACCAGAGACAGTGTGAATACACCAAAAAAGAAAAAAGCACTGCAGCTGGAAATACAAAAAGAAGTTGAAAAAGTTCTGGAAGATCTGACAGGTAACAAACAGATTGAAGGCCTGTATTTTACCAATTTTGTGATTCAATAATTGACAATAGACTATTGTATTATGGATCATCAAAAACTTACGCAGTATCTGGAAATTTTGTGTCAAAGCGGCTGTGAGACTGTTAATGCCACGATTGAAGCAATGGAAAAAAATCAGACGACTAGTCTCATCGATGAGCTAAATGATGATGAACAACGAATTGTATTACAAGAACTAAAGTCCATTATGTCGGTATATAAACAGTAATGGAAAAAATAAGGGTAAAAAAATGGATATTACTAAATTTCTGCAGCTGATGGTGGATGAAGAAGCCTCCGATCTTTTCTTTAGTGCCAATGCCAGTGTTTCAATGAAAGTACATGGTGTCATACGTCCGGTCAGTAAACAGGCTTTAACCGATGTGCAGTTAGAGTCTATATTGGAAGGCCTGGTTGATGAAGAGCAGCTGCAGGAATTTCATGAGACTATGGAACTGAATTTTGCGATTGCCATTGAAGGGGTTGGACGTTATCGGGCCAATGCTTTTCGACAACGCGGCAGTATTGCTCTGGTTATTCGTCATATTATTACGGAAATCCCAAGAGTTGAGGAAATGAATCTTCCCACGACCTTAAATGATATTGTGTCTCATAAAAATGGCTTGGTGATGGTGGTTGGTGCAACAGGTTCAGGAAAATCAACTTCTCTGGCCGCTATGATTGGATATCGTAATACTAATATCGGCGGGCATATTCTGACTATTGAAGATCCGGTTGAATTTATTCATACCCATAAAAAAGCCATAGTGAATCAACGTGAAGTAGGACTGGATACCCTGAATTATTCCAATGCATTGAAAAATGCCATGCGTGAAGCACCTGATGTTATTCTAATTGGTGAGGTGCGTGATGCTGAAACCATGGAACATGCTATGGCCTATGCTGATACAGGACATCTGTGTCTGACGACATTACATGCCAGTAATGCCATACAATCACTGGATAGAATTTTTAATTTCTTTCCAAAAAATGCCCACAAGCAACTATCAGAAGATCTGTCCCGTAACCTCAGAGCCATTATTTCTCAGCGTTTGATACCCGGTAAAGATGGCGGCAGGTATCCTGCCGTGGAAATTTTAATTAATACTCCTTATGTTGCAGAAATTTTACAACAAAATAAGATGGAGAAATTGCCTGAAGCTCTGGAGCAAGGTAAAAAATACGGTATGCAGAGCTTTGATGATGTACTCTATAATATGTATAAAGCAGGTACTATTGAGTTAAAAACAGCATTGGAATATGCTGATTCATATAACAACCTGCAGCTGAAAATTCGTATGAGTGAGGGTAATACCGGCGGGGCTGACGAGATGTCTGATATTCAGTTCTAGTTTTCCTTCCAGCTGTAGGGAGCTTACAAGAATTGATTCCAGGCTATTGATTTATCTCCAAACACAAAAAAATCAGGATTCAGCAGAGAATCTTTTGTATTGTAACGTAAGGCCTGCATCTGTGTATCTGTAATCTGTCCGCCGGCCTCTTCTACAATACATTGTGCCGCAGCAGTATCCCACTCTGAAGTGGGACCGAGTCGGGCATAAACATCGGCAGTCCCCTCTGCAACCATACAGGATTTTAATGAACTGCCCATGAATTTTATTTCATAGGAATGAAATCTTTTTTCCAAATTTTTTAAAAATGCCTGCAATATCCGGCTTTGAGCTGATTTCTCTGTCCCGGCAACAACAATTTTATCTTGACATTTTGCACGAACCTGAATGTTTCTGGCCTGTTTGCTATCATCCAGATAAAATGCTCCACCATCGCTGCATGCATAGAAACTACACTTATTTACAGGACTATAAATAACGCCAAGTACCGGAGAATTTTTGACGATCAGAGCAATATTTACGCTGAACTCGCCAGTTTTTTCAATAAATGCCCGCGTGCCGTCCAACGGATCAACCAGCCAGTATGTCTGCCATTGTGAACGCTCCTTATATGGAATTGTTGTCGATTCTTCAGAAAGTATGGGGATTTCAGGGCTGAGTCGTGCAAGTTGTTTTACGATAAACTCATTGGCAGCCAGATCAGCACAGGTTACCGGGGTATTGTCTGATTTATTATTGATCTGGAAATCAGACTGATAGATATCCATAATGACTTGTCCGGCCTGCTGTGCCAGTTCAATGACTTCAGGTAGTAGACGATGTAAATCCTGCTGTGTCTGCATGAAAAACCCTATGTGACTATGTGTTGATCAATGATGCCTTTTTTCAAGAAGATCGCGAACAATGTAGGCTGCTGCAATGGTTCTTGCTTCTGTGACATCTTCCTGAAGGGCTAAATTTCCAATATCATTTAAAGGCCATTTAACCACTTCAAGCGGCTCAGGTTCATCTCCTTCCAGAGAAGAAGGATATAAATCTTCAGCCAGTACAATATGGGTCAAATGTCCCATATAGCCAGGTGCTAAAGTGACTGATTTAACCTGAGTTAATTTTCTGGCGGCAAAGCCCACCTCTTCCTGAAGTTCTCTATTGGCGGCTGTTTCAATGGCTTCATCATCTTCTATACGACCTTTGGGAAACATCAATTCGTGCTGTTCAACTCCAACACCATATTCTCTGACTAATAATAAGGTATTCTCATCATATAAAGCAACCACCAGGACACCGCCTCGACTAGAGCCTTTAAGACGTTCGTACTCAACTTTTGTACCATTACTAAAAGTCAGGTTGACTTGTTCTATACGAAATAAGCGGCTTTTAGCCACCACTTTACAGTCAGTGATCAATGGAGAGGCAGATGTGTTTTTGGTCACTATAATTACTTTTTGTTTGTTTAAGTTGCTATAATAGTACCTGTTCGGGGTCTGAGTCAAATGGCATCACTACTGAGTATGTTAATACTCAGTAGTGATGCCATTTGACTCAGACCCCTGTTTATTTTTACCGGGACTTGATATGTTAGATTGGCATCAGATTAATACAGTTTTTCTTGATATGGACGGTACTTTACTGGATCTGCATTTTGATAACCATTTCTGGCTGAAGCATGTACCATTACGTTATGCAGAAAAAAATGGTCTCACAACACAACAGGCACTGGATGAACTCATTCCCCGCTTTCAAGCTATAGAAGGCTCTATGAACTGGTATTGTGTTGATTTCTGGAGCCGTGAACTGGATCTGAATATTGCTCTGCTCAAAGCTGAGATAAAACATCTTATCCAGATACATCCCTATGTGATTGAATTTCTGGAAACTCTGGAAAAAGCAGGAAAACGCAGAGTTTTAGTCACTAATGCTCATCAAAAAAGCCTGGCATTAAAAATGAAAAGCACACCTTTGGCAGATTTATTGGACAAAGTTATCTGTGCCCATGATCTGGGCTTGCCAAAAGAAGAAGTTCAATTTTGGCATAAGCTGCATGAGCTAGAAAGCTATGAAGTTCAACGAACGCTTTTAATTGATGATAATTTAACGGCACTGGGTTCAGCTCAGAAATATGGTATTAAACACTTGCTGGCTATTTATAAGCCTGATAGTCAGGGGGCGAAAAAAGAGGTGGGTGCTTTTCAGGCGATTCAATCTTTTAAAGAAATTATGCCGACACTGTGATTTAAACTAGAAAATTAGGGAAAGCGTTTAAAACGTTTTTTACAATAAGCTAATAGTGATGGATAAGTTTTAAAATAAAGTTCAAAGCCTTCTTCTGCAGAGGCATCATATTCACAATAATCGTTTTCATATTCGTGACAAATATTGGGTCTTTGTTCATAAATAGCACACAGGCCATTGTCTAATAATTGTTCACAAGGTGTGATAAACATTAGAAACCAGCCGTCTTCATCTTTATAAAATTCAACATTAGCATGGGAAACCTGCCAGAGCATGAGCTGAAAATCTACTTTTTTTCTAGGGCTGTCAATATGCTGTGTTACATACTGACAGCATCTGGTACCGGGACAATGACTGCATTTGTTTTCTGTTGTAATAACTACTTTTTTCATGAAAAGTTTTTGTCTAAGCTAAAAAAGACTGAGTAAGATTGATCAGTTGATCCAGTTTTTCTTTTGCGGCATTGGATTTGATTGCCTGGCGTGCCATATCAACGCCTTCTTCCAGACTGCTGCATAATCCGGCACAATAGATTGCGGCGCCTGAATTTAACAGCACAATGTCTCTGGCGGCTCCCGGTTTATCGGATAAGACATCTAATACCATTGCCAGTGACTGTTCGGCACTATTAACAATAATTTCATCAATACTGCTGCAGGCCATGCCAAATTGCTCAGGTGTAATTGTGTATTGAGAGAGTTTTCCCTTATTTAGTTCACAGACAAATGTTTCACCTGCCATACTGATTTCATCCATACCATCAGCTGAATGAACCACCATGACGTGCTGGCTGGATAGATTTTTTAATACATTGGCAAGCGGTTTGATCCATTGTTTATCAAAAACACCTAATAATTGATTGCTGGCACCAGCAGGATTGGTTAAGGGACCCAGCAGATTGAACATGGTTCTAATGCCCATTTCTTTACGCGGAGTAATTGCATGTTTCATGGCGCTATGATGCAGTGGTGCAAACATAAAGCCAATACCCAGTTGTCTAATACATTGTTCGACCTGATGAGCACTGATGTTAAGGTTGATGCCTGCGGCTTCAAGAATATCAGCGCTGCCTGAGGTACTGCTCACAGAGCGGTTGCCGTGCTTTGCAACAATGCCGCCAGCAGCTGCAACAACAAAACAGCAGGTTGTAGAGACATTGAAAGTATGCAGGCCATCTCCGCCTGTTCCAACAATATCAATGACATGCTGACCATCAACTTTGACTGGTGTGACAAGTTCTCTCATGACACTGGCAGATGCGGTCAGTTCATCAACTGTTTCACCTTTCATGCGTAATCCGACCAGCAAAGCCGCAATTTGCGCTGGCGTACATTCACCTGTCATAATCTGGCGCATCAGGTTTTCCATATCCAGAATATTAATATTCTGATGATCGACTACTTTTGCAATAGCTGTTTTTATGTCCATTTTTATTCCTATATCAGAAGAGGGCGGAGTAATAAAGGGGAAACTATATCTTGTTACATGTCTAAAAAATTTTGTAACATTTTGTGTCCATATTGGCTCAAGATTGATTCAGGGTGAAACTGAACACCTTCGATTTTTAATTCTTTGTGTCTGACGCCCATAATTTCATCTATCTGACCCATATCATTTTCTGTCCATGAGGTAATTTCCAGACACTCGGGAAGAGTCTCCTTTTCAATCACCAGAGAGTGATAACGGGTTGCTTCAAATGGTGATTCCAGATCACGGAACACACCTTTATTGTTGTGATGCATCATGGATGTCTTACCATGCATAATTTCTCCGGCGTGAATAATTTTTCCGCCAAAAGCCTGACCAATGCTCTGGTGACCAAGACAAACTCCTAATATAGGTAGTTGTCCGGCAAAGTGTTTAATGGCCTCAATTGAAATACCGGCTTCATTGGGGGTGCAGGGACCTGGGGAAATCATTAAATGATCGGGGCACATTTTTTCAATTTCCGCTATGCTGATTTCATCATTGCGAAAAACCTTAACTTCTGCTTTTAACTCACCCAGATATTGCACCAGATTGTAGGTAAAGGAATCATAATTATCGATCATAATTAACATATTATTACTCCTCTTCCTGATTATTTTTTTCACATTCGCTCAGGTCTAATCCGCATTCTGCCATGGCAACGGCCTGAAATACTCCGCGGCCTTTATTCATAGTTTCATCCCATTCATTTCTGGGTACAGAATCAGCAACAATACCGGCACCGGCTTGAATATGTAATTTTTTGTCCTTGATGACAGCTGTGCGAATAGCAATTGCTGTATCCATATTTCCCGACCATGAAATATAACCAATTGCACCGGAATATATGCCGCGTTTAACCGGTTCTAACTCATTAATAATTTCCATTGCGCGAATTTTTGGTGCACCACTCACTGTTCCTGCCGGGAAAGTGGCTTTCAATGCATCCATTACACTCATATCCTTGTTTAAATCACCCTCTACGTTTGACACGATATGCATCACATGAGAGTAGCGTTCAACAATCATTTTTTCTGTGAGTTTTACCGTGCCGATTTCTGAAACACGGCCTGCATCATTGCGTCCTAAGTCAATCAACATCAGATGCTCAGCCAGTTCTTTAGGATCAGCCAGTAACTCCTGCTCCAGCTGTTTGTCTTGTTTTTCTGTTTTACCCCGTGGACGTGTTCCTGCAATAGGACGAACGGTTACTTTGCCTTCTTCAACACGGGTTAATATTTCCGGTGAAGAGCCGACAATATGAAAATCACCACAGTCCAGAAAATACATATAGGGAGAAGGGTTCAGACTGCGTAAAGCACGGTATAAATCCAGAGGAGGTGCTTTGAAAGGAATGGACAGGCGCTGTGAAATGACCACCTGCATGGCATCTCCTTCAACAATATAATCCTTAATACGTTTGACTGCTGCTTCAAAACCATCCTGAGTAAAACCGGAAATAAAGTCAGTTTCCTTTATTTTGGTGATCTGATTATGTTTTTTATAAGTGGTATTGGACTGACGCAAACTTTGAATCAAGTCTTCCAGACGTTGAGTGGCTTTTTCCCATGCGCACTCAATGTGATGCAGAGCCGGGGATTGATCTTTAGCCTGATCGATATGCGCATGAACAATCAGATATAACTTGCCGCTGAGGTTATCAAACACCAGCACTTCTTCTGATACCATTAATAAAATATCAGGTGTGTCCAGTGGGTCGTCTTTCTGTGTGTTTTTTAATCTGGGTTCAATATAGCCAATGGTTTCATAGCCGAAATAGCCCACCAGTCCTCCGGTAAAACGGGGCAGATTGGATTGTTTACTTAGAAATTCCGGAATCTCGTATTGCTGTTGATATTCTTCTATCCAGCTGAGCGGATCTGAATGATTCAGCTGTTCAAGTAATTGTCCATTATGATGAATTTGAATCTGTTCATCATAGACGGTGATTATGGTTTCACAAGGCAGGCCTATAATAGAATAACGTCCCCATTTTTCCCCGCCACGTACGGATTCAAGTAAATAGGAATAGGAACCTTCGGCTAATTTTAAATAGGCACTTAGCGGGGTATCCAGATCGGCAAGGATTTCATATACAACAGGAATTCTGTTATAACCCTGTTCAGCCAACTGTATAAATTGTGGTTTGCTAATAATAGACATAGTTAATACTCAATAAAAAACAAATGTGGAGATTTTAAGTTACCTAGAGGGGTCGGAGTTGTACTCTAACACCAGTACCATCGTTCTTTCAGTTGTTTTTTATGCAGCATTTTATATTCTTCTTAAAGCAGTTCTTTTAATTCAAGCATTGAATCAATCACTATGTCAGGATTGGATTCACGGATATCAACACCATGGTTATATCCATAAGTCATACAGATAATTTGAAAACCGGCTGCTCGTGCAGCTTTTACATCACTGATTGAATCTCCCAGCATTAAAGAGTCTTCAGCAGTTACCCCCATTTTTTCTGCAGAGTATAGTAGAGGTAATGGATCAGGTTTCTTTTTGTCCAGTGTATCACCACTGACAATCGATTCAAAATAATCAAATAGACCCAAGTCTTTTAATAAGGGATGTGTAAATGCCTCAGCCTTATTCGTCACACAGCCTAATTGGTAACCTGCCTGCTTAAGATATTCAATACCTTCTTTAACCCCGGGATAAAGACTACTGCGTTTGGAAGTATTATCTTTATACAGTTCCATGAAGATGGGATAAGCTTTTTCAAATAACTCATCATCCGGTTCACCATCCAGTTGGCCAATCAGTGCCCGACGTACAAGACGCTCCACACCATTGCCCACCCAGTGACGAACCTCGGCTTCCCCATGTGGTGCCATATCAATTGCTTTAAGCATTTCATCAACGCAATAAGCCAGGTCAGGAACACTATCTACCAGTGTTCCATCCACATCGATCAGTACCATTTTTGGTTTTCTAATGATCATAAGAGGAATTATTTTCCGACCTTTGCTAATTCAGCACGCATTTGATCAATCGTGTCTTTGTAATTTTCTGTATTAAAAATGGCAGAGCCGGCGACAAACATATCTGCACCTGCTTCAGCAATTTCAGCAATATTATTGATCTTCACGCCGCCATCAATTTCAAGGCGAATATCATAGCCGCTGTCATCTATCATTTTGCGTGCTTCACGTAACTTATTGAGTGTTTCAGGAATGAAACTTTGACCACCAAAGCCGGGATTAACTGACATCAATAAGATCACATCAACCTTGTCCATCACATGTTTTAACACAGATAGTGGTGTCGCAGGGTTAAAAACAAGACCTGACTTACAACCAGACTCACGAATGAGAGATAAACTGCGATCAATATGCTCTGAAGCTTCAGGATGGAAAGTAATATAGCTGGCACCTGCCTTGGCAAATTCAGGGATAATGACATCAACGGGCTTAACCATTAAATGAACATCAATTTCCTGTTTGATACCGTGATTTCTCAGTGCTTCACAGATCATTGGTCCAATCGTCAGAACTGGTACATAGTGATTATCCATCACATCAAAGTGAATGACATCAGCGCCGCTGTCCAGTACATTGACACATTCTTCACCCAGACGAGCGAAATCAGCAGATAAAATAGATGGTGCAATTAAAGATTTTGCCATGACAAATCCCCATAAAATGAATAAACTATTAATAAATTAACGAATGTAACCCTAATAAACAGGATTAGATATTTAATGAAATAAATTTCATTAAATATCTAATCGAGCATTTTAAACGATAATTATCAATATAACCATCAATATAAGCACCAATATAACTATAAATAATTACAGGCAACGTAAGGTATAAATTATGAAATTCTCATTATTAAGCTATCTATGGCTCATGTTCTTACTGGTTTTAAACCTTATGCTGCCCGTTCAGGCAGCCAATAGTGAAAGCGAAAAACGCTGGGCTGAACAACTGCGTGATAATATTGTCACCGGAGAAGCCATTGATTTGCCGGCAGATAACTCTGACAATAAGCAAAAGTTTTTTGCCATCTATACGGCTCACACAACCCCAGTAACAAAAGGGGCAATTATTCTTATGCATGGTACAGGAGCACATCCTGACTGGGCGGATATTATCCATCCCCTGAGGACGGAACTTCCGGATAAAGGCTGGGCAACTCTTTCTATTCAACTGCCCTTACTGGAACCTGAGAAAGATGATAATGAAAGTAAAAAGAAGGTGATTGAAGCATCAGTTTCCAGAATTAATGATGCGATCAGCTTTCTCAAAGCAAAAAGTTATACTGATATTGCATTAATTTCCCATAGCTTTGGTTCACTAATGGCATTAAACTACTGTCAGGCAGATAAAGTACCCTATAAAATAAAAGCAGCTATTGTGATTGGTACTTCATCACCAGGTCAAACAATTCCATTGAATAGTCCTGCCATGGTTGAAAAAATCAAGATTCCATTACTGGATTTATATGGCAGTGAAGATCTTGCCGGTGTTCTACTTTCATCAAAGGCACGAAAAACCGCTGCACATAAATCAGGCAATAAAAAATATCGACAGGTAGAAACAATTGGTGCTAATCATTTTTATAGCGGGCTGGAAGATGAATTGTTAATTTATGTTTCCGGCTGGTTAAAGAAAAATATCTAGATATAATAATACGATTGACTAAATATAAACCGAGAACATTTATGAGCTATTCTATTGCATTAACACTTCATCTGATTGCTGCTGTCATTTGGGTAGGCGGTATGTTTTTTGCCCATATGATCCTCAGGCCATCATCTATTGAAAAACTGGAACCACCACAAAGACTGCCTTTATGGTCTGCTGTTTTCGGGCGCTTTTTTTTCTGGGTATGGATATCGATTATTACAATTTTAGCTACAGGCTACTGGATAATATTTGATACCTATGGAGGTGTCCTGAGTCTGCAAATCACTTATATACAATGGATGCATGGAATTGGCCTTGTTATGACTGCAATTTTTAGCTATATTTTTTTTATACCTTATCAGGCATTTAAATCTGCAGTAGCAGCTAAACAGTTTCCTGTGGGCGGTGAGCAGATGAATATCATACGTCAGTTGGTGACGACTAATTTAGTGCTGGGTATGATAACAATTATTATTGCCAGTGCCGGAAAATATATTAATTTTTAGGCAACAATAAATTCAACTGAGTTCAGGAAGCTTTTTTAACGATTATGAAAGAATTGGCAGAAGAGGTACAATTTACAATTTTTATTTCAGATAACAATTTATATGCTTATCTGGAATTATTGCGTGTCAGTGATGCAAGTTTACCTCATACTAGAGCAGATCAAATTCTTGAAAAATTAAAAGAGTTAAATGTTTGCTCAGGTATAGATGAAAGTTTGATCAAGAAAAATTTACAGCAGTTTTATTCCAATCATATCGCACCCCCTCCCCCTCCTATCCTGATTGCACAGGGGCGGAAACCTGAGCACAAACAGGATACAGGTATTCAATGGTTAATTGAACCTGCAGCTAAGCATGAGTATGAACGAGTCATTGCTCCTGATCATCCCATTGGCCATACGATTAGTCATCAGGAAGGTAAACCGGGTCGGGATGTTTTTAATCAGGAAATAGAACCTGTAGAAATGTCTGATCTCACTATCTCTGAGGGGGAGGGGGTCTATCAAAAGACACTTAAAGATGAACAGGGAAATGACCAGATTTGGTATTATTCTCAATATCTGGGTATTGTTACTTTGAGAGATGATTGCCTATCAGTTAAGCCGCTTATTGAAGTTGATGAAAAATCTCCCTATAGTGCCTATATTGAATTGTATGGCTTTTTAGGTGACAGCGTACACTCCAGAGTTAAGGTTAGTCATATTTTTGAAACTTTAAAACGTATGAAAATCACTCATGGCTGGAATGCTAACCTGTTAATAGCAGCACTTCATGTTGCACATCGACGTCGCTGTTCTGAATTGGAACAGGATAGGGTAGAAAAACTCTTATTGTTATCATCGAAAAGACCGGTTGATGCTCAATACGGGAAAATACAGTGGAAAGTTAAGCATGATTCAGAGGAAGATATTGATAAAATAGTGAGTCCCGGCCAGACAATTGCCAGTTATGAATGTGTTTCAGAAGGTGAAGCCGGTGTGGATATTTATGGGCAGGAAGTCAAGTCTCAAATGGATATAGAAGAGATTCTGGAAGCAGGAAACAGTGTTGAAGTGTATAAAGATGATAAGCAGTATAAATATCGTGCTAAAATTCTGGGTCTTGTTGAACACGGGAAACAAATATCACTTAAGAGCCTGCTTGAAATCAGTGAAGATAAACTTCAGGCTGATGTTAAACTGCCGGTGTTTCCAAAAGACTCCAGGTATAGAACCACCACATTAACTCAAGTACAAAAAACACTGGAATTTGAAAATATTTGCTATGGTGTTGAACAGGATGCCCTGGAAAAAATACTTGAGGCCATTAAATCAGGTAAACAGACTGCGGATGAAAACTCCAGTTTTTATAAAACAATTGCTGCACGAGGCAAAAAACCCAAAGATGGTATTGATGCCAATATTGAATTAAATCAGCAGATTTCAGCAGGAAAATTGATGAAAAATGGACGTATCGATTTTAAAGAACGTTCATACCCATGGAATGTAAAAGAAGGAGATGAAATCGGGCATATCATTCCCATGGTGGCAGAAGAAGATGGCATGGATATTTATCAACAAGCCATTGCAGCTAAAAAACCCAAAGATATTGAATTGACTCTGGACGGCCTGCATCAGGCTTCAGATGGACATCTGTTTACGGATAAATCAGGAACCCTGATTGTCAATAAACAACAGCTCTCTGTGACAGATACTCTGGTTCTGGAGGGTAATGTTGATAATGAGACGGGCAATATACATACTGATTCAACGGTTATTGTTAAGGGACGCATTGATCCCGGCTTTGTAGTGGAGACTTCTGCTGATATTTGTATTGATGCCAATATTGAGAGAGCCGTTGCTATAGCGAAGGGTAATGTCATTATCAGAGGCGGGGTAAGAGGTGAGGGCAGTAGAATAACTGCTGATGGTGAAGTCAATGCGACTTTTATGGAACATGCACAAGTACAGTCAAAAGTTTCTATTATCATCAGTGAAAGTCTGGTTGACTGTCAATTAACGGCTAGGGAAGAAATTATTGTTGGTGAAGACAGCAGTCCCAAAACCAGCATTGTTGGCGGCAGAACCCATGCCTATCAGAAAGTCTCTGCCGGTAGTCTGGGCAATACGACTAATATAAAAACAGATATTCTGGTGGGTTATACCCGTGAAGATCAGGAAAAATATGATGCACTGAAACAGGAAATAGAGGATAACCAGAAAGAGTTGGAACGTATTGAAGAGTTGTATGTTTCAGGTGCTGCTGAAAAGGAAAATATGACACAGCTGATGGAGCAACTAGAACCATTAGGTATCAAAATAGAGGAACAAAAGAAACAGCTTGCGGCTCTGAAAGAGATGATGGAATCATGCAGTAATAGTACGGTAGAGTTCTATAATAGCACTTATCCCGGTGTTCGTATTACTATTTGCGGATATGGCTTTGTTGTTGAACACATCTATAAGCAGGGGATATTCTACCTTAAAGAAAATAAGGTTCAGTTTGAATCACGCTGATTCTTTGCTGTAAAATGTTAGCAAAGCGACAGCGATTAATTTCATTGGGCTAAGGACTCTACTTTTTGCGAAAATCTTTAATTAACTCATAAGCAGCCTTGATCTGCTGTGTTTTTTCAGTGGCTATTTGAATCATTTCTTCCGGCAGACCTTTGGAAACCAGCTTGTCAGGGTGATGCTGGTTCATTAGACGACGATAAGATTTTTTCACCTCAGCGTCAGTCATTGATTCTGAAGCACCCAGCATAACATAGGCCTCTTTGAGTAAATCCCTGTCACTTTTATAGCTATCACCCTGTCCAAAATTATAACGATTGCCGCCCATGCCGAGGTTTGAACGCACCAGAGCAATTAACTGTTCTATATGTTGTGATGAAAACCCCAGATAATGGGCAATTTTGTAAATGATTTCTCGTTCAGCAGCATGCATTGATCCATCTGCATAGGCAGCATGAAGTTGTATTTCCAGAAACATCTGTAACAATGTGGTACGGCGGTTAGCCACCTGCTTAAACTGTGATAAAATACCATCCAGGTCAAAATCTGAGCGTTTTCCCTGATTAAACAGGTCAATTGCAGCTTTTTTTTGTTCAGAACCCAATTTCATATGGTCCATGATTTGCCTGGCCATTGCAATTTCACTTTCACTGACCCGCCCATCTGCCTTGGCAATATGTCCCATAATTGAAAATGTTGCGGAGAAGAAAGCCGCCTGGGTCATTTCATTGTCCGAGCCTAAACCTAAACCAAAACCCTGCTGTATGGGTTTATCCATCAGTTTATGACCGATGATGCCGCCAATTAACAGACCCAGAGGTCCACCAAAGCTAAGACCAACAGCCCCTCCTAAAAACTTGCCCCACCAACTCATTACTTTTTCCTCAGGCGATATTTTTTGATTATGCGGCTGATTATAACAGAAATATTTTAATTTATTATTGTAATAACAATATTTCGATTTCCACCTCGGTTTCTGTGTTCACAAAGATATATTCCCTGCCAGGTTCCCAAGTTTAATTGCCCCTTTTTAATTGGGATATTTAAAGAGCAACCCAAAACACTTGTTTTTAAATGAGCAGGCATATCATCATCACCTTCTCCAGTGTGAGTGTAATAATCTTCACCCTCTGGTATAAACTTATTAAAATAATTTTCAAAGTCTTTTCTGACTAAAGGATCAGCATCTTCGTTAATTGTCAAAGATGCTGATGTATGTTTAATAAGAATATTCATTAAACCGACTTCCATATTTTTTATTTCACTAATGTTATCTAGTATTTCATTAGTTATTAAATGAAACCCGCGAGGTTTAGATGAAAGTGTTATTTCTTTTTGTATAATCATTGACACGTCTTATATTTAATAGTTAAAAGCTCTTATCCAAAAAAATATTCTGGATACTGAAAAAACTAACATAAAAAGATATAAAAATTTTTATATTGCTTAAAGGTAAGATATTCTATTATGTTTTTCAAGTTTCTGGAAATATCAAATACATATATTGACGATCTGAGTTATTAATTTGACGTAATTATATAGTAAAAAAATTATTCAAATTGATTGAGCAATACGAAAACCAACTTCATTATAACGCTTGTTAGAAGGGTAATAGTTTCTATAAGCTGAACGCATACTTCTTGGGCAGTCTCTCCAGGAACCTCCACGTACCACACGGAACTTACAGTTTCCTGATAACCTGGCTGAACCATCTTCAGGTGCACCATTATAATTATTGTTCCAACAATCCTGAACCCACTCGTAAACGTTACCTAATGTATCATTGACAGAAAAGAAATTATTATTAAATGAATTAGTGGGGGCTGTCTTTTTGTTGTCCCACTGACTATCACAGTTATCACAATTGGCCTTGTTTTTACCTACATCATTACCCCACCAGTATTTTGTTTCAGAACCTGCACGAGAAGCATATTCCCATTCAGCTTCTGATGGTAGACGATAGAGCTTTTCGGGTTTGAGAACTTTATTCAGCCATTCTATAAACATTATTGCATCATGCCAGGAAATATTGATCACGGGACGATTGTGGCGTCCCCAACCTTCATCTTCGGGTAAGATATATCTTGTTTGTTTAACAAAAAGATCAAATAGCTCAAATGTTATTTCATTTTTTGACAATTTAAAGGCAGGTACATAGACCTTATGAATTGGTTTTTCATCATCACCCCCATCATTACTTCCCATTATAAAGTTACCTGCAGGTATATTGACCATTTGTAGTGCGTTCAACAGACTGGATTGATTAATGGTAATAAATACCTCATCTTTTTCCATTGCAATAGAATTTCTGCTTATTGAAATAGTCAAAATTATTACTAGAAAAAGGGATAGCTTTGTCAGGAACTTACAAGGAGCAATATTCACACTCATTTTTTCATGTCCTCATAATCATAGATTACAACATAAATAAAAATCCTTTATAGTAATAAAAAGTATATAGGAAGCAAACAGAAACAACCAGTTCTTCCCATTAGTCTCTTATCAAATATATTCCCATGCCAGCCATTTTATGTATGCTACTAAATAAATTAGTGATGAAGTTAAGGTAGCCTCTAGTTTTGTATGAAATCCACCTAATTCACCGTCTGCCCCAATATCAAGCTATGCTGGATTAGCATTTTTTTTAATAAATTTTTAGATCTTCTTGCATTTGCTGTTTTTTGTGTCTACTTTATATTTTAAACAAGTGATAAAAATACTTTTAAAAAAATTTGTTAGAAATGTAATAAAGGAAATAAAAATGCCATGTAATTATCAGGAACTCGAAATAAAACCTTTACAGGTTGCAGCAACTTTATGTGCACCGAGTCTTTATTCACAAAATACCATTATCAAGCTGGAGGATTCTGCTGATAATGTCATGACGGACTTAAAAAGTGTTGTTGCTGTGACAATTTCACCTTCTGCTAATCTGGATGAAGCCAATGACCTCATGATAAAAAAGAAAATCAGATTGTTATTTGTCATCGATGCCAGAGATAGAATTATTGGTCTGATTACCTATAGTGACCTACAAGGTGAGCGACCAATTCAGTTTCAGCAATCTAATGGTGTCCAGAGATCAGAAATTTGTGTACTTGATATTATGACAGGCATTGATAGTATTGATGTCATGGAATGGTCGGCGGTAAAAAATGCTAAAGTGGGTGATGTTCTGATGACAATGAAAAAATTACATCGTCAGCATGCACTGGTATTAGATAATAGTAATCCTGATGCCTATCAGGTCAGAGGTATTTTTTCCATTAGCATGTTGAGCAAATCATTGGGGCTGGAAATAGATACAACAGAAATAGCCAATAGTTTTGCTGAATTTGAGCGAGTGCTGGCTTGTAATTAATAATAGTCAGGAAAGCTTTTCTAAGCTGCTGATAATTTCTAAATACTGTTTTTCTTTTTTATTCCAGGAGTTCATAGCAAAGACCAGTATTATTATCATAACAAAAAAGGCTGATATGGCTGTTGCACCTGTGACTGCTAGAACTGAAATATCTGTTAGCTGGCTTATATCGATACCGGAATCTCTTTTCTCCTGTAATAGAGCCAGCACCATCTGCGGGTTGACCATTTCCGGTTTAAGCCAGTAAATCAGCCCCCAAGCTATTGCCGTAGAAAATCCAATGCTCCAGCTAAGATAGCCGGAAATTTTCTGAAATAAAGAACGTTTAAATATAAATTGTTTTTGTGATTCTGAAAGCATAAAACGTCCTTGTTAAGTCAACCCAAATGGAATCGTAGTCGCTATTTATACCATAATAACTCAAAATTATGTCTAAATGGATAAGAAAAAGAAGAGATTGCTTGAGTTTTTGTTAAAAGTTACGCAAAATGTCCAGTTCTGATAATTATTTTCTTTATAACTCAATTTTATTAAAAAAAGACTGTATACACTATCTATGTCCCTGCTTGCACTTGGTATTAATCACAAAACTGCTCCGGTAAAGATCAGAGAACAGCTTTCATTTGCGCCTGATACAGTTCCGGATGCCCTGAAAGATCTGGTTGCACAGGATGCCGTAAATGAAGCCGTGATCCTGTCAACCTGTAATCGTACTGAGATCTATTGCCAGCTTAATTGTGATGACGAGGCAACTGATAAAACTGCAGAGATATTGATTCAGTGGTTAAAAGATTTTCATAATACTAGTGAAACTGATATTTCACAATATCTTTATTTGCATCCTAATAAAGATGCCGTCAGACACCTGCTGCGGGTTGCCAGTGGTCTTGATTCACTGGTTTTAGGTGAGCCTCAGATATTAGGGCAGTTGAAGTCTGCTTTTGCAGTGGCAAAAAAATCTGCTAGTGTCAGCCAGATGCTGCACAAACTCTTTCAGCATACATTTAGTTGTGCCAAACAAGTTCGTACTGACACTGCGATTGGTGCCAGTGCAGTTTCCGTCGCTTTTGCATCAGTGAGCCTTGCAAAACAAATTTTCAGTGATTTTAACGAGCATACTGCTTTATTGATTGGGGCAGGAGAAACCATTGAACTGGTTGCCAGACACTTAAAAGAATCTGGTATTGGACGAATCATCATTGCCAATAGAACTGTGGAAAAAGCACATTTGCTGGCTCATGAATTTGATGGCTATGCCATTGCATTAAGTGAGATCCCTGCTCACCTGGCTGAGGCGGATATTGTTATTAGCTCAACTGCCAGTCAATTGCCTATTTTGGGCAAGGGGACAGTAGAATCAGCCATCAAAGCACGCAAGCATAAACCAATATTTATGGTTGATATTGCTGTGCCGCGGGATATTGAAGAACAAGTCAGTGATTTGGAAGATATTTTTTTATATACGGTTGATGATCTGAAGGAAATTATTGATGAGGGTTTGAAATCCCGTCAGGAAGCGGCTCTTAAAGCAGAAGAAATTATTGATATTGAAGTTAGCCATTTTATGAACTGGCTGCGTTCTCTCAACTCAATTACGACGATGTGTCAATATCGTGAACTGGCAGGTGATGTACGCGATAAAGCAGTAAACCAGGCAAAAAAACAATTGGCCAATGGACAGCCCGTAGAAGATGTGCTTGAATATCTGGCTCATCAGCTTACTAATAAACTGATTCATCAACCCTGTATACAGATTAAACAGGCGGGCATGGACGGCCGCACTGAACTCATTGATGCTGCAATTGAACTATTTGATCTGGATACTGAAGATTCTTAGCAACGGGATCGGAGTCAAATGACTTACACCCTGAATACATAAACATTCGGTAGTCGTATCATTTGACTCTGAACCCATATTGATATTGGTAAAATTATCCGTGAAAGCCTCCATTAATAATAAACTTGAAACCCTCTCTGAACGTTATGAAGAAATTGCTCTATTACTTTCGCAACAGGAAGTGATGGCCGATCAAAATAAATTTCGTGATTTGTCCAAAGAATATGCTGAATTACGTCCTGTTGTTGAATGTTTTGCTCAATATAATGATGCTTTAGAAACGATAGAAGCAGCTGGTGAAATGCTTAATGATAGTGATCCTGATATGCAGGAGATGGCTAAGGAAGAAATAGAAGAAGCCAGGCAGCAGCAGGATCAATTGTCTCTTGAATTACAGAAAATGCTGCTGCCGAAAGATCCCAATGATAATAATAATATTTATCTGGAAATTCGTGCCGGCACCGGTGGTGATGAAGCCGCTATTTTTTCCGGTGATCTGTTTAAAATGTACAGCCGCTATGCTGAGATACAAAATTGGACAGTTGAAATTATGTCTGAGAATGCCGGAGATCATGGTGGTTACAAGGAAATTGTAGCTCGTTTAGTGGGGCAGGGGGCTTATTCAAAGTTTAAATTTGAATCAGGAGCACATCGTGTACAGAGGGTGCCGGAAACGGAATCTCAGGGTCGTGTGCATACCTCAGCCTGTACTGTCGCTATTATTCCTGAGGTAGATGCCGTTGAAGCCATTGAAATTAATGCCAAAGATCTTCGTATTGATACCTTCAGAGCTTCCGGTGCAGGTGGTCAGCATGTCAATAAAACAGATTCAGCTATTCGCCTGACCCATCTTCCAACAGGAGTTGTGGTGGAATGTCAGGAAGAACGCTCACAGCATAAAAACAAAGCTAAAGCAATGTCAATGCTGACTTCCAGAATACTGGCTGCAGATCAGGAAAAACAGCAGTCAGAACAGGCTGCAGATAGAAAACTACAGGTGGGCAGCGGTGATCGAAGTGAGCGTATCAGAACTTATAACTATCCTCAGGGACGGGTGACTGATCATCGTATCAGCCTGACTCTGTATAAACTGGAAGAAGTGATGAATGGTGATTTAGGCGCTGTGATTGATCCTTTATTGAGTGAGTATCAGGCCGAGTTACTAGCCTCAATGTCAGATGACTAATCAGCAGCGAACGATAGCTGAAGCATTACAATATGGAATCAAACAACTTAAATCCAGTGAAAGTGCCAGACTGGATTGTGAAATACTCCTGTTAAAAGTACTAAATGAGAGCCTTCGGCCAATAAACTTGTCCACTGTCGTTTTGCAAAAATCTCCACCTGCAAATAAGACAGTGGACAGGTTTATGTCTGATGAGAGCCTTCGGCCAATAAACTTGTCCACTGTCGTTTTGCAAAAATCTCCACCTGCAAATAAGACAGTGGACAGGTTTATGTTTGATAAGAGCCCTGAGCAGATTCTTGGTAAATCCTGGCTGCTCACCTGGCCGGATAACTCACTGAGCTTAAAACAATTTCAGC
The DNA here is from genome assembly GCA_025655455.1 of gamma proteobacterium symbiont of Taylorina sp. Lineage (GTDB taxonomy): Bacteria > Pseudomonadota > Gammaproteobacteria > GRL18 > GRL18 > GRL18. The sequence continues at coordinate 39,976 of JAHXIV010000009.1, forward strand.
AATATAGTGACTACCTGAACTTACGTTCCAAAGGAATGCCGGTTGCTTATATCACAGGTGAAAAAGATTTCTGGACTTTTACTCTGTCTGTCACTCCTGACACTTTAATTCCCCGCCCTGAAACTGAACTTCTGGTTGATTATGCTCTGGAAAAAATTTCAATGACAGAAAGTACCCGGTTGCTGGAATTGGGGACGGGCAGTGGTGCTATTGCTCTTGCCATTGCCTCAGAAAGAAAAAACTGCCGGATCGTCGCCACTGATATTAGTTATGCAGCATTAAATATAGCAAAAAAAAATGCCCTGAGTTTGAAGCTAAGTCAAGTAAGTTTCCAGCAGTCATCCTGGTTTGATAGTATCAATGAGGGGATGGAATTTGACATGATTATTTCTAATCCGCCTTATATAGCTCAGGATGATCCACAGTTGGAGCATAATGTAAAAAAATATGAACCTTTAGCGGCATTATTCGCAGCTGATAATGGACTGGATGATATTAAACAAATTATCAAAAACGCTCCTGATTATTTAAAAGAAAGTGGCTGGATACTGCTTGAACATGGTTACAATCAGGCAGAAGCAGTGCAATCACTATTAAACAATCATGCGTTTACCCGGATTGCCAGCATTAAAGATTTAAACCGGCAGGAAAGAATCACAATGGCTCAGCTAAATGAATATAAAAAATAAGATGATTTTTTGTAAAAGAGGCCTATACTAGAGTACATACTCAGGAAGTTGTTCAAAATGATAGCGTATTCACCTAACATAAGCTAATACTTAAGGAACGACAATGCATGACAGCGGTCTTTCGATTCTCCTTTTTGTTATATTTTCCCTTCTGACAGGTGCTTTATTAAAAGCAGTCATGCGAGATAGCCGTCTTCCTTATACGGTGGTTTTATTACTGATTGGCATTGCTGCCGGCGGATTAAACCAACTGGAATTATTAGGAACTGATAGCGTTATAAGCGGTATCTTTACTCAGGTGGGACATATTGATCCCCACCTTATTCTGTATCTGTTCCTACCAACCCTGATTTTTGAATCTGCCTATTCAATGGAGCCCCACCTTTTTTTTCGCATTGCACCACAGATTGCTTTATTAGCAATTGTCGGCTTGATTATCTCGATGATACTCAGTGCTCTGGCCATTCACTGGCTGTTATCCTGGGGAATGGGTATGGCTTTTCTCTTTGGTGCCTTAATCAGTGCGACTGATCCGGTTGCCGTAGTTGCTCTGCTTAAAGAGAAAAGTTCCCGTAAGCGCCTTGAAACTCTGATAGAAGGGGAGTCTCTTTTAAATGACGGTACTGCTATTGTTTTCTTCTCTCTCTTTTATGGCTTTGCTCTGGGTAGTACGACTCAAGTTGAAGCATTGCCGGTTATTGGTGAGTTTATCTGGGTGGTTTCTGCCGGCCTGATTATTGGTGTTGGTGTTGGATGGATAGTGCTATGGATTATTGGCAAGCTGATTAATCAGCCGTTGATTGAAATCAGTCTGTCTATTATAGCGGCTTATCTCACTTTTATTATTGCCGAATTTTTGCATGTTTCCGGTGTTGTCTCTCTGGTTGCTGTTGCTCTGATGTTTTCAACCCTTGGTCGTATCCGAATCTCTCCGGAAATCTCACATTTTCTACACCAGTTCTGGGAGATGATGAGTTATATCGCTAATACTCTGATCTTTTTGATTGTTGGTATTATTATTGTGACTTATACCAATTTTGACTCAGCGCAACTCTGGGTTACTTTATTTGTGCTCTATATTTTACTTATCCTTATCCGTACAATTTCTGTCTGGATTCTGATGCCGATTTTGGAACGAATTGGTGTAGGCATCAACCGAAAAAAAGCAATAGTACTTGTTTGGGGTGGTCTGCGGGGTGCGGTATCACTCTCACTGGCTCTCTCTCTTGCTCAGGATAATGCTATTCCGGAACTGTTACGAGAACAGATCCTTTTTCTAACTGCAGGCATTGTTTTTCTGACAATTGTTATCAATGGTTCCACTATGGAATGGCTTTTACACCGGTTAAAACTGGATACACTGCCTCCTGCCAAAGAGGCTTCAGTACAAAAAGCACGCAAATCACTAGATGAGCAAATGAATGCATTTCTAAAAACACTGATCAATAGTCCATTTTTTAATTTATTGAAACTGGAGACTTTTAAGTCATCTGCTGCTGATATTCAGCATGATGATAAAACAACGATAAAAGCAGAGGAAATGACGACTGCTTTTATGCGCAGACTGCTGGAGATTGAACGAAGTGATTACTGGCGACAGTTTGAAGACGGTTATATAGGAAGACAGGCCACTTCTGTACTATCACGATCCGTTGAACAGGCTCTGGACAATAATCCCGTCATTACGCCGCGTGATTCACTTGAGGAGAGTTTTAAAGTACCGACACCGCCAAAATGGCTGCAGAGTTTACCTGTTATAGGTTCTTCTATGGAAGAATGGCTTTTTACTCACTTGTCTCTTAATTATGATATTGCACGTGGATTTGTGACTGCACAGGAAGAAATGCGTAATCATATTAAAGATCTGCAACCGGATGCAAAAACGGGTGATCGGATTGAAATGATGATTGATAAGAACTGTGCTCAGGCATTTAGTTTTACACGCTATATCAATAATGAATATCATGACCTCATCAGCAATCTTCAATCAAAATCTGCCAGACGCTTATTGCTAAACCATGAACGCTCTCTTATCTGGAAAATGGAGCATGATGGGATTCTGGAAACAGCTGAAGCACAACACCTTATCGATAATATAGAAACTCAAATGCTGAAAATGCGTGGGGAAAAGCGTTAGTATCCCTTAGTATTCTTTTCTACCCAGCGATTCTGTCCATTATTGAGTTGTTCTTTTTTCCAGAATGGCGCTTTGGATTTTAAATCTTCCATAATCTCCCGACAGGCTTCAAAAGCCTGCTTGCGATGGGTCGTCCAGACGGCAACCAGAACAATGGGATCATTGGTCTGGATGATACCAACACGGTGAATTACCAGGCTTTCTAATAATTGATATTCATCGGCTGTTTGCTGACAAATCTTTTCAAGATGTCTTTCTGTCATTCCCGGATAGTGTTCTAAAAACATTTCAGAGACATTGTCACCTTCATTAAAATCACGCATTGTCCCCACAAAAACAGCGGTTGCTCCATAGAGACCATTTAACTGCGGCATATTTTTCTGGTAATCATTTAGGCTTTTCCAAGGATCGAAAGCCTCTGAATCAATAATAACTTTCATGATTAACCACCAGTCACTGGAGGGAAAAATGCCACTTCATCCCCATCTTTAATGTGCGCCTTTCCATCAACATAATCCATATTGACTGCAATCAGGACATTATTGGGGCGTTTTTTTCCATTGGCACAGAAATTCCAGATATCATCAACATTCTTTATTGACTGTTGTTCAATAATATCAACCTGAATCTCACAATCCTCTCCGATTAAATCTCTCATGCTGGCAAAAAACTTTACTTCAATACTCACACTGACCTCTCAATATTTAAACTGTTGGCTGAATTTCATGTATAATCCTAATTAACAGCTTGCAACTATAAACTATCCCACAACAAACAAAAAGAGCAATGAGAAAAAACTTATGGGCAAATTAACACATTTCAATACAAAAGGTGAAGCACACATGGTGGATGTGGGCGCAAAAGCAATTACTCATCGACGTGCTGTTACAGAAGGACAAATTACCATGAAGCCTGAAACCCTGGCATTTATCATCCAGGGGAGTCATAAAAAGGGTGATGTCCTGGGTATTGCACGCGTTGCCGGAATAATGGCGGCCAAACAAACGGCTAACCTTATTCCCCTTTGCCATCCGCTTGCTTTGACTCATGTTGAACTGGAGCTGGATATTCATGAGGCTGAAAGTATGGTTTCCTGTTTATGTACAGTTGAAACTGATGGGAAGACAGGGGTTGAAATGGAAGCTCTAACTGCAACTCAAATTGCCTTGCTGACCATTTATGATATGTGTAAAGCTGTTGACCGAGGTATGGTTATAGGCAATGTCCACTTACTGGAAAAAGAAGGTGGGAAGTCAGGCTATTGGGTGGCAGGGTAATCGGTTTCACACTTGAAGGTGACAAGTGGGTGTGAAAAGATAAGTAATTTAATGGTGGTAAACATATAATATGAAACAAGCGTAGGAATTATTATGAAAAAAATTGTCTTTATCCTTTTATTTTTTATATCACAGAGCTGCTTTTCTAATACTCAAAGTAATTCAGATGTTTTTTTTAATTGGGCTGAAGTGCAGTTCCCTCAGCTTTTTTTACCTACATCGCAAACCAGTCAGACATTTGAAAATTTATGGTACTATCGGTATTACTCAGAAACTAATAATATTATAGCCGTTAATTTAGATGACAAATATGTTTATGTTATCGGGGATGATACTTCAGGGATACTTGTACGTATTGAAAATCTGCAAGTGCTGATGGCTGATATTGGACTTGATTTCAAAACAGAAACTGAGCTGAACAATAATAAAGTATTAAGTCTTGATCCTCAGGCATTGCCAGTTACCGATGGTTTATGGTACAGACCGGAAGTCTCCGTGTCATGGCAGTGGCACTTAAACGGAGTTGTTAATACAGATTATCAGGTAAAAATATATGATATTGATTTATTTGAATCATCACCTCTGCTTATTAACCAGCTTAAAGCATCAGGTAGCAAGGTAATATGCTATTTTTCAGCAGGCAGCTATGAAAACTATCGCACAGATAAGGATAAATTCATACCATCAGAATTAGGTAACATAATGGATGGCTGGCCAGATGAACAATGGCTGGATATCCGTTCTGAAAATGTAGTAGAAATTATGTTGTCACGGCTTGATTTGGCGGTACAAAAAGGATGTGATGGTGTGGAACCCGATAATATGGATGCTTATACCAATAACTCAGGCTTTGATCTAAATGCAAATGATCAGCTGGCATTCAATAAACTGATAGCCAATGAGTCACATAATAGAGGTTTGTCTGTAGGACTAAAAAATGATTTAAATCAAATTTCTGAACTGGTTGATTTTTTTGATTTTAGTGTCAATGAGCAATGCTATGAATATGATGAGTGCAATACTTTAGTGCCATTTATTAATAAGGGTAAACCAGTTCTTAATGCTGAGTACCTGGATGAGTATATTAATGATTCCAATGCCAGGGAGGATCTTTGTCAGATTGCAAATAAGCAGCAATTCAGTACCTTAATCCTGCCGTTGGATTTAGATGATAGTTTCCGATACAGTTGTTTATAAGACCACGAGTGTCTATTCCAGAGATTTTAACTGAGACTGTAGTGCATCTATACGTTGTTTTATCAGTGAATTTACCTTAAAAGCCAGCCAGGTAAAAAATAGGAAGCAGGAAGCAATCGCCACTTTGATCAATGTTCCATCCCCAAAACTGGAAAATATTGTTGCCAGGATTACGGCAGGCAATGCGAGAAAAATCATCATCAGCATGACAGGATCGTTAAATTTTTCTAAGCGCTGTATTTTTTCTTTGATTTCTTGTTTATTGTTCATGTTATGATCCAGAGTTATTATGTGCATATTCAAACTTACTAACAAAGTTATCTACAAGTTCTGAGGATTATTTTAAGGATATTGCTTTTATCTCACATGAGTATTTTTTGCACTATAGCTTTAGCTCAACTCATCGTTACTTCATTTGCCAGTAGGTACTGAAATTGAAGTTGTTGTATAATAGTATAGCACTTAAGACAAATACAAATTCATTTTTAATCCTAACTAAAAATTATGGCTATGTTCCAATTAAGGGTTGCTAAAATATTTACTTTTTCTTTAAGCCTCATATTATAAGCTTCTTTAAAGAATAGTTACTTCTCATGAGTTGTTAATATTCAATGATTTAAAGAAATAACAACCCTATAAAGGGAAAAGAGCCAAAATTATTGATTCAAGACGCTGGTTCTTTTGCGGTAAAATAAAGTTTAATCAATATTTTAATCAGTATTAAGATTTGTCTTGGATGTACTATTTTGATAAGTTTTTTAGGAATTATAATGAGTGAAAATAAAATTGATCCGTCTTTGCTATCTGAGCTAAAAGCTACGACCCGGATAACTGATGATGAAACTGCTGAAGTCCGGGAATTGGTTTTATATATCGATGAGCCTTTTTTCCGCTTTCGTGAAGGACAGAGCATTGGCGTCCTGGTTCCAGGCAAAGATGATTTAGGAAGTAGCTATCATAAACGGAAATATACCATTGTTAAGGGAAATCAGGTTTCGACGGGAGATGGTGTTGAGCTGACTATTCTGGTTCGACGCTGTTTTTATATTGATGATTTCAGTGGTGAAGAATATCCTGGAAGAGCATCCAATTACTTATGTGATGCCAAAGTTGGTGACAGTATTATAATTACCGGGCCATACCGCAGCTCATTTGCTATTCCTGATGACAAAAGTTCTAATATAATTATGATTGGAACAGGGACTGGGATTGCTCCATTCCGTGCTTTTATTGGGCATATATATAAAGAAAAAAACGACTGGGAAGGTCAGGTCAGATTATTTTATGGAGCTAAAACCGGTCTGGATCTTTTATACATGAATGATAAAAATAATGATCTTGTGAATTATTATCAGGAAGAAACTTTTCAGGCCTTTAATGCTTTAACAAGAAGACCATTATCAGGTGATGAAAAAGCCTTAGAGCATTCTTTGGAAGAGAATATTAAGGAAGCATGGGACTTAATTAAAAATCCTGATACTTATGTTTTTGTTGCAGGTTTGGATAATGTTGCCCCATCTTTGGATATGGTCATGATCCATGCTTCAGGTTCAAAAGAAGCCTGGGGAACTTTAAAACAAAAAATGAAAGATGAAGGGCGTTGGTCAACATTATTGTATAGCTAGCCTCAAAACTGTGTTCAGGTTTAGTGGTTCAAAGCTGATCTGACAGTTCCCAGTTTTCATAAGTGACTGTCAGGTTAAATCTGGTTCAATAATTTTTCCTGCCAGATTTTTTACCATCAATTAATGTTTCCATAGGAGTTATTCCTAAGCACATCTGCCAAGAACTCTTGTTGAATTAAGATCAGGAGCAATAGAACTTGCTGCATCCATACAAATCTAAGGGAGTTAATGAGTATGTTGATTACTCTCCCCAGCTTTGTTTTTTTCGATAGACAGTAGAAGGGCTCACCCCAAGTTTTTTTGCTGCCAGAGGTATATTACCACCACAGACAGCAATGGCATTATTGACCGCATTTCTCTCAACCTCTGACAAAGGTATAATCTGATAATCACTATCACCTGTCTGTGCTTCTGAAACAACAGGAGAAAAAATTGCTCTTGCAGACTGACTTATTTTTGGCTTAACAGGAATAATATGATTAAGTGGTGGAGGCAGCATATCAACACTGACTTTTTCCCCTTTATTTAACACCACAATATTTCTGATTACATTTTGCAGTTGTCTTATATTTCCAGGCCAGTCATAGGATAATAGAGCCTGTTCTGTTTCATCACTAAAATTTAAAAAAGATTTTTCTTCTTCTTTGCTATAACTGGATAAAAAATGACGGGCAATAATGAGAAGATCTTCATCCCGTTCCCGTAGTGGCGGTAATTCAATAGGAATAACATGTAACCGATAATAGAGATCTTCTCTAAAATTTCCTGATTTTACTTCTTCCAGGGGATCCCGGTTGGTTGCACAAACAAATCGTATATCACTCTTTTGTATTTTACTACTGCCTACTTTTTGATAAGTCTGAGTTTGTATAAAGCGTAATAATTTACTCTGCAATTCAAGATCCAGCTCACATATCTCATCCAGAAATAAAGTCCCCTTATTCGCCAGACCCGCAGCACCCTCACGATCTTTCTGAGCACCGGTAAATGCACCTTTGATATGACCAAAAATTTCACTTTCCATTAAATCTTTGGGGATTGCAGCACAATTAAGAGGAATAAAAGACTCATCACTACGATCACTTTCTTTATGAATGGCTTCAGCGCAAAGCTCTTTACCTGTTCCACTCTCACCGGTAATAAAAATACTGGCCTTACTGGGTGCGGCACTTTCTATGACACGATAAACAGCCTGCATCGATAATGAGGCACCAATAAAACGATGAAATTTTTTTCTGGAAAAATTTTCCTGGTAGATTTCAACAATACGACTAAGTTTTTGCTTTTCCAGTACATTTTGCAGCGTCACTATAAGGCGGTTGGCATCAAACGGTTTTGTTAAAAAATCAGCAGCACCCAGGTGCATTGTTTCAACCGCAATATCAACTGAACCATGAGCGGTTATTACAATAATTGAACTGTTTAGTTGTTGCTGATGAACTATTTTTAATACCTCTATCCCTGACATATCGGGAAGCTGCAAATCAAGCAAAATAATATCGGGAACTTGTTTTGCAATAGCATCAATTGCCTGTTGCCCTGTTTCAACTGCTTTGACCTGCAGACCAATTTTTGTTAAATAGCTCTGATACAGTATTGATAATGACTCACTATCTTCAACCAGCAAAATATGAGGGGTTATTTTGTTATTCATTGTTCCAACATTTAATTAAACAAGAGGATGAAGTTATAGTATAGCCTATGCCCTCAATAAATATATGAACACTGCTTGTCACTGACTGAAATATTCCTTGTAGCGGTCAATAGTCAATACGATTAACTCTGTTAATTGCGCCACTAACATCAATACCTGTTGATGCTCATCCTCCTTAAACAGCTCATCAATAGCAACAGCTTGTGATTGCAAACGCAATGCACCATAAGTGCCTGCACTACTTTTTAAAGCATGCACTTGTTTTGCAATATCTTCTGCATTTTGTACTTCAAGCGCCTGGTTTATTAAAGCACGCCGTTTATCTATTTCTCCTATAAATATTTCAATCATTTGCGGTACAAGTTCTGCAGAAGTGTCTTCTGCCAGTTGTTTGAGAATTTTCTCCTCAAGCAAGGGCCATTTATTTTCATTAACAGTATCATTTTCCGGAATTTCAATACTAATAGTTTCTTCTTCAGCTATTATTTTCTGCTTCAGTTGGTTTACTTGTTCCGGTGTTTTATTATTTTTTGAGCGATAAATCACTTCTTGAATCAATTGTAATAGCTCAGGTGCATGATAGGGTTTTGAAATATAATCCTGCATACCGGAATCAATACAGCGTTCTTTGTCACCTTTCATTACATTAGCTGTCATGGCAACAATGGGGATTTGTGATACAGATGAATCCATTTCCCTGATACATTGAGTTGCTTCAATTCCATCCATTTCCGGCATCATTAAATCCATCAGAATAAGATCATAAGGCTGCTTAAGCTCAATTGAGCGTCTGACAGATTCCACAGCTTCAAGACCATTTCTTGCCACATCAAGCTGATGACCAGCTTTAGTTAGAAGTGCAGTTGAAACAACAATATTCGCCTCACTGTCTTCTGCAAGCAACAGACGATAGCTTTGATGACTGTCTTGGGATATATTTTGTTTAACCACATCAGCCCGTTCAGCTTTTATTAATGGCAGAGTAAACCAGAACAGACTCCCCTTGCCTGACTCGCTCTCAACCCCAATTTCTCCCCCCAACAAAACCACCAGCTGATGACAGATGGCCAAGCCCAGACCACTGCCTTCATAACGTCTGCTGCTATGATTTTCTACTTGAGAAAATGCATCAAATAATTTTTCCTGTTCACTGACTTCAATGCCAATTCCTGTATCCTTTATTTCGAAACGTAATACATTTTCCTGTTGTGTATTGGTCATTGATAATACGGAGATCTGCACACGACCCGCTTGAGTAAATTTAAGTGCATTATTAACTAAATTAACCAATATTTGTCTTAATCTTACAATATCGGTTAATATCACATCCGGTAGTTCCGATGCAATATAAGCATTGAGTTTCAGTTGCTGTCTATCTGCCTGCGCAGATAACATTAAAACAATCTCATCAACAAGATTAGCCAAAAAACAAGGCTGATAATTCAAGTCTAATTTCCCTGCTTCTATTTTTGAAAAATCCAGAATATCGTTAATAATACATAGGAGTGACTTGGCTGAGTTATTAGCCAAATCAACATATTTTGTTTGCTCCTCATCCAGTGATAAATCTTTCATCAATCCCATTGTACCGAGGATAGCATTCATAGGTGTGCGGATTTCATGACTCATGGTTGCTAAAAATTTTGACTTTGCCTGACTGGCCTGTTCAGCCTCAAAACGTGCCTGTTTTAAATCATTTTCTGTCTTTTTTTGCTGGCTGATATCAACAAAGTGAGCAATATAATGTGTGCAAATCCCTGCTGTATTTTTAACTGCGGTAATACCCAGCCATTCGGGGTAAACATCACCATTTTTACGTTTATTGTATATTTCTCCTTCCCAATGGGATTTCTCTTCAAGAGTCTGCCATAAATTTTTATAAAACGCTTTATCTTGTCTACCCGATGAGAGTAATTTGGGTGTTTTGCCCAGAACTTCACTTTCACAATAACCGGTAATTTTAGTAAAGGCATGATTAACCCGTAAAATTTTACTCTCTGAATCACAAATAAAAATCGCTTCCTGTGCTTCAAATGCATAAGCAGCCAGTTTTAACTCATTACTCGAATCAAGCAAACTTCTCGACATAATATTAAATGACTTTGCCACCATCGCCACTTCATCAGTGCTATTCACCAATACCTGATAACCAGGGCCTTCATCAGCAATGATTTCAGATGCCTTTTTTAACAATGAAAGCTGTCGTGTTAACCAGGTGCCCAAAATAAAAGAAAAGATTGCCACCATGATCACTTCAAAAGCAGCAATACTGATGCTCCACTGTTTGGCTTGCTCGAGAACAGATTGAATTCTTGAAATTGAAAGCCCGATTTCTACCCGCCCATAAATACTATTTGATTCTTCTATCACTGATGAAACATCAAAAATATTATCATTGACCTGCTCTAATGACACATCCTGTTTAAATGGACGTTTAAGGGCATCTGCAAGACCGCCCTGCGCCAAGACAAGGTCATCACCAATAATACGTGCATACACAATATCTTCATTTTTTAATAACTCTGACACAAAGATTTCCAGAGAATCAAGATCAGATGCCAGTACCGCATTGGTACTCATGGTTGCAAATAATTTAGCGGTTGACTTTGCCCTTTGATTCATTTCTTTTTCATGCGAGGTATTTAAAAAACTCAGCACACTCAAGATCAAAATAAACAGCATGACTGTTTCTATCAGGGCAATACCAATAATCGTTTTAAAACGAAAGTTCAAAATATTATTTCCTTTCTTTTCTTCTCTTATCTAAAGAGCTAAAGAGCTAAAGAGCTAAAGAACTTACTTTATAACTTAATCAAATCGATTTTTAAACCTCGAACATCATCCCAGTCACTATCTCTGGCTGTTGTTATTCCTTTTAGTTTAATCGATTTTAGTAGTAATTTCCCGGCTTCAGATTGATTGAGAGAAAACATGGCCTGTTGAATTTTTTTTAATAGTTCATCAGCAACTCTGGGATGTGCGGCAAAAGCGTGGGGTGTATATCCCCTGGTTGTCCAGAGTATTTTCAGCTGATTGCGAATATCTGCTTGCATATTGTTAAAGGTACGAATAACGCCCCCTCCCGCTGGATACAGACCTTTTGCAACATTACGATAGACCGAGTCATGTGATGAAACATATTTTGCTTTGATAGAAATCTCCATTTGAACAAAATGACTTCTGGGCAAAACACTCGCTGCAAATGCTGCCGGTGCAGGAAAGGCAATAGATTGATTTGACAGTTGATCCAATTCGGTTATTAAGCTGTCTTTTCTGACCACTAAAATACCTTTAATTTTTTTATCTAATGCTTTAGCAAAAGCAACATAACCCGGTTTTTTACTAAAAACAGTGTAATGATAGGGGTTCATATAAGCGATATCATATTCTCCTTCAGACACTCTTTTTTCAAATGTTGGAATATCAGGCGCTGTTCTAAATTTAATCGTGACACCAGCCCGTTCTCCTATTTGTTTAAAAATAGGAGTCCATAAACGTGCCAGTTTACTGGCTGACTGTTGTGGGACAATACCAAAGATAATATTTTTTTGTTCATGATTCCGAGCATTTTCAGCCATAACGACAGAGCTTATCTGCATCAATGCAAATAATATTATCAGTGTTTTTTTCATTGTCCATCCCAGATTTAATGTTAAGAAAGATAAGAGGAGGTCATTTAAACTCACCCCAAACTAATACCAACAAGTCTAATATAGCAATCCTTAGGCCATAGTAGGAATTCTGCTCCAGAAAAACATAAGTTATTGATTTAATAAATAATTATATTTATTCCATTTCTTTTTAATTCTTTTATTTCAATTTTAAGTAATAAGATTTGCATAATGCAAAAAATATTTTTAGTTTGCAAATAAATGAATATTTATAAGCTAAAGGCATAAAACAACCACCTCTTAATAACAATAATAGTTCAATAATATCAATATGATATGTCATAACAATAAAAGTTGGCAACTATATTGCAATCTATCAAACTATCACAGCCAATCATGGAGATTTTAATCATGTTTTTTTTCAAACCCTCTATCTTATTCATTGATGATGATGCATCTATTCGTATTTTAGTTCACTCACGATTAACTGCTCATCATAGCTATAAGGTTAGCACTATTGATAATGGTCATGATGGCATATTAAAGGCGATTAAGATGAAACCTGATTTAATTATTTTAGACTGGGTGATGCCTGGTCTGAATGGTCTGGAGACTCTAAATAAAATTAAATCCATTACAGCAATTAAACACACACCGGTACTGATGTTAACTGGAAAAAATCTTATTGGAGAAATTGAAGACGCTTTTTCATCAGGTGCAGATGGCTATCTCACCAAACCTTTAGATTTAAAAAAACTCAGTAAGAAAATAAAAGAATTACTTAATTAATTTTGGGAGAGTTTGTTATGAACTATAAAATCAATAATCAACTATTCAATATAACACGACGTAATAAAGTAATAAGCATCATAATGTCTGTGAGATTTACAGCCAAAGAAGCCTGTGAATTTCCCGACCTGATTCAGTTACTCTGTCCAGACTATAATAGTCCAGTAAAAATTATTCTGTACTTTAATAAAACCATTTTTATTGATAGCAGTGGTATTGGCGCTTTAGTAAAGTGTTTTAAATACTCAAAAGAAAATAATATTCAATTTATGCTCTGTGAAGTGAACCAGCAAATTCACTCTGTTCTTACCATGACTGGACTAGAGCAATTAGTCGCCAAAAATAATACGAAAAATGCAACACCTGCGATCATAGACGAAAGCATACAGCAGCAGAAACTCTCCCAAAAAACACATCCCTCTCTTTTTTCAAAGACTAAAAGACTGACTGATATTATTGGATCAATTGTCGGCTTATTAATCACTTCCACTGTCATTATTCCTATTGCTCTGGCAATTAAACTGGATACTCCGGGCCCCCTTTTTTTTAGCCAGAAACGCATCGGATGGCTGAGTCGACGTTTTGAACTTTATAAGTTCAGAACCATGGTAATCGATGCGGAAGCACACAAACATGAAGTACAAAATGAAGCTGATGGTGCTATTTTTAAAAGTGCCAATGATCCTCGCATTACACGGGTAGGGAAGTTCTTAAGACGTACCAGTTTAGATGAACTACCGCAATTCTGGAATGTACTTGAAGGTTCAATGAGTCTGGTTGGCACTCGACCACCAACACAGGATGAACTTGATCAATACCATGTACCGCACTGGCAGCGATTGGATGTTAAGCCTGGGATCACAGGTGAATGGCAGGTCAATGGACGTTCCGGTATAAAAAATTTTGAAGATATTATCAGGATGGATCTGGATTACCAAAGAAAATGGAGCTTGCTTTATGATATTAAATTGCTCCTGAAAACAATAAAAGTGGTGTTTTCAAAAAGCAATGGAGCAATGTGATGAGTATTAATTTGCATAACAGCCCCCGACCAAATAAAAGTAGAAAGGTACTCTTTTTAACTGCTGAACTTCCCTATCCCCCCGTTAGCGGCGGCAAATTGAAAAGCTGGAAGTTAGTGGAGTTTCTGAGTAAACATTATCAGCTTAGTGTGGCAACGATTCTAAAGGAAAATGATGAAGATCATGTGCATGATTTTATCCTTGCCTGCAAGCTGGTTAATTTCTACTTTGCATCAGTTAAGCATCCCAGAAATCTGAATAATTTAATAATTAGTTATTGTCTTGCTATGCCGTTAAATTTATACCGTACTTTTTCTTCCTATTTCAAACAAAAAATTAAAGATAATATTCATCACTATGATCTGGTTATTTGTGATCATTATGAAGTTTTTCAGTATATTCCAGAGACTTATCAGGGCAAGATTATTCTGCATGAGCATAATGCCTATTTTCTTATGTGGGAAAGGTATGCACAGGACAAACATCATTCACTGAGTAAGCGTCTGGTCAGTTTTTTAGAAGCCCGGCGAGTGAAAAGTTATGAAAAAAAATCATGCATGAAAGCTGATAAAATTTTTGCCTCACCCAATGATATTGAAACACTAAAATCTATTGGCGTACACGCAGATAAGTGCCGCTATACCTATCATTTAGGTGACGACAGTCAATTAAAGTTAGCTCCAATAAAATTTAATAATACTTCCAAATCCTTACTTTATATTGGTTCTTTAGGCTGGGAAGCCAATATAGACGGTCTTCTCTGGTTTTTTGAACAGATCTGGCCTCAATTAATAAAATTACATCCTGATCTGATTTTTACGATTATAGGAAAAAAACCTGATCAACGATTAATTGACATTACCCGGCATGAAAACAATATAAAATTCACCGGTTTTGTTAATGATCTTGAACCATATTATCAAAACCATCGTATCTTTGTTGCACCGCTGCGTTTTGGTGCCGGTATGAAAGTGAAAGTATTAAATGCCATGTGTCGCGGCATTCCCATAGTGACCACTTCTGTCGGCAGCGAAGGTATAGTGCTTGAAAATATGCATCACATTGCCATTGCCGATGATGCTGAAAATATGATTCTAGCCATTAACCACTTATTAAGACAGGCTGATTTGTGGTCTCATTTGCAACAAAACTCAAGGCAGTTAATCTCTGAAAAATATACCTGGAAATCTCTTTTTAAGGATATGAAAAAGGAAATTGATGAGCTGTTGCCAGAAAGCAATTCATCAACTCAAAACAAACAGCTTATTAATTATGCTGATTGCAGCGTATAGGATATTATGATGAAAGACTCGATGAACAATGATAAGGTTTATATTATTATTTTAAACTGGAACAGCTGGCAGGATACCATTGAGTGTCTGGAATCCATTTATAGACAGCAAGCAAGCAATTACACTGTCATTGTTTGTGATAATGCATCAGCCGATCAATCACTGGAACAGATAAAAACATGGGCTGATGGTAAAAATCCGCTTTCATTGGCAAACGATAATTCTCTGGCAAAACTCACTTCTCCACCGATATTAAAGCCTTTGCCCTATACTTTATTAAGTCGTAATCAAGCTGAAAATACACCCCCGCTGTCCGCTCATACAACAGACTTGATTCTTATTCAGACTGGTAAAAATCTGGGCTTTGCCGGTGGCAATAATGTTGGTTTGCGTTATGCTTTAAAGTGTCAGGATATGGACTATGTCTGGTTATTAAATAATGATACGGTAGTAGAACCGGACTGCCTGGATAAGATGCTGGATTATACAAAAAACCAAGCTGAAAAGAATATCTGCGGCAGTACCATAGCCTATTATAACGATCCGGCTGTCATTCAGGCTTTGGGAGGTTGCCATTATAATAAATGGACAGGTCTTGCCTCCACATCACTGGGCAGAGGCCTGAAGATTAATGATAAAATTGCCCATAGAGAATATGAAAAACAACTGTCTTATATTTCTGGTGCATCCTGGTTATTACCCAAAGATTTTCTTATTGATATTGGTTTAATGGAAGAAAGTTATTTCCTCTATTGCGAAGAAATTGACTGGTGTGTCAGAAATAATAATAAGTACAAGCTTTGTTATGCACCTGATGCCATTGTTTATCATAAAGAAGGTAAGAGTATTGGCTCACCCAATGATAAATATCCTTCCTCCCTTTTATCTGATTTTTATATTTTTAGAAATAAACTTCGCTTTACACGACGTTATTTTCCACAAGCCATTATCAGCAGCTATGCAACCAGCCTGTTTCAGGCATTTAATCGGGCAAGACGAGGTCAATGGGATAAGGCTCTACTTATTATAAAAGTTATTTTGGGTAAACATTCTTATGACTAATTCATCTTCGTGACGTTATGACCCAAATAGGTGATTTTTATCCATTAATAACTATCAAATAAAATTTAGAGAGCATTTTTTCCACGTATTTTTTCTATCTTATTTCTTGGCTTCACTTCCAGAAAGCAGACATTTTGATTTCATTCTATCAAGAAAAATACTGACTCTTATTTTTTACTATGCTATATTTGTTTTATCCTTTAAAATCAATAGTATCTGATGCTATAGGAAAAAGAAATACGGAATCGTGCTTATCCAATATATATGTTTCCGTACATTAAACTTAGGAGAAAGACATCGCACACCAATACGACAGTGACTTGGAGTTTTTAAAGAAAATCAAGTCAGATGATCTTGAGAATATAGTTGATTGCCTTACTCATGACAAGAATGGGAGAGTAAGGTTCACAGAGAAGTTGACGAGGTCAGATGCTTATAAGACTTATCACCCAGATCATAATCAATACTGGGAATTAATAGCCGATGAAATACAACACTATGGTGCTAATTCATTTGCAACAATGCTGCGTGGTGGCAAGGGTGTTGAGTACAAAGAAGTTCTAACGGATGTATGCGACAAAATGAAAGTTAACTACAACAGTGATTCAAGTGTTGAAAAAATTGAAAACAACCTGCTGATGAAAATTCTCACTGATGAAATTGAAAACATGACTCCAGAGGAATTAAAAGAACTTGCCCAATCTACAGGTGTAACAAATATCGTCAACATAACTCCTGAAGTCATGCTTGCTGTGTTTCAGGCTTTATTCCATGCAGGAGGTTTTAAGTCTTATCACCTTACCTTGATGATAGTGAATGCTTTTATGAATACACTTCTAGGTAGAAGCTTGTCCCTTTCAGGTAATCTTGCACTTACTAGAACATTGGCAGTTCTGACTGGACCAATTGGCTGGGGTATTACTGGTTTGTGGACTACCATTGATGTTGCAGGGCCAGCTTATCGAGTGACCATCCCTGCCGTTATTCAAGTGGCCGTTTTACGTCAAAAATGTCTTTACGAAAAGCACACAGCTGAGGTTGGGGTTAAATAATCAGCTAACAATTTGCTCCAGTTGAGTTACAGTCAACTGAGCAAGGCGTTCCTGAGTTACTGCTTCCAAAGTTTATTTTATAACCCGAAAAATTACTCAAATGTCAGCTTAGGGACGGATGCTGTAATTTTCATCCGTTTCACAGTTTAAAAATTCAACTTACCCATTCAACGACACTATTGACCTTAAACGGTTATTCACACTCTAATTAATCGATAGGTAAACCCCCAGCTATGCTGGGGAGACTCTCATAGGTTTTACCTTTACAGTAGTATGCTTTACCTTTAAGTTTCGAC
>JAHXIV010000070.1 GCA_025655455.1 gamma proteobacterium symbiont of Taylorina sp.
TGAGGTCAATGACACTTTATGGAACAAGAGATAAAAACAAGAAAAACACAGGAAAGTTGTGTCTAAAACTTGACAGGTTAATACATATCAGAAGCAAAATATGAGGTAAAGGGTTTGCAGATCATTGGTGTTCACACACCAGAGTTTGAACATGAAAAAATTCGCTCCAATATTGAAGCCAAGGTTAAAAAATTTAAATTACACCACCCGATCATGATAGATAATGACTTTAGCTACTGGAAACGTCTCAATAATCGTTACTGGCCAAGCTATTATTTGTTTGATCAAAAAGGTCAACTGGTCTATAGCCATATTGGTGAGACTCATAAGGGGGATAACAAGGCTGTTGCTTTGGAAAATAAAGTGAAGCAACTTATATTATCAAAGTAAATCCATGCAACAATCGACAAGCAAAGAAACAAATAACAAAGCTTACTTTGCACAAGGAACTTATATGAAACCAAGCAAGGATGTAGCAAGGATGTACTCAAAGAAAAACTCTCTGCATTACAATATAAGGTGACTCAGGAAGAAGGAACAGAACGTTCGTTTCAAAATGAGTACTGGGATAATAAAAATCGGGCATTTATGTAGACATTGTTTCAGGAGAGGCTTTATTCAGCTCAACGGACAAATATGATTCTAAAAGCGGATGGCCCAGCTTTACTCAAAATGCTTAAATTTTGGATATTTTATATTTGATTTCTTAATATCATTACTGATAATCTTCGGATATTCACATCAAAATAATCCTTGTGAAATAATCTGCTTTTATATGCTATAGTATTACCAAGTAATACCAGTATTATTTTAGGAGAAAAAACATGTCTACATCAATAAAAATTGATACTGAAACAAAGCAGCATATACAGATCATTGCTGATAAAAAACATCGTTCCCCCCACTGGATTATGCTTGAGGCTATTCGAGATTATATTAAACGATATGAAGTGGAAGAACAATTTTCTCAGGAAGCACTTGCTTCCTGGAAATCTTATAAAGAAACGGGACAACATCTTACTGGTCAGGAAGTACAGGATTGGCTTAGCACTTGGGGGACTGATAATGAAATAGAAGCACCAAAATGCCACAAGTAATAGTTTCTGAACAGGCGATACTTGGTATGGAACGTTGTCGTCAGTTTTTAAAACGTAAAAATCCATTAGCATCGAAACGAGCAGCACATGTGATCAAAGAACATTTTATTTTACTTGAAACAACTCCCAAAATTGGACGACTTATTGATGAATATCCTGAGTTACGAGAACTGGTTATTGAATTTGGTGACTCGGGATATCTTGCTTTGTATTCTTTTGACAATAAACAAGACCAGGTTTTAATACTTGCCTTTCGCCACCAAAGAGAAGTTGAATATTGATAGATTGTTAACTGCCTGAAAACGACATCTAATTGAAGGTTTTGAATACAGAATAGCAGTAAAAACTGCTTAAATTCTCCATACTTTAACCACATTCATTAATAATATCCTTAAGAGCCTGTACCGGATTTGGACTGGCAGTAATGGGACGACCTATCACCAGATAATCTGAGCCTGCTGATAATGCCTGGGCAGGTGTCATAATACGTTGCTGATCGCCCGCATCTGATCCGGCTGGTCTAACTCCCGGGGTGACAAGAATAAACTCCTGACCAATCTTTTGTTTTAAAACACCAACTTCCAGCGGTGAACATACTACACCATCCAGACCTGAATCCGAAGCTAATTGAGCCAGACGCAGAACTTGATCAGCAGGTTCAATATCCAGCCCTGTTTCTGCAATATCACCTCGAGATAAGCTGGTTAAGATGGTAACGCCAATGAGCAAAGGTTGATGAGAAGATTGTTCAATTGCTTCACGAGCAGCCTGCATCATTTTTCGTCCTCCTGAAGCATGGACATTAACCATCCACACACCCATATCAGCCGCAGCCTGACATGCGCCTGCTACAGTATTAGGAATATCATGAAACTTTAAGTCAAGAAAAACATCAAAGCCTCTTTGAATCAGTTTATCCACTAATCCGGAGCCACAACGTACAAAAAGTTCCTTACCCACTTTTAAACGACATAATGATGGCTCAAGTTGATCCACTAATGCTAATGTTGAAATTTCATCTTTATAATCAAGCGCAATAATAATTTTTGAATTCATTTTAAATACCCAACTTGGCGTTCTGATAAGTGCCTTAAAAACGATTACTGAGTATGCTGCTTTTGCTCTTTCGCCCCCAGTGAGGCAAATAACACTGTGGTAGTGATGGGGTTGTAGGTAAGGTCTTATTCAGGGGTTTATGAAAACATGGATGTTTTCATCAAAGCGTCACATGGATGTGCATGAGCGTCCCCTGAATAAGACCTTACCTACAACCCCATCACGGATAATCAGTATCATTATTTCCGAACTACTCTCCTTCAATCCCCTGAATGGGTTTAATTGAGTCCCATGATTTACATCCTGGACAATGCCAGAACATTGAGTTACCCTCAAAACCACATTGTGTGCATTTATAAACAGGCTTATCATCAAGCAATTTATTGGTAATTTCCTGTAGAATTAATAAATTTTTATGTGCTGAACCTTTAGTAAAATCAAGACTAATATCAATTAAATAATTAAGCCCACGGATAGAAGGTTTTTTTCTCAGGGATTCTACAACAAATAGAGCTGCCGGCTTATTTCCTGAAGCTAGTCGAATTTGCTCTGCATAGAGCAACACTGAAGTAATATTACCAAACTTTTCTAAGGTGTGTTCAAGATAGGCTGTTATCTCCTTACTATTTTCAAGTTCTTTATAACATTTTAATAAAGAATCCAGTACTTCAGAAATTAGTAAGGGATCCTGTTGTTCAACCCGTCTAAAGGCACGGCTTGCAGCTTTATAATTTCCAGATTGCTGCTCAATTTCACCTTCAATAATACTCGCTCTAACAGATTGCTTATCAGCACCACGTGCTTTTTTTACCTGCCTCAATGCTTCTTCAATATCACCTTTTTTCTGACTCAGAAGTGCTAATTCACAATAAAAATGAGCAATTTGTTTACAATACAACTGATTAGAAGCCGATTCCAGTTTTTTTGCCGTTATAATGGCGGCATCCCAGTCATGTTCCTGCTGATAGATAGAGAGTAAATAGTTTAAAGCCGATTTTACATGTGACTGTTTTTCAATCAATTCATGGAAGAAATCTTCGGCTCGATCAAATAAGCCTGCATGCATGAAGTCTCTAGCCAGTTCATAAAGTGCATCATTATGTTTATTAATACTAAGAGCTGGTTGGGCTATAACATTTTGATGAATTTTAATAGCCTGTTCAACCTCTCCACGCCGTCTATAGATATTCCCCAAAGAAATATGAGTATCAAAGGTGTCTTCTCCAACTTTGAGCAAGCCGATAAAAACATCTATCGCCTTATCTGTTTGTTCGTTAAGAAGATAGTTTAAACCCTTAAAATAATCAGAGCTAAGGGTATAAGAAGGTGAGGAAGAGTTATTTTCAGATTTTTTTCGTCCCAGAGAGAGACCCAATAAAAAAGCCAGCACAATAAAAGGTAATACAAAAATCAGTAATGTATTATCAATCATATAGGCTGGCCCAATATTTAAATCTAAAGAAATTCTTTACTGCGAGTTTTATTGACCCGTTCACGTAATTCTTTTCCAGGTTTGAAATGCGGAACATACTTAGGTGCCAATGTTACAGCATCACCTGTTTTTGGATTTCTACCGGTTCTAGGTGGACGATAGTGTAGTGAAAAACTACCAAAACCACGAATTTCAATTCGCTCACCAGATGCCAGCGTCTGCGCCATATGATCTAACATGGCTTTTACAGCCAGTTCAACATCTTTATAAGCAAGTTGTGATTGTTTTTGAGCAAGCGCTTCAATCAACTCAGATTTTGTCATTATTATAAATTATCCTTGTGTTAAAAAGGAATGTAGTCACATTCTAAATTGACTACATTCCAAAACACGACAATACAACATTATACCTAACGAACCACTGGGATAATGTATTTATATGAAATAATATTTCATTAAATACCTAATCACTAGGATAAAGACTTTTACGGATACAAGTATCCTAAATTACTTCTTGTTTAGTTGATCCTTTAACAAATCACCTAATGAAGTTGTTGCTGTAGAAGCGCCGGTATATTCCTGCATGACTTCTGCTTCCTCAGCGACATCCTTGGCTTTGATTGAAAGATTGATAGTACGACTCTTACGATCGACACCAATGAATTTAGCTTCAACTGCATCACCAACTTTTAGTACAGTGCTTGCATCTTCAACTCTTTCACGAGAAAGTTCAGAAACTCTCAGATAAGCATCGACACCTTCAATCAGTTCAATAACAGCACCCTGTGCATCAACTTCTTTGACGGTACCATTGACAATTGAACCCTTAGGATTTTCTGCAACATAAGATGAGAATGGATCTTGATCCAGTTGCTTAACACCTAACGAAATACGCTCGCGCTCAGGGTCAACCGCTAAGACAACAGCTTCAAGCTCATCACCTTTTTTGAAATCAGTGATTTCATCTTCGCCATTGCTATTCCAGGAGATATCAGAAAGATGAATTAAACCATCAATACCACCTTCAAGACCAATGAAAATACCAAAATCAGTAATAGATTTAATCTTACCACTAACCTTGTCACCCTTATTATGCAGTGCTGAGAAAACTTCCCATGGGTTTTGTGAACATTGCTTCATACCAAGAGAAATACGACGACGCTCCGGATCAATATCTAAAACAACGACTTCAACCTCATCACCTACATTGCAAACCTTGGATGGATGAATATTTTTGTTTGTCCAGTCCATTTCAGAAACATGTACTAAACCTTCCACACCTTCCTCAATCTCAACAAAACAACCATAATCAGCAAGATTAGTCACCTTACCTTTTAGCTTGGTGCTTTCACCATAACGTTCTTTGATAAGAACCCATGGATCATCGCCAGTTTGCTTAAGACCCAGTGAAACACGTGAACGTTCACGGTCAAATTTAAGCACTTTAACATCAATTTCATCACCGATAGAAACAATTTCACTAGGATGTTTAACACGTTTCCAAGCCATATCAGTAATATGTAATAGACCGTCAACACCACCCAAATCAATAAATGCACCATAATCAGTCAGATTCTTCACAATACCCTTAACTGTCTGACCTTCTTCAAGGTTCTCCAGCAATTGCTCACGTTCAGCAGAATTCTCAATTTCAACCACTGCACGACGGGAAACAACAACATTATTGCGTTTTTGATCCAGTTTTATAACTTTAAATTCAAGCTCCTTACCTTCAAGGTAAGTTGTATCACGAACAGGACGTACATCAACCAATGAACCAGGTAAGAAGGCACGGATATCACCGAGTTCTACGGTGAAACCACCTTTAACCTTATCAATAATAGTACCGGTGACAGTTTCTTCAGCGTCAAAAGATTTATCCAGACGAATCCATGCGGCAGCACGCTTCGCTTTCTCACGGGACAGGCGTGTTTCACCATATCCATCTTCAACAGTATCCAGGGAAACTTCTACTTCATCACCAACGTTAATTTCACCATCAGTAGCAAATTGTTCCAGTGGAATAACACCCTCAGATTTTAGTCCGGCATTCACAACAACAAAGTCGTTATCAATACTAACAATCACACCTGTTACCAAGGCACCGGGTTTCATTTCAGTCTTTAATAGACTTTCTTCAAATAATTCAGCAAAGCTTTCGCTCATTGGGGATACATCCTTAACCAAACAAGTCTGGCTATAAGTTAGGGTAAAACCTGTCTTTTATAAAGAATCAGTATTTTACAGTTTTATAAAGTTTTATAAAGTTTAAATTCAAGCAGTCCGGGGTCGCAGTCAAATGGCATTTATGCCCGATTTTTGGGTACAACTACTGAATATTCATAATTTTCAGTGCTGATACCAGTTGACTCCGACTCCTGTTTAAAATTTAAACAACGATTATTACTCATTATAATTGAGCATACAAACGCATGACCTTTGCAAACACCTCTTTAATAGATAATTCAGAGGTATCAATTGTCTGCGCATCCTGTGCTGGTTTTAACGGCGAAGCTAACCGGTTCATATCCCGTTCATCACGCTGTTGAATCTCAGCAACAAGGTCGGGCATTTTAACAGTGATTCCTTTTTCAATCAACTGCTTATATCGTCTTTTTGCTCTTTCCTGTGCAGAAGCCGTTAAAAATATCTTTAACGGAGCCTCAGGAAATATGGTTGTTCCCATATCCCGACCATCAGCAACCAGTCCTGGCACTTGTAAAAAATCTTTTTGACGTAAAAACAAAGCGTTACGAACTTTATCGATAACAGCAACTTTTGAAGCATTATTTCCAGCCACTTCGGTACGAATTTGAGCTTCTACTTCTTGTCCTTCCAGTAATATCCCACCCTGTGATAAAAATTTAACATCCAATGCCTGTGCAACATCAGCAATCTGTTCATTAGTATTATCATCATTTTTTTCCAGTGAAATTCCTTTTTGCACACAAGCTAAAGCGGTCAGACGATATAAAGCCCCGCTATCAAGATAATGCCAGCCTAATTGTTCAGCAACCAGAGCAGAAATTGTTCCCTTACCTACGCCACCGGGACCATCTATCGTAATGAGTCCAATAGAATTGTTTGAGCCTGACATGTATTATTTACCTTTTATTTAGCGAAACAGAGAGTCCGCAAGATTGAGCCAGTTCAACAAAGCCTGGAAATGAAGTATCAACATTAGCACAGTCATTAATGATAATGCTGCCCGCTGAACGCAGAGCCGCCATTGCAAAAGACATTGCAATGCGATGATCCCCCAGACTATCCACTACTCCTGAGGTCAGTTGACCACCATTGATAATCATACCATCCGCAGTCCCTTCACAATCAATACCCAGAATCTGCAAACCATCTACCATTGCCTGAATTCTATCACTTTCCTTGACCCGTAGTTCCTCTGCTCCGGTTAAAACCGTTTGTCCTTCAGCACAGGCTGCTGCAATAGAAATGGCAGGAAATTCATCGATGGCAAGAGGTACCTGATCTTCAGGAATGCGAATACCTTTCAATTGTACAGAACGGATACGAATATCAGCAACCGGCTCACCACCAACTTCTTTTTGGTTAGATAAAACAATATCAGCACCCATTTGCTGTAGAATATTAATAATACCTATTCGTGTCGGATTAATACCAACATGCTGCAGCGTTAAGTCAGAACCGGCAGCAATACTGGCTCCGACCATAAAAAAAGCACTTGAAGAGATATCAGCAGGCACATCAATATCACAGGCAACCAGCTTTCCTCCTCCTTCCAGACAAATACGACTGCGCTGCTCATCTAATCGTTCTATTTCCAGTTCATAACCGAAACCCTGTAACATACGCTCTGTATGATCCCTGGTTGGAGCAGGTTCTGTAACACAAGTTTTTCCCTGAGCATAAAGTCCTGCCAGTAAGACACAGGATTTAACCTGGGCACTGGCCATAGGCAGTGTATATTCAATGGCTTTTAGTTGAGATTTTTCACTGCTTTTAATTTTCAGAGGTGCTGTGCCCTTATCTGTTGTCTCGATAATCGCACCCATTTGCATAACCGGATCAGTAACACGTTTCATAGGTCTTAGGGACAGTGACTGATCACCACTTAAACTAATATCAAAGCCATGACAGGCTAGAAGTCCTGTTAATAAACGCATGGAAGTACCTGAATTACCTAGTTCTAATGAACCTTTCGCTTGTTTGAGTCCATGCATTCCGACACCATCAATGGTCACTCTGCCCACTTCATCAGGACCATTAATTTCAACGCCCATGGCTTGAAAAGCCTTTAAAGTTGCCAGAGAATCTTCACCTTGTAAAAAACCACTGATAGTCGTTTTTCCTTCACTGAGTGAGGCTAACATAATCGAACGATGAGAAATTGACTTATCACCCGGAACACGAATTTGTCCCGATAAATGTCCACCGGATTGAGCAATAAATGTAATAGAAGATTCTTTTGACAGTTCTTGTGACATAGTATTCCAATAATTATTTAAAATAACCTGCTTATTGATTTTTTCCATAAACGGTAAGAGCAAATGATCCATCATCCTGATACTCTAAAAAGACATGGTATTCTATACCATTAACCAATAACTTTGGTATATAAATAATATTTGTCATTGAACAAATGCAGGTAATTAATTGGTTGATTTGGATCATATGATGATGCTTAAAATGAATAATGCACTAAATTTTTCATTTTAAGCGTAGAGTAAGTATTGTTAATAACTAGATTTTTATGCTAACTCAGTGTGGCAGATAATGGATTCTTAATTTCTAATTGAGTCATCCGATGTTGTTCATCCAGTGAAATTACAGCATCAGCCAGCGTTGGTATTGTTAACAAATTATGTTCAGTCAAACGTTGAAAGTGTTGAATAAACCTTTTGAGCTGTTGTTCATCTAATAGTTTACCTGCTGATTTCGTAGTCAACGTTTTTGCCAGTTTTTGTTCCTGCAGCAAACGCCACTGGAAAACCATATCAAAACCAGGTGTTTTTAACATTAACAACCAGTCAATTTGTTTGAAAAGCAGTTGATACTGCTGAGCTAAAAATTGATTTGAGGCTTTTCGCCAAAGCCCTTCATTATCTTCTATACGTTCCAGCTTATTGATTGGGGAATCTAAAGAGTATGGATCCATTGATGTGCTGGCCACACACCAGCCTTCAAAAATAATCACCGAAACAGGACCGGCAACTTTATCCCAGTACTCCGGTGATTTTCTATCATCCCTGAATTTATCAAAACGTGGTATTAAAGCAGTCTCACCGTTAGTAATTTTTTTTAATTGATTAAATGTTTCTATCGCCAGATCGATATCATGTGTACCTGGTACACCCCGTGTCATAAAAAGTGGATGCAGTGACTCTGACAGTTCACGCCGTTTTTCTTTACTATGATAAAAATCATCAATAGAAATAATAGCAACACGATATTGATACTTTGATTCAAGTAATTCTTGCAGTACCATTGCTGCAGTCGTTTTCCCTGCTCCTTGAGAACCATTAATAGCAATGACCGGAACGGGGATCTGTAGTGAAAGATTATGGATAATTTCAACTAGTGGCTCAAAGTATAAAGACAGATAGCTTTCATATTGTTTCGGAAGAGCTAATTTTTTGATTAGTCGGCTTAGATTATTATCTTTCATTTGTTTTCAGGCTTAATCTTGCATGTTACCAATCTTGGTTGGGTTTCCTAGTTAAACCCTGAAGTATTTACAGGTTGCTGTCAATTATTTATGAATGTTTCTTGTTCCGGTGGTGATACAGGCATAGAAGGAGAAGGATAACTCTGACCAGAATTATAGTAATTATCATAGCCTCTTTGATAAGGATTACCATAGCCACCACTATAAGGCCTGCCATAGGGGTAATTACCACGATTTTTATTATATTTTCTGTCTTTCATAAAAGGCATTCCACCTCCTCCCCAGGGCATTCCGTTTCCACCCCATTTGTTAGTGTCCCAATCCCTCCAGGCAGAATTACCTCTATCCCAGAGCGGGTTATCGTTTCCCCAAGGCATACTATTTCCACCCCATGGCATACTATTCCTATCTCTGTAAGAATTATTTTGAGCCCATGGAGTATTGCTCCAGTCATTATTATTAATGTAGTTATTGCCATAGCGATAATTATCATCACCCAAACTAATTGCTGAAGCAATTAATAACGAACAACCAATAATAAATTTAATTATTATTTTCATAAAAAACTCCTATTTACGACTCGCTAGAATGGGAACATCCTTGTCGGTGAAGGCATTCGATTTACATCTTGCACCATAGTCCCCAGTTTTCTATTAAGACTTTTCATCTGCTTATTTATAGTATTGAGATTATAATTTACATTCTCCATACTACCCCCTATATTCGTGGAATCACTTTGCATCAGTTTTAAGGTATTGGCAATATGTGATAATGTTTTCAGCGGGTTTTCTTTCTGTGTGATTAAACCACTGATATTTTGAGTATGAGTAACAACCTTACTGATACCTCCCTCCATCGTAGTCATACTAGCTTGCATTTTCACTATTGCATTGCTCATGACAGAAATATCTTTTGTCATCCCTTCCATATACCCATTCAATTTTCTCATATCATTTTTTTGTGACCAAGTCAGATATACAACACTAATAGAGAGTATAATTATTATAAGTAATACATAATAAATCATAAAAGAAGTTCTACGACTAATTTCAATCATTTTGGTAATTTCACTTACATCCTGGTTATCAATGCTCACTTAGTTATTACCTTTCAACCGGCTAATTATCATCATGAAGAAAACTTATCATAAAGCATAATAAAATTCCTGCATACCATTTAATCTAACTTATTGTATTTTCTTTATATTATATCATTTTTATCTTAATAAATAGTCTTTTATTTTATCTGCAGGCATTGGCTTTCCATAAAAATACCCCTGAATATTTTACAACCATTTATAACTAAACAATCTTTCTGTTCTTTAGTTTCTACACCTTCTGCTGTCACACTGAGATTTAAGCTTGTCAATAATATTAGCTTCCCTGACTTTACTGGAAAAATTAACTGCCTAGTTTTTTATGTAACAACGCTTCTGTTCTTTCTTTAATATGTCTGACTGAATTCTTAAAGGCAAGGGCTTCTTTTTCACTCAGATGAATTTCAACAATTTTTTCTACTCCCTGTCGTCCAAGTACCACAGGTACTCCAACAAACAGACCTTTGGTTGAATATTCTCCATCCAGATAAACCGCACAAGGTAATGTCTTCTGTTCATTTCTTAAAATGGATTTAACCATTTGAATCACAGCCAGACCGGGAGCAAAATAGGCCGAACCGGTTTTTAATAAATTAACAATTTGAGAACCGCCATGCTGTACCTTAACCACAATTGCTTCAATTTGCTCATGACTCAGCAGCTCTGCAATAGGTTGCCCATTCACATGACAATGATCCTTTAACGGCACCATTAATTCACCATGATCACCAATAACCATGGTCATCACTTCACTGGATCCCACCTTAAGTTCTTCTGCAATAAAGCGCTTGAATCGTGCCCCATCCAGAATACCCGCCATTCCAATCACACGTTCTCTGCTAAAACCACTCACTTCATAAGCAAGTTGTACCATCGTTGTTATTGGATTAGTAACAATAATTAAAATACATTCAGGCGAATATTGAACAACCTGTTTTACAATAGAAGTGAGAATATCAGCATTAATATCAAGCAGGTCATCACGTGACATTCCTGGTTTACGAGGAATGCCTGCAGTGATAATAACCACATCAGAATCAGCAGTATCCTGATAATCACCTGTTCCTGTAACAACAATATCACTATGGCTCACAGCCATAGACTGGGTAATATCAATGGCTTTTCCTTTAGCCAGATCAGCATCTTTATCCAGTAATATAATATGCCCGAGTTCCAGTGTCGCTGCAGAAACTGCAGCATGGGCACCAACATTGCCGGCACCGATAATTGTTATTTTATCCATTAAAAACCTGTCTTTGTATATATATAATCTATTTTGGCAAACTCAACATTATGCACTTTTAGTTCACCAATTAACATCAAATTGATAAAGTTTGCCTGAATTATAGAATTCAGTCAGTAATCGTTGTTCTTTCTCTGTGCATGTTTCAGTAATGTGTTGCAGATTTAATTCTCGATTATCACACACAGCATAGGCAAAGTTTTTTGAAACAAAATAATCTTTGCCATCCACAAATAAAATTTTACTGGATGCATCCGGTGTTATATCATCAGTAAAAGCAAAACGACTGGCTGGGTGGCGTATTAAGGGAATTTCACTATTCTGACATAATATCAATAAATCTGAGAAACTATCAACCGGCTGTTCACATTCATTTAGAAAATCAACTTTTGCATCACTAACATAACAGCCAAACCAGCGGGACAGTTCGGGATGTTGTGGATCCAGATAGTGTTTAAAAATACGACGCACTTCTGCTATGGCTGCAGGTGATATTTCATTGGGATGTTTTTGCTGTGAATGATAAGGTAACTGCCAGGTCTTATTAATTGATAAATCATTGGTAATATGAGCGATAAAATCTGTCACCAGGTCAGCATGACTAGTTGCTCTATAGCCAATTGAATAGCTCAGACTTTCACCAATAGAAATACCTGAATGAGACACTCCTGCAGGTAAATACATCATATCACCCTGTTCCAGGATCCATTCAAATTCAGCGCTGAATTCTTTTTGCAGACGAATCGCAATATCAGGGATGACATTATCTTCCGCTACTGGCTGAGTACTAATTTGCCAGCGACGACTGCCCTCACCCTGAAGTATGAAAACATCATAAAGATCGATATGCGGACCGACCGTACCCTGTGGTGCAGCCCAGCTGCTCATTAGATCATCCAGATGCCATTCTGGAATAAAACGAAACCGATCAGTGATCCAGGCTAATTCAGGAATATACTTTTCCAAATCATTGACCACCAGAGTCCAGTGTGTTTCAGGCATTTTAGCAAAAACTGCTTCATCCATTGGACCATGAATAGCCTGCCAGGGATGATCGCCCCCCTTTTCAATCACAATACGGGAATTGACTTCTTCTTCACAGGACAAACCGGCCAATTCATCTGCACTGATCGGGGCAGTAAAATTTTTAAATGCCTGTCGTATTAACAATGGTTTTTTTTGCCAGTATTCTGCCAGAAAAGTTTCTACACTCATATCTCCCAGGGGAGGTGAACGATCAAATAGCAATTTACTTGTCAAGCAGAAAACCTCCTTAAAAGACGCCGACTTCAAGATAAGAACGAGCAATCTTTCTTATAGATGTCACATAGGTAGCCGTACGTAAATCATGAATATTATCATTACTATGCAATGTTTCCCGTATTTCCTGATAGGCCAGGCGCATCGTATCATCCAGGCCGGAACGAACCAGATCCAGTTCACCAGCACCATGACCAATACTTTCACGTATTTTATCAGGCACATCATGTCCCAGAGCTTCTTCAAGCACCTTCATCACCTGCACACCTCGCATTTCATCATGACGGCGCTGCATACGACCAAAGCGAATATGTGAAATATTACGAATCCACTCAAAATAAGATACTGTTACACCACCTGCATTGGCATAGGCATCAGGAATAATAGTAATACCCTTCTTATTGAGTATTTCATCAGCACCAAAAGTAATTGGCCCATTAGCGGCCTCTACAATAAGTTTGGCATTAATTCTGTCAGCATTTTCAAGGGTAATTTGATTTTCTAAAGCAGCCGGGATCAGAATATCACATTTTTTTTCAAGTGCAGCAATTCCATTTTCTATAAAATCAGCACAGGGATAGTTTTCAATACCACGATGTGCCTCTATGTATTGATGAAGATCTTCTATATCAATACCTGCATCATTAATTAGTGCTCCATCACGTTCAATCACTGCAGTGATTTTAACACCATCCTCTTCTGAGAGAAATTTAGCTGCATGATAACCCACATTGCCCAGTCCCTGTATAATGCATTTTTTGCCTTCTAGTTTTTTAGACAGTTTAGCCGATTTCAGATCATTTTTATGGCGGAAAAATTCTCTGATGGCATATTGAACACCACGTCCTGTTGCCTCAATACGTCCCTGAATACCACCATGATGCACAGGCTTACCTGTCACACAGGCAACATAATTGATATCATCAGGTCGTAAATGCTTGTAAGTATCTGCCATCCAGGCCATTTCACGCTGCCCTGTGCCAACATCAGGAGCCGGAACATTGGTCGCCGGACTTAAAAAGCCCTTACGTATTAATTCCAGTGTAAAACGACGGGTAATTTCTTCCATTTCATCCCGATCATATTTTGACGGGTCTATCAATAACGCCCCCTTGGAACCACCAAAGGGTACATCGACAATAGCACATTTGTAGGTCATCAGAGCCGCCAGTGCTTCTACTTCGTCCTGATTGGCATAAGGCGCATAGCGTATACCTCCTTTAGAGGGTAATCGATGAGTACTATGCGTTGCACGCCAGCCGGTAAACACCTCAATTTTACCACGAATTTTAACCGGGAATTGAACCTGAAGCACAGAGTTACAGGATTTAATCGCACTGGCCACACCAGTATCAAGTTCCATAACTGCAATGGCTCTATCAACCATTAAATTAACACCATCTCTAAAACTGGGTTCATTAAATACTTTTTTCATTTTATACCCTTTTCTATTAGTGAGTGATATACATCCTATAGTATCATTATTAGTAAATAATTCACAAAGAGTTTCATTCATGGCTTTTAACAAATTTAATGTTTCACATAATAATGCTGGAAAACAAAAGTTACTTAGAAAGTCGAAGTATTTACCGGTTAATGATATGATTGGCACACATTAATTTTACAATCACATCGTTCTTTAATTTGATCTTAAATTTAAAAGAATGTTCTGAAAAACTTGTTAATAAAAGGTAACTCAATGAATATATTAATCTTTGGACCCAATGGTAGTGGTAAAGGAACTCAGGGCGCAATTGTTCAGGAAAAATACAATATTGCTCATATTGAATCCGGTGCAATTTTCCGCAAGAATATTGGCGGTGGCACGGAATTAGGTATGAAGGCAAAAGAATATATCGATAGAGGTGATTTAGTACCCGATGACATCACTATTCCTATGATTCTTGATCGTTTAAAAGAAGATGATTGTAAAGAAGGTTGGCTGCTGGATGGATTTCCACGCAATAAGGTACAGGCTGAAACACTGGCTAAGGCTTTATCAGATGCGGATATTGAACTGGATTACGTGATTGAGATTGTATTGGATCGCAAGGTTGCTAAACTACGCATTACCGGTCGTCGTTTATGTGAAAATGATAATAACCACCCTAATCATATTGCTTTTGATGCGATTAAGCCGGTTGAAAAAGATGGTGAACTGGTTTGTCGGGTTTGCGGCGGTGCATTAACAGCCAGAGCAGATGATCAGGACGAAGAAGCTGTTGATAAACGTCATGATATTTACTATGACGAAAATACAGGTACTATGGCTGCAGTTAATTTCTTTAAAAGACTTGGCGGCGATACCCAGGTGATTTCCATTGATGGTGGCCCATCTATCGGTGAAGTCAGCGAAGCAATTATGGCAAATTTGTAAGTTTCTAATAAAAAGGGGCGGAGTCAGATTTACCTAATTCAATCTGACTCCGCCCCCTTTTTTACGCAATTCGTCATTATTTATTTTACAAAAAGTACAGAGTATATTCTATGAAGAAGTTATTTATATGTTTTTTCTTACTCAACATCACTATTGCTCACGCAGTTGATTATGGCAAGCTTTATGATTCAGTCGATAAAGGAAAAATGGTCGAGTCCGTTGATACCGAAAAAGCAATGGGTGCTGTCAGTGCTGATGGCGTTGACTACCAGAAAGCCTACGACTCTGTTGACAAGCAAAAAGCAGCTGAATCGGTAGATATGCAAAAAGCAACTGAAGCAATGATGAAATAACATTCATTATTGATTGAATTCCCAAGTTCTATTCAGGGGAATTCAAAATTTCAGAAATTACTGCTCTTCCGGCTCAGGTCTGCCAATAAAGTAACCCTGATAATAATCCAGATTCAATTCTTTTAATGATTTTAAATCTTCTTCTTTTTCAATTCCCTCAGCAATAATTTTAATATCCAGATTATGGGCAGTACTGATAATTTGTCTCATATAATTAACAATATCATTATTATCCTGAATGTTTGAAGCATAACTGCCATGTACTTTAATATAATCTATTTTAAGATCCTGTAGATAAGACATGGAGGCAAAACCAATACCAAAATGGTCAATTGAAAACTGACAAGCATAAGGTTCCATGATAATTAATAGATTCTTGTATTCCGGCAATGCTTTAATCACATTATACTCCGGCATTTCAATCACCAGCTGACTCTGTTTTTGTGTAGATAATTCACTGACTTGATCTTTAAGCCAGATAGGAAAAGCCGGATCCTGTATAGTATCACGGGAAAGATTAATACAAAAAGCAGTTTCAGAACCTGATTGAATGCGCTCAATAATTTTTTCAATGACCCAGCGATCAACAAAACGGGTAATATCCAGATGCTCTGCCATAGGAATAAAAATACCTGCAGAAATCACCTGATTTTCATAATTCAGGCGCAGCATAATTTCCTGAAAAGCAGTTTGATCCTCTGTATCCACTGTTTTTTGAAAATATAACTGAAACCAGTCATTTGCTATCGCATTATTGATAATATCATGCCATTCATCGGTGCCCTGAGTCTGAACTGTTTGAGCATGTTCATTATCATATAAATGAAAGGCATTAATTCCTTTCTGCTGAGCCAGTTTCAGTGCTAAATCAGCATCGGATAATAAATCACCCATCTGTTGGTTATTGTAATTCATTACCATACCAATATGAGCAATATCATCACCTTTAAATTCAAGTTGTTTAGCAATATCGCCCAGTTCATTTTGTAATGATTTACCCAACTTATCTATCAGCTCAGGGGTAATTGATTTTATTAATAAAACGAATTCGCTACCAGATAATCGAGCCACCAGTGAATTAGGAAAATCTTCGCTGGTTTTATTGAGTAAAGCTGCTAATTGTTTCAATAAATCATTGGCTTTAAGATGCCCATATTCCTTATTCACTTTAACCAGATCATCTAACTGCATAATCACCAGGCAACCACGCTTGGTTTCATTTTTCGAATCACAGAAATACTTCAATTGTTTAATAAAAATTGAGCGATTAGGTAATCCGGTTAAACCATCCTGAAATGCCTGTTTTTGCAAATCCTCAGTCATTTTGGCCTGTTCTGTAAATATTTCCTTAAGCTTCCTGGACATTTTATTCAGAGCAGTAACCACATGTAGAAATTCAATCGTTTTAGGTTTAATATCAATAATTGGAAATTCCCGATTACAAATTGCCTCAGCTTGTTGTCTTATTGCTAATAGTGGTTTCAGCAGGAATTTTAGGGCAAAAGCTGTTACCAGCAGGATGGAAAACATAACAAATAAATATAATTGTAAAGTATTAAGAGCATTTTCCCATAATTTCTTATAGGCAAATCCGGGGTAGCTCTGAATGGTAATTGTACCCACTGTCTGCCAGCCACTTTCAACACTGGCTTGCTGATGGGGAGCATGCAGAGGGAAAAGGCTGATAAACCAATCCGGTACTTCATCAATAATAACAGGACGATCTTTCTGAAAAAGGATTTTTTCATCAATATCCTTAATGATAATTTCTTTATAATAGCCGCTATCAAACATTGCATTGGTATAGGTTTCCATCGATGCAATATCGTTATCACCAATTTCAGCTGTTAAAGCAATACCTAAAGAAGTGGCTGCATCCTGTGCATGTGACGACAATTGTTCATTGAGATAATCACGGATATTTTCAGTACTGACAAAAAATGTACTAACAAATAATGTGAAAAAAATAACACAGATTATAATTAGTATTTGCTTAAATAAAGTCATGAACACCCATCCCTATATCAATTCTTTTCTCATTCGTTTATTGAGATCAACCCATAAACGGATCCGACTACTACTACCGACTTTTTTGCCTAACTGCTTTTGTTTTTGCAACCACATACCTTCACCATTAAAACTATAGACAGGCTTCAGGTCTTTACGTTTATTCGCAGGTAAAATCTTTTTATTAATATTATCCAAAACAAGAGGAACTGAACGTTTTGTCTCTGAATAAGTCAATACCATATGAGCCTGATTATATTTAAGTGCTTTTACATAAGTCAGTTTCAGATGACTGACAGGCACTCCCAAAGAAATTAAAGTGAAGTATTTAATAATGGTAAAGTCTTCACAGTCCCCTGCCCTTTTAATCAGGGTTTCCATAGGTGTTGCCCAATAATCCTTTTTTTTCCAGAGTTTTTTATCTTCAATCCAGATTAACTGTCGATTAAAAAAATCATTAGTCAGTTTTAATTTTTCACTCTCTGATTTATCCTGATTTTCAGCAACAAACTGTTTCCATTTGATAAAACGATCAGAAACTTTTGTCCCATGTTTCTTTTCTATTTGAGAGAGTTTTTTTTCTGTATACAAGATAGTCTGCTGTTTGGCATTAATCCAGCCAGTCAGCATTATAGATAAAGCAGTTAAGAATAGAATAATTCTGGTGTGTTTATACATGCAGACAAAATAACACATTATGAATTGATAAACAAAGTGTTTTTATTGCCGTAATTTAGAGAATATCAGGTATATAAATTGCATATTCTGATAGATAAAGAGTGTTAGATAAAAAGTAGTACATGAAAAGTACAAGAGAATCATTATTTTTCTAGCAGGATAAAAACAAAAACTTATGACACATTCAACCATAGAACAATTGTATTATTCATTAAATGGACAGGAAAAATACTTATTACAGGTTCGCCGACAGGAATTTGAACGTCAAAATAACATTATATTTATCAATCTGGAATCTTATGTTAATCATCTTGCGTTAGAAGTAGTTAACAGAGAGAGATGCGGCGAATTTTTGCCGCGTAGTATTGAAGAAGCAAAAGCCGGACATCATCTCTAACCCCGGAAGGTCAGGAAATTAATCCATAATAGACAGATAGGCCATGATTGCCTGAATTTCATCCTCTTCCATTTCAGAAAACAATGCCTCGGCATATTCATGCCAACGTTCACCTGCAGCAAAACTCTTTATTTGCTTAACCATGTACTGAGTATACTGCCCTGCCAAAGGCGGTGTATCAGAATCATCCTTTCCTTTACCCAGCTTTCCATGACAGAGTTGGCAATCATCAACATAGAGTTCCTCACCTAATTCAATATCCCCTTCTACTTTGGCAATATTAAATACTTTTTTTGCAATTAAAAGCTTATTATAAGCACTCACCGTTTCATCAAATTCAGGCATTTCACTGGTCAACTTAATCTGCGATAAAAAAGCAGCCACTGACGGAATATCTTCATCGGGCATTTCACGTTCATTGGCATAAGGACGCATCGGCATATTTTTGCGTTTTTCATCCTTAAATAATTTAAGCTGTTGGATAATATAAGCTGCAGGTAACCCTGCTAAACGAGGATACTCCCCCTTTTTCCCACCTTCACCATATTCACCATGGCAGCCGGCACAAAGTTCATTAATTTCCTCACCCAAATCCAGATCAATTTCTGCATAAGTAGAACTAAACGGAAAAAAAAGAAAAAAACAGTAAAGTAATATTTTAAACATCTAAATCTCTGGAAATTAAAGTTTTGAGTGGTAAGTTTTCAGAAAAAATTTACTCTAGAGGCTGTTGGTCTTTCAGATATCAGACTGATTTTAAAAATTATAGTATTAACAAGGCACTTTTTACATATCAAATACATTCCATTGATAGTAAAAAGTAACGTAGGCAATATCTGATAGACCAACAGCTCCTATGGTAAATCACCTTTTTTAAATAAATAATACCCCGTAAAGGCACTAAGTGTTCCCAACAATACAGGGTAGACAATTGCCCAGATAATATATCCTGTCTCAGAAAACATATCCAGAATAACATAAGCTGATGGCCCAAGAATAACCAGCTGCGGATCAAATAAAATCATCGCAGCAGTACGAAAAACCTGTAATGGGTTAATAAGAGAAATTGCCACGGCTGTGTCTGAAGGCAGACCTTCACGGATCATAATTCCTAAAAGGATTAGATCCATAAAAAGTAAAAAAGCCAGCCATGTAACAAAGGCTAGCCCCTGAGCAACATCAGAGCTTCTTGCCAGGGTAGAAATCAACATTCCAATACCTAAAAAACACCAGGCAACAGCCAGCAGTAATCCCGTATAACTTGTAAACAAAGCCCATGGAATATCAGCTCCTTTTATTGCCGCCCAGATAACAGCGCCTACCATAGCAAGAAACACCGGCAGGAAAACAACAATAAAACGACCTAAAAACCGTCCCCAGAACCATGCAGACAAAGAGATGGGTAATGAAAGCAAATATTCAAATACCCCTGCTTCCCGATCTCCTGCAACTGATCTCACCGTCGTTATCAAAACAAACACTGGTAAAATCGCAATGGTTAGCTGTATATAGGTAATCAATAATCGGGTTAAACCCGTAAATCCCATAATTCGGCTTTCAGTAATACCAAAGACAAATAAAAGAACAACAATACCACCGAACACCCCGCTATAAACAATAAACCACTTTGCCCTGAGGGATTCAATAATATCAGCCCACGCTGTTAACCATAAATGTTTCATGTATTTTCACTTTTTAATTTAACAACACGTATTGGGTAGGCAGGTGTAGGATCGAGGAACGCTCAAGCATATCCATATGACGCTTTACTGAAAACAGCCCTGTTTTCAGAAACCCCGTGATCCTACACCTGCCTACCCAATACTCACTTTATACTTTGTTGATATTCTGTACTTTCAAAAGCAGAAGAAAAAATATCTGCTTTAGGAGCTGTTGATCTTGACAGTCTTTTTCTTACTTACACCCGAAAAGAGAATTAGCACGGATAGCTTAATCAGTGCTCCAAATTCCCACCATGAATATTCAATTTCTCTTCAACAACATAGATATGTTCAACTGCCTGATCATAATTCAACGCACCTTCAGCTTTATCTAACTGTGCCCCCAAGCCATAACCCATGGGAGAAATCTCATCTTTAATATACCAGGCTTTTTTTGCATCAATCCATTCTTTGCTTTTATAATCATTAACCCAGATTTCTGTTTTTGAATTATCACGAAAAACCACTTGTTTTTCTGCTTTATTTAACCATAATACTGCACAGCCAAGATCATCAAACTTAAAAACTTTAGAACGTTTTCCTTCTGGAAAAACCCGGATCTGAGCCGAAAAATTTCTATCACTTAACATCATTAAGCAGCGTTCACAAACATCCCTATCCCATTTAGTATCAACAGCACCTGTTTGTTTATCATTGCCGCAGCCGGATAAGAAAAAGACCAATAATGTTATAAACAGGATATTTTTAAAAATACTAGTCACCAGTTTTTTCTTCCATATGTATATCTTTTAAAATGGCAGCATAACGGGATAAAACACCGAGAAAACGCAAGCGATCAGGGCCTGCAACCTGACCTCGCCAATGCGTACCGTCACCAGATTCAAAGTTCCATAAATTGATAGCCTTGGCAAAGGCTTCATCTACTCGTTTAATTTTAATTTCAGTGTGTAAAATACTGTCCAGGTCAACCTCGTCTTCAACCCTGTCATCAAGAACAACCAGCCCCTGATCCATTTCAATCACTCGATTCACCAATGCAGCCACTTCATCCAGACGATGGCTTGAAATCAACATCACTGCGTCTTTATTTTCTGCTAATAACTGGAAGAAAATATGGCGGGCATCCGGATCAAGATTGGCTGCAGGTTCATCCAGAATCAGGATTTTGGCATCGCGTCCCAAAGCAATGCTAATCAGTATTTTTTGTTTTTGTCCACCGGACAACTTTACAAAAGGACGTGACTTTAGTTCTACAAAATCAAGTCCCAAACGTTCGACAACATTAATCATCTGCTTTGGATCGCTATTACATAAACTGGCTGAAAAATGAATAAGCTGCCCTACAGGCATTTTTAAAGGTGGTGGTAATTGCGGAACAAAACCAATATCTTTAAGTACTAATTGACGCTCATGACGAGGATCATGACCATTCACTAAAACCTGCCCCTCACAAACATATTCACCTAGAAGACAGCGAATCATAGTGGTTTTGCCCGCACCATTTGATCCAACCAGAGCAATCCGATCACCCTTTTCAATTTTAAGATTTAAACCTTTGAGTACTTCTGTACGTTTAAAGGTTTTTTTGACATTATTAAATTCAATCATTTTTAGGCTCTTGACTTGTTGAAGGATCTGGCATCAAAGGTAATTCTTCCTTTTTTGGTCTCTGTGACAAGCCTCTGAATTCAAAAGTTAATGAACTGGTAGGACAGGCATCGACACAAAGACCACAACGGGTACAATCAGCACCCAGTCCCACTTCAATATCTGTACTGCGATTTTTGATAGTCAGATCTAATACATGGGGAACTAAACATACATTGCGACAATCACCTTCATGTTTACAATCTGTTAAATCGTAAGTTATACGTAAGGGTGAAAAAACACCGACTATGCCATAGGTGATTCCGATAGGACATACATAGCGACACCAGGAACGACGCGATAGAAGTAGTTCAAATAACAGTAATAATGCGACCCAGACTAAAGCCATCGTAGGGCCGTAGATAATCGCACGACTTAAAATCCCCGTAGGAGAAATAAACTCAAATACGGTGTAGCCTGTCACTAATGCCAGTAAAGCAAAAATCACGTAAAAAACACTTCTGACACCACGATGAAAAGTATAATTTTTTGCCCAACCGCGTTGAAACAACCACAGATGCAAAGTTTCAGTCCATTCAGCCAGAAGATGATAGGGGCAAATCCAGGAGCAGAATGTACGTCCTCCCAGTATAATCCACATAATAAAGACGGTCACAACACCAATCAGCAAGTTAATTAAAATCACCTTATGAGCCAGCATAACCTGCAATGCAGAATTTAAGTCCGCCATATGAAAACCCATAAAGCGGGATGCTGTTAATGCCCCTTCAAGTAATTGTATATCCAAAGAGAAAGAAACAACAAAAAGAAGATTAATTGCAATCAACGTTAACCAGCGGCGCTTACGCCATTTATTTTTTCTGTTTTTCTGGTGCTCACCATGTAATTCTTCTATCTGTGCCTTGGTGACTGTCTGGCCTTTCTTATAGAAATATATTTTCTGTGCAGCAGGTGAAATTTCTTCTTTTTTGGGTTTACGGGAAGCTCGACCAAATAATTGCGCTATAGATTCTATATAAGTATTCATGAGTGACCTCCTTTACGACTTTTTATCTGGTAGTGTTCACTCAAGGGTATATCGGTCACTTTATTATAATCAATGATAATGGCTGGCTCGTTTGTAGGACAAATCATTTCACAGACACCGCAGCCTACACAGCCATCATAAATCACTGGCTTCATATGTTTAACACCATTTTTCTCAGTAATCAATTCAAGTCCGATTGCACGCTCGGGCGGACATTGATTTTCATCACCGGAAGGATATTTTCCATCCTGGCACTGGTTATAACGTTGTTCTATCGGACAGGCCTGAACACAGAGGTCACAAATTTCAACATCATAGGGGTGATCTCTTAATGCAATCGGATTCCAGCGATCGATTTCTTCATAACGCAACAGACCTTCATAATCAGGCCCACGAGCCTGACCTTTAAATCCTTTTCCTAAAACTGCCAGACAAATTTTAGGCTTATCTAAAACTGCAAAGCCCATACGAGTATCATGGGTATAGTCTAATGTATGTGTAAGAGAGCCTGTTGGACAGGCCAGTACACATTGCAATCCATCACAGGAAAAATCACAAGCCTGTTCTCTGGCATCAATATAAGCAGTACCTAGACCAAACCCCGTATCCATATCGTCCAGTTTGACTGCATTAACCGGACAAACCTGCACACACTGTCCACATTTAATACAGGATGAAAGATATTTATCCTCATCTAAAGCACCAGGGGGACGCATTTTTAGACGGTTTTTAGCATTAGCAGTGTCAATGGGTAGAAAACCCAGAAGAGAAATACTGGTAACACCGGCAGTCAGAGCAATAGAACGTAAAAATTCACGTCTTGCCTGCTGTGCTCTTCTACCCGGACCTCGCTTAATGGACTTTGATTTTTTAACATCTGTTTTTATTAAGTCTGAATGGGCTTCTGTCATTGTATATACCTCAGCAGTCTGCTTTCCAAATCATTGGATTGTTCTCCATCAGAACCAATGCCACCCTGATAAACATCAAACTTTTTCATACTGACATTCATCAATGGTGCTTTATCTCTCACTAATAAATCAGGTTCACTAAATGGGGCAAGACGCTCTAAGAAATCAATCAATTCAAGCACCGCTGAACCTTTATAAAACTGAGCACCAGCAACATCCTGCCAGATACGATCAGCATAAGCATAAATATCATGAGATGTGTCACCAATGCCATCGTTATCGAGGTCAAAGCCTTCATAGTTGTCCCAGTAATTACCTGTCCATTCATTACGATTGGCAGTTTGACCACCGGAAACTACAATTTGGGTAATATTAGCCTTAAAATGATTATTACTGAAGATATTATCTTTCCAATTCGCTAAAAAACGAATACCAATATCATTAAATGCAATTAAATTATTAGTAAAGTGATTTTTTGTATCCGGTTGGTAAGGTGATACATCAATAGAAAGTCCTGTTGAACTGAACAGGATTTGATTATTTTCCACAACAACATCAGAAGTTTCTTTAAAACCAATACCTACTCCAGCAGCTCCTGTGGCATGAGAGATAATATTGTTTTTGACAATAACTCCATCACTATACATTAAGAATATACCAACAGAATTGTCATAATATTCATTAAACTGCACATCATTATACTGGGAATACATAAAGTGCAAACCATATCGGCCGCCTCTACTTTTGTTATTATGGATGATATTACTTTTTGAATACCAGACGACCATATCACGGGTGTTATTTATAATATTATCAGTGATTTTATTGTTAAAACTATACCATAAACGGATGGCATCACCACGCATACCCAATTCGTCATCTTTTGAACTGATGGTGTTACGTTTAACAATATTATTTTCAGATTGCTGTAAATCAATACCAAATAAACAATTATCAATAATATTATCTTTAACTACATTAAAATTACCACGCACTTGAACACCGGAATCAAGATCATTATGATAAGAGCCGGAATTGGTTAAATGCAGGTTTTTAACAACAGCACCATCAGTATCAAGAATAATAACCGAACCTTTGCCACCGGAATCAATAGTCACTTTTCCCTGGCCGTCAAGGGTAATTGCCCTTTCAACAAAAACAGGACCTGAATAGGTTCCGGGAGGAATGGTAAAAACCTCACCTTTTTTTATCTGATCAACCAGCGGCTGTAATGGAGGATAGGCAGGAGCCGTATTTTCAGAGGAAGTTTGTTCACTTGCCCAGGCTTGTGAACAAACAAAAAACAAACAGATAAAAAGAAATCGTATGAGCATTATAAAAGATGGTTTCCAAATACGGGGTCACAAATATGGGGTCGAGTCAATTCTCTAAAGACAACCCTAACCCTCTCCCTGAGGGAGAGGGAATTAATGAATAGACTTTGATTATTTAAACGACTCCTGACGACGCATTAAAGCAATGGCCGCCAGAATAACAGAATTAAGCATCATTAAACCAAAACCAATACTCGGGTAAGAGAATGTCGCGAACTGAGCTACTTTACCTTCACCAAAAACTGTCGGCATAAAGGGTTTTACTGCAAAAGCCCCCATATCATTTAATGTATGACCATACCACCATAACCAGGCAGAATAGTCAATAATAAAGAATACCGGTAGTGCCATAGGAACAAAGACCATCAGCCAGAATACAATATTTCTTGTTGCCCGCGTACCCATCACTACCAACAATAGCATTGCACCAATTAAACCAATAAACACAACATGAGTCGCAATTCTCAGAGTTTTCACCATAGGTAAAATCTCATCCTGATTATTGAAATAACGCCCCAAAACCTTACCATAATGCCAGGCCATTAATTGTAAGCCATTGCCTGTCCATTCATCAGTAACACGTTTATTGACAAAATCATTATCATAAGTCTCCTTAAGCTGTTCAATCAGTATTACTTTTTGAGCAATCTTTTCTTCAGGGGCTTCTAACTCCAGTTTAACTTTATGAGCTTCCAGTTGTTTAGATAAATCTTCAACTTCTTTACCGGCAAGAGAATCTCTCAGCTGTTTTAAGGCAAGCTTAGAGTCCACCTCTTTGAC
Organism: gamma proteobacterium symbiont of Taylorina sp.; assembly: GCA_025655455.1. GTDB lineage: Bacteria > Pseudomonadota > Gammaproteobacteria > GRL18 > GRL18 > GRL18. The sequence goes on from JAHXIV010000070.1 coordinate 25,982, forward strand.
ACTGCCGCCAAGAGTCATATCATTCGTATCCTGATCCAGTTGATTCATCAGAGCAAATAAATAACCCTCATTTTGATAATCCAGACCATTGGTCTTATAGATGGTCATCGTCATCCACACAGCATTGAAGGCAAAAGTTACGCCTAAAAATATTTTTCTCTTTTTAGGATCTGAAATAGCAAATCCAATGACCATAATAATCAACAAAGTGATTAAAAAAGGTGAAAATCCACGTTCAATCGGACCACCGGCAGCAATAGGGTACATACCGACATAGTGATTAATCGTATCCATTTCATGCACACAGTCAAGTGCTTCTTCCTCAAGAATTTCATCTTTAACTACAAGAGAACAACCATTAAAAACACCGTTCATATGGAAATTAATCCGCACACCATCGGGAAATGCAGTTTCAGGATAGTTAGGGGCGGTCAGTGCAACCCACCAGATTGGAACAAAATAAATTATGATCATCAAGATCACTGAGGCAATAGAAAGAGAAGTGATAAATAAAGGGCGTTTAGCGTCATTCATTAGAAATGATCCTTTGTGTTATGTTAGCATTTCCCACCCCAGGTTACTGCTATGTTCTTTTGTTGCAACTTATAATATAACAGCTCAGAATAAATTTAATTCTAAACTGTTATTGGACAAAATATCAATATTTTGATTAAAGTCTAATCAAAATCAGGATTCAACCAGTCTTTTGATGGTGCTGCATCACCTTTTGGCAAAGGAATACTGGAAACATAAGAGATTACATCGACCATATCTTCATTAGAGAAGCCTTTGATCTGCTCAACCATATCAGGATTAGCATTACGGCGCTTACCATCGCGAATCCACTCAAACTGTCTAAGCATATAGTTGTAGTGCTGACCGGAGATTCTTGGATAGAATTTATCAGCATCACCCTGACCAATATCACCATGACATTTAACACAATTATCCTTGTATAGCTTTTCACCTTTGGCTAAGTCAGCTGTAGCAGGCCCTTTACCATTATCAGGATTCATTAATAACTTTTGTATATATGCAGTGACATCAGCGATTGCCTGCTCATCACCAATTGATTCAGGCAGAGCAAAAGGATACATGGTTGGATTATCACGATTTAATGCACGAATATCAGCCAGTTGTTTAACCAGTACTTTTCTATGCTGACCCGCTAGTTGCGGGAATGTACCTTCTTTGGTGCCCCAGCCTTCAGGCAGGTGACAGGCTGAACAGACTTCATAAACTTCCAGACCATTTTCTAAATCAGGTTTTAAATGTAATGCTGCATCCTGCTCACCACCACCTTTATTCCAGCCTGCTGCTTTGGCATGTTCATCAGATTGTGAAGAGGCTAAAGCAAATCCATTAACAGCCAGTGCTGTTGAGAATGCCAGCATAGTAATCGCTGATTTAAGTTTCATGTTAGATAAACTCCTGATGTTTATAAATAAGAATAGTAAATAATTATGACTGGTGGTATTTTTTCATATTGACACTTTTAACACCTTGATGAAAATCAAAATAATGTAATATTCTAAAATTAAGGCTCAGTTGTAAACTGGAATTCACAGAGTCAATTCCAATTTACAAATAAAATAAATTTTTTACTGCTCAGAAAGCCATTGTGCAATCGCTTTTTTCTCTTCATCAGTAGTCAGATGTGTAATGCCTTTCATGGCAGCAGTCATTCCATTATTTCTTTTACCACTTTGAATATCTTTCATCTGGTTAAAAGCATAATCTGCATTTTGACCAGCCAGTTTTGGGTAAGATGGCATAATAGGAGTTTTAGCATCTTTACCATGACAAGCAGAACAACCGCCTTTAGTTGCGTCAAGATATAAAGCAGCACCATCCAGAGCCATCGCACTGGAAGTCAAACTTACACCGCCAACAAAAGCTACAGCCATTGCTATTTTTGTTAATTTTTTCATTGTTTATCCTTTATTTATTTTAAACTGTTATTATAAGTGAGTGAATTCAGTCAGCCTCTATAGATGCAGTTCGCTACGCTCGATACATCCTACAAAGGTACCATTTCAAGTATAATTAGTGTAGATATTTCTAATGTACCTTTTTCAAGATACCGTAGTATACCTTAATCAAAGCTGAATCACTTAATATATATCAAATCTTCTTATAAAAAAAGCAAAAAAAGGGGAACAAAAATGTTCCCCTTCTATTTCAACTCTGGTAAGAGTTGGTTTAAACGTTATTTTTTAATAACCTTGGCACCATGCTCTTCAAGATAAGTCTTAGCTCTCAGACCAATGTCTGCAGCTTTAACCTGGTACTGCCAATGTTGACCAGCCCATAAAGTCGCATTCTGCCAATCTTTCTTAGCTGCTGCTGCTGTTGATTTCTTCTTGGCTTCATCAGCAAAACCTAACTGGTCAGTCGCATCTTCAACTAAGGCAACCACTGGTGGGAAGTCTTTATAGTTAGTACTGGTAATATAACCAACTACCGAGTTAATGATATCCTGAGTGGCGTTGTTGGTTTTAACCTGCTTGTCATAATCAGCCTTGGTATAAGCCTGACCTTCCTTCACACTACCGGCTTTCGCTTTGTAGCCCTTAGGTTTAACTAACAGATAACCTTCCATTTCAAGGTGAAGTGCTGAACAGAATTCAGTACAGTAGTAAGGGTAGACACCTTCTTTGTGTACTTTGAATGTTGCACTAACAGTCTTACCTGGCTCAAGTGATAAGTTAACATTGTGTCCATAAACCGCAAAACCATGAGTTTCATCCTGCGCACGTTCAAGGTTAGTCAGATGAAGTTCAATGATGTCACCAGCTTCTGCTTCAATTGTTTCAGGCGTGATGTGTGAACGAATAGTCGTACCTTTAACAACAACAGTACACTGACCTTTTGCATCACAAGTACGGGTAGTCTTTTCACGACCAGCACGAGTTTTGAATTCAGAACGCTTGTCCATACGGGAGTTCCAGCCAGACTTATAACGCACAGCAGGCTTCAGCTTATCAGCTTTAATCGCCGCAACATAATGTGGTTCACCCAGAGGAATCGGCATATCATACAATAATTCCATCTTGTCACCGCTGATATCAATCAACTGGTGGTTTTGTGGATGCAAAGGTCCAACAGGATTGAAACGGTCAATAGCCAGTTTGTTTAAAGCAACCAGGTATTTACCATCTGGAGAAACGGAATCACCTTCCATAGTCATTAAGTGACCAATGTTATAGTGAATAGAAATCTTATCCAGAACTTTACCTTCACAGTAGTTCCATTTACCAACCATAGAGTCAACATATAAAGAAGTATAAACCACACATTCTTTAGAATCATACTGCGTATGTAAAGGTCCAAGTCCTAATTCAACCTGCTTATGCAGCGCATCTTTCAGGCTGATAATAGGAATACCATAAGGGTCTTTACCTTCAAATTTCTTCGCTTTGATGGCTTTCTGGATTTTAGCAAAGTCATAAACATAACCATGACTGTCTAATTTACCGGAAACAATGATATATTTACCATCTGGAGAAACATCAACACCATGAGGACTCTTTGGCTCTGGAATCAGGAACAAAGCATTGTTCTTAACCATTGTGTCCATCATTAACACATCATGACCATTGATTTTCTTGGCTTTACCGGCTTTAACCAGTTCTGCTGCTTTTACCCAGTTCACTACGTGTAAGAAGTCAGTATCTTTTTGTGAACAACCTGCCTCATAAGGAGGACGTCCTTTTTCAATACCACCAACATAACGCTCAGAACAGAAAGAGTTAGTGAATGACCAGCCTTCAGAAGCATTTTTACCAAAGTCAGATAAATCCTGGCTATATGGAGGTGCCATGACTGTGAATGACTGTTTAGGATCTAAACGACCTTCTTTACGGTTGAACTTCCAATAAGTCATACCACCACGATACTTTTCATTGAATTCTTCAAGAGGTACATATTTGTTTTCAAAAGGAGCTGGATATTGTGCTGCTTCAATCACATATTCAGTATTTGAGGAAACAAATGCACCACCATGTGATGATTTAAATACTGGATTAATAACAATTTGCTTGGTTTCAAAGTCATGCAGATCGATTACTGCAATTCTTGGATTGGCTTTATCATTGATGAATAGATATTTACCATCATATTCACCTTTGGTCTCTGAGAATGCCGGATGGTGAGTATCACCATAAGTAATTTCAGTAGGATGCTTCTGACCCTGAGCTAAAACAGCTTTTGACTCATCATCAAAGCCATAACCCTGCCATGGTTCTGGTGTGAACACAGCAACGTATTTTAAAATACGCATTGAAGGTATACCATAGACAATCAAGTGTCCACTTTGGCCGCCGGAACTAACAGCGATATATTCATCGCGTCCGCCTGTCGGAGTATAAGTTTTTGCCGCAGCTAACAGATCCTTCTGAGTTAAACCTCTGGCCTTCATAACATCTTCAAGTGAAGAAGCTGAAGCACTAGAGACAGCACCCATCGCAATACTGACGCCAGCGAGCAAAGAGACTACGCTCTTGCTTACTATTTTCATATTTTGCACCCTTTTTAGTTGAAAATACTTTTTTAATTCTAAAGTTATGTAAAACTGACAGGAATAATATCACCCTTTTATGCTATTTGCATCAAAAAGTGTGTTATATCACACAGTTTTTTTATCTTAATGATAAATATATAAATTCTCAGTCTGATTAACCTTGATCTATATCAATTTTATCTATTCATCTGCATAAAACTTTACTTCGATATTCATGATAAAAAATGCTTTTGCACTTATCAAACATGAATTTGTCACCACTGTCTCTTTGCGGGAAGAATATTTGCAAAGCGACAGCGGCAAAAAATTCATTGGCTGACGGCTCTCATTTACTTATAATAAATGGCTTATACAATACCAGACTGGTTCATATGATTGATTCACTATTAAATTGTCTTAAGGCTCAACTTCAAAATCACCTGAACAAGACAGACACCCGGCTATTTGATAACAATAAGCCATACCTCTATCTCACTTTTGAAATTTCCATAAATAAATCAATTCCACTGGCTGCTGTTGATATTGAAGATACATTTTTTTTAAGCAGGGCTGACTCAGGTTTTACATTACTGGGACTGGGTTCATTCCTGACTCTGCAAGCAGAAGGTTCCGCACGCTTTGACTCAATAAAATCAGGCTATTCAAAAATTCTCCATTACTGGGAGAATAAAGATAAGATTTCACCCATTGCCTTCCATGCCTTTGCTTTTGATGAAAACGATGCAATGACTCAACACTGGGATGGACTTCCAAACACATTATTATTCCTGCCTGTTATTCTTATTAAGGAAGAAAATTCCTGTCAGACACTTTATGTTAATATCAACAGACATGATATTAAATCACAAAATTCTTATGAAAAATTATTAAATCAAATAAAAAATTACCTGGATACTTATGTTAATAAACTTGAAGCTCTGGATAAAGCCAGACAAAATTCACAGCTATTAAAGAATATAGATTATTGTTCCAGCATCACCCCGCCTTCTTCCTGGCTGAATCTTACTCAAACCGCCATCAAGAAAATTCAATCCGGATCTATTGATAAGATAGTGACATCACGTCAACTAACCCTGCAGCATGAAAAAAATATTTCAGTCAAACAATTAACCGAAAGATTAGTTAAGCATTATCCTACCTGTACTGTATTTAGTTACCATTTGTCAGGCAAGTCTGTCATTGCAGCTTCTCCTGAGCGTCTATTGAGTTTAAATTTTCCTGACATTCAAAGTGATGCAATTGGCGGAACCATTCATAGAATGCCTGTAGAAAAAAAATTACTCAGTCCTCTATCACTCAGTCAAAAACTCCTGAAAGAACATGCCTTTATTGCTCAGGATATTTATCAACGTCTGGATCCTTTTTGTCATAGTTTAAAAATGTCTGTTTCCCCTTTTTTAATGAAATTACATAATATGTATCATCTTGAAACACCAATACAAGGTACATTAGATAATCAGTATGACTTATTTGATATCATTGAAAATCTACACCCTACCCCTGCAGTTGCTGGTTATCCAGCTCAAAAAGCAAAAAAATGGCTATTAGAAAATGAAGCCTATAACAGGGGCTGGTATACTGGCGCATTCGGCTGGCTTGATGGGTTGTCAAATGGAAATATCAATGCCGAACTCTCTGTAATGCTGCGCTGTGCATTAATAGATCAAAAACGGATTACTCTATTTGCCGGGGCTGGCCTGGTAGCTGAGTCTGATCCTGAAACTGAGTGGCAGGAAACTGAATTAAAAATGAAAACCATTTTAGAAGTACTATAATATGAAGCAGTCAGGATCTTTAAATTATCAGTGGGCATTTAGTTTAATCAATCATTTTTCCCGGCTGGGTATTTCACAGGCAGTCATTTCTCCGGGTTCACGTTCAACTCCATTAGCGCTGGCTTGTGAAAAGCACAATAAAATCCAGACCTGGCTGCAAATCGATGAACGCAGTGCCGGATTTTTTGCTCTGGGTCTGGCACAGCAAAAACAGCAGCCTGTTATATTAGTCTGTACTTCCGGCAGTGCAGTAGCCAATTGGCTGCCTGCAGTGGTTGAAGCTAATCATTCTTATACAGCACTTATTTTACTTTCAGCTGATCGACCGAAAGAATTACAAAATTGTGGTGCTAATCAAACCATTGATCAAAAGTCATTATTTGCCTCCCAGGTTCGTGACACTATTTTATTGGAAGAATCCAATGAAATACTCTTGAATAATTCATATCTACAGCAAGTAACCAGCCGGGCTTATAAAAAATCATTACAGGACAAACCGGGACCGGTTCACATCAATATCCCGTTCAAAGAACCATTATTACCTAAACGCTTCACCAGCGAGGATTTAAATCATTTTATCGATCAGTTAGAAGATGAAGTTTTATCAACAGACAATCCATCTATCCCATCAAAAACAGATAGTGAAGTATCCAGCCATACAATTTCGCCAATACGACTCAATTTATTAGCTAAAATAATTAATTCAGATAAAGGCCTAATCATTTGTGGTCGATTAAGCAGTCAGGAACAAATCGGCTTTGCACAATTATTAGTCCAGTTGACAAAAACACTCAATTGTCCCGCCTTAATTGATCCGCTTTCAAATTGTCGATTTACTCAGTATGACAGCTCTCACTTTATCTATAATTATGATCATTTTTTAAAACAGCATCATATTACGGGGCATACCCCATTAAAACCCGACTGGATTATCCGTTTTGGACAATTTCCTGTCTCAAAAAATTGTCTGCTTTATCTTCAGTCTCTTAATTGTCATTCGATATTAGTAAGTTCCTATGGTGATAAGTTGGATCCCATTCATAAAACCAATACACAAATCCATAGTTTACCCTCCCAATTTTGCCAGAAAATACTGGCTTTATCCATACAGACACAAACTCAGGACTGGCTGAAGCATTGGCTGAATCTTGAAAAAAAATCTGCTGTCAGAATTCAGGATGTTACGACAACAATTGATAATACTGCTTTTTTTGAAGGTCACATTATTCATAATTTACTTAAATCAATTCCTGATAACAGCTTTATCTTTAGCGGTAACTCTATGGCAATCCGTGATTTTGATACCTTTATCACCCATAATTCAACTTATAATAAAAAAATAAGCTTGTTTGCCAATCGTGGTGTCAGTGGGATTGATGGTAACTTATCAACTTTTTTCGGGCTGCTGGCTAATCAAAAAGACAATAAAAAATCCTACGGTGTCGCATTGGTCGGTGATCTTACTTTCTATCATGATATGAACGGTTTGTTGATTTGCAAACAATTGTCAGCTATGGGAATGAATGCTGCAATTTTACTGATTAACAATAGCGGTGGTGTGATTTTTAATTATTTACCGCAACAGCAACTGGATAGTTTTGATAAACTCTGGACAATGGATACCGGTCTGGATTTTAAATATAGTGCAAAACTGTATGGCTTAAATTATACCAAAATAAATAACAAGCAAGACCTGGAAAAACAACTGCCTCTTCTGTTATCACAATCCGGCATTCAAATAATAGAAGTTATTATCGATCAGAAAACTAGTGTAGAATGCCATAATCAACTTTAACCTGCATCTAATCAATATTGGAACTCTATGACCTGGAATCCTGTTAAGCAATATAACTTCATAGATATACTTTATGAACACAGTAATGGCGAACAGAAAGGTATTGCAAAAATTTCCATTAATCGTCCAGAGGTACGTAATGCTTTTCGTCCGGAAACTATTTCTGAACTCATTGAAGCATTTCATCATGCTCATCATGACGCAGCAATCGGTGTTATTATTTTAACAGGTGCAGGGGATTTAGCCTTTTGTTCCGGGGGAGATCAAAAAGTCCGTGGAGATGATGGAGGTTATAAAGACAGTCAGGGAACCAATCATCTCAATGTATTAGAACTGCAACGCCAGATAAGAACCCTGCCTAAACCTGTCGTTGCTATGGTGGCAGGTTACGCTATTGGCGGCGGCCATGTATTACACTTAATATGTGACCTGACTATAGCTGCTGATAATGCACGTTTTGGCCAGACCGGTCCAAAAGTTGGCAGCTTTGATGCCGGCCTGGGTTCAGGGATTATGGCTCGTACTATAGGCTTAAAAAAAGCTAAGGAAATCTGGTTTTTGTGTCGCCAATATGATGCTCAGGATGCCTTAAACATGGGACTGGTTAATGCCGTCGTTCCCCTGGAAAAACTGGAATCAGAAACTATTTCATGGTGTCAGGAAATGCTGCAGCACTCCCCTACCGCTTTACGAGTATTAAAATCAGCCTTTAACGCTGATACTGATGGACTTTCAGGTATACAGGAACTGGCGGGTAATGCCACTGCCCTGTTTTATATGACAGAAGAAGGTCAGGAAGGCCGTAATGCCTTCATTGAAAAAAGATCGCCTGATTTTAGTCGTTATAAACGCAGACCCTGATTAAAGATAAGAATACAATGCGTCAAATGGTAAAATTTTGAACTGCTTATCTATCTGGTGGTTAGCAATCCGTCCTAAAACACTAACTATTTCAATCACTCCTGTATTATCAGGTTCTGCATTGGCATGGCATGATCATGCTGTATTCTCAACGTTAACCTTTCTCATTATTCTTCTATCAGCACTGTGCATTCAAATCGGCACCAATCTTTACAATGATGCAGCTGATTTTGAAAAGGGAGCAGATACAGATAAACGACTGGGACCAAAGCGTGCAGCACAACAGGGCTGGTTGAGTTCAAGACAAATAAAAACAGGCGCTTTCATCAGCTTCCTGATTGCTTTTATTGCAGGTATTTATCTCGCCTGGCTTGGCGGGATAAGTATTGTCATCCTGGGGCTGATTTCCATTTTATGCGGCTATGCTTATACTGGTGGCCCAAAACCAATAGCCTACTCCCCCTTTGGAGAATTGTTTGTTCTGATATTTTTTGGTCTCTGTGCTGTAGGTGGAACCTATTATTTACAATGTCAGCATATTAATCTGATTATATTATTAATAGCCAGTGGAATTGGCAGTCTGGCAGCAGCCATATTATTAGTGAATAACTATCGTGATTTGGATGGTGATGAGAAAGCACAAAAGTTAACTCTGGTTCATTATACCGGCCGCCCGACTACCCGACTGATTTATAGCTTTATGATCCTTTATCCTTATCTGATTTTATTCAGCCTGCCACTATTATCTTCATCACAACAGCCTCAGGCAGCATACTCATGGTTTGTTCTATTACCTCTATTGAGTTTTCACTTTGCTATTAAAATTATCCATCTATTATTTAGCCTGGAGATTTCCACTCAGCTCAATACCGTATTAGTCAAAACCGCACAATTACAGCTAATCTATACATTATTATTAACCATCGGATTATTAATATGAGTCCTCGGCCAACAAACTCGCCCTCTATCGTTTTGCAAACATCATCACCTGAAAATAACACAGTGGGTGAGTTTATGTTTGATAAAAGCCCCGTTTATTCCCTAATAGATGAATTCTTTGCACAACAATACGTTATTACAGAATATCAGCTTCAACCCTATAATATCAAGCTGACAAACCCTTGGAAAAGTGCCTCATCCACACTTCACTATCGACAGGGATTATTAATCAGGCTGACAATCAAGAACCCTTTGTTAATAGATGGCTCTCTATCTGCTATTGGTGAATGTGCTCCCATGGCTGAGATCGGCACAGAATCTTTAGCTCAGGCACAAAATTTTTTTTATTACCAATTACAGACAATTAAAGGTAAGCCATTTAATAGTAAATTGCTATCAGACACAAAGTTATTGCCCGCTTGTCGTTTTGCTCTGGAAAGCATTTTGCTGATTTTTCTTTCAAAAATACACAAAAAGAATATTGCCCGTTGTTTAAATCCCTCTTCTGCCTCAGCCATAAAAATAAACACAATGCTTGGATCTCTGGATGATGGAATAATTTCCAGAACTAAAAATGCTGAGCAAGCCGGTTTTAACTGCATTAAATTAAAAATGGGCTTAACTGATATTGAAACTGAAACTGATATACTACGTAATTTATTAGAGCAATTATCTCCTGCAACACTGATTCGTCTGGATGCCAACAAAAGCTGGTCATTTAAGGAGACGCAATGGATATTAAATCAGCTGAAAGCTTATCATAGACAAATTGATAGCATTGAAGAACCCTTATCTGATTTTAATTGTAAAAATGATAAGGATTGGAAAAAATATCAGGATTTACAGAACAAATCACCAATAACACTGGCTTTAGATGAATCTTTTTCAATGAATTTACCATTAAGCCAATTTCCTGTCCATCGAGTCATTCTAAAACCAATGGTACAAGGTGGAATTTTAAACACTCTGAAAATTGCAAAACTGGCTCTAAGTCATAATATTCAAACAATAATTACCAGCACCATTGAAACAGGATATGGACTCCAGATTATAAGCCACGCTTGTGCAGCTCTCAACAACCAACATCATCATGGTTTAGACACCTCATCCTGGCTTGAAGATTCACTGATAGCTCCTCCAGAGATCAAACTTGGATACATGATAATAAATTAAACAATTGTTTTTAAAGGATTTTAATGTTTTATGTATTGAAGAAAATTCCAACAGCCCCGCTACTTCAAAACATTTATTCTTCTATCGAGAATCGATAGCCGCTGATGAAACATTTTACCTAAGCTCATCTTCTATCAATATTTTTAATACTTTAATCAGCTTTACTTTTTCATGTGATGGCAGTCATTATATGAACTATCAGGAATTTATTGAAAAGGACATATCATTCTGGTATGGGGATTAAGAACCTTCAGCTAAACTTGAAATTTACCGACCATCATTTTGGTAATATAAAATACCAAATAAAATGGTTGGAAAATTTTAAGTTAGTTAAGTCTTGAATTAATTATAACCCAGTATTATACTCGGACATTCAAACAAACAATTGATGAGGAAATACTTATGGAAAACAGACGTGAATTTTTAAAAGCCGGTGTTATTGCTGCTGCTGGAGTCGGCAGTGTTGTGCTGAGCAGTAACAGCTTTTCCAGCGGCTCATTCAATATGCCTGCCGGTATTGTTTATACTAAAGAAAATCCTGGTAAATGGGCCAAAAAAGTGGGTGGTCATGCACCTAAAGTCAGTGTTAATGGCAATAAAATAACCGTTGAAACTAACCATGGTATGAGCAGTAAACATTATATAGTTCGACATACGATTGTTTCTATGAGAGGTGAAGTGCTGGCAGAGAAAACATTTTCACCCGATGATGAGAAAGCTATTTCAGAATTTGAAATTAACACCAGTCATAAGCAATTAATTGCAACGAGCTTTTGTAATAAGCACGATATGTGGGCTGAATTATTCACTGTATAGCCCTGGATGCATGATACAGTTCCTTAAATCTTTGTAATATTATGTTGAGTTTATAAGTGAGTCTCATACTTGTCTTTTAGTCTGTGGCTCAGTTATAAGAGATGAACTCCACATAGTGAAGTGTTTTTGAATTTCCTATCCTTTGCCCATTTTTTAGTGACCAAAGGAATCGTTACTTTTTTCTTTATTTGGTATAGAATCAACATAATTCTAATAATAGTTGATTCCTGTGTTAAAAAATACTTTTCAAAATTTTTCTATAAGAACAAAGTTAATATTTCTGTTTAGCCTGAGTGCAGGAATCGCACTCTTTTTGGCAACCACCAGCTCTTTTATCTACAATATGTACAAAGATAAAAATACAGTGGTTAAAGAAAGTATTAAATTAGCTAAAGTCAGCGGAAAAAACATAGCTGCCTCATTGATGTTTGCGGACAGGGACTCTGCCAATTCAATTCTACGGCCGATTTTAAATGATAAAAATGTCCACTCTATTAAGATTTATGATAATCAGGGTCGTCTTTTTACTACCATAGGTAATATTACAATTCAGCTGAACAACTGGATTGCAGATGAATTTGTGAATTATCCAGAGGTTAGTATATCAACCTCATGGGATTATATTGATATATTAACCTCTATAACACATGCCGGTGAAAATATTGGGTATTTACAAATTATCAGTAATACCAATGCCATTAAAAAGCATATCATTGAACAGATTTTTGTTTCATTAACTATCGTTTTATTTACTTTCGTTATTATTTTTATCCTTGCTTTCTGGTTTGAAAAGATTTTTTCAAAACCCCTCTATGACCTTCTCAATGCAATGCGACAGATTAAAAATGATCCTGCATCTGATATTTATTTGCCTTCTCATACTAAAGATGAATTCCATGAGCTTTATACTGAATTTAATCGCATGACCAATGAAATAAAAAAGCGTGATAATATTTTAAAAGAACATAATATTGATTTAAAAAAACTGGTCAGTTCTACGAATGAAGAATTGAAAAAAACAAAAAGTAACCTTAATGAAGTTTCTATATTAGCAACAACCGATCCATTGACTAATCTGTCAAATCGTAGAAATACCATGGATCAATTTGATTTATTAATTAAAGACGCACAAAAAGAGGATAAGCCATTAGGTGTGATAATGCTTGATATCGATCATTTTAAGCAAGTTAATGACAACCTGGGTCATCAGGCAGGAGATATTGTTCTTAAGAATGTAGCACAACATTTATTGGAAAATGCTCGGGATAATGATGTTGTGGGTCGTATTGGCGGTGAAGAATTTTTAATTTTATGCCAGCATGCTGATATGGATACCACTTATAAAGTGGCTGAACGAATTCGGCATAATGTGGAGCAGCAAATCATTAGTTATGAAAAAGATAAATCAACACAGGTTACCATTAGTATGGGCTTATGTAGCACTATTCCCGCACTCAATACAAAAGAAGAATTAATTAAAATTGTTGATGATGCACTTTATAAAGCAAAAAGAACAGGTAGAAATAAAGTTATAAAAGGATTTGTAGTATGAAATACAAGATAAAAAAAATACTCATCAGCCTCTTGATCTGCATTATTCTCAGCCCGTTGCTGCCGACATTTGCAGCCAATGAAGAACTGGCTTTACAAGCTGTATTTCTGGGACGTTTTGCAAAATTTATTGACTGGCCGAATAATGATAAAGATAAATTTGTTATTACCTTAATTGATGAAAACCCATTTGGTAAGCTGTTAGATGAACTCTATAAAGACAAAACCATACATGACAAATCAATAGAAATTCATTATGTGACTCGTATTGATGATATTAAAGACACTGATATTTTATTTATTACTCTGGATAATAAATCCGAAATGCAAAAGGTGATTAAATATGCTCAAAAGCAATCTATTTTAACGATTAGCGAGCATCGGGGCTTTGCACAAAGGGGAGGGATTATTCAGCTAAACTTTGTGATGCAGAAAACACAGCTTAAAATAAACTATGACTCTGCAGTTAAATCTAATATTAAAATCAGTGCACCTCTTCTTGCGATTGCTCAACATGTTATTAAAGGAGAAGTTCAATGAAATTTAATCGAACACTCTTTATAACAATTATTGTCTCGCTCTTTATCCCGATTACTTCGTCCAAGGCAGTTTTTGCAGATGATAAAACGGAAGTTGAACAGGCAGGTGAACTGTATGAAAAATCACTCTCAGAACTTCTTGATGTAGAAACTGAATTAAAGGCCGAGGTTGGATCTCGAAGTGGAGATAGAGATCTGCTGGCATCTGATGTGCCTATTGATGTGGTTACAGCAGAGCAGATGCGTCAGACAGGATTTACCGAGCTGAGTAAAATTCTGCAGCGTTTTATTCCAGGGTTTAACTTTCCAAGACCATCTATTACAGATGGAACCGATCATGTCCGTCCATTTACTTTAAGAGGCATGAATCCTGATCAGGTATTAGTTCTGATTAATGGTAAGCGTTTGCATCAGAGTTCATTAATGAATATAAATGGTACTATTGGACGCGGCACTTCAGGTGTTGATTTGAATACCATTCCCATTGCATCAATTGAACGGGTTGAAGTACTCAGAGATGGAGCTGCTGCGCAATATGGTTCTGATGCCATTGCAGGTGTTATTAATATTATTTTAAAAGGTTTTGGTCATAAGAATGAAATAACAGCGACTTATGGCGAAACAAAAGAAGGTGATGGTGAAGTGAAACAAACTGATCTGTTTTACTCAATGCCATTAAATTATGACGGCTTTATTAATATTAGTGCTGAATACAGAGATCGTGGTGAAACCAACAGGGCGGGTGTGGATAGCAGGGATCAATATCCTTCAGGAGATCCAAGAAATGATTATGATGCGCCCTTAAACCATCATTACGGTGATGCTGATACACAGGATGGACTGTTATCAATTAATAGTGAAGTGATAACTGAAAATGGTGTTACATTTTATCTGCATGCTTTGTATGATAATCGAGACAGTGAAGCCGGTGCTTTTTTTCGGCGACCAGTGGATAATAGAAATAATACTAATATTTATCCAGATGGATTTTTACCCATGATTGTTGCTGATATTGAAGATTATTCTTTTAGTACAGGTTCTAAAGGCATTTTAAGTAATAATATCAAATGGGATCTAAGCTATACCTATGGTTATAATGAATATGAATTTGGTGTAGAGAATTCACACAATGACTCTTTGGGGGATGATTCTCCTACTTCATTTGATAGCGGGGAAACCAGGTATAAACAACAAATTGTAAACCTGGATCTGGCAAAGAAAATAAAAAACTGGGATATAGCTGGCGGTCTGGAATTTCGAAATGAAAATTATCAAATTCATCAGGGAGAAGAGGCATCTTATATTCTTGGAGATGTGAGTAATAATGCAGGTGCACAGGGATTTCCTGGTTTTCAGCCGAATAATGAGGTTGATGAAAGTAGAGACAATATTGCAGCCTATGTTGATACTAAATATCATTTAAGTAACGATGTGGACATTGGTCTGGCGGCACGCTATGAGGATTATAGTGACTTTGGGTCAACTTTTGATGGTAAATTATCACTATCGTATAGGCCTGTGTCAACACTAATGTTGAGAACCAGTGCCAGCAGCGGTTTTAGAGCTCCTTCTCTATCACAATCCTATTACACCGCAACTACTACGGGGCTTTCAGGAGATACACTGTATCAAACCGGAACTTTTTCAGTGAATGAACCGGTTGCCATTGCCTTAGGTGCAGTTGATTTAGAGCCAGAAGAATCAACACACTTCACCGCAGGTTTTGTTTATCAACCTGCCTCAGAGCTTTCCTTCTCCATGGATTACTTTTACACAGAGATTGACGATCGTATTATGTTAACGGGCAATATTAAGGAAACTATCTCCCCTGAAGTAAAAGCCATTTTAAATGCTAATGGTGTAGGAAGCGCTCGTTACTTTACTAATGCTATCAGTACCAAAACAGAGGGAATTGATCTGCGTTTAAATTATAAATATCAGTTCAGCAATAAAAGCATTATAAAAACGGGAATGTCCTATCACTATAATCACACCGATGTAACAGGTGTGAACACAGCACCTTCAATTTTAGGAGCCAATGGACAAAGCCTTTTAGTGAATGAGGTGACGATAACTACACTTGAAGATGGTCAGCCAAAAGAGAATATTAAAATATATACACAGTATTTGTATAAAAACTATACTGTGGTGGTTAATGTGAACAAGTTTGGCAGTTATAAAAGTGTTTTTGGTACAACCTCGTATGACTTTGATTCAAAATGGACCACAGATCTTGATTTATCCTATCAGCTGAATGATAAATTCAATATTGCTGTCGGTGCGCAAAATATCTTTAATGAATATCCGGATAAATGGGGTGAAACTTCCAGCAGTATTGTCGGGCATGATAAGATCCTTCAATACTCGCAATATTCACCCTTTGGTTATAATGGTGCATTTTATTATTTTAGAGTGGGGTTGGCTTTTTAATCTGGTTTCTAAAATAATAGTAGATCCTGAAAAAATTTAAGTGGTTATGTGTGGTGGATTATGTTAACAGACATCCAGGGTCACTAAAATATGGCGAAGAGGGGGGATTCGAAAACACCCTGTGCTTTTATTTCTGTATCTTTAATCATACTGAAACCTTCTAATTACTAATAGCAAGTGGTGTTACACATAATCTTTTTCTTTTAATTAAAAGTATCAATAAACATATAAACATACCTATAAACATTCTTGAAGCTACAGCAAAGTTAAAGCTAGAACCTAGCGTCGACCACTGAATAGCCAGTGGTGTTGTCGACCAGATAGCGACGACAGTAATAAATACAATAATATTGTGCATAGGTTTAAAATGGCAATAGTTGGATTTGGTATTATTATTCAGATAGGCTCAATCACACTGAATAGATACAATAATTTTATCTTTAGAAATTTCATCAAATACTTCTTCCAAATCATATCTAACTTCACTGATTAATTCTATAATCTCATCTGAAACTTTTGCCTGAATTACTAAGTTATGAATAATGAGTATTGTTGCTTTCATTTGTTCTAAACCAAAGCCTTATGTCATCACACCAAAAGGGTATGTTCTGGAACCACGTTGTTTATTCTGTATTTTATTTTTTTTAGGTAAAAGACTGACCTTTTTAGCAATTAACCCCTGGTCATCAATATGGCACTCAAATTCTACGATTGAACGAACCTTTAAATAAGAACATTTAATAAGTTCTGCTTTTCGCACCATAATATCTGGACCTGTCCCATTTTCAAGAAAACCGTAGCCCTTGTCTTGAAACCATTTTTTAACTAGTGTTTGCAATTATTCACCTCTGATTTTTATACTCTAAGTAACTTAACAATTCCACCATCATTATGTAGGAATTTATGTTATTAGGTAGAGTTGCTATTTATTACTCTACTTTATCCTGTGCCACACATGATGATGGCCAAATTCAAGTTTGACTGATAGCTCTTATATTCAACAATTTGAATCTGTTTGAGCCAGACTTCATCAAATAATTTAATCTAACTGCTTTATTTTTCTTGCTGGATTGCCTACATAAAGACAATTATTATCACAATTATGAGTGACGATACTGCCAGCACCTATAGTTGTACCTGACTTTATTGTTACTCCTGGTAAGACAATAACTCCTGATCCTAACCAAACATTGTTTTCAATTGTCACATCACTGGCAAAATTGGCTTTTTTTAAACGTTCCTTAGGTGAAAGAGCATGATTGATTGTTAATATTTGTACACCAGAACCAATAAGACAATCATCTCCAATGGTAATTAATCCGCCATCCAACATTGTGCAGTTAATATTCATATAGACACGATCACCCAGTGAAATTTTATCACCATAATCACAATAAAATCCTGATTCTATAAAAACACCCTCTCCAACTTTTCTAAACAAACTTTTTAAACGCTTAAGATTTCCTTTGGATGGACTACGAGAATATTGACGACACATTTCATGCACTTTATTTCTGCGTTGAACATATTCTACTGTCAGACTGTTAAATTTTTGAAATTTATTTGGCATTTACATCAGTTCTTATAATTAAAGTAAATTTCTTGGTTTGCCTTGTTTAAATTCTTGAATATTATCAGCCAATTGATCGTTGACGTGATTACTGACTGGCCCAAGCAATGTGGGGTGTTATAATCAGATTTTTTAAGCCACTATTGAGCAATGGATGGATCATCATATGGGTCAGCCTTTGACCCACTAAATGACTGCTACCTTGTATATTAATATTAGTGCTGCTCTGTTTATCATAGTTGCTGCCGTGTTAAATTATTGTGAACTTATATCATTTAAATTTCATAGGTAGATGTAACAAAACCATTTGGATAAGATTTAGTTTCAATATGTGTTAGTTTTATATCTTGCCTGATTTTGCCAAATAGAGGCAGGCCTTCACCTAATAGTACAGGTATTGTTGTGATAGTAATATCTGTTACAAGACCATTGTTAATAAAGGACTGAATTGTTTTACCACCATCAATGTATAAACTTTCACAGCCATCAATTTCAAGTTGTTTTACTAACTCAGTGAGAGATCCAGAATAGAGTTCAAATTTATCTACATGCTGGGCTGGTACTTCCACTAATGTGCTGCTCAATACTACGACTCGTTTGTTTTCATATGGCCATTCTGGAAAATCTATAATTTTTTCCATGCTGTTTCTGCCCATGATCAGACAATCTATGGAATCGTAAAATTCCTGATAACCATAGTCTTCTGAGCTATCTTGTTCATCAACTGCTATTAACCAGTCAATACTACCATTCGTTCTAGCAATGAATCCATCCAGACTGGTTGCAATAAAAACAGATACTTTCATTGCCTTCTCATTTTGATTCATAATCAAGTATTACACCTTCTTCACAAACTGAGACTTCAGCTTCATAGCACCAATACCATCAACTTTACAGTCTATATCGTGGACGCCTTCAACAAGACGAATGTTTTTGACTTTGGTACCCACTTTAATGACAGAAGAAGAGCCTTTAACTTTTAAATCTTTAATAACACTGACAGTGTCACCATCGTTTAATATATTACCATTAGAATCTTTGATAACTTGTGTATCATTGTCCTCTTGATCTGAATCTTTACCCCACTCATGGGCGCACTCAGGACAAACATACAAAGCACCATCTTCGTAGGTGTATTCTGAACCACATTCAGGGCAGCATGGCAGGTCACTCATCTTTTTATCCTGTGTTATTGTCTTCAGTCTTGGTATTAAAGGTAGATGATAGAATTATGATATTATACCTGATAAAGAAATTTACGACATACAGATACGGAAAATGACTTGTCTATGAAGGATAAAACAACAACAGTATTACCGATTGCACAAATAGGGATGACACATCATTGTCTTTTAACTCATTATCTAAAGGTTTTCTAACTTCTATTTTCATCTCTTTATAAAATCCTATTTAATTTTTGACACAAAATTACTTTAAAAGTTCATGCTTATTGTCTTTAATCCAGAGATGGACATCATGAAATAAATTCTCTGCATAACTCACACATTCGTCAACTGCACTTGCTGGAACTATATCACCTGAATAATCTGCCACATTTCTTTGTTTTCTCAGAGCATCGAGGACAATTACTGTCTGTTTATCCAAATCAATTGTTTGACTCAGCAATTGTATCATCGTCATATGATGACCTGGTTTACTGGTTAAGGTTCTATAACCATTTGCCTGTAAAGTTATCTTAATTAGTATTATTAGATTGGCTCCCAACACCCTTTAGGAACCAACTGGGTAATTTCATTTTTTTGCTTTCCATAAACCAATAACTTTTTCTGTTCTGCTTATGGTGCTGGATTAAAGAACTGCAACTGTATCTTTTGCACTTCTATTTCAAGCTCCTCACTCCATTGGATATTATAGGCTGCGATATTTTCCTTAAGCTGCTCCATTTTTGTTGCGCCAATAATGGTGCTAGCTGTAAACCAACGTGAATAAACAAACCCAAGAGCTAATTCAGCTGGGCTTAAGTGAAATTTTTCTGCCAATTCCACATAAGCTGCAACAGCTTTAGGCACATTAGGTTTATTGTATCGCTGAGCAAAACCATCAAATAATGTCACCCGTCCTTTTACACTGGGATTATTATGGTATTTACCACTCAGATAACCAAAAGCTAAGGGGGAATATGGATTCAAACTAATATTTTCTCGGTGACAAAATTCTAATAATGCCATCTCATAAGTTCGGTTAAGCAAACTATAGGCATTTTGAATACTGACAATTCGGGGTAAATTAAACTCACGTGCAATATTTAAAAATTGCATTACTCCCCAGGGCCACTCATTAGACAAACCAATATAGCGAATTTTTCGCTCTTCAACTAACTCAGCCAATGCCTCCAGAGTCTCTTTAATTGGTGTAAAATCACGCTCCTCATCAGGATTGTAAATATATTGACCAAACATCGGAGTATTACGTTCTGGCCAGTGTAGTTGATAGAGATCAATATAATCTGTTTGTAAACGTTTTAATGAAGCATCTAACGCAATACGGATATTGTTACGATTAAATTGATGTTGCCCATTACGTACCCAGGACATTCCACGTCCCGCTCCCGTCATTTTAGTGGCAATAACTAAGGATTCTCTATTTTGTTTTGTAAGCCAGCTACCCACCATTTGTTCTGTTCTATGAACAGTTTCAGCACAGGGAGGCACGGGGTACATCTCTGCAGTATCAATAAAATTAATACCACTCTCAAGAGCATAATCAAGCTGCTGATGAGCTTGAGATTC
Organism: gamma proteobacterium symbiont of Taylorina sp.; assembly: GCA_025655455.1. Lineage (GTDB taxonomy): Bacteria > Pseudomonadota > Gammaproteobacteria > GRL18 > GRL18 > GRL18. The sequence goes on from JAHXIV010000070.1 coordinate 46,703, forward strand.
ATCATTTTGTTGCCCAAAAGTCATAGTACCCAAACAAATTTCAGAAACCTTAAGTTGGCTATCTGCCAAAGGTATATATTTCATGCATTACTCCAAAATAGAGCACTATAAACAGTTATCTCAACATTTTTTATAAACTTTCCAGATTTTTTTGTTTTTATAACATATTTAGTTATGCTGAATCCATTAGTTGTATGTATAAAATTGAATTATTATAATAATATCAACTAAAAACATATATAAAAATTATCAAGGAATCCACCATGTCTGTACTTTTAGAATTTTCCATGTTCCCAACCGATAAAGGGGAAAGTGTCAGTGCATATATAAGTAAGGTAACTAAAATGATACAGAATTTATAGCAACAGGACTATCATCAATAATCTGAAAAAAACGACTGAGTTCACTTTGAATGGAGCTGTTCACCATATTGGGCATAAAGCTAATTAAACGAGGAAATGTAAGTGAACGATTTCGGGTAAAATCTTTTTCAGATTTACGATGTTATGACAGAAAGTCTGTTGAAAATAATTGGCTGATTAAATTTTGTACAATTTGGGTCAAATAATGAACCGTTTATTGTCCCGTTTGAAAAATTCATTAATTTACTCCCTAATAATATTGTTTTTGAGTAGGAATATATTAACATAAAAGTGATAAATAATAAACGCTTAGTCTTAAGTTAATGGCATTGATCGTCCCTTAACGGCAGGTCATCCTAATTCATTTCGAGTTAATACTAATCCAATAAGCAGCAACTCGAAAAATTGAGTATTAAAAATATTTTTTCATATTACACGGTATAATTTCCCATTAAATCGTTGTATTCAGGCTGAAAGTCCGATTGATTCAAAAATCATTGGTTAGAGCTTAAATTGGCTAACACATTTTTTTAATTCGGATGTGATTCTTACTAGTTCATCACTTGCCTCATTAATTTGATCTGCACCTTCTAAATTTTGTATAGCCATATCACTGATATGCTCAATATTTGCACTCATATTTTCAGTTACTGCATTTTGTTGATGTGCTGCACTGGCAATTTGCTCACTATTATTAGCAATTTCTGAAACAGAGCTGACAATAGCACCTAATGATGAACCAGCCAAAGCCGCCTTTTCAACAACATTTTTTGCTTGGTCTTGACTTTCACTCATAACGTTTACTGCTTTTTGGGTAGCAGAATGTAATTTTTCTATAATTTGATTAATTTCTGTTGTTGACTCCTGCGTTCTTACTGCTAGAGTCCGTACCTCATCAGCAACTACTGCAAAACCACGGCCTTGCTCACCAGCTCTTGCTGCTTCTATCGCTGCATTAAGAGCGAGTAAGTTAGTTTGTTCTGCAATCCCTTTAATAACTTCCAATACACTATTAATATTCGTACTGTCTTTTTCAACATCAGCGATAACAGAGGTAGCTTCATTAATTTTTTCTGTTAGAAGTGTGATATCCTGCACTGTATTATCGACAATGGACGCACCATTATCTGCCTGTTCATTAGATTGGCTCGCCATATTTGAAACTGACTGAATATTACTTGTCACATCTTGCACGGCTGTACGCATTTCTGCCATAGCACTGGAAGCTTGTTCTGTTTCTTGCTGTTGCTGCTGTATGTTGCTATTGGTTTGGACAGTAATTGCAGATAAGTTAGTTGCAGTTGTAGTCAAGATATTAGTAGATGTATTTATTTGGGTAATCATTTCAACTAACTTGTCTCGCATATCACGCATAGGTATGGCTATCTCATCTTGTTGATTAATCTCTTCGCTAAAATCTCCCCCTGCAATAAGGTTCAGGCTGTAAGCTACCTCATTAAGTCGTTGCTGCGTAGAGTTAGAAACAGTCCAAGCTAAGCCACTACCAAAGAGGACAGAAAAAATAGCAATAATTAGTAACGTCATCTCACTATTTTGCTCATGTTCTTCTACTTGTTTTGCCGCTAACTCCGTAAATTTTTCAATCTCCTCCAACAATACTTCTAGTTCATGATCCAATTGATCTTCAGCTTTTTCTATTTTTTCCGCCATGATTTCAGCTTGGTGTTTATGACCTTGTTTAAATTGTTCGAATAAATCTTCTGAATGGTTACTATAACTCTTGTGTTCTTTTTCAATTTTTTCTAATTGATGCAAAATATGTTCAAATTCTTTACGCTCACGCTCCTGTTTTGAATGCTCAATTGCAACCTTTGCCATTGCTTCAATTTCAGTAAACTCTGTAGCTACTTTTTTATCCAAAATTCTAAAGGCATCTACTTGCTCATTAAAATGGTTTTTACTAGAGGCTTCTTTATCGTTCTCATTAGCCATATTGCTACCAAAATGTAAGGCACGTTCAAAATGAATGGCTTGTTCTAGCTGATGTATGGTAATACGTGTGAGAGCATTTGTTATAGGAATGTCCTGTTCCACTAGACCTTTAAGCTCGCCTCCGACATTTCGTAATGAGAAAAGTGAATAGATAGAAACAAATAGAATAATCAGAATTAAGCTTGTTGATAAAACCATAATTCTGCCTTTAATAGATAATTTGTTGATTAATAACATTAACTTTTATCTCCATTAATAAAAACATTAAATACTTTATCGGCATCCCTTAATTAAAGTTTAGTTTATATCAAATTTTAAACAAGTCATCGTAGGACTATTTAACAGATGAGTTGTTATACGAGGCTCTCTCAGAATGACATTTATAATCCAAAGTCATTTATTTTTGCCATAATATCAATTTGCCATCAGAAACAGTCCAAAAAATATAATTTTTTGTTTTTCATTTTATAACCTCGTAGTTGTTGTTGAGGTAATCTATTATCTACATGGGAAAAAATCCAAAAATAAATTGAACATTATTTATGAAGTAAGTGCTTTTAATATATTAAGGGGGGGGGGGGAAGTTTGTATTTGTAAGTTACAAAATTTGGTATATAAAATGACAAATAAATAGACCAAAAAACTGACCAACTGAAGCAAAAAAATACTAATTCAAGTCAATATTTGATAAAGTGACAGACATAAAAAAAACCACAACACCTTGATTTAAAAGGTATTGTGGTTTTGAATATGGCGAAGAGGGGGGGATTCGAACACTCCCTGTTATTTTTTAAGTGATTGTTTATTAATAGAATTTAAGCTACCTCTTATTTTTGTGGCCAGAGAGTGCCCATACTTTTTGACTAATATTTTAATGCTCTAAAGTTCACAATAAATGTACTATCGTTCACTTTTTATGAACTTTAAAATTAACTTCTATTTTGTATCAAACTTTTCAATAAGAATTGTTTAACCAAGAAGTCATTTACTTAAAAACACATCTTTTTTCAAATTCACCCTGAGATTGACGCAATAAAGGAGCATTAGCAAAACTACCCACTGTTTTCTCAAAAAAACCTTCTGGCCATCGGTCACTTCCTAATGAACCTTTATTACCTGAGAATGCTTTTTCTTTCAAATGACAAGGCTGTGATATGTAATTTACTTATTACTAGCCATTTTTTTTCCTTAAAGCCATAGCTGCTTGACTGATTTCTTCAACACTCATGTCATCATCTTGTTTTTGATGCCATGTTGTATAATCAAAAGGCTCTCTTTGTATCAAGGCAATAAACCGTTCCATTTCAATATCACCCATATGGGTTGCGAGAATTTCAACACCCTGTGCTTTTATCTCTGTATCTGTAATCATACTGAAACCTCTTTAATAAAACCAATGGGATCAATAATTTTAATATCATTGATTAGAGTTGATTTATTTAAAATACCATCATCTGTTGTTAGAAAATAATCAGCATTTCCTTTGATAGCACAAGCAATGTGCATAGAATCCTGTTTTTTAATTTGACAGGATGCTATCAAATTTGCCTGTTTTAGCAATTCATCATCTTCTTCAACATCTTTTACAGCATAAGAACGCCACTTTGCAATTTGTGTTCTTCTCAAAGAAAATGGGTTCTTACTGTTTTCATAATCAAGAATATATGACCAAATAAGCTTAAAAGTCTTTGAACGAATATTTTCTTGTATTCTTAACTTTGCTTCTGTTTCAAGCAGTATTCTTAATTGCTCTTGATCATCATAAGGACGGTTAAAACAGCAATTATCAAGATATATGGTTACATTACTCATTATAAGCCCTGAAAATAATTAACACCAAAGCTATACTTCATATTTAGAAACATTATAGGTATCATTATAGGTATCATTATTAAATAATACACCAAGTACACTATTTATCAAAATATTATTAACAAATAATCCAGCTAGACTTTATAGTGTTTTAAAAAATAAAGCTGAAATCGAAAAAACATTTAACCAAACAAAAAATGAAATAAAAATCCCATCAACAATCTACTATGAAGATGCTTTTGCGATATAAAAATATAAGAAAGTACTATGATGTCTAATACTAGAAAATAAACAATAATCAAAGCAATATATCTACAGCTCTTATTTTAATGAAAAATAAGTTTCAGCCTTGGTGTGCCCACAGCGTGCCCAAATGTGCCCGTATTTGGCCTGTTTTTTGAAATACAGAAACTGTAAGTGATTGATTTTATTGATTAGTGTTGGTCAAATATGGCGAAGAGGGGGGGATTCGAACCCCCGATTTTTTAATCTAAGTGATTGTTTTTTACTGTTATTTATTTTTCAGTGCTGTAGCCGTGTTGATAGTTAACCAAACTCATAATGTTTTCTAACCACTTTTTTTACTTCCCACACACAAGATAATCCTGCAGGAAAAACTACAATATCACCAGCAGAAAAATTAACTGTTTCAGAATCTGTTTTAACGGTAACCTCCCCTTCTAATAAATAACAGGTTTCTTTATCAGAATACGCCCAGTCAAATGTAGAAGGTTCACATTCCCAAATTGGCCAGTTTAAAATACCACTATCATCGAGTTCATTGTCTTGTGGTTTTCTCACTTCTATTTTCATCTCTTTATAAAACCCTATTTAATATTCGACACAAAATTACTTTAAAAGTTCAGGCTTATTGTCTTTGATCCAGAGATGGACATCATGAAATAAATTCTCAGCATAACTCACACATTCGTCAACTGCACTTGCTGGAACTATATCACCTGAATAATCTGCCACATTTCTTTGTTTTCTCAGAGCATCGAGTACAATCACTGTTTGCTTGTCTAAATCAATCGTTTGACTCAGCAATTGAATCATCGTCATATGATGACCTGGTTTACTGGTTAAGGTTCTATAACCATTTGCTTGTAATGCAACATTAGATAATTGCATGATCGCCTTATAAGCCACATCAAATCTATTTTCAGAGCTAATCTCCATCACATGTGAATCAGCAATATTTCGTTCAGCTGCAGATAATAATCGTTGAATAATAAACGGATCAGGCTCAATTTTTTCCAGTGATCTGCCTAATAAATTATCTAAGCTCATGACTATTTCCTATCACATCAATTTTAGGCTTATCTAACACTTCTTTTATAAAAGAAGTGTTAGATAGACACAATTCATCCCATTCTTGCTTAGAATATATTTTTGGATTGATTTCTCGCCCCAGTAATTCTTGTGAATTATATAACAGCCCGACAACTTCTGAGAATTTACAATCTCCAATTATCATTAAATCAATATCACTATTTGCTGTTTCTTTACCACTGGCAACAGAGCCAAAGATAAAAGATCGAAAGATTTGCTTAGAAATTGGATTAAGTGCCAGTTTTATCGTATCAGCTATGCCAAATGTTTTTTTTACAGTAGATAATAACTCTTGATATATCGGACAATCAGGGTTGGCTTGATAATGATGTTGATTCCCTATTTTTTTAAAAGTAAGAATACTAGCTGCTACCATACGATCTAATTCACGTTTAATAGTAGCGACTCCCATACCTGTTAATCGCAATATTTCTTTGGTATAAAAACTTTTTTGAGGTTGCACATACAGCAGTCCTAATACTCTCTGCTGAGTAAGTGTAAATAAAGCATCACCTAATAAACTCATACAAAACACCTATGGTTCACAATAGATGTACTATAGTTCATCTATTGTGAACTATCAACTCTATTTATTAACATTACAGTTTAAACCCTAAGACGAACAAATCAGTATGCTGACAAAAATTAGTTCTTTCGCCCCAAAGCGGTTAATTAAGCAAAATTTATTCAGCTCTGAATTCATGGAAAAAGCAGTAATTTTAAATCCAACAAAATATTCAGCATTTATAACTATAAAACGGTCGCTCATTGTACAAAGCTACCATTAAGCAATCTTGGTGATTTTATATAAAGTTAAGAAAGTGGTGATTCAACATTTATACATTTTCTATTTCAAAGTTATTATTTAGCATTTCTTTCTTTGAAACATCTAAAGTAGGTATGGAAATAAATAATCTATTTTTTGCTCTACTTAGTGCAACATAATTAATTCTATGTTCTTCATTATTATTTAAATCAGAGTTAATCATAAAGTTTATGTCATTTTCTTCTTTTAAAACTAATAAAACATTATTAAACTCATCGCCTTTTGCTTTATGGACTGTTTTATGAAAGCTTAAATCTTCAGGTATTGAAACACATAATAAAAATTGATTAAAGTTGTATTTTTCGTAAAATACTTTAATTTTACCACTACTTACTTTTGAAATATTTGAGTCAATATTTTCTTTCACAAATTGTGAGAATTCTATCAAGGTAAAATCCTGATAATATTTATATTTATTTAATAATATAGTTATATATTTTAATGCTCTTTTTTTACCTTTCAATTTGTCGGTTCTATAATTAAATAATTTCTCAAATACTTTAATCTGAGCGGGTCTAATTCCCCGCAGCTTGCTGCGTATGCTTTTAGATCTTTGGTCTATCCAAATACCCCGCTTTCACGAAGTGAAAGTCGAGCTTAAGCGAGAGGGCTTGCCCCGGGGATGTTTATTTGCATCCTTGAATTTATTTTCTCTTGAATAGGCAATAGCTTTTATACAAGCGTGAATCAACACTCTTCGATTTCTATTTGAGTCGGTCTCAATTAACTTATCTAATAATTTACTATCTAAACCAATACCATTAATCTCAGCCTTCATAGCATTTGAGGTTATGTTATTTCTTGAAAGAGTATGAACTTTTTCTAAACCACACAACCTTTTAGCTTCTCTTAACGCTAATGTCATATCTCCTACTAATATTTTTGGCTTTTCGATTGATTCGTTCCTGAATTTTATCTGTTCAATATCTGTTCTGATAGAATTAAGGGTGTCAATTATCTCATTACTACTTCTTCTATTCTCATTTAAAGTATATTTCTTTATTTGAGACAAAGAAAAAGTATCAAATTGCGTAGAATCTGCACCTTGAAACTTATATATTGATTGTGCAGGATCGCCAATTATACCAATTAAAATGCCTTCTAACCCCAAAGTTTTAAATATTTCTACTTGAATGGGATTACTATCTTGAAATTCATCAATTACCAAATAGGGGAATTTTGCCAATAATATTTTAGATACAAAAGGAAATTTTTTTATAATTTGGTAGCTAAAAAAAAGGACATCATCATGATGAATTACTCCTTTCTCCCAAGTCATTTTTTTGTATTCAAAATAAGAATCATTTTTAATTGGATATTTCCCAACACGGAAAGGGTAAGGTGTTCTTACAACCAATTCACCACTCTCAAATTTCCATCTTAACTTTTTAAATGCATTGATAATCCAGCTAGACTTTATAGTGTTTTAAAAAATAAAGCTGAAATCGAAAAAACATTTAACCAAACAAAAAATGAAATAAAAATCCCATCAACAATCTACTATGAAGATGCTTTTGCGATATAAAAATATAAGAAAGTACTATGATGTCTAATACTAGAAAATAAACAATAATCAAAGCAATATATCTACAGCTCTTATTTTAATGAAAAATAAGTTTCAGCCTTGGTGTGCCCACAGCGTGCCCAAATGTGCCCGTATTTGGCCTGTTTTTTGAAATACAGAAACTGTAAGTGATTGATTTTATTGATTAGTGCTGGTCAAATATGGCGAAGAGGGGGGGATTCGAACCCCCGAAACCTTACGGTTTACACACTTTCCAGGCGTGCGCCTTCGACCACTCGGCCACCTCTCCAAGGCGAGAGAGGATAAACTAGTTAGTCAAATAAATCAAGTAAATTTCATGATTCTAATAAATCCCAACGTTCATAAACAACCTCCAGTTTCTGGTTAATGTCTTCCAGTCTGGATAACTCTTTATTAATTTGATTTTGATCCTGTTGATAAAATTCCGGTACGGCAATAATTGCTTCTAATGCCGATTGTTGTTTTTCTAATTTTTCTATTTTATTGGGTAATTCATCCAGCTCTCTTTGCTCTTTGTATGAAAGTTTAATAGCCGGTTCAATTTTTTTCTTTTTTGTTTCTGGTTTGGATAATTGGCTCGTCTTTGCTGCAGAGACTGAAAGCGGCTCTTTTCTTTGGCGCAGCCAGTCATCATAACCACCCACATATTCATTTAAACCATCAGCTTCAAAAACCAGGGAACTGGTGATTACATTGTTAAGAAATGAGCGATCATGACTGACAATAATTAATGTCCCTTTATATTCCACTAATAATGATTCTAATAATTCCAGCGTATCACTGTCTAAATCATTGGTTGGCTCATCCAGTACCAGTAAATTTGCCGGACGGGTAAATAACTTTGCCAGCAATAAGCGATTTCTTTCTCCACCCGAGAGCGCTTTAACTGAAACTTTGGCACGCTCTGATGAAAAGAGAAAGTCTCTTAAATAACTATAGACATGACGTTCCCGACCATTAATACTGACAAATTCACGCCCCTGTCCAATATTTTCAAGAATAGATTTTTCCTGATCCAGTTGATTACGTAATTGATCGAAATAAGCTATTTCTAATTTTGTACCCAGTTTAACTTTACCGGATTGCGGGGCCAGTTCACCCAGCAGCAAATTGAGTAAAGTCGTTTTACCTACACCATTGGGACCGATAATACCAATACGATCGCCACGTAATATGGTTGTTGAAAAATTACTGACAATAGACTGATTTTCAAATTCAAAAGTAATTTTATCAATATCAACAACCAGTTTTCCGGAATTCTTTTTATCATCCAGCTCTAATTTGGCCTTACCTTGTAAATTTCTGCGCTGACCGCGCTCATCACGCATGGCTTTTAAGGCTCTGACACGACCTTCATTTCGAGTGCGGCGTGCCTTGATTCCCTGGCGTACCCAGACTTCTTCCTGCGCCAATTTTTTATCAAACAACTCATTGGCTTTTTCCTCAGCATGAAGCATTTCATCTTTACGTCGTAAAAATGTTTCATAATCCCCGGGAAATGAAACCAGTAATCCCCTGTCCAATTCAAGGATTCTGGTCGCTACATTTTGTAAAAATATTCTGTCATGAGTAATAAAAAGCACACAACCACTATAAGTTTTAAGAAAGTTTTCCAGCCATAAAATAGAATCAATATCCAAATGGTTAGTAGGTTCATCCAACATAAGAATATCAGGCTCATTAACCAGCGATCTGGCCAGCATCACGCGTCGTTTTAAACCACCCGAAAGATTTTCAATCAGCTCATCAGCCGAAAGTTGCAGGCGTGAAATAGTTTCTTCCACCTTCTGTACCATAGACCA
>JAHXIV010000065.1 GCA_025655455.1 gamma proteobacterium symbiont of Taylorina sp.
TAGATTTGAGATCTCTCTATCGGGCTGAACCATGGATATGTGGATAAGACTACACTTAACTATGTTGTACAAAAAAACTTGACCACTTCAGGTAACAGCTAGTAATAATAGAAGGAAAGTAAATAATGACAACAATGTTTGAAAAAGAATTTGAATGTGCAGTATGTGGTAGCTTAAATAAATCAATTAAAGAAAATTATCCACAGCAGGAAGAAAATTTTGTGATGTGGTGCTGGCTAATCCACCCTTTAAAGGCTCATTGGATGATAGTAGTACCAATCCTGATGTGCTAAAAATTGTTAAAACGAAAAAAACAGAATTGCTGTTTGTGGCTCATATTTTAAGGATGTTAAAACTAGGTGGACGAAGTGCCACCATTGTACCTGATGGAGTTTTATTTGGTTCCTCCAAAGCCCATCAAGGACTGCGTAAACACTTGTGTGATGAGAATCAGTTAAAGGAGATAAATTAGTAGGCAATGATACTGGTTATCCATATATAAAAGCAGGGAATATAAAAAAAGGTAAGGTAACAACTAAAAATTTAGAATTTTTAAGCATTGATACGAGAGAAAAATTATATTGTTAATGAAGGAGATGTTTGTATTACTGTTGTGGGTGCAAATATTGGTGATATTGGCATTGTCCCTAAAGAATTGCATTTAGCTAATTTAACGGAAAATGCTAACAAACTTCCAATTCAGGATCAAACAAGGTTGAATGGTGTTTATTTATGCTTTGCTGTGCAAATGGACTTTATTCAACGACAAATAAACCAGAAAACTATGGCTGTAGGCGTACCCAAATTAGCACTTTTTAGAATTCAACAACTCGAACTTTTAGTTCCTCCAATCAAATTACAAAATAAGTTTGAGGAGATTGTAAGCCAATTAAAATTAATTTCTTCAAAGTCTTTATCACTGAATAACTATAGTTCAACGTTATTTTCTTCATTAACCCAAAAAGCCTTTGCAGGAGAGTTATAATGTTGAATTATCTTTTAATGTTTTTTTGTCTGAATTAGTACAAGTCTGTATAATTTGCAGTGTTGTACTTTATTTTTAATATAAAACTGTTACGGAATATATAAATCCATAAAGGTAATTTAAATGTCAGAAGTAGAAATAGAAGAGGAAAAGGTAATAATTGATAATCTGGAAGAAGAGATTACAATTCCATTTTCTACTAAGGATATAAAAATAACTCATGCAACTATACTTTTGCCTTCATTAATCAATCGCTTAAAACATAATGAAGTTGTCACCCCTGAATTTCAAAGAAATAGTGACTTATGGACTCCCAAAGTAATGAGCCGATTAATTGAATCAATCTTATTAAAGCTTCCATTGCCTATCTTTTATTTTGATGTAAGTGACCCTGATAAATGGCAGATCGTTGATGGTTTGCAGCGACTGTCAACTATTAGACGTTTCTTTGTAGATAAAGATCTGAAATTAAAAAATCTGCAATTTTTACCTGAGTTAAATGGTAAAAGTTGTGATGAGCTAGAAAGAAAGTTTCAACGCACTATTGATGAAACTATGTTTATCACCTACCAAATAGAAGCGCAAACACCTAAAAAAGTTAGATATTCTATTTTTAACCGTATTAATACGGGAGGAACACCTCTCAATGCACAAGAAATCAGGCAGGCACTAAATCAAGGCAATGGGTTTAAGTTTCTAAAAAAAGTCAGTGAAAATACGCTGTTTAAAGATATTGTAGGTGTTGATCCCAAAAGGATGTTAGATAGAGAGTTGATCTTGCGTTTTATCGCTTTTCAGTTGCTGAATTACCAAAAATATAACAGTATGAGGGAATTTTTAGATGAGGCAATGGACACTTTATCAAATCAAACATCTGAAAAACTAGTACAATTAGAAGGTAAGTTTATGAGCGTTTTATCTTTTTCAGAAGAGGTCTTAGGAAAAGGGCATCGCTTTAGTCGTTCGATGGCGGATAAAACTTATAATAATAGGCTTAATCAATCATTATTTGATGTTATAACTGTTTGCTTTAGTGAAATATCTGATAAAGAAGTTTTTTTACTTAGAAAAAATTTATTTGTGGATAAGTTTAAAGCATTATTAAAAAAAGAAAATGGTGAGTTTTTGAATTCCATTACCCTGGGAACCAGTTCAAAAAGTGCAATAGAAACCAGGTTTAGAGTCGTTAGAAATTTAATAAAAGAGGTTTTAAATGAGCATTGAACAAGTCAATATTCATAATTTTAAATGCCTAAAAGATATAGCTGTTAAATTAAGTAAATTAACCTTAATAACGGGTGTTAATAGTAGTGGGAAATCATCTTTTATTCAGGCATTACTTTTATTGAAGCAAAATAGGGATAATTTTGAAACATATATCTCATACCATTCTCTTATGGAAGAAGCAAAGTTACTTAATATAGAGATGAATGCTCGTATTGATGAGATGATAAAAAAAACATCTCCATTTGTTACTGATGGTGAATTTGTGACCCTGGGCAATGTTAAAAACTTATTATATCAGGAAGCATTTGAAGAGTTGATTCAGATTGAGCTGACAAATTCAAAAGAGCAATCTTTCAAATTAAACCTTGATACCAATTCTTGTTTTAACTTAAAACAAGTTAATGCAGGTGGATCCTCAGATGATGAAATGATGATATCTGAGATTTTAAATAACCTGGATTATATACGTACTGACAGATCAACTCCAAGTGTAACTTATCCTTTATCCAATAAACATATCCAAAATAATTCTATAGGATTAAACGGGGAATATGCTACACATTATTTAGCTGAAAATAGACATAAAATCCTGGCTATAGAAAAGTTAAAACACCCAGGTACAACAACCTGTCAATTATTGGAAAACGTTTCTGCATGGTTGGGAGAAATTAGTCATGGTATTGATATTTCGGTAACAATGCATGAACAACTGCAAATGGCATCACTAAGTTATCAATATGTTTATGGAGAACAAACAACAGGACAGTATACACCATTAAATGTTGGCTTTGGTATTACTTATGTTTTGCCCATTATTGTTGCTATTTTAAAATCCAGAGCTGGGGATTTACTCATTATAGAAAATCCTGAGTCACACTTGCACCCAGCAGGACAATCAAAAATTGCTGAACTTTGTGCTATTGCTTCCTCTTCTGGGGTACAAATAATTATTGAAACTCATAGTGACCATTTTTTAAATGGTGTGAGGCTTGCTATTAAAAATGGATTGTTAGAGCCTGATGAAAGTCAGATTTATTATTTTAAAAAACAGGTAGATAGTCTGGAAACGATTGCTCATCCTTTGAGTATTGACAAACAAGGCAGAATAGATGAATGGCCTAAAGGTTTTTTCGATGAGTGGGATAATAAGCTTAATGAGTTGTTATGGTAAATTTTTCTGTTTTTAATGAGCTGTCTTTACCCTTTCCTGATGACGATAAAATAGTTGAAAAATTCATCCTCTTTTTTAAATTACTTGAAGAAATGAAGAAAAAGGGCTTGGAAACGGTACGATTATCTAAAGACTTTAAAGCTTATGATGTTTTGGACGGTGTTAATTTTCAGCAGTTCGTAGGACAACAAAAAGATCAGGACTTTAAAAGAAAAATTATCAGTTTTTTAATCAATAATGGTGTCGTTATCATTGATTCTCCTATCATTAAAGATGAGGAAACCGAAGAGCAAGAGCTTTTAAATAGCCATGATTATTTTTTTAATAGTCAAGCTACAAATGGTGGTCTTGCTTGCTGTGATGTCTGGAATACAATTGCCGTTAGCTTTAATTCTGATACTCAGTGGGATATGGATTTTATTGTCCTGCAAAGACAAAACCTATCTAATAGTGGAGATGTAGTTGAACAAGGTATTTCAATAATGCATTTATCTAAAGATACACATCTGGTAAGTCATGATCATTTCTTTGATTCATTGGAAAATGAAATTAAACTAGGTATTACTCAGCAGAATTTTTGGGGTAAGAAAGAAATCTTTTTCCCTAATACCATTTTATTCTGTCCTGAGGTTGAAAAACAATTATCAAAATTGGATAAACTAATATTTCAACAAGCTATTAGTTTGTTAAGAGAGGTTGAAACACAACGAAAATGTATTACTGATTTTCAACATAGTGGGGAAGGGAAAACTGTTCATGAACATAATGAATTAAAAAAATTGCGAGAATTTACTATAAATGGTAGTAAGATCTTTTTTGAGAAACATATTAAAAGTTTATCTAACGGATATCGAATCTATTTTTTGCAACAAGGTGAAAAAATACATATTGGTTATATTGGGAAACATTTGAAAACAAAAAATTACAAATAGGTTGTGCTGATAAAACTAAAGGATGCAGAAAATTTTATTAATAATTCGTTTTCTTACTAAAAATGTCCACTTATAATTGAACTTAACATGAAAATAGAAAACTTTAATTCAGGTCAATATAAACCACAATACCAATACAAAAGCTTTATGCCTGTATTGGTTAATCAGTCATGGAACTGGGATTCTCCACAAATTAATACTTTATTGGAACAAGCTTCCAAAGCACTGGCTGAACTCAATGCCTTTTCTTTAATTGTGCCTGATATTGATTTGTTTATCCGTATGCATATTGTGAAAGAAGCCAATCAATCCAGTCGTATCGAGGGTACTCAAATCCATATGGATGAAGTGTTAGTAAAAAAAGAATCCATTGTTCCAGAAAAAAGAGATGACTGGCAGGAAGTTCAAAATTATATTCAAGCTCTGAATGAAGCATTGGATGAACTTGAGCAATTGCCTTTGTCCATGAGATTATTAAAACAAACCCATGCTACTTTAATGTCAGGAGTTCGGGGTGAACATAAATCTCCTGGTGAATTTAGAACCTCTCAAAACTGGATTGGTGGTACTAACCTGCAAACGGCTGTTTTTATTCCCCCTCACCAATCAGATTTAGCAGAACTTTTGAGTGATTTAGAAAAATTCTGGCACAATGAAGAAATCTTTGTCCCTCATCTTATTCGAATTGCTATCAGCCATTATCAATTTGAAACCATTCACCCATTTTTAGACGGTAATGGCAGAATAGGGCGCTTATTGATCACCTTATATATGTTTAGTAATGGCTTATTACATAAACCCTCTCTGTATTTATCGGATTTTCTCGAACAACATCGAGGTGATTATTATGATGCTCTAACCACAGTCAGAAAATCACATGACCTGGAACACTGGATCAAATTCTTCCTAACTGCCGTATTAGAAACAGCCACAAAAGGTAAGGAAACATTCCAGAATATTTTACAACTAAGACAGGACTGCGAAGCACAAATCATCACCCTAGGCAGAAGGGCAGAAAACGCCAGAAAACTGCTATTACAACTCTATCAACAACCCATTATGAGCATAAAACAAGTCTCTGCATTATTGGAACTCACTCCAAGAGCTGCCACAGCCTTAGTGAATGAATTTGTAAAAATGGGGATTTTAGTCGAAAAAACAGGTTATAAACGTAATAAAGAATTTGTTTTTGAGCAATATCTCAAATTGTTCTAAAAGTATAATACAAATATTTATATTATACCTTTATCTATTAAAGTATAATATAATAAGTCATATTATACTTTTCATTATGAAAGGAATTCATTGATGCAGAAATATGGCTTACAACGGATCATATTAATAGACAGCTTTATTCCCCATATTTCAACATATATTGATGTTGACAAACATGCTTGTATGAATGGTACAAATGGCGGAGGGAAAACAACTTCTCTTAAATTAATACCTTTTTTTTATGGTGCCGAACCCTCTCAATTAAATCCCAAAGTGGAAAATAAAGAAAATTTCCTGGATTTCTATCTTCCCCGCACAACCAGCCTTATTATTTTTGAATATTTAAGAGAAGGCGGTCTTAATTGTGCTGTTGCTTATCGACACGTGACGTCAAAGATCAGCCATTAGTGATGTTGCTTGGAAAAGGAAATCGGATTGAGCCTCGTATGCTGGGAAATGTCGAATTGGTCGATGGAAAGTGGCTGGTTCGTAACGGTTTGAATAGAGGTGATAAGGTTATTGTTACAGGTTTGCAAAGGATCCGTCCAGGCATGGAAGTTCATGTGATAGATAGGGGAGCTGATAGATAAATTACTACAACTGATAGTAAAAATTATTTTCTGTAATGAAAATAAATCTAATTTGATAAAATTTAAAGAAAAAAAGACAATATTTATTAATTATTTATCAAATTAGATTAAAGGTTTTATTTTTTTGATGAAAGATTTCTTTTCTTTGAAGGTGAAATTATTGTAATAAGATGAGACATTGTAGTTTCAGAAAATCCCATTTGAACTAATTTAAGATCTTTATTTTTTTATCATTGTCGGTTTCGTTGGGACGAATAGGGCGCAAGACTTCAGGAATAGAGTCTTCTTTTCCTATTTTTTGTAAATATTTGAACAATTCTTCTTTAGAAATAATGGTTTTTTTTTATTGAATTGGTTTTTAGCAGGCTCAGATTGGTGAACATAATTTTTTGCGATTAATTGATTAGCTTCGATAGCGGCTAATAATTGGAAATGCATCATTGAGGCAGTTTCACTTTCACTTTTGGACAAATTTTCAAAATTTTGTTTGTGTTGGTATGTGGGTACTTGAAAATGGTTATATAAATAAGCAATTTGGTTCACAGTAAAATGTGGCATATTTTTCCAGTGATCTAAATATTGCTTTTCATCCATTACATTCTGTTTTTTTGAAAGAGAAGGGAAAATTTTATAAATAATATTAAACATAGAGTCGACTATTAGAAAAAAATATACAAAGAAAGGGTGTTCGTATAGAATACTCAGTTGATTTACAAATGTAAATCAAAAGTTGCCTATAGGTGACCTGGCATAGATGTGGGTTTGACTAAAACGTAATAGTTTCAATAGGTTAGATAAAAAGAAAGTGGCGTCCCCTAGGGGGTTCGAACCCCTGTTACCGCCGTGAAAGGGCGGTGTCCTAGGCCACTAGACGAAGGGGACATACAGTTCATGAAGAACTTGAGAATGCCTTCGTAGCACATAGCTATAAAGTGCGCATATTATATGGCTGAGTATTATATTAGTCAAACATTAATTTGAGCTTTTTTGCTATTAAAGCTCTTTTATCACTTAAAGCATTAAATTAGCAAACAATTATAGATAAATGGCTAGGGTTTTTATATCATATGTGCATCAAAGCAAAGAATTTATCAGGATATAATACATTATGAAAAACTTGACCGAATCGTCTGCATGGCTGGCACTTAAAGAACATTTTAATGAAGTTAAAGATGTTCATATGAAGGATCTATTTGCAGAAGATTCTGAACGTTTTGAAAATTTTTCTGTCTCTTTAAATGATATTCTATTTGATTACTCCAAAAATCGAATTAATGAGAATACTATGGCATTGTTATTTGATCTGGCTCGTCAGAGCCATATTGAACAATGGCGAGATAAAATGTTTTCAGGGGAAGCAATTAATATCACTGAAAAACGTTCTGTCCTGCACACAGCACTGAGGAATCGTTCCAGCCAGTCGGTTAATGTGGATAATCAGGATGTGATGCCCAAAGTAAAGAGTGTCTTAAAACAAATGCGTGCATTTTCTGACCAGGTACGTTCAGGCCAATGGCGTGGCTATAATGGCCATCGTATTAAAAGTGTTGTTAACATTGGTATTGGTGGCTCTGATCTGGGGCCTCATGTGATTTGTGATGCACTGAAGTCCTATGCACAGCATGATTTAAATGCTTATTTTGTCTCCAATGTGGACTCTTCACATCTGCTTGAAACATTGAAACAGATTGATCCTGAGACGACATTATTTATTATCGCTTCAAAAACTTTTACCACACAGGAAACAATGCTCAATGCTTTCAGTGCCAGAAAATGGTTTCTGGATCAGGTGGGTGATGAAAAAGCAATTGAAAAACATTTTGTTGCAGTCACCACAAATATTGAATTAGCCACAGAATTTGGTATTAATAAGGCCAATACCTTTGCATTTTGGGATTGGGTAGGGGGTCGATATTCCCTTTGGTCAGCGATTGGCCTGACCATTGCTGTCTATCTGGGAATGGATCATTTTGAAGCTCTGCTTGAAGGTGCTGATGAAATGGATCAGCATTTTCAAGATGTGCCCCTGGAAGAAAATATACCGGTTATTATGGCTTTATTGGGGGTGTGGTATAACAATTTCTTTGCCGCTAAAAGCTATGCGGTGATCCCGTATAGTCAATATCTTGATCGCTTGCCTGCTTTTTTACAACAACTGGATATGGAAAGTAATGGTAAAACTGTTGACCGCAATGGGCAAAGGGTGAACTACCAAACAGGCCCCATTATTTGGGGTCAGGCTGGAACTAATGGTCAGCATGCATTTTTTCAGTTAATCCATCAGGGTAGTCAGCTCATTCCGACTGATTTTTTAATTCCTGCACTGAGCCATCAGGCTCTGAGTACACATCATCGGGTGTTGTTTTCTAATTGTCTGGCACAAACCAAGGCACTGATGCTGGGCAAAAATCATGCAGAAGTTTTAGCCGAAATGAAGCAGCAGGGTATTGATGAACAAACCATTGAAAATATTTTACCCCATAGAGTGTTTGAGGGTAACAAGCCAAGCAATACGATTGTTTTCGAACGTCTGACACCAAAAACACTGGGATCAATTCTAGCCATGTATGAACATAAAGTGTTTGTGCAGGGAATTATCTGGAATATTAACTCCTTCGATCAATGGGGAGTTGAATATGGTAAGGTGTTAGCGGGTCAAATCCTGGTTGATTTATCTCAGGAAGCTAAAGTCGATAATCATGATTCATCAACTAATGGTTTGATCAACCATCGTAATAATATTTATTATAATGGTAGAGAAGAAACCACTTTAGATTAGGTGTAATAGCTCTATTTACTGATGGAATTAGTTACAATAAATTAAGGTTTAATTAATAATTTATGTCTGACATGTTCGGCAAAGCCGATGCCTGCTTCAGAATAAAAATTATAGACAGAATTGGCACCAGCCTCTTTTAATGCTTTTATTTCATCATCATACATAGCAATTGCGGCAATATTCCCCTGAAAGAGCAGTTTTTTAAGGTGAGTAATTGCAGATAGGTTTTTATTAAAGTCAGGTAAACATAAAAAGACCATCGAAATATCGGATAGATCGATTTTACTCCAGAAGTCTCTGTCCATGACATCTGCGTATATGACTCTTCTTTTTTTTTCGATATGAATCTTGTGTAATTGAGCATGAAAATCAATCCCCGTAATTTGTTCAGGTTTATGAAAATTTAAATTTTCATAAACACCAAGACCAATTCTTCCCATTCCAAATACTAAAATACTAGAACCGGAGATATCAACTGGCTGCTCATCTATTAAACGTTGATCGGTTTGCCAGCATCTGAGTTGTGTGGAATAACGGGTATATAAATCATGTGCCAGAGTATTTAAAGGCGCTGAAATAATAAAAGTAACGGCCAGAGCAATGGCGATAGTAATAAGCCATTCATTACTCATCCAGCCGTTACTAACACCAATAGCGCCGACGATAAGTCCAAATTCAGAGTAGTTTGCCAGACTAAGTGAAGTTAAAAATGAGGTACGGGTTCTTAATTTGGTTTTTATTAATAACCAGAAAAAAAAGATGACCTTAATAAACATAAAAATGGCCAAAATGCCGCCTAATATAAAATTATTGATTGATGGATCACCGGAAAGACCAATATTAATAAAAAATGCAACCAGAAATAAATCTTTAAAATTATAGAGTGTCTTGGATATTTCCCCGGCCTTTCCATGTCCGGCTAACAGGATGCCGAAAATTAAGGCTCCTAAATCTGCTTTCATATCAACCAGTTCAAATAGTGATGCGCCGCCAATGGCCAGTAATAAACTGTATAAAACGAGTAGTTCACCATGTTCAACCTGATCCATGATTTTATAAAATATTGGACGAATAAGGGGGAGGCCAAATAAGGCAAGCGCCCAGATAGAAGGGATTTTTCCTGTGGAGGCGGTAAGGAAAAATACGGCAACAATATCCTGCACAATAAGGATTCCAATACTGATTTGGGCGTAAAGAGCACCCATATCATTTTTTCCTTCCAGTACCTTAACAGCAAATACCGTACTGGAAAAACTTAAAGCAAAAGCGATCAGTAGAATATTCCATATATTAAGATTGGAAAAACTGCTCAGATTGGTATAACTTAATAGTAAAAATAATGAGCCATAAATAATAATGGTGATTAGCATGTGAGCAGAGGCAACTCCCCATATTTGAACTCTGAGCAGGCTTTTTAGATCCAGCTTTAAGCCAATGGTAAATAACATCAGCGTAACGCCAAGATCGGCAAGTTCCTGCAGTGCATGAGTGCTTTCTATGCCATAAGCTTTGAATGCAAAGCCGGCGACTAAAAATCCGACCATAGGGGGGAGACCAACCTTAAAAGCAGCAAATCCCAGTAGGAAAATAACGGCCAGTAGTTCAGCTTCTGATAATGAAATAGCAATCCAGCTTATATCCATAATAATATACTCGTATGTGACTATGTCATTTATTCTAGGTTAAATGTTATGGAAGATAAACAGAAAAATTGTTTAATTGTTGCTTACAATTATAAGTATAGTGGACCCCGAAAACTGGACAATAGGTTAAGATATAATAGCTACCCTAAAGAGGACAGGTCAATGAAACAATTTACACCAGAATTAGAAGAAGTAAAGAGCCTTCAGCCAACATCATTTGTAGTAACATAAAATTTCTATAAATGATGGAGGATAAATTTTTATTACTTAGAAGTAATTCAGCATTAAATTTAGTATTGAATCATAGAAATCTCGATGATTACTGTGCTTTCATTGTTGTGTGAGTCTAATGATATAAATAAATGATAATTGTACAATAAATAAAGTATAATTATTAGTTTTATTTTGTTATTATCAAGTTACATTTTATTAAAGAAATTATCTAAATAGTATTGATCTATGACTATTGTTCAGGAAGACATTACTGGTTGTGGAATTGCTTCTGTAGCAAATATTGTTGAACTACCATATAAAACAGTAATGGATAAAGCAAACTCATTGGGTATTTTTGTAGATGATGAAGCACTTTTTTCTGATACTAAATATGTTCGAAAAGTGCTCAGAGAGTATAATATCCAAATATCGATAACTGAAACACCATTTAAGTCATGGAAATCTTTACCTGACTTAGCTCTACTGTCCATTAAACACTATACAGAAAATAATCGACATTACTGGCACTGGGTTGTATTTAAAAGAGAACAAGGTAATCCTTTTGTTTTAGATTCCGCAGCATATTTAAAAAATAATGAAAGAACTGATTTTAATGCCATGAAACCAGAATGGTATATTGAAGTATTAAAAGCGACTGTGTAAAAAAGAAAAGATCATGGATGAAGGTAAACTTGAACAAATAAGGCAATTACTTCTTAAAATTAAAGTTGATCTGCAAGAGCAGGAGAAAAACTTTAAAGAAGATGCTAACCCGGTGGAACTCGATCAGACTAAAGTTGGTCGAATTTCTCGTATGGATGCCATGCAGATACAACAAATGGCTCTTGATGCTTCAAGGAGACGTCAACTCCAGCTTGTAAAAGCAGATAGTGCACTTAAAAGAATTGAATCCAGTGATTATGGTTATTGTTTAAGCTGTGATGAAGAAATTGATATCCGTAGACTCATGGTCGACCCAAGCAACACACTATGCATAATCTGTGCTGAGAAAATGGATGCTTAGATTATCATGATTAAGTATATTTGGATCGGCATCTTTACTCTTATCTTAATCTGGTCGGGAATCAATCCCAAAGATTATTTTACATGGTTTTTAGAAGTTCTTCCGGCAGTAATTGCCGTGCTGGTATTGGTGCTAACTTATCAAACATTTAAATTAACTCCCTTAGTCTATTCTTTGATATTAATCCATTGCATCATATTGATGGTTGGAGGACATTACACTTATGCAGAAGTGCCGTTCTTTAATGGGGTATCAGAATTATCACGCAATAATTTTGATAAAGTGGGGCATTTTGCGCAAGGATTTGTACCTGCAATGGTTGCCAGAGAAGTCATTATAAGAAAGCAGATTATAAGTGGGCAAAGATGGCAGCCATTTTTTATCATTTCATTCTGTTTAGCTTTCAGTGCTTTTTATGAGTTAATTGAATGGTGGGTGGCATTACTGGTTGGTGAAGATGCAGAGGCTTTTTTAGGAACACAGGGATATGTCTGGGATACACAGTCAGATATGGGCTTTGCTCTATTGGGTGCAATTGTTAGCTTAACGCTGCTAAGCAAATTACATGATGCTCAGCTGACTAAATTCTTAAAATAGTCGAACTTAATCCACAAACCTTGTGGATAGCTTTATTAATAAGTTTGAATAACAGTATCAAAATAGTGTTATTATTAACTCTGATATTATTTGCTTAAATTCTATACAACGAAAACCTATTGAAATTAAATTTCTTATTAATTCAATAGCTTAGGTTTTTCCGGTTTTCCCTATTGACAAAAATGATACTTAATTAACTTCTAGTATTCTCTATCAGAAAGAATAAAATTATGATTTCCTATCGGATGAGCTAACATGAGTCAAATACAACACATCACATTCCTTTTTCCAATATTGTTATTAGTACGGCAGCTAATGCCAATGGTTTCCTATTCAGCTATTTTTCATTTAACAAACTTACCCAATTATCATCGAGATCCTTTCCGCTTGAACGCAAGTTATAAAAACTGTAAAGAAGAGGGTCGGCCCGTCGAAGCCGCCATACAGGTGGAGGCTTCAAACCACCTCGTCAATGTTTTGGAAAAACTGGCGTAAACTCCCAACCAAAGTGACTAACCTTCTAAAACTTGGTGTAAACAAACTATTGGCATAGCTTGAAAACGGAAGGGATCAATAAGGGTCTTACTGATCAATATCTAAGGGATTTAGGACTCATTTCCTTAAAACAGAAGAAGGTTGTTATTCATTATCCGCATTAATGAACCGCCCCTTGCGGAACTGCATGAGGGGTGGTATAGGGGCTGGAGGTGAGAGACTTCTGGCTACCCGATTTAGGCTTTTTATAACCAATATTTTGGATAGCTACGCTCCGTTGAAAGATTATTGTAAAACAGTGCAATGATCACTAACAGAATAGCACCCAGCAATGTTGGAGTAAATAGAAACTCCCAGTTTGCACCAACCAAAAACACGATAAATGGATTAGACCCAGCTGGTGGATGAGGAACTCTTAAAAGTTGCATTAGTGATAAAGCTGTTGCTAAAGAAAGAGCCATGCTCCACCACTCAGGACTGATAAAGTGAAGAAATGCAAGGCCGACCAATGTAGAAACAAAGTGTCCACCAATTACGTTGCGGGGTTGAGCAAATGGGGTATCTGGCAGTATGAACAAGACAAAAATTGATGCACCAAAAGATCCTAAAACTAACGGTTGTTTGGTAAGGTATGCCAAAAAAGTAATTACGGCAGCAGCTAAAAATGCACCCAACCAGATATAGGCAACTTGACGTAAGGGGGGTGATGGGGGCAATAGTGCGGACATCCCTTTGAATTTTTGAAAATATGACATGGTATTTCTCCTTATATAAAACTAACGATTGTTTGGTATAATTGGCAAATATTTTATGATAGCAACTTGAGTATTCCTTTGTTCTGAACTTTGAATACATCAGAAGTACCATAAAGGCGCATTAACATAATACTCCCTTGTGTACTTGAAACAACTTGCATTGCTTTTTCTTTGGCTTTTTGCTCGCCAAGTTCAGATTTTAATATTTCATAAATAGCATCCTCCCAATGGTTAAAGTAATCTATAATTTCTTTTTTAAGCAAAGGTATATTATTGGAAATTTCAAGAGCAAAATTACCTAACAAACAGCCACCCTCACTATTTAAAAAATAATCTTCAACACCTTTTGTAAATAAACGGAGTTTTTCTTTTGGTGGTAGGTTGTTTACATATGCGATAGAGAAGATTTCTTTATTAAAGATTTCGTGAATATATTTCAAGCATTCCAAGGCCAATTCTTCTTTGCTCTTGAAATGGTAATAGATACTCCCTTTAATAAGCCCACACGCATCACCAATATTGGCCATAGTGGTACTATAGTATCCATGTACCTTAAATAGGTGAATACTTTTCTTGATGATTGATTCTCTATCTGTTTTCGTAATTGGCATTTTAGTGTTTCCAAACGGTTGTTTGGTAAATTATAACAAATGATGCTGTTTTTTTAAAGCCTAACGTTCAATTGAGTGTTCACAGGGACAAAGGAAAGAGGTGATTAAAAATGAAACTCTTTCTCAACACTCAGAACTTTTTAAAAGTCGCTGAGTCCCTGTGATACACTCCGATTGCTTGTTGTGCTGTATTGATTAGTTATGAACGAGCTTATTTTCTAAATGACAACCAACTGCTTTTGCATATTTCCACAGAGTAGTGATTGAAGGAGAGTGTTGTTTATTGCCACCACCATTTTCAAGTCTTGCTATTGCAGGAGTTTTTGTTCCCATGAGTTCTGCAGCATCAGATTGAGTAAACTTCAGTTTGTAAAGAGCACTGGTTTGTATGGAGATAATTTACTTTTTAGTTTACACTTTTAGTTATGTTATTTTCTAAATGGATAAATACAATTATTAAGCAGCAAATCTTAAGAGTCATTAGCTTATTTATCCTGTTTGTTTGTAACCTTCCAATGCAATCAATTGCTATGGAATTTCAGATCCTCACAGAAGAATTTCCTCCCTATAATCACAAAAAAAATGGTGAGCTGTTGGGCATTTCAACTGAGATAACACGTGAAATGCTTAAACGTCTGGGTCATCCAGACAATATACAGATTGCACCATGGTTTGAAGCATATAACAAAGCTCGACATGATAATAATATTATTCTTTTTTCAACCACACGAACACCTGCACGTGAAAAATTGTTTAAATGGGTTGGACCATTGGTTCCAAACAATACGGTATTATTTTCCCGGAAGAATTCAGGTTACGTAATAAATAACCTGGAAGAGGCAAAAAAAATAAAAACTATTGGTGTTTATAAGGATGATTTTGGTGAATTATTACTTAAAAGCAAAGCATTTAATAATTTGCAATCAGTTATGGATAATTGGAAAAATATAACTAAATTAGTCAATGGTGAAATTGAACTATGGGTTGCAAATGAGCTTACAGGAAAATATATGGCACGGGAGAAAGGCTATTCTAATGATATAGAAAAAGTTTATGACGTGCAAAAAGATTACATGTATTTGGCTTTTAGTAAAACAACTCCTGATGAAGTGATTAATAAATGGCAGAACACACTGGATGAGATTAAATCAGATGGAACCTATGCCCAGATATTTAGTAACTGGATTATGTTTTCATATTCAGATGTCCTTAAGCCAAAAAACTCAACCACCATACAGCTCTCTGCAGAAGAGATAAAATGGATTAAAGAACATCCACAAATTCGTGTAGCGCCTGATCCAGATTATGCTCCTTTCCAATTTACTGATACAAAGGGTAAATCACAAGGTCTGGCAAATGATTATTTAGCCTTAATAGAAAAAAAGTTAGGCATACAGTTTGATATGGTACATACCAATAGCTGGAGTGAATCACTTGAAGCTGTAAAAAATCACCATGCAGATATGGTGGTGGTTGCAGCAAAAACAGCTGTTCGAGGAAAATATATGTCGTTTACTTCTGCCTATGCAGCATTTCCTGATGTCATTATTACTCGAAAAAATAACCCGGTGATATCATCTATTGTTGAATTATATGGAAAGAAACTTGCCACTGTTGAAGGTTTTGCAATTAATGATTACATTACTAAATACTATCCAGAGATAAAGCTGGTTTTTAAAGATAATGTGGCATCGGTATTAAATGGTGTTTCTATGGGAGAATATGATGCAACAGTATTAAATGTTGCCACTGCCAGTCATGCCATTGAACAGGAAAAAATTACCAACCTTCGAGTAGATGGAGATACCGGCTTTACATATAAACTCTCATTTGCATCACGAAAAGATTGGCCCAGACTTAATCGATTGTTAGAAAAAGCATTAAATAGCATTACTGGAACAGAAAGAAAAATGCTATTACGAAAGTGGATATCTGTATCCTATACCACTACAGAAAAAAATAAAGACAGTAAAACAGTTATTTTGACTGATGAAGAAAAAGCATGGCTCCAGGAACATCAGATTATTACATCAGCACCTGATCCTAATTGGGCTCCAGTGGAGTTTTTTGATGAAAATGGGAAATACTCAGGAATGACAGCTGATTATATTGAAATTTTACAGAAAAGACTTGGAGTTAAATTTCACCTAATCCGTTTGGATAGTTGGGATGACATCCTTAAAAAAGCGAGTGCCGGTGAAATAGATATGCTTACTGCTGCTGCTGTCACACCAAATCGAAAGAAAAATCTGCTCTTTACTGAACCTTATTTAAAATTGCGTTCAGTGATTGTTGTCAATAATAAAGAGACTGATAATCTTACCATGGAAGACTTAAACGGTAAGGTCGTTACAGTTGTTTCTGGATATGCAAATCAGGAGTATATGCAAAATGAATACCCTAAAATTCATCTTAAATTGATCTCTAGCGTACAAGAGGGTTTACGTCAGGTATCCTATGGTAAGGCATATGCATTTATAGGAAGTATTGCTACCGTATCCTATATTATAGAAAAAGAGGTAATGGCAAATTTACGTATTGCTGGAGAGGCTGGTTATATGTGGAATTTGAGTTTTGCTTCTTATAAAGGTCAACCAATTTTGCATCAGATTTTATCTAAAGGACTTGCATCAATCACAAAAGAGGAACACCAGAAGATTTTTTCAAAATGGATTATAGTATCAAAAGCAGCATGGAAACCCAGTAGAAATCAACTTATTGCTTTACTGATGATACTTGCTGTTATATTTGTTATATCCATTTTTATATGGAATAGATTATTGGTCAGACAGGTCAGGCAACGAACAATAAAACTGAATGAAACATTAGCTGTATCTGAAGAGTTGAGAAAAAAAGCGGATAAAGCACAACTTTTAGCAGAGCAGTCACAACGCATAGCAGAGCAGGCTAACTTATCTAAGTCACGTTTTTTTGCCGCTGCAAGTCATGATTTAAGACAACCATTGCACGCACTTGGCCTGTTTATTTCAGCTTTAAAACAAAACTATAATAAGCGTAATAAAGAAAAAGATGATGTCATTTTTGATATGATTCATAAGAGCTTATCCAGCCAAAAAGAATTATTTAATTCAGTGTTAGATGCCTCGAAATTAGATGCAGGTGTCATTCAGGCTGATATCAAAAATTTTGCTCTTAGCCCATTCTCACAAGAGTTAGAAAGTGAGTTTAGTACACTGGCAGAAGATAAAAATTTGCTTTTCGCTATGAAGATTGAGTCCGAACTCATCGTTTCCAGTGATGAGTTGCTGTTAAAACGAGTGCTAAGAAATTTGTTAAATAATGCCATACGTTATACCCGGGAGGGTAGTATACAAGTCAATATTCGAAGTTTAGAAAATAACATTGAGTTTTCAGTCAGTGATACGGGTTCAGGTATCTCTGCACAGGAGCAGGATAATGTTTTTACTGAATTTTACCAAATAAAGCAAACAGATAAAAAAACCGCCAATGACTCACAAAAAGGCCTCGGTCTGGGTTTATCAATCGTTGTCAAATTAGTTGGCTTATTAGGAACTAAAATTAAGCTGGTTTCAGAGCTTGGAAAAGGCAGTATATTCAGCTTTATTTTACCAAAGGGCTTAAGTGACAGTGTTGTCGAACGAAGGCTTAATCGGGAGCGTTTAAATAATTGGGATTTAACAGGGACCAAAATTTTGATTATTGATGATGATGAGGCTATTTTATATGCGATGAAATGCCAGTTAGAGTCCTGGGAATGTCAGGCTAATACCTATACTAATCACTTTGATTGTTTGACCCATATTAAAGAGCAGAATTATCAACCCGATTTAGTTCTTATGGATTATCGTTTAGATAATGGAATTAAAGGGACAGAGGTTATTCCTTTATTATTGACTGAGCTGCAAATGGATGTTCCCGTGATTATCATTTCAGCAGATACCGCAGCTGATGTTATTGAGGAAATTAATCAAACCGGATTTCAATTATTGCATAAACCTGTGAGTCCTGCTGTTTTACGTATGTCGATACAGAAAAAATTAAGAGAAACATGAGTTAGTTGCTCATTATAATCTCTTACAACTCACTACAATACCTTAAACTTTTTTGCGTTCTCAACACATTCCATGCGATTTTCAGCATCAAAGACTTGAAACAGGGCGCTGACATGTGACTTTACCGTAAAGGGACTAATATTTAATACTTCAGATATTCTGCTATTTGATAAACCATCTTTAAGTAACACCAAAACATCTCTCTGTCTTTTACTTAATACAATTTTTTTTTGTAAATTATCAAAGGTATGTAGTTTTTTTTGAATATCATCAGGAACAACTATTTGTCCCTGTAATATTTTCTCTAATCCATCAACGATCTGTTCACTATCCCATTCCTTAGGTATAAAACCCATTGCACCTAAGTTCATAACCGTATGTATTTTTGAAATATCTTCAGTTGCAGATATAACACAACTGGGAATAATCAGATTTCTTTCATTCAGTGATTGTAAAAAAGCACAGCCGTCAATTTCAGGCAAACCAATATCAATAATTAATAAATCAATATTAGGCGTTTGTTCAATGATTGTAAGTGCCTCCATAGCGGTATTGGCGGTAAATACCTTATCAGCAGAAAAATTATTTTCTAATAAAAAAATTAATCCCTGTAAAAAAACCTGGTGGTCATCAACAACTAATATATTCAAAATATCTCTCTTGAAAAATCATATTAAAAACAGGGTAATAATAGCATTTTTTTTACCCCACTCACACAGAAGTATGCATCCAGGATGTTTATTAATACAGATCTTAATCTACAGCACTGTCTAATATTATAAATATCCAACCGGGATCAAATTAATATTAGTGATATAGGCTGATCTTGCTCTTTTAAGCATATTACAGCACCATCACTAATTTGTTTGCCTAGGAGCCTGTCCGAGAATAGAAATCCTACCAAAGAAAACCTGATTTTGGCCATTTTTCTCCATAATTTTCGTTAAATATATCATGTGCTAAATTGCTATAATTTAATAATTGTGATGTTCTGGCTGCTGCTGCACGAATAAAGTCTCTAAATTTTTTTTCATCTGCAACTTGTGTTAGTTCTCTAACATCACGCTGAATATAAGTTTGCAGATAAGAATTATAAAATAAATCAATTGATATTTTTTTCTCATTTATAACTCTGGGATAACTCCCTCTCCAGATACGTTGGTATAACTCATCGACTAAGAGTGTTTCTGGTTTTTTTGTTTTGTTTGAGTTATCCATCTATTAGTGGGTAAAAAAGGTAATAAAGTATTTGCACGTTGTTGAATTTCTGCAATTGCAAAACCTTGCAGTTCAATTATTGCAACTCTACCAGCAAGACTTTCTGTTACTCCCTTCATTAACTAAAATTTTTGGGATCCCGTTAACCAATACAAGCCATTTTTTTTGCTTTATCTACGGCTATTTTAATATATTTTTTACCTCACTCATACCAAAGTATGAACGGTGGTAAAAATGCATTGATATGATCACTTCATTAAATAGCACATTAAAAAAATGAGGAGAACATCATGGCTACGTCAACTTTTGTAGAGCAACTGTATAACAAGTTTTTAGGGCGTAGTTCAGAGGTTTCAGGTTTGAGTTACTGGGTGGAACAAATTGACACAGGTGCCTTAAATGCCTCACAGGTGACCCTGGATTTTATTAACAGCTCTGAATTTATTAATAGTGTTGCCCCGATAGCTCGCCTTTATTATGCCACTTTAGATCGTATTCCTGATGCAGCTGGGTTGCTGTATTGGGTTAATGCATATCAAAGTGGTCAGTCACTGGAAGATATTTCTAATGGTTTTATGGCATCAAGTGAATTTCAAAGCAACTATGGTGATTTAAGTGATAATAGTGCTTTTTTAGAGCAGCTTTACCAAAATGTCTTAAATCGACAGTCTGATAGTGGTGGATTGTCCTACTGGTTAAATCAGTTAGATAATGGCATGAGCCGTGCTGGAGTTGTTGACGGTTTTGCCAATTCAGTCGAATTTACTCAAGCCAAAGGTGAGGATATAAAAATATTACTAATTTATCACGGTATTTTAGCTATCCAGCCCGACCAGAGTGAGATTGATGCAGCCGTTGCAGCCAATAATCCCCTTGCTTTAATTACCCAACTGTATAGCAATGGACAGTATGCAGGTGAAGCTGTACCGGGTTTATCGTCCAGTGGTGTGGTAGTGGATGGTTATGTCAGTGGGGCTACAGTTTTTATTGATGCCGATGGAGATGGTTTACAAGGTCCGAATGAAGTATCAGTGACCACCGATGGTCTGGGTAATTTTGACTTTGGTGATAATGCAGGGTTTGGTAATATTGTCATGACAGGGGGTACCGATATATCCACCGGCCAACCATTTGAAGGCACCATGACTGCTCCTTCAGGCTCAACGGTTGTTAACCCATTAACCACTCTGGTCAATATTATTAGTCAATCCGGTAATACCTCGGTAGAACAGGCCACCTCCAATGTGTTAACTGCTCTGGGATTAGACAGCGGTGTTGATTTACTTAACTTCGATCCGATTGCAGAAGCCATTCAATCCAGTGCACTAATAACTGACACCAGTATTGCCATCGCTGTACAGGCAGCCGCAGTTCAAGTCAATACACTGATGAGTCAAACAGCTGCCTTACTTGATGGGGCAGGTATATCGACAGATGAAGATGCGGGTATTGGCGCTGCCTATGCCGCATTGGCACAGACCATCGCCTCTGCAAGCGGTAGTGTGGATTTAAGTTCCAGTGCGACTATCGAGCAAGTTATTGGCTCAGCAGCTACTGAAGCTGGTGCTGATACTGAGCAATTAACCACAGTAGAAACACTTTCAGGTGATGCCGCACAAACCATGGCCAATTTAAATCAGGCCATTGATGATGCTGTCAGCAATAACAACAATATTTCTGAAGTATTAAGCGCCATGGCTGCGGTACAGATTGTTGCCGAAACAATTGAAAATGAAATGGAAACGGGTGCTGAAAGTGGTGATGTCAGTGGTACGACTGAGGATACAACAGGTAGTGCTCTGGATAATGCAGTTGAGGATGCGAGCGATGATGTGGGTGATGTCGACGGTGATGGTGATAATGATGATGGTGATCCAATACCTCCAACGGGGGGAGGAGGAGGTGGGGGATCTGCACCCACATTTACTGTTTCTCTGGACAATGATGTGGTAACTTTTTCAGGCACAGCCACAGGGGATATCACCCTTTCCTGGAGTGGTGGCCCAACTTCGTTTGCCAGTTTTAGCCGGGGAGGTCTAACTGCTACAACCATCATAGATTATGATCCATCTCCTAAACCCACCATTATTTTGGCAGCAGGGCAGACCTTGTCTAGTACAGCCGCTGATTTGGAGTATATACCCATTAGCGGGGATGGTAATTTAACCTTAACCGGAACATCGACCATCGTTGAGCTTAATACTTTCAACCATAGCGGTGTAAACGGAACAAAATCGTATAGCATTAGCGATACGGTGGTTAATTTATTGGCCAATGGCGCTGCTGAACCAATTACCAGTGCAACTGCTGTAACCGTTACAGGTGACGCAGCAGGAACAATGAGTGTTGCAAAGCATACCAGCTTAACAGCATTAACCACGGGTGCTAGCTGGAGCTATATTCTTGAAGATAGTGTCAGTACACTGGGTGATACTAATAGCAGTGTATTAAATGGGGCCAGTAATATTACAGCAAGCTCTTCTGGCACCATTGCCCAAGTTTCAGTGATTCATCATGCGACTAATAGTGGCACAACGACATTTTCAAGTAATTACCCTATCAGGGATATCGCTGCAAACTATGCCGCCATAGATGGAACGCTTGTTGCCGGGGTGGAGAGTTTATTATCAGGTATTAATATAGATCCAGATATTACTGATGCTGCCACCATAGCTCAATTGGCTGCAATAGATGTAACCAATAATACTCAGGGGATCAGTTTTAATAAAATTACAGATACACTAGAAAATCTGACAACAGCTGCTAATGCAAATTCTATCTACTTAACTAATTTTAGCACTACAGTAACATTTGATGGTGTAGCAAGTGTATTAGAATTTATTAACGTGAAGGATAAAAGCAATGTTGCAAACACCTGGAATTATAGTCTGGAAGATAGTGCTACAAATTTATTAAATAATGGTGCCGCAGAGCCAATTAGCAGTGCTGCTACGGTTGCAGTTACGGGAAATGCCGCAGGCACATTGACTGTCGCAAACTACACGCTCTTGCAAACATTAACCAGTGATGATAGCTGGACTTATAGCCTCTCTGATACATTTGATGCAATAACAACACCTGATGGAAATAATGCTGTAAGCAGTGCTACAGCAATTACCGCAACAGGTGATACCGACTTAACGGATGCACAACACGATGCACTTATTGCAAAAACCACCGCAACGGGAACTAACACCTTAACACTCAATGATGCTGCAACCATTAATACTATTGCTTCGGTGGAAAATTATATCCTAGCGAATTTTAACAATAATATCACCTTGTCTGATTCGGGTCATACGATAACGGGTGGCTCAAAAAAAGATACAATAACAGCTGGCTCAGGCGCTGATACAATAACTGGTGGTGATGGCGCTGATACAATCTATCTTGTAAGCTTTGACAATCTTGCTAATCAAAATGATGATGTTGTTGATACCATTATTTTTACTGAGACAACCGATGGTTCTATAACGGGAGGTTTTCATGGTCATAAAGTAATTTATCATCTTGATTTAAACGGTAATAACAGTACTGATGATCGTATTGCTATCGGAGGAGCTTTAAAAACGCTGCTTGATGATGATAGTGATAATACTTTTCAGACCACTACAACTGATGGTAGTGAAGGTGGAAATCAAGTATTAAATATTGGTACTTCAGGCACAGGCACAGATGAAATAACGGTATTGTCTAATGATGAAGTGGACATTGGCGTTTCTTATTTAGTCGATGATTGGATTGGTTTAATAACAGAACTGGATGACGAAATCAATTTTTCTGCTTTTAGTGATGGAGATACCCATCTTTTCTTGATCAACACAAATGCTGATGCTGCCGGCTTACTTTTATATACCGATGATGGTAGTGATGATACGATTGTTGCAGCCGACCTCCAGTTACTTGGTATCTTTACTCAACACAATGATGGTATAGGCATGGTTGCTAGTGACATTGTGATGCTATAAAGCCTTTATTTAAAACTAAAAGAGTAAGCATTATGAGTGCGACAGCAGAACAAATCATTACCGCTCTATATGCAGGCTTATTTAATAGCTCTCCTGATGCGGTTGAGCTTAACCATTGCCTAAAGCAAACTGCTGGCGGTCACGTTTTGGATGCGCTCGTTGGGCATTGTCTTTTAAAAACTCAGAAGCTTCAGTAATTTGATTCACCAAACCTTTTCTGCGTTGTTGAACAATGGCCTCTAATAAGCCATACCACCAGTTTACAGTTCTATCATAGTTGACATTTCTACTTTAAATATCTGTTAGCTTTTTATTAGCATCCAAGTCAACTCTATTATTCGACCTAATCCTTATATTCTTGATTATCTTTGTTTGTAACCATTCAGCGTAAATTTTTATTGGTTTAAAACATCAGACAAAATCTGGCAATTTTTTATCAAATAACATTTCCATCGCATAACTGGAACTTACCCCATGTTTTCTGCATGTTGATAAATAACCACGCACACGACAGAATATTTCAGAGCCTTCCGTACTGCGGAAACAGCCTGATATTTTTTGTTGTACTTTGGTCACCCAAATGCCAAAAAGCTCTTATCTTTGGTACAACTGATTTTAAATGTCATCATTGAGGTGATCAGTCAACGAGCAAGGCCTATTTTTAAATGTCAGTCACCAATGGTTCCTTTGGGCTACTCAACTGGGGGCTGAGGGAGAGAAACCCTTGGCTACCCGATTTAGCCCATATTTACCCAAACACTTCATGTAATATATCTGGACGTTGCTTAGCTATTTGAATAAGAGATGCTGCTGCACGGCTTGGCTTTCGTTGCCCCTGCTCCCAGTCTTGTAATGTTCTGATTGAAACACCTAAAAGATCTGCAAAACGAGATTGAGATAATCCAACTTTCTGGCGAGCTTCAACAACAGGTAATAATTCTACAGTTTCAACATGGCCAACTTTACCTTGTTTTATGTTACGAACAGAATCTAAAGTTTCTTGTCATATATCTCTTTTTAAATCTCGTTCAATGAGTTCTTTTTCATTCATAACCATCAACTAGCTCCCTTTTTAATGCTTTAAGGATATGTGCTGGGATATTCTCTTTATTTGATTTTGCATAAATAGTGAGCAACCAAATAAGCCCTCTATTTAATTCACTGAAATAAATTATGCGTACCCCACCTCTTATACCTCGAGATTTTCGTTTCCAACGAATTTTCCTTATTCCTCCAGAGCCAGCTACAACCTTGCCTGCCTCAGGGTTTTCAGCTAACCAAGCAGAAAATTCACCTCGTTCATCTTCAGACCAATAATCAGGCATTATTTGATTAATACGTTTTTGAGTAAGAAAAGGGCTAACAATAATCCTGAATCTGAGTGTGTAATTTATGATCCATACATGATTGTGGAAGCTAATGGTAGTTTTGCAAGTCTGTTAAGTTTATTTTTTTTCTTCCGTCTCACTAAATGAGTGGATCATAGCTGATAATTTGTTCACTTCACGTACTATCGTCAGATCAAGATCGATTTTTTTATCCATAGAAGCAACCACTGGTAGAAATGTGGTTTCAATCGTATTAGCCATGACCTGAAATGCCTCTTCAATCACCGGCGATGGACGGTTATCAATATTAATATTAGTTTGCATGTCTGCCATCTCTTGCTGTATTGTGTTTAGATGTTGACTAATAGTTCGCACAGGTTCGAGTAGGGTATTGTCACTTGAAATGGCTTGCTCAATTGAACTCAGACTCTCTGAAATTGATAATAACTGGCTGCTGACCCGTGTCGCTGCATCGACATCATCTCCACCCATTGCTTTTTTACGCATAAAGTCTTTAATAATAGCATCCCAGCGTTGTTGTTCCTGTGCTGTAATGTTGCCGCGCAATAGAGCCAATTTAAGCAGATTATGTTCGGCACCGGTGGTCAATAATTGAGCTTCACCCACGTAGTGATCGCTAATCATCTGCATGAGTTCTGTTTCATTCATAACCGCTGATACTTTCTCTGCCATTTTGTTCATATTCCGGTAACTGCCCTGTAACTTAAATTGCGGCTCCGTGCGATAACGATCATCCTGTGCGGCTGAGTAGATATATTGCTGATTGACGCGTAAAATAACATCACGGATGACAAACAGTTTGCTCAATACATCGATAATCTCATTGATTTCTGCCCCGCTGTATTGATAGGAGAGATCAGTGGCTGGAATATCGGCACCGGACGCCATCTCGATCAGTTTATAAACATCATCCATTTCACGTACGGCAAGGGGAGCAAGAATGCGGTTGGAGGTCAGACTGTTTTCGATATAACTGAGTCCAAACTGCTCATCCATACCACCGAGCACATCCCCAAGATTATAGATGTCCGCACGGTTAGCCAGCATATCCGGTATTTTGAAAGTTTCACCTGACTCAGTATAAGGATTACCTGCCATCACCACACAGAATTTTTTACCCCGCATATCATAGGTTTTACTGTGTTCTTTCCAGACACCTTCAATACGGCGGGTGGCATCACATAGAGAAATAAATTTTTGCAGAAATTCAGGGTGAGTATGTTGAATATCATCCAGATAGAGCATGACATTATTACCCATCTCCAGACCTAAATTAAGTTTACGCAGTTCCTGTGCAGAGGTGGCATTGGGAGCCTGCTGAGGATCCAGAGAGAGCACATCATGTCCCAGTGAGGGGCAGTTGATCTTCATAAAAACCAGCCCGAGACGATTGGCAACATATTCCATCAGCGTTGTTTTACCATAACCGGGAGGGGAAATCATAATCAACAATCCCATTAAATCGGAACGTTTATCTTTTCCTATGGTGCCCATCTGTTTGGCCAGATTATCGCCAATAAAGGGTAGATAGGCATCGTTGATCAGACGATTGCGTACAAAGGAACTGAGCGGTCTGGCTTTAAAATTATCAAGCTGTAAAAGTTTTCTCTCTGAGCTTATAATCTCTTTACGAAGTTGTAAATAACGCTGGTAAGCGGGTATGACATTGCTTTCATGATATTCCATCCGAGTCAGAAAATCATCAATAGAAAAGCTCAGAGTACGATTTTCAATCAGCAGATGTTCGCCCATTAAACCACTGATTTTCAGGTCAAGATCAGCGGCTGAGTGTCTGCGCCCGATCCTTTCTTCAGTATTAATCAGGGCAGCGGCCTCTGGTATATAATGAGCCAGATGGGTTAGTTTTTTGCGCTCAACTAAAGCTTGCAGCCAGGCGTTTGATAAATCCCAGCGTTGCTCGGGAAAGCCCTGCATTTTTGTCAGTGCCTGTTGATATTTTCTCCAGCTGGCATTATCGAGCGAACGTTTAAGTTCTTCAGTCAGTTCTTTTGCATATTGATTGCCGATAAAATCAAGGTGTTCACGACCCAGCTCTGCTACCAGGTAGTGTGCGGCCTGATGTTTTTCAAGATCATTGCTGTCAATGGGATATTGGTTTAAAAACTCACCAATGACTGTTTTTACTTCATTGGCTAATTGTTCAATCGCTTTACTACTGGCAAAGATATTTTTCATCTGCCTGGCAGATTGTGCTCGTTCAATCCATGAGTCTTCAACCATTAACTTTAAAGAGCCCTCAGCCTTTAACTTCAGAGAGTCGTCAAGATTACTTTTCTTGAACAAAAGTGCTTTGTTACTCCAGAAAACCTGTGCAAGTGCCCGGCTTTTTGGTGAAAAACGTAATAGATCGGCACGTTCTAATGCAGGTAGAAGCTGCATCAGTATCAGCGTGCAGTCATGATCATGTATACCACGTTCATAACCTTCCTTATAACGTGGTCTGGCAAAATCCTGGACTAATTTGGCCAGGCTTGCTTCATCATTGACTGCATGACTAAGACTTTGCATATCAAGTCCATGCAGTTCATTAGCAGCTGACTGCAATATCTGATAAGCAAGATATTGGGAACGATAAACATCAGGGCTTTCTGATTCTAAAGACATATTCCAGTAATGATTGAGTTGGTAGAGTTCATTATTGTCTATGACTTCATAATAATCAGTACCTGAAAGGTGTGCATGCAATTCTTTGCCACGTGGGATAATAGTCAGATCCAACTGCTGTGTATTAACACTGAATTTATGGCGTGGACCAAGCCTTATCACACTTCCACCCTGCTCAAATATCTCTGACTTATCGCGTAAGGATCGTAGTGCCTGTTCACTGATGGCCTTAAAACGTGCTTCGATGTCATCTGCCATCACCGCACTTTCAAGATCACGTAAGCGTATGACCAATTCTCTAATCTTAAGTACCAGTGCATCTGCTGCAAAATAGGTATTCAGATCATCCGCTTCAGTGAACTTCATCGAACGTCGTTCGATAGTCAGCAGCATGCGTGCAGCGGCATCGGCTATGGACTGTGCCTTAGCTTGTCGTTGATCCAGTAATTTTTGTTTATGCGCGGCAAAAGATTCGTGAATTTCTTCACGTTTTTCAAGGATATCGCCCAGAAACTGATCATATTGACTAAACTGACTTTCCAGTTCTTCCAATTGTACCAGCAGGCGTGACAGATGTTCATCGCAGGCATCGGGGGTATCGGCCATGCCCAGCGCATTGGTGATAGTTTGGGAAAATAACTTGAACAGGGCACCAAATTGAGCTTTAGCTTCTTCAGAACCCAGATTTTTCAGCTTGTGTGATGCATTCGCCTTGCTTTGATTGAGTTTGGCATAAACCTCGGATATGCCGTCAACAATACGCGTGTGTACGGTGGCATCATCGACTTTCAACGTTGCCATTAATTCAGACATCATATCCAGTCCCGAGGCAGTGCTTTCAATGCTATCTATCAACGGTTGTAACAGTGCGGCGGTATTAACCTTGTCCACCTCAGCATTGAGTTGTTCGATTTTATTTAGATAGGGTATTAAGGCTTCTTCCCGGGCAAGAAAACTGACTGTCCTTTGACTGAGTATCTCTTGTTCTTCAGCCAGTTGCAGATCAAGTGCTTTAATTTGCTGTTGATCAATATACTTGTATTCACTGATTGTCGCAAGATGACCACGCAGGCGGTGTAATTGCTGCAAAGCACTGACATAGTCTTCTGCCAGTTCCCACTCACTGGTATGGATTGTATGCAGGATATCCTGTTGTGATCCTTCCGCATCGATGAGTGCCTGTGATGAGGTTTTACGGATGCTTTCTGCTTTTTCAAATTCATCAACCACCAGTTCTGCAGTGCTGGCAATTTCTTTTAAAATCCCGGCAATATTCCCGGTTTCCGCTTCCCCAATCCAGTAGTAAGTATCAAACATTTGAGCCGCTAAATTACCCAGATTTTCATATTGCTGTGAAGATACCTTCTGATTTTCAATCAAACGTCGAATACTATACAGATCGGATATGCCGCGAACCAGTTCAGCATTGCCTATACGACCATAAAAATTCTGACTGACGGGGGCTTTACTGGCAAATTCACGACTGACAAAGGGGGTATTCCAAATTTGCATGGGATGAATACGAGCGGGCTCAACTTCGGCAGAGAATATCACCAGAGTGCCATTTTCTGCCAGTGCGTGACCATGGGCATAAATCGGGTTTTGTAATTCTTTAGAGATGAGGTTATAGGCAAACAAACCCACCATACCTTCATCAGGTTGATAAAAAACATAGAGAATATCTTCACCATTGGGAGACAGAATCCTGCGTTTAAACCTTAGCCCCTGAGATTCATTATTAAATGTTTTACTTTCACCATCCTGTAGATAATAGCCACCAGGAAAAATAATGCCATGATCTTCCGGCAACTGTACACAGGATTCACCAATAGCATCGATGCGTATCACTTCATGAGTGAGTTTGTTGTAGATTAGATAGCGCCAGTTCTGTTCACGATAGGGACGAATTTTCAGCAGAATGAGGTTACCTGATGCGCTATAAAAAATATCCGCATCATCAAGAGACTGTGTTTCATCTTCCACTGATTCCTGGTAAATGCCCAGACCAACCTCTGTATTATTTTCTATTTTTAACGTCAAATCACCCTGTACGGTTTCTACAAAAACCGTATCTAAAATATTAACATGAGGGAAACGGCCATTAACAAAATGTTCACGACCTGTTTCTATCCACTCAAAATCAAAAGCAGGGGGTAACAGGATATCTCGCTCACCGCGGTTGTCAATATAAGTTACCTGCTGACCATCTGCAGATATTGACCAGCGAAAAACCCGAATATCCTTCCGCTGCTCACCGGTTTGGAACTCAGCCAGTAGTTTGCCATGGGCAATAGTCAATTGCATTAAACGGGCATGTTTATAATAGCGATAGAGCTCATTAAAGTCGTTGATAAAGGCTGTTTGAGTCAGAAAGCTGTCTTCAAGTGTCAGCGTTTCAATGTCTACCTTCTCTTGTGAACCGTCTTGAGATTTGCTCAAACGAAACAGGGCAAAGACATCAGCAATAGAGGTTTCTTGTTTTAGACCGATAAAAACATTGTAACCGAATAATAGTCGATCACCAATCTGCACGATATCTCTGGCAATACAGTTATTTTCAGTACGTACCCTGGTATGTGCAGCAACGCCCATAGTAGAGCTGCCGAATTCCTGTAGTCGAGAGTCGTTGAGTAACTTTGCCTGAACATCCAAATCTCGCCCCTGTGACAGCAGGCGTTTGCGAATAACGTCATAGGCTCCACCTTCCGCAACAGCATTTTCAACAATATCAGTTTGGCTATCTTTTTGGGAAGTCATCTATGAGTCCTATGATTTAGCGGTAGAAGATTTATCCCTGTTCTTAATATCAGAGTTGACATCAGGACTAACATCAGTATCAATCACCGTCTCAACATCGGCTGCAGGTACATAATCTGCAAAGCGGCGCAACAGTCCGGTAATTGCATCGCTCTTGGTGACCACTCCATCAATTGCTTTACCCAAAGTCAAAGCCTTTGAGAAGGTATCGAAGAAATGGCCTTCACCACCCACGATATCAATATTAGACTCCCTTAATGCACTGGCCAGAATATCAGCATTTTCTTTAGCAATTTCTTTTCCTGCCTGGATGGATGCCATCGATTCTTTCAATGCAGTCTCAAGACTTAAACGATATTCCTCATGTTCACGAGCATCATCACTCATACTGTTCATAGCAGAGAATTTTTCCACCAGTCCATCCGCTTCCGCTTTGAACTGTTCGCGAGTCACATCGGCGCCAGCCAGGCCAACTTCTCGTTTGGCCTTGGCATCGGCATCACCCATAGCGGAAGTCACTCTAGCCTCAACAAGACCTTCTTTTTCCAGGGCGTCTGCTTTTGCTTCGCGTACCTGGGCTTCGGCTAATCCCGGAGCCGCCTGTTCAGCCTGCACCCCGACAGCCAGTTTTGTTTTGGCGTCAGCTTCTTTGGCGCTTGCCTCCAGATCGGCCTGTGCCAGCGTTATAATTTCTGCACTTTTATGTTTTGCTGCCAGCTCTTCGGCTTCAGCCGCTTTTACCTGTATGACTTTTTCTTCTTCAGCCAGAGCAACAGCCGCTAAGACCTGCACCTGTTTTTTACGATCAGCATCAGAGACTTCACGAACTTCCTTAATAT
Organism: gamma proteobacterium symbiont of Taylorina sp.; assembly: GCA_025655455.1. Lineage (GTDB taxonomy): Bacteria > Pseudomonadota > Gammaproteobacteria > GRL18 > GRL18 > GRL18. The sequence continues at coordinate 31,028 of JAHXIV010000065.1, forward strand.
TTTCTTCTTCTATGGCAACCGTCTTGTCCAGTGCAACACGTTCACGCACAATTTTGGCAATTTCTTTTTTCTCAACTTCTACCGCTTTTTCTGCCTCGATAGTTTGCAATTCAACTTCGCGTTCACGAGAAACAATTTCAAGATCACGAGCCCGGATTACTTTTTCTTCTTCAATGGCAACCGCACGCTGGCGGTTTTGCTCAGCCACTTCAATTTCGCGTTTCTGATTTTCAGTCTGTACAGCAAGATCCTGTACTACCTGAATGGAAACCGTATCAGCACGCTTGCGCTCCTCTTCAGCCACCTTTTTAATTTCAGCTTCTTCACGAGCACGGATATTAGATATTTCACGTTCCTGTCTGGCCTCAGCATCCGCCTGCTGGCGTTCCAGTTCCAGCATCGCTTCAACAGTTGATACATCTTTTTTCTTAATGGCCAGTTCTTCGTCACGTTCCAGGATATTGGTATGAATATTCTGCTCTGCCGTCAGCTCGGTAATTTTTCTGATACCCTCCGCATCAAGAATATTATTGGGATCCAATGATTTCTTGGGGGTTTGTTCCAGGTAGTCAATGGCAACATCTTCCAGAACATAACCATTAAGATCCTCACCAATGACTTCAATGATTTTCTCACGGAATTCCATACGATTCTCAAATAAGGAAACAAAATCCAGCTGTTTACCAACTGTTTTAAGTGCTTCTGAGAATTTGGCGGCAAATAATGATTCAACTGCAGTGCGATCAGATGCTCGCTCAGCTCCGAGAGATTTTGCTACTTTAAGGACATCTTCAGGTGTTTCGTTGACTCTTAAATAAAAAGCGACAGTAATATCTGCACGCATATTATCCGCACAGATTAATCCATCATTTCCACGTCGATCAACTTCCAGGGTAATCAATGAGATACGCATCAGTTCTTTTTTGTAGATAATCGGATAGACCAGTGCGCCTGTAAAATGAACTTTGGGGCGTGAACTCATATCATTGACAATTAATGCAGTACCTTGTTCAACTTTTATATAAAATGCCTTGAATAATCCTGCCAACCCCATAAGAATGACAAAAAAGCCACCTGCTGCAGTAATGATAGGCATAATTGTGGTTAAGTCGGCCATATTACAACTCCTGATGTTAGTAAATTATGTTCCAGTGAAATCCTGCTCTGATATCACACGGTATGTATTGTTTTCCTCAATATATTCCAGTAAGACGATGACATCCCCTTTTTTAAAAGTTTCATCACCACTGCTTCTGACTTTAAGAACCAAACCCGCACCGCCATCTTCAAAAATAGCTTCACCGAATTCCTTATCTACCCGTGAAGTGCGCACTATGACAGTTTGTCCTAATATTTTCTTCAAGGTTTCCTGCTCTGCTTTTTTAAATAATGGACGTAATGGTTTTATCAACTGTGCGGTAATTAATATTGCAATATAAAATGCAATGAACAATACCGGGAACCCAGCCAAAAAATGTAATAAACCATCAGGTATAAATCCAAAAAGATAATGCACTATATAGTAGCAGAAAAACCAGCCAAACAAAGCTATAAATGAAATAATAATGGTTATAGGTATACCATAAAGACCAAATCGTAACAATAAGCCTGCCAGTACATCCACGGAAGTCAAATCATGCTGCATATCAATGTCAGTATGATCATGTGCGCCAATATCCATATCAAGAAAATCAATATCAACAAAACCAAGTATGGCGACCAGCCAGTACAATAGACAGACTATAAGGATCAAAGTAAAAACAGCAGTGGGGAAAGAACTAATGTTTTGATAGAAAGGATCCATAGACTTGCTAAGGAAGATTGCAAACATATTTTTTCCTCGTAGTGTTGTTTTTATGAGTCAGTAGATTGTAAACGTTTCAGTATTTCATCCGCACTTTGTCCCGTTGCTGCAATACCGGCATCTTCAAGACGTTCAGTGAGTGACTGTTCAGATGTTTCTGCAGCCATTTCACCAGCGGCAGCAATTTGTGCAGCCGTAAGTGCCTGTTTTTCTTTTATTCTTTGCAGTGAATCCATTGCTGTACGCAAACGGGAATTAGAACCGCTATGTCGTTCTGCCACAGCTGCCTGTGCTCGTTGAACATTTTCTGTGGCTTTTACTGTATCCACCTGATGTTTAATGCGTTTAATATTTGCCTCTGCCTGTTTGGTGGCAGTACGCAATTGATCTGCACTTTTACGATAGCCGTCAGCAGCTTCATTTTCGAGCTTTAGCTGAACTTCAAGATCGGCAATTTTTCCTGCCACCTCAAGTGCAAGTGCCTGTTCATCTTTAGCCAGTGCCTGACGAGCATAGTCTTCATTTTTTTTAATTTCAGCACGCAGGTTTGAAATTTTTTCCTCACTGAGTTTCGCCCTGGCAATAATTTCTGCCAGACTATCTCTGGATTGCTTTAATTCCTCTGCTGCATCACGAACCTCCTGATCGAGGATTCTTAATGCCTGAGTGTCAACAACTGCCTCACCAGCTTCATTTATTCCACCGCGCAGTGCCGTCATCATTTTTGCCCAAATATTCATAATAGTCTGCTCCTTTAAGATTGTACTGTTGTTTTAACTATAGTATTAGATTTAATAAAGTCATCATATGCTTCAGTGGCCTGAATAACATTACTGGCGAGAATATCAATTTCAAAGATGACATTCTCCAGTGAAGAGGAGGCGCTTAGTGCTCCAAACATTTGATAATAATCTTCACCATCCGCTTCTTTATCCAGACTAATACTGGAAAGTGGAAAATATTTATGGGTTCGCAAAACAGCTTCATTAAATAAACTTTTATCCACTACCTGTGAAACAGCCCAGAGTATGGATTCTGCCACAAGTTGATCGCCCGATACGGTAACAAAAACAGGCAAATCACCATACTCATGCATTATAATTTGAATTGAAGGCTCTATGCCTTCGATAATTTCAATAGTTGCCTGAGCATCACTTGATAGATCCGAAGCCTTTAGTGCTTCATACAAACGGGTTGTTGTCCATTTTGAGGTATTTATTGCCATTACTCCTTCTCCTTCTGTGCTGGTTGTAAACATCATCTTACGTAACCTCTTTTCCTGCACGGCTAACTGAACAGCGTTTTCTGGAAGGATCCAGACTTCCTTTTTAACAAAGCCTTTTTCGCGTAAGCGTTTACGGAATTCACGCTGATAGTATGCAGATGTTTTTTTAACCATGAGACAAGCGTAGCATATTACATGTAATGTGTCAATATATTACATGTAATATATCTTGTATTGTATATTCGAATAATGTAACATAAATATTGACAAAGTGAATTATTTATGGTAATAAATTAGTATAAAGAACTCCAGTTTTTATGTCTGAAGGAGAATATATTATGCATAATCACCGCCGCTTTTCCCGTTTTTCTACTAATATTCCAGCTACTTTAGTTATTGAAGGTATGCTTGGAAAGCATAAACTTTATTTGAATGATGCCAGCCAGGGGGGACTCAGTTTTAATGCACTGGCTGCTATTAAGAAAGGCACTCATTTACAGGTGAGCTTTTCTGACAGTTGTAAAACACAGGCTCAAATTGCGTGGTGCAGGCCATTAGAACATTGTCGCTGTCAATTGGGCTTAAGTTTTGATCATAGTATTAAACCATCTTCTTTAGATAAAATTGTCTCAAGTTGTACATAAATCAGCTACTGAGAATATATGGTTTGAGATTATTCCAGGGATAACTCTATATCCAGTCGTTACTGCGAATACGATTGATTGCGGCGGCCAGTTCGTATAAGCGTGGCAGGGCAAGATCACCGACAGTATAGGGACTGAAAGTATCAAGACCTTTTTCATTGGCTTGCTGTAGTAGCTTTTTGAGTTGGTCGGTCAGGTTTCCTGAAGTATGGCTATAGTGGCAGGCATAATAATGTATCATTAAGCCTATTGCACGGGTTTGTCCGATGTCAACAAGTTGTTCTACTTGCGATAAATCAATTTTATATTCCCCATAGAGAATAGTATCGCTTTCCCTGACATTAATTCTAACAGGAAATTGATCCCTCGAAGCATCCAGTGTTTTTTTACCGGGTTTACGATGACTAGTGCGTTGAAATGGTGGTAAGTTTATTAATTCTTTAGTCGAGAGATGTAATTGATGACCATAAGCCAGTTTTTTTGCCTGAGCAGTGACGTCACGGGCTCTATATTCATCCATCATAATGACGGTATCTGCAATATCAAAATAGTCTCCGGAACCGCCCATAACAATGATTGAAGAGACACCCTGCTTTTCATACAATTCTCTGGCACGGCAGAGTAAGGGGGTAATGGGTTCTTTGTCTTGAGAGACCAGAGCCTGCATACGTTGATCACGGATCATAAAGTTATTGGCAGAAGTGTCTTCATCTATCAAAAAAAGCTCACTACCGCATTCCAGAGCTTCAATGATATTGGCTGCCTGAGAGGTGCTGCCGCTGGCATTTGTTGTACTAAACTGATGAGTATCACGTCCAAAAGGCAGGCGATCAATAAAAGGGCTGATGTTAACTTTTGAAATGGCTCGTCCATCTTCAGAGCGAATCTTAACAGCCGTTTCATTACTGACGACTTTTTCTCTTCCATCGCCGGGGATATGGTTATAAGGACCATGTTCCAAAGCATTCAGCAGGGTCGACTTACCATGAAAACCGCCACCGACAATAAGAGAAATACCCTGTGGAATTCCCATACCCCGAATGATACCTGCATTGGGTAAAGTCATTTTAAACTCAAGTGAAGCAGGAGAATGAAAACTGATAATATTGCCCAGCATCGGCTTATCACATATGCCGCTTTGTCTTGGTAGAAGGGAGCCATTGGCAATAAAAGCAACCAGTTTTTTTTCTTTCAGACTATGTCGTAATGCCTCTTGATCTTCAGCACTATTAACATACTCAGTGAGTAGCTGTGCAGAACAGTTTTTATAATAAAGTGACTGTTCAATAATGACCGGTAGCTCATCAAAAAACATCTGTTGTGCATCCAGTCCGGCCACATGTCTATTATCTGCAGGTAGCCCCATCACTAAACGGACTTCAATATATTCTGTTGTGATTAATACGGCATTGCGTAATAAGGTTTTTTGCCCATTGGTTTCAATAGAGATAATACCACCGCCGCCACTACCCCGCTGTCCCTTGATGATATGACGGATATTTTTTTTGACCATGCGCCCGAGATAGTCTTCCAGTGCAATGCGGCGAATGGGGTTATTATTTTCTATTGTCCAGCTGGACAGGGGGAAGCCGGCTCTTAATTGAGTGACTCTAACACTCATTCGAGAGGGAATGGCAAAAGGATCGCCCTGAACATGATCAATTTTGAGTGAGAAATCAGGAAATTGATAAATACCTTCAGTTTTTTTATAGGCCTTATAACCCTTGCCGTCAATATGCTGTAGAATACTTTTTAATCGTTCCATATACTCATTCTACTCTTATCGTTGTTGTTCAGCAAAAATGCAAGCTTTGCATGAAACAAAAGGAATTTACCTTGAGCCAAACAGATTTTTCTACCCTGAACCTGCATCCGGCATTATTGAAGAACCTTTCCAGCCTTGATTATAAGGTGATGACACCCATTCAAAGCCAGAGTTTACCCTCTATTTTAGAAGGTAAAGATGTGATTGCCCAGGGGCAAACAGGTTCTGGAAAAACAGCTGCATTTGGTCTGGGTTTACTACAAAAGCTCAATGTGAAATGGTTCAGGATTCAGTCATTAATACTTTGTCCTACTCGTGAACTGGCTGATCAGGTGGCTAAAGAAATTCGTCGTCTGGGTCGCTCTATTCATAATATTAAAGTACTGATTCTCTGTGGGGGAATGCCTCTGGGGCCTCAGATAGGTTCATTGGAACATGGTGCGCATATTATTGTCGGCACGCCGGGACGTATAGAAGATCATCTGGCGAAGGGGACGCTCAAACTGGATAATGTTAATCTTCTGATATTGGATGAAGCTGATCGGATGCTGGAAATGGGATTTCAGTCAGCTCTGGATGCGATTATTGATCAAATCCCTAAAAAACGGCAAACTCTGATGTTTAGTGCTACCTTTCCCAAATCAATTCAATCGATTGCACAACAGATTATGCGGCAGCCTGAAATCATTGAAGTGGCTTCACAGCATGATAATTCCACTATCCAACAACATTTATTTAAAGCCAATGATAATGCCCATCGTATGACAGTAATACGTCTGATATTACAGAACTATCACCCTGAATCCAGCGTTATTTTTTGTAATACAAAACTGGAAACACAGGAAGTGGCGGATAAATTAGCAGAACATGGGTTTAGTGTGCTGGCCTTGCATGGTGATCTTGAGCAAAGGGAGCGTGATCAAACACTGGTTCTTTTTTCCAATAAGAGTGTTTCCGTGTTAGTGGCAACCGATGTGGCCTCCCGGGGCCTGGATATCGACTCCTTAGATATGGTGATTAACTACCATATCGCCAGAGATATTGAAGTTCACACTCATCGTATTGGTCGAACCGGGAGGGCAGGGAGTAAGGGAATGGCCTGTACACTTTATACTGAAAAAGAGCAGTATAAACTGGCAAAACTGGAGGATTATCTGGGACATAGTATTACAGCCGAAGAGTTACCTTCCAGTAATGTACTGAGATTGCCTGTTGAAACCCCTCCCATGGCAACCTTGCAGATTGATGGTGGAAAAAAACAAAAACTCAGACCGGGTGATATTCTTGGTGCATTGACAGGGGAAAATGGCATTACCGGCAAACAGGTTGGTAAAATCCAGATGTTTCCTAATAAAGCCTATGCCGCTGTGAGTAGGGATGTTGCACACTATGCCCTGAAAAAATTGGCTGAAGGCAAGTTAAAAGGTCGTTCATTCCGGGTGCGCAGACTCTAAATAACAGATGAATAGTGACTTTTTAGATTGAAAATTGAGTCTGAATTTCCTATACTTAAAAGTTATAATAAAATTTAATGTCAGGACTTTAGTGATAATGAATATCAGTAATTATTTTAACCATGATAGTCATCAGATCAGTTTTACACGCCGCCAGGCCAGTGATTTTGCCAAAGCTGTTGCGGGTGACTTTAATCCCATTCATGATGAAGATGCAAAGCGGTTTTGTGTACCGGGTGACTTGCTGTTTGCTGTTTTTTTATCTCAATATGGTATCAGTCAGACAATGAAAGTTGAATTCACCGGCATGGTTGTTGATAGCGTGAACTTACTATTCCCGGAAAGTATCTCAGAATCTTTTACTATCAAGGGCGATAATGATAAAAATTATATGGATGTTACTCTCTCTGGAGATCAAATCAGTGAAGCTGGATTCATTGCCGCTCTGACTGAAAAATATGTACAATTTTCTGGTCAGACATTTCCTCAGATTCTGGTGCCATTGATGCAGCAGGAAAATGCAATGATCAATCCTTCACGCCCGCTTGTTATTTATAAAAATATGGAAATTTATCTGGATAATGTCTCTGCTGACCATATGTCCGGAGAAAATATTGAACTGAAATTAAAAAATTCTCTTTTGCAGCGTAATGGTAAAAAAGGGGAAGTCAGACTTGAATTTACTATTTTATGTGATGGAAATGGAATCGGTCACGGTGCAAAAAATTTACTGCTGAGTGGTTTGAGAGATTACGATCAAGGCCAGTTAGATGAAGTGATTAACTCATATGCACAGAGGAAATCCAATTATCTTAGTCGATAAGCTTTATCTATGGAACTAAATGCCACGCAATATGGTGATATCAAAAATAATAATCAGCCGGCAATTCTTATTTTGCATGGTCTGTTCGGTAGTCACCGAAACTGGCACCCCATTGCAAAAAAACTATCTGAAAAACACCGGGTTTATGCACTGGATTTGCGAAATCACGGTCAGTCCCCTCATACAGAACGCATGGATTACCCACTTATGGCTCAGGATGTAATCGATTTTATAGCCCTGTATTCCCTGTCCTGTGTTAATATCATTGCCCATAGCATGGGTGGTAAATCGGCACTCTGGTTAGCTTTAAAGCGACCTGAGTTAATTGAAAAACTGATCATTGTCGATATTGCACCAGTTTCTTACAGCCATGAATTTGATGCAGTATTACAGGGTTTTAAGTCGATTCCACTCTTATCAAACATAAACTCGCCCGCTGCCTTATTTGCAGATAAATATGTTTGCAAAACAACAGAGGACAAGTTTATTGGCCAAGTGTTCTCACCAGTCCAATCCCGCAAAGAAGCAGATGAAATTTTATCCAAATCTATAAAACAAGCATCTTTGCGACAGTTTTTATTGCAAAATCTACAATATAAAAAAGGAAGGTTCCAGTGGCGTTTAAATCTTGAGGCCATCAGTCGGTCGATTCCGCTTATTACCGGTTTTCCTGACACCGCAGAAATAGCACCTTATTCCAAAAGAGTGTTATTTATCGGTGGTGGGCAGTCTGATTATTTAAATAAAGCCAATCAAAAGCTGACCAGACAATTATTTCCACTGGCATCATTTTCCATGATAAAATCAGCAGGGCACTGGCTTCACTCAGAACAGCCGGAGATATTTATGGCATTGATAGAACCTTATTTGAGCGGAAAATGAAACCTGATAGGACAAACGCCATGCAGCAATTAATTGCACAGGTTCGAACGAATATGCCTTTTGATAGTTATGAAGCTAATCTTTGTACCGGGCAATGTAATGGCTGTGCAAAAAAATTACTGGACTATCTGGATGCTGAGTTAGAAGATTGGGAATATCGCCTGAAAGATGGAGACTCACCTGATTTTGGTGAAATTAATCGTATTGCCAAAACCAGTCATAAAATTTATCGGGTGTTACAAAAATATGAGCTGATTGATGAAAATTGAACTGCCCATAAAATCCGGGATCGGAGTCACAACAGGAGAACAATATGAGTACTGATACAATCAATCTGTCTATTTCAGGCATGACCTGTAATCATTGCGTGGCCAGTGCAAAAAAAGCATTGCAGGCTGTTGCCGGTGTGGAAGGTGTCATAGTCAGTCTGGAACCCGGCGGTGCAGTGATTACGGGTTCAGCTGATAAAGCCAGCCTGATTGCTGCCATTAATGATGCTGGTTATAAAGCGGAATAAGATTAGAATTCATCATGTAGAAAAGATTTTGTGTGATTATCTTTAAATAAAATCATCCATATAAGGGTTTCAATACTTTTAGGTGTTCTTATTTTTTTTATTGGTTAAAAAATATCACAATTAACAAATTGAGCAGTTGCCACATGAATAGCATCAGGAAGCTTTAAATTAAAATTGGCTCGATTAGAAGTTGAGTGTATATAAATATCTTGTGTGGTAGAAACTAATGTCACTAATTCAGGATCATTTTGTATTTTTTTATACTCAATAATGATATTAATTTTTTCTTTTTTAAATGCAGTCACTCATAGGTAGGTACTTAAGGAGAAAAGTTAAAAAAATTATTCAAACCAACATAAAATTTTTAAAAGCTAATTTTAGACAAATAAACATGAAAAAATTAACTCACTGAGTTTTGCTGACAAAACAGTACAAATGGTTGCAATTTAACGCATAATGAATATAATACGCACAGTCATTTACGTGACGCAACAAGAGGTTGGTTTACAAATCCGTAGACCTCGTTTCGACTCTGGATTCAGTCTCTATGTTTTAAGTTACATTATTGTTGCGGGAATAGCTCAGTTGGTAGAGCACGACCTTGCCAAGGTCGGGGTCGCGAGTTCGAATCTCGTTTCCCGCTCCAAACACACCTGTTAGCCCAGGTGGCGAAATTGGTAGACGCAAGGGACTTAAAATCCCTCGGTGGCAACACCGTGCCGGTTCGATTCCGGCTCTGGGCACCATTATTTTTATCCATATATCAGTTACTTATAACATAATTCCCCTTTATACTCTGTCACATTCTTTCACGTCCTATACTTTACTTTCACATTGTTTCATGCTTTAATTGGTATACGCAAGGTAAACCGAGGGATTGTTATCATGAAGCTAGATCAGATTGATATTGAAACAATTGAAATTCCTAAATATAAGCAGCGACAATATTTTAGTTCAGCCCGTTTTAGAGGCTTGCAACTGATTGTAAAAAATAATGGTCGTAAAGAGTGGCACTTTCGCTTTACTGGTAAAGATGGTAAGAGAAATTCTATCAAGCTGGGTGACTGGCCTGATATGGATGAAGACAAAGCTATCCTTGAAGCTGAGGAACAAAAGCATTTAGTCAAGAAGGGTGTTGATCCAGTTATAAATAATAAGATCATACGCCAACAGAAAACTAAAGATGAATACCGAACAGGAATGGCTATATCTCCACAGTATCGGTTTAATGTGATAGCAGGTGACTTCCTGAATCATAAAGAGGTTACTGTTAAGCCTGCCACTGTAAAAAAATATCGTTCAGCACTCAATGTTCATCTATTACCTGAAATTGGTGGGTCTGATATCCGATTCTTAGATATGCCAGCCTATGAAAGATTAATTTCTACAATAGCAAAAAATTCTAAATCAGCAGCACAAAATTGCCATAGTACAACAAGGGCTTTATTTTCTTTTGCAGTTGAAAATGAGTTGATAATAGCTAATCCACTCATGGGTAAAAAATCTCTAGTAAAAAGAATAAAAGTCCAACCTAATAAAGATTTCCTTTCCCCTGCACAATTACATAATTTTTTAAATGAACTTAATGATCAGCCATTATCAGAAGATGCTAAAAAAGCACTCATGATTCAAATTTATACTGGTCTTAGAATAGGTGAAATACTTGCTATTGAATGGGACAAGATAGATTTTCGTTCCAGAAAAATAATCCATGATGATTCTAAAACAGGTGAGATTTACACCATAATGTCTGATGCTGTACGTAGGATTCTTCTTGAGTGGAAACGTGATACCTCAGAACGCAATTGTAACCGAGTATTTAAAGATAAATTAGATACACAGCAGATTGTTGATGAAATGAGAAAAATAAAAGCCTGGTTACCCTTTGGCAGTCATGCGCTTAGAAAAACAGTCAGAACATACCTTCAAGAACTGGGTTGCCCTCATGAAATCAGAAAAATAATAACTAATCATTCTTTACCCTCTGGAATTGATGCACATTATGAGTTTTCTGATCAGGATGAAGCACAATTACACTGGCTTACACTATGGGCTGAAAAACTTGAACAGGTAAAAGAATCAGCAACGGCATTACATAAAGGAATTGATGTTGCAGAAGATGATCCATTATTAGCTGAATTTGGAGATTTACTATGAAACATATATTTAATTTTGACGGTAAACCTATTGAGGTTCAAGTTGATGAAGATGGAAATGTTTTGCCCAATCAAACGTGGGAGGTAGGAGACTCTTCTGGGAAAGTTCGTGTTATAAGTGAAGATGAACTTGATCTGATGGAATTAGAACAACAGTTTGGAGCAGATAAGGATGATCCAATATCTATTGCTTTTGCAAAAGGTAAGAAGGAAATAACTGATCAAAATAATATAGAAAAAGCCAAGTCAGCAATTGAACGCCTTGATAAAATGTCAGCCTATGAACGTAAAATAAATAAGCCAAAAGTAAGCGGTGAAAAAGGTGGTAAAAAGAAAAAAGGTCACAAGATATGGCATGTTAGAGCAATGATAGTAATAATAAAATATTTAAATAAAGAACCAGCTGAAAGAACAGCCAAATATATAGTAGAGGCTATGAATGATAGATTTAATGAAGAGAAAGAGATTGAGGAGGTTGTTGAACGGATTAAAGTAGAAGGTAATGATTTAGTAAATATTAAATTTATTAATATGGGTACCTATTTTGTCTTAGAAAATGGAAAAAAAGAAAAGATTATTGATAATAACTTTATAAATAATACGCTTAAAAATCACTTCAAAAAATAAATTCAATCTTTGGTAAATTAAATAGCCCCTATTTTACCAAACCATACTTACACTGTTTCCAAGCTAATAAAACAAAGGAAACAGACAAAATGACTATTCAGCACGCCGTTTATGATGCTGCTGATATCTGCAAACTTTTTGATTGCGGTATCAATGAAATCCCAAATTTAATTCAAACTAAAACAATCCCCCAACCACTGCCAGGAAAACCACGTGGAAAACGCCGCTGGTCTAAACACGTGGTAAATAAAAAACTTGGTATTCAAACCCCCACACCATTAACTGCTGTTGTTTCAACAGATGAAATTGAAAACATGGTGACACAGGTCTGCAAGAATGTGATGCGTCATGGTTTTTATAACGTATAGGCACAAAAAAAGCCAGCTAGAACTGGCTCTTTAGGTGAAACAAATTTGAGGGTTAATCATACCATGAATCAAGAATTTATAGAAACAGTCTACTTAGATGGACGGCTGATAGAAATCATTTTAATTGATTATGAAAATAATACTTTTAAATGCAAAATATGAGGCTGAAAAATGAACAATATCACCTTAAATAATCTGCAAGAAATGTTGTCGTTTACTTCTTCAGATGTTCCCCGTGAAGATTGGTTCCCAGTTTTAGATGCTGCTAAAAATGAATTCGGTGAATCAGCACGATCTATTTTAGAGAATTGGTCTAAACAAGGAATTAACTATTCTCAGTCTGGATTCAATTCAACATGGAAATCATGTGGCACCGGTAAATTTACGATCGGTACGATTATTTATCAGGCTAAGAAAAATGGATACAAATTCACCGGTTCTGTGTTATCACCAGAAGAAATTGCAAAATATGAGGCTGAACGACAAGCCAGACAAGTTGAAGCTGATAAGAAACAAGCCTGGAAAAAGCATTTTAATAAGAAAAATATTAATCAACTTCTATCACAACTTCAGCAGTCAAATGATTCAATGGCTAGATATTTTAATAATCGTGGTCTGGGATTATTTAAAACACCTGATTCAATCATGCATCACCCTTCTGTAGATTATTGGAAGGATGGGGTGTTGGTCGCTTCTACTCCAACAATATGCAGTCCGATAACCGATCTTAATAATAATATTGAGTCCATTCATAAAATTCATATCACAGAAGATGGTCATAAGTTTGATCCAGATTCAAAAAGGATTATGAGTCCAATTAATACTATTTCTGGAAGTGCAGTTAAATTTGATTTTCCTACCAATATTTTACATTTAGCTGAAGGAATTGAGACAAGCCTAGCTGTATGGCTTGCCGTACAACAACCCGTTTGGTCTTGTTTATCCTCTGGCAATCTTGAAAAGGTCATTATTCCTGAATCAGTGGAAGTAGTAAAAATTTGGGCTGATAAGGATCGTAGTGGTGCAGGTGAAAAATCAGCAAATATTCTGGCTCAGAGATTAATTAATAAAGGTCATGAAGTGCATATCCTTTTGCCTAAACAACCTATTCCAGATAATCAAAAATCAATTGATTGGTGTGACATATACCAAATAGAGAATAGATAATGCCAGACAATATGAAAGTTCAAGCTGATAACTCCAAACCAGAAGAAGTAAAAGAAACCCCAGAGAAATCAATACAAGGATTGGCTGAATTATCACCGATTGAGTATGAGTCTGTCAGAAAAGATAAAGCTAAAGAATTAGGCTTTCGTCCTAATGAATTGGATAAGTTTGTAAATGATGCCCGTCCAGAGATTGAAGATGATAATTCAATAGGTGGTCGTGAGGTTGCTTTTAATGATTGCAAAATGTTCGATGGTGAAGTTATTGGTTGTGAAGTTTTAGATGAAACTCTCAATCATATTACTAGGCACATGCATATTAATTTACATGATGCCGTTATAAGTGTCTTGTGGTCAGCTCATACTCATATCTACAGTAAATTTAACCATACTCCCCGATTAATTATTTCAGCACCAGAGCCAGAATGTGGAAAAACTGTATTGTTATTTCACATGGTTGGTAATTTTTCAAATAAGGTGCTGCCTACTGATAATTTAAGTCCAGCGGTATTCTTTCGATTGGCAGAGAAATATGAACCTACATTTTTAATTGATGAAGGTGATGTATTTATTAATCAAGATTCTGACTTAATTGCAGGTTTCAATAATGGTTTTGAACCTCATGGCGGCGTTTATCGCTGTGTTGGTGATGATCACGAAGTAAGAAAGTTTCCAACTTTTGCACCACTGGCATTAGCTGGTATTCAATTGGAAAAAAAATTACCACCAGCTACCAGAAGTCGAGCTTTCATTATTCATCTTGAAAGGGTTGGTGATGAAATTAATGATAATGACTCATGGGATAAGGATATTCATAGAAATGGATTACTTAATACTAGAAAAAAGTTAGCCAGATGGATGCATGATAATTCCAGATCCATTGCCACACTAAAACCTGCATTATCCAAGGGGTTAAAAAATCGTAGCAAGGATAAATGGACACCTCTTTTTTCTATTGCTCAAATTGCCGGTGGTGAATGGCCTGCTAAAGTTTTAGATGCTTATAATAATTCAATCCATGCTCATGAGCCTACAAAATCAGAACAATTTTTAATTGATATTAAATCAGTGATGCCAGTAACTGGTGATATTCACACAGAAATATTAATTGAAAGATTGTGCGATATGGAAGACTCAAAATATAAGACGTATAACTTCAAAGCACTTGAACATGATAAGAAGAAAATACAATCCATTCAAATCTCTAAAATTTTAAGCAAGTACAAAATTAAGCCTAAAAATGTAACTGTGCTTGGAAGTCAAAAAAAGGGCTATAGCAGTGATGCATTGCAAAAGGTTTTTAATCGTTACATTCCTAAGCAATCCGTCCAATATGAAGAAAATAATAATACTTCCCCTAATATGGAGTATTTACCCGTCCAGCCGTCCGATTTCAACGATAGCAACGGTTACAGCGATATTTTGCCCGTCCACACTGAAATCAATAGGACGGACAAAAACAGCCTAGAAGTCAAGCTTAGTAAAGAATCGGACGGCTGGACGGGTAAAACCTCTGTGTCTGAGGATTATTATAAAAATGTGACTCCTAATCCTGATAATGAATATAAAGAGGTGATCTGATGTTAGTACAGAAATTAGAAACTCAGGGTGTCCATTTAGAAACTGATGGTACAAATATCACTGTTAATACTTCTGCCCCTTTGACGGATGAACAACGGAAATTTCTTAAACTGCATAAGCCAGAATTAATAACTGAATTAAAAGGATATGCTGCCAACGTAATTGATTTAATACCATTTCTAAAAAATTGCTGTGTTGGATATAACACCAACCCTGAAGAAGTGAAAAAGAGATTACTTTCCAGTGTTGATATTGAAGATATTATCAGCGGTGAATATAACGCTCGATTGGTAAAAAGTCATATTGAAGTTTGGGTTATTGAAGGTAAACAGGATTATTTAAAATGAAAATAACCATTGATTCACAAATTACAATTTACGATGTTACAGATGGACAGCGCACTAAAATAATTGCTGATAACACCTATCCAAATCCAGAATATCAACAGGCTTTGAATATGGGGCGCAGAGCCTGGGATATTGATAAAAATATTATTACTTATAAAGCCTGGGATGATTCTATGATTATTGTTCCCCGTGGCTATTTTCATTTATTACCTGATTGTGAGATTACAGACAATAGAACAATAGTTGGTGCTGATATTCCTGCTTTGAATGATATTGATTTAAGAGATTATCAGGATAAAGCCGTTAGTGATGCAGAAATTCATGATCAGGGAATTATCCAGTCTGGCACTGGCAGCGGTAAAAGCTACATGGGTATGGAGTTAATCCACAGAAAACAGCAAAGAGCATTGATACTGACTCACTCCAAAGAATTAATGATGCAATGGAAAACTGATATCAAAGCTAGGTTAAATATTGATTGTGGCCTTATTTGTGGTGGTAAAGAAACTCAGGCTGAAATTACTATTGCTATGCTTCAAACACTTAATAAAAGACCTGAATTATTAAAAGAATTATCTGAAAATTATGGATTAGTTCTGATTGATGAATGCCACCACATCCCCAGTAAAACATTCAGTAAAGTCATTAATCAATTAGCCTGTAAGTATAGATATGGCCTCACCGCAACACCTCACCGCAGGGATGGACTTCACCAGATTATTAATAGAAATATTGGTGATATTGTTGCAAAAGTATCTGATGAACAAGTTAATGCAGTGGGTGGAGTTGTTCCTGTCATTATCAAACAGATTAATACTAATCGACAATATTTTGCTGACTCATGGCAGGAATACATTTCTGCATTGGTAGATGATGAGGAAAGAAATCAATTAATCATTACTATGGCGAAAAAAGCAGCACAAAAAACGTCCACTCTTATCCTTACTGACAGAGTAAATCATGCCGAAAAACTATCCAAATTAGCCAATATAGATCATTTATTAATACATGGTCAGTTACCAGCCAAAGAACGTAAACAGCGGATGGAGGCTATACCAGAGCATCAATTAACCATTG
Source organism: gamma proteobacterium symbiont of Taylorina sp. (assembly GCA_025655455.1). Classification (GTDB taxonomy): domain Bacteria; phylum Pseudomonadota; class Gammaproteobacteria; order GRL18; family GRL18; genus GRL18. The sequence goes on from JAHXIV010000065.1 coordinate 47,464, forward strand.
GAACCACTGGTTTGCTTGGTGAAGGTCTGGACGTATCGGGTTGGACTTCACTAATACTATCAACTCCCATTTCCAGCAAAGTAAAACTACTCCAGGCGGTTGGCAGGATATGCCGTACTCATGACGGGAAAACTGCTGGATATGTTGCCGACCTGGTTGATGAATGTGGTTTTAGCATTTCAAGTTATCGGAAACGGTTAGCTATTTATCAAGAAAAACAATTTAAAGTAATTGAGGCATGAATATGACACACGATGAAATAAACGAAGCAGTAGCAGAGATTCAATTGAGTGAGACATTTAGCAAGCTGGTGGATCTTAGTCAGACTGTTCCAGTTAATACAAATGATAAAGAGGAACTTAAAACCGCTTTAACTACCTGCATTATGGAAATGGTTCGAGGGTTGGATAATAACCGTATTCATTTTGATTCTGACAATGATAAAGCAATGTTTCATGGATTATTGACTGTCTGCTTAACCATTGTTTTTGATGGCAAGGTCAATGCTGAAAAGATGAGTATGCAATAAATAGAACAATTGATTTTATGTAATCAAGGCAGGACAACGAATTATTTTATTGAGATTTATCATATCTTTTGTGCAAGTGGCTAATAAATAAGAGGCAATGATGGAAATAGAATTAACTGGCAATACTGAGGTATCAGAAGAATTGTACAACGATACGTTGTCACGATTACGAATATTAAAATGTGAGCTAATAGAGAATGATAATATATATTCTCTTAGAAATATGTACGATAATATCATTATGGAAACAGAACAACTTAATATGATAGTGATAGCCGTCAATGTTATTTATCATTATTTTGATAAGGAAAAAAGGGTAGAGCACTAATGACAAAAATACTAGGTGAAACAGTTAGTGGACTAAATAGCCGTAGAACAGAATATGATTTTAGTCTTGTTGATGCAGAGATTCAGGACTTGGTCAATATGGTGGCCTATACATCACGCACCGAATTAGAAAGAGAGCAATCAGAGGGTAATCTGAAAGAGTCTGTTTTAACCTTCAATAAAGGTATGACGCCAAAGATCCACGGAAGCGAATATAAAGCAAAATTGGGAACAAGTTTTGCCTACACCCAACCAAACAAAACGATTTATGAGTTGACACGATATGCAGAACAAATATTTGATCAGATAGTTGATGCCAAAATCACCCCAAGGTCACACAGATATGAAAACTCTAATTCATGGGTAAAAAATGGAATTAAAATTATACCCTCTGAGGATATGAGTCTTTATTATGGTGAACAGCTTATTTTGTTTAATAAAACCCATTATGCAAAGTACCTGGAATTTAAAAAGACACAAAATCATAACAAAGGAATTGGTATCTTTTGGGTCCTTGCTGGAAGAATAAAACGGGAGTTTGGCAGGTTTTATTATATTGAGCGTGTTGTCGTGGATGGAGGTGCTGATCGGTATCCGGGAGTATCAATCAAACCACGGAAGCAATACAGTACAAAAATAGGCAAATGAAAAGTGTGTTTGAATGGTGGCAGGGCTGTAAATTCAATGATAGCGGGGGCGAAATCGTATAAAAGTTAATGGGGGACGGAAAGCACAAGGGGGGTGAAGGTGTATAACAAAGTCATTTTATAAAGCGATCGGTTCCATTAGTACCATAATACAATATACTGTTATAATATATGTACAACAATCTATATATGGTGTTAATTATGAACAGAACATTTGGAACTACTGAATTTTCAAGACTAACCGGAATATCCAAACAAACACTTAAACGCAAACATGAATCAGGTGATTTAGTTGCTAAGATAAACAGCAAAGGTAATCGGACATATTGTGTAGAAGATTTCTTTAATAGCTATGTGATTAAACACATGGAATATAAGAATCTTGAAATTCTATCCGATATAAAAAAAGAATATATTGGTGAACCAGAAAAGCCAAAACTTGAAGTTGTTGAGAAAAAAGTACTTCCTTTCACTGCTGAAAAGAAACTTGAGCAACTACCATCAGGATTGATCACCAGATACTTAAAACCACTGTTTTATATGAATGAACTGGCTAGATCAATATGGGAATTCACTCTTCCTGACTTAATAAGAGTTGGGTACTATCCATAAATGTGATTTATATATACTCAAAAACTATTGCATGATTCAATCCCAGATAACACAAATGGAAAATGAGTTAGCAGAATCATCTTTCCTTGACGAATCTAACAGGCCAAATCCATTACTTGCTGCAACTGATAAAGCTAGGAATACTGCAAAAGCACTGGCAGTTGCGCTAAATATTACCGGTCAAGGCAGAAAAGGTATTAATGTTAAGCAAAAAATGTCAGAAGATGAACTTGCCTGGGCTAAGGTTCTTGATAATTAATCAGATATTTTATTTAAATTTCCCTAAGTAACATGACTAACTACTATTTTTATTATTTTCTGTTTTGGTTTTTTCACTGAATTTTTGTTCATAACATCAGCCTGGGTTTTCTTTGCTGCATCTCGAATATGTTTGGGTGGCCTACGTCTTTTTGACATGATTCTTCCTGTTTTTTTATTGATAATTCAATCAATTATATTATGTATAAGTATATTGTTATGGTAGCTATAAGTAAAACCTTATAGTATAATTCTATATATGGAATTTAATTCAATATATGAAATTAGGGGCTAATTATGAGTAATATGTTTATAAAAACAACCTTGGATGGCTTGTTATGCGTGCATGGTCTGAATCAAAAAATCTTATCACAAGCTTTAGGTTGTTCTGAGTCAACTATTACCCGGCTAAAAGGTTTTAATGCTGGTGATTGCTCGGCAACACTGGCCTTCAAAATCCAAAACTTAGACAACATCAGGCGGGAAATGATTCCAATAAATCACACAGCGCAACAGCATGAAGATTTTGTAAATTATCTTGTTAAAAGTTCAGGTGAATAATGCGATCTGAAAGATTAGCGGAATTACAAAACAAAATCAGCCGTGTTATTCATAGTGAAGATTCAACTCTTAAAATTATAGGGCTGGTACAGTCTGACTTTCAAAATGAACTGGAATTGCACATGACTGATGTTAAAAAGCAGATTGGTTTATTAAATAAACGTATTGATAAGTTACAGAAAAAAGGCAAAAAAAATGGAAAATAAAATATCAGCATTTAAAAAACAAGAGGCTCATTTACGTCAAAGTAAAGTTAGTAATTATAAAAAAATGATCAAAGTGCATAAAAAATCAATTAAGCGGATAAAGAAACAAATCAGAGCAGAGCAATTAAGCATGACAGTGCTAGAAATGTTTGGAGATCACTAGCATGGCGAGATTAACTCTTAAAGCACAAGCGGAACACAGCGAATTTTTGAACAGGTTTAGCGATGATGTTCATGCAGTTTTTAAAAATAGTGGCAATGGTGTTCATATTTCAGTTGATGATACCAGAACAATTTGCCTTCTACTGTTCAAGCTTATAAGCGGAACTGTTTACGGTGAGAAATTAAATAAACAGCTTGGTAAATGCAAAGATATTCAATCAAAAATTAATGACGAAATCAAACAATTTTATACACAATAAGGATTATATAATGACAAATTTAACAAAATTAAGCCTGGGAAAAACTATTCATTCTCTATTTCTGGCTGGTGGTAATGCGATTTATCTAAATGAATTAGCAGATCAGGTTTTTGGCTCATCGAGTAATAAAGATTTCGACAAGGCAGTTGTGGCAGTTGGTCAGTCAAATGTAGTGGGTTGGGCGAGTGAATTAACAACAATCCAGCAATTACAGCAACAATTCATTGAATTATTAAGACCACGTTCATTACTCTATCAGCTGAGAGATATGGCATTAAACCTGCCTTTTGGTATTGATGGAAAAATTACAATTCCAAGACAAACAACAAGTACTAACTCTTCATGGATTGGTGAAGGTGGTGCAATTAAAGTATCAGCTTTATCTTTTGATAACATTGAGTTAACGCCAAAGAATAACGCTGTGATCTCAGTGATTACGGATGAGTTATTAAAACGCAGTGATCCCGGTGCATTGGACATCGTGCAATCAGACGTGCTGAATTCAATCTCATCCGGTGTCGATACAACCTTTACCTCAAATGACGCAGCAACAGCCACAAGCCCTGCTGGTTTACAGACTTTTGGCACAAGAACAGCGTCTGTAGGTAATTCTCTGGATAATATTAGTTCTGACTTAAAGGATATGACTAATCGATTGCTTGATACTAATCTAACCATGCAGAAACCAGTCTTTCTAATGTCTGAGGCCAATAGAAACACACTGTCATGGATTCGTGATGGATTAGGACACAGAGCATTTGATGATGAATTGAAAGATAATAAATTGAATGGTTTTGATCTAATTTCTTCTAATCATGTTCCCAGTGACATCATTATTTTAATTGATGTGTCTCAATTAATTTTAAGTATTGATGAATTACCGACTCTTAGTCTAACGGGTTCATCAACTTTGCACATGGATGATGCCCCAAGTGATGATCTTGGTGGTGCTACAACTAATGTCCAAAACCTATTTCAGACTAATTGCCATGGTATCCGGTGTATTTCAATATTAGATTGGAATATGAGGCATCCAGCAGTTGAGACACTTCACACGGTTTCATGGTCTTAATAACTTGCCTAGTTGAGGAAATATATTTTGAAAACAGTATTATCTAATGCCGGTGACATAGTAGGCCACGACAAATAGTTTTAAGTTTGGAAAAACTGTCTATGAGTGTTGCTGATGGGGGGTTGAAAGGTATAAAAGTAAATTGGGGGTTGAAAGCATTGGGGGAGAACACTGCATTTCCTATCTGACTTTTGCCCCACAAAAATTAAGGGATGAGCAATGAAACAAAGAAAAAACAGGACTGACAGTACCTCTGAAATGGTAAAATCCAAGTCTAATACTGTTGTAGCAGTACCACAGGGCATTGATTTAACAACAGAAGAGGAACGTATACTATGGCGGCAATTTACATCAGCCAGAAGTAATTGGAGAGATTTTGATTTATTACAGATTGGAAAAATGGTAAAAATTGAAATAGAGATTAGACAGATTCAATCCATTATTGCAGAGCAGGGATTTATTGTCGAAAATGCCAAAGGCGTAAATGTTCAGAATCCACTAATAGCCGTTGAAGATACCAAGCAGAGGATGCAGTTAGCTATTATAGGAAAACTGTCACTAGGTGTTTCAGCTAAAAATGCTATTGCATTAAATAATTCTGGAAAAAAAGCTGAGTCTGAAATATTTAATAATCTTAAAAAGAAAGATGTTGCTTCACTGTTAGCACACTGATATGAATAGGTTGTCAGAATTAAAACAAGAACTTAGCCATCAGAAATCATTGCTGGCAGTTGCCCAGCATAAAGCCACTAAAGCTATTATTAAACGCAGAATTCAAAGTATTAAGGATAAAATGGAAATCTACAAACCATATTAGAGATAATTTTATTTCTTGCAATCCCTTTCTAACTGGCGTATTTTAAATATACGAGGTTTCGTACCCTCTACTGGCGGATGACCGCACCCGAAAGACTAGCGGTATTTTTATGCCTGACATAAAGTGTTATGTCAGGGGTTCCGGTGAATATATTGAATAACTGGAACAGTTCTAGTAGCTGTACGAAGCCCCTGGCGCCCTTATGGGTTTAATTCGTGAAATAACTAGGAGACATTCTCATGTCACAACTTCAAAAGACAGATCCGTCTATAAATCCCCCGTTCAAAACTGCTGCCGTCATTGGTGGTAATGTTCTAATGAGTTCAGATAAAACACTCACCCCAAACAATGCCCGGGAATTAGCGGAATCATTAACTCAGTCTGCTGATATGGCTGAATCAAGTCAACCCCTACAGGATGAATTGAAACTTATCTCAGTCTGCCAAGAAATTGGCGGTATTGCCGGGAGTAATAACCAGTACACCCTATCACTAACCTTGCATATCAATAAGCCTACAGAATCACTGACAGTGGCTCAATTACTGGCATTTCACCGTGAATGTAATGAGCGTTTTAATCAGGGGGTGAGTCATGCCTAACACAGCTAATAAAGATATCGCCCAGTTTCAACATGCCATAACCGATATGGATGAAATGTCCCAGGATGGGTTTTCCAAGATTGAAGGTATTGCTAATCTGGCAGTTAAAGCCTTGGAACAGACCAGACAAAGTTATGATGCATTAAATGCTTTTAAGGCTATTGCCAGCATCTCGATTGACACTATGAACTGTATCAACTGTGAGGCTGAGGAAGTTGGTTGTCACTATACCACCAGAAAAATGGAGGTGAGTAATGGCTGATACTATCCAAAACACAGGGTCTATTAGCACCATGCTTGCAGACATTCTCAATCAACCAGTAGATAGCAATCAATTCAAGTATGGAGAAGCACATGCAATTGTATTTGATTTACACCAGGCCTTAACATCCACCAACCCCAGCAAGTACCAAAAACCTCTACAAGAAAGAGTTGATACTTATGTTGATTCACTTCAGACTGACAAAGCAGAACCAACCAAACAATTAACAACTCTTTTTTCTGATAAAACAAAAGCTGATGAATTATTGAATCGGTTTGTTGATTGCGTTGAAACAAAGGATATCAAAAAAAGGACTGACAAATACTGGAAACTAAAGGGTGACATCTTGATATATATGTTAATTGACCAGGATAAAGGAGTGTCATCATGAACAAACTAGACGCTGGAATCAAACACATGCTGCTGCTTATTACGGATAAGGAGAGAAAAGCTAAATCAATGCAGGATGATATTGATGCCTGGAAACATCGGCTGAGTCAGAAGGTGGTTTTGAAGAATAGACAACAAGGGGTTCAATCATGATTAATTCAAGTAATGAGCATCTTAAAGATGGTCTGCCTGAAAAATACTTTACCATTCCCAAAGGTGAAACTATCGATCCTAATATACTGGGCGTAGCTATGTCTCGAATTGAGACAGTGGTTGAGGTATTGGTTTGCCTTGAATCTTCTGGGGATAGTGAAGACAAAGCCAGTGATTTAATCTTCCTTCTTGAAGGACTGGTCTATCAAGCCAAAGAATTAGCAGGAGCAGTAAAATGAAAGAACATAACCTTGAAGGCTTGCCAGAAAAATACTTCACTGTACCACCATGCAAAGAAATTGATTATGATGCTCACTCAATTTTGATGGAACAGGTTGAAGTTCTAAATAAGCTTGTTGCTGATGCTACGGGTGGCTGTCAAATTGATGCTGAAGAATATTAGATCTCCTGTGTTAGCAATCTAATAGGGTCGCTGTTGTATCAAGCAAAATTAATCATGGAGGCAGAAGAATTAAAGAAAGAAGTCGAATAGTATATTTGCAAAGAAAAAGTAATTAATTTAGCCCGTTAGGAGATTTCCCCTTACGGGTTAGAGGTGAACATAAATCTGTGTTCACCTTTTTCAACCATTCAGGCGTAAACTTCATTCCCCAGATTTGGGGCATGTGGAATATCAAATACTTATAGCAAGCAATTAGATGATCCAGATTTGGATTATGTATGGAATTTAGCACGCATGATTGCTCACTCACCCAAAAAGGCGAGCTTATCCCTGCTGGTTTACAGCAATGATCACCTGTATCACTGTTCACATAAGATGGTGAAATAACTCCACCATCTACATCAAGATTCCCTGCATCACTGTTCACTAATGTTGGTATAGACTTCCTCAGATTTGAGGACATCAAGATTCCCTGCATCACTGCTCACCGGCAATGGAGTTCCCAGCGGTGGAAGTCCATTGCCGCACCCTTTTGCCCTCACGCGCGCGCATGTAGCGGGGCTTATTAAGTCTCTTGATGAGTTATCTATCTTTTGCCCTCACGCGCGCGCATGTAGCAGTTTTTGCTACACCTAAAGGATGGGCTTTAACCTTTTGCCCTCACGCGCGCGCATGTAGCACAAAACACACCATATAGTCACACGACACAAACAAAGCACAACATATTGTAATAAACAGGTGCATTTTGAAAGAGTTCCTTAAATTTAATGGTATAAGGATTTAGCTTTAATTTTTTACTGTGGACAGTTATGTAAATGGTATCAACCGTTAGCAAAGGATCATTTTGTCCCTTTGTTTTCTTATCTCCGCCCTGTTGTCCCTTTTCCCTGTTATATTTCCTACCAAGACTGTTCACATTGTAAATAATTCTGTTAATTAACTTATCAGGGGTGGGTGTTATGCCTGCCCTTTAGGAGATATTAGTACAATAATCATTATAGAAACCACTATTTATTTAAGGTTTTCAAGTATATAGGCGATAATAGTGATATAGATCATTAAATAATTATATTTAGTTGACAATAGTTAACTTTAGGAATATTATCCAATTATGCGTCTGGGATGAGTCGCCAAGCGTCTCGTCGGGGGCTTTTAAGCCTTAATCCCCAGTCGCTTTTTTTTGCCTAAAATAAGGTGATTTTATAAATGTATCTTTGTTATATTGATGAATCTGGCACTTCAAGCATTCCTGGAAACACCTCACATTTTGTCTTGGCTGGCATATCAGTTCCGATATGGCATTGGAAAACCTGCGATAAAGATATATCGTAACTGTTCAGCGTAATTAAAATTAAAAAAGATGGAAAAAAATACTTGACAGGTATTTTAGTTTACATTTGAAAAAATCACAGTATTTT
>JAHXIV010000047.1:0-19005 GCA_025655455.1 gamma proteobacterium symbiont of Taylorina sp.
GGTCAGAGTAAAATTTTACTCTGACCCCTTGATTTCATTTGACTCCGACCCCTTAGACACTATAAGCAACAGGATATTCACCATTATGAGCCGTTCACACGATCTTTTTCAACAAGCCCAGAAAACCATTCCCGGTGGGGTGAATTCTCCTGTCAGAGCCTTTAAAGGCGTGGGAGGCGATCCTGTTTTCTTTAAAAAAGGTCAAGGAGCCTATCTTTATGATGAAGATGATAAGCGCTATATCGATTATGTTGCATCATGGGGACCAATGATTATGGGGCATGCTCACCCTCAGGTGGTTAAAGCAGTGCAGGATGCAGCCGCCCATGGTCTGGGTTTTGGTGCACCTACTCAAATTGAAACAGAAATGGCCGAGCTGGTTTGTCAATTAGTCCCTTCTATTGAAATGGTGCGAATGGTCAGCTCCGGTACTGAGGCCACCATGAGCGCTATTCGTCTGGCTCGCGGTTTTACCGGAAGAGATAAAATTGTTAAGTTTGAAGGCTGCTATCATGGTCATTCAGATTCACTCCTGGTCAAAGCCGGTTCTGGTGCACTGACCTTTGGTGTCCCTTCTTCTCCCGGTGTTCCAGCTTCCTTATCAGAACATACGATTACCCTGACTTATAATGACAGCACTCAGGTCAAAGAAGTGTTCGCCGATATCGGCGATCAGATTGCCGCAATTATTGTTGAACCTGTGGCTGGTAATATGAACTGCATTCCTCCTGTGGATGGCTTTCTTGAAACTTTACGTGAAGTCTGTGATCAAACAGGCAGTGTGTTAATTTTTGACGAGGTGATGACTGGCTTTCGCGTCTCAATTGGCGGTGCCCAGACACACTATGGTATTGTTCCCGATCTCACCACATTAGGTAAAGTAATTGGTGGTGGCCTGCCTGTGGGTGCATTTGGTGGCAAAAAAGAAATTATGCAGCAGATCTCTCCTCTGGGACCAGTTTATCAGGCAGGCACATTATCCGGCAACCCATTATCAATGGCGGCAGGCCTGCAAACGCTGACACTGGTTGCCGAAGGTAATATCCATGAACAACTGGATGCTAAAGCAAAACGTCTGGTCAGCGGCATTGTTGCCAAAGCCAGGGAATCTGATATTGCAATGACGTATAATCAAGTAGGCGGAATGTTTGGTTTATTTTTTAGTAATGAAGAAAAAATTACCAGCTTTGCTCAAGTGACAAAAAGCGACCAGGAACAATTTAAAAAATTCTACCATGGCATGTTAAATGAAGGAATCTATCTGGCACCTTCAGCCTTTGAAGCCGGATTCGTTTCTGCTGCTCATACTAATGATGATATTGATGCCACTATTGATGCTGCCGGCAGAGTATTTACAGCAATAACGAGTCAATGATAGTATGCTTCACATCTTCATCTAAACGTAATATTAATTAAGCCAAAGAGAAAATTATGTCTAAAAATAGTACCGATAATACTATCCATTCATTAAGTCAATTTAAACATTGCTCACAAATTCTTGCCTATAGTCTGGCACAGCATAGAGAAAATTGTGAACAGATTCCATTGATCAATGCTCTGCCGCTGGTAATGGAAGAAAAATCTCAAAGCAAAGATGATCACATTTTCAGTGCAGGAAACGCTATCTATAAAGAAGCCTTATCATTGGTTGAAAGCCGCATAGCACCAACAACACCATCAGCTATTTTAGATGAACTCAGAACTCAGCCCCGTATCAATGTGTCCTCGTTAATTATAATTAAAATACCGGCAACTGGAAAGGAATGGCGAGGCAGTTTAGCAAATATTTCCTGGGGTGGGCTGCGTATACGCTCTAAGGATCAATTGGGAAAAGCAGGCGATTCTTTAGAACTTTCCCTTCCCTTTCCGGAACAGGAAGACATTCATATCCAGGCAAGTATTGTGCGTATCTGGGAAGAGGATGAACTTTATTGTACTGCCATACGTTTTTCCAAGCTCAGCCAGAAAAGTGAATCCAAGTTAAACAAATTACTTGAATTACTACTCAACGAAGAAGATAGTCAGCTGCGCAGAGATACACGTTTTGCACAACGCATTGATATCTCTTATTGGGATGATGAAGAGTTAAAGGCTACTCTGGAAGACATTTCCAGAGGTGGTATGATGATTACCATGCCGGATCCGGTAGAAATGAACAAATCTATAAAAATACAATTAGACGGGGCAAATGATGCCTATAGTTTAAGTCTGAGAGCTCGTGTCATACGCACAGAAACCATTACATTGTCAGATTTCACAATGTATCAGATGGCTCTGGAGTTTGAACATCCTACTGAAGAATTACGTTCTCTGGTTCAAGGTCTGATGCAGGGTTTGATGCATAATGGACATATTCCAACCCTATATTAAGCAGGAAAATATCCATGTCAAGCAATACACTCTCTCATCTTAAAATCATTCGTCCTGATGACTGGCATTTACACGTTCGTGATGGCGAAGGACTAAAATCAGTTTTAGCCCACACTGCCGGACAATGTGGACGAGCTATTATTATGCCCAATTTAACACCACCGATTACCAGCACTCAATTGGCAGAAAATTATCTGCAGCGAATTATTCATGCAATCCCTGAAAACAGTCCTGATTTTAAACCCTTAATGACTCTCTATTTAACTGATAACACAACACCACAAGAGATTGAAAAAGCAGTTAAAAGCGGGATAATTTTTGCCGTCAAATTCTATCCAGCCGGAGCAACAACCAACTCAGATGCCGGTGTCAGCAATATCAGGAAATGTTATGCCACATTAGAAAAAATGCAGGATCTTGGCTTACCTTTATTGGTACATGGTGAAGCCACCCAATATGAAATTGATATTTTTGATCGTGAAAAACAATTTATTGATAAAACACTGAAACAATTAATTATTGATTTCCCGGAATTAAAAATTGTTTTTGAACATATCACAACTGCAGATGCTGCTGATTTTGTCAGTGAAAGCCCATCAAATATTGCCGCTACTATCACTGCACATCATTTATTAATGAATCGTAATGATATGCTGGTCGGCGGTATTAAACCTCATCATTATTGCTTACCTGTATTAAAACGGGAAAGTCATCGTCTGGCATTGGTAAAGGCAGCAACTTCCGGCAATAAAAAATTTTTTATGGGCACAGACAGTGCCCCTCATAACCGACAAAAGAAGGAAACAGCCTGTGGCTGTGCCGGGATGTTTACTGCTTTTGCCGCCATTGAACTGTATGCAGAAGCATTTGATGATGCCGGTGCACTGGCACAATTAGAACAATTCAGCAGTTTAAACGGGCCTTTATTTTATGGTCTTAAAACAAATAATGATATGATTTCACTCAAACGCAAACAGTGGACTGTCCCGGATTCCTACCCATTTGGTGATGATATAGTCATTCCATTACGAGCAGGTCAAACAATCAACTGGAAACTTGACCTATAACTGGAAAATGGGCTTATGACTAATAAAAAAAAACAGGTAAAAACTAAACCTCCCATCACAGGCATTGCCGCCCGGTTCAGAACTTTTTTACCCGTTGTTGTTGATGTTGAAACCGCAGGCTTTAATCATAAAACTGATGCATTGCTTGAGATTGCAGCCACTTTGCTGCGCATGGATGAAAATGGTGATCTTCAAAGTCATGAGACTTATGCTTACAATATTGAGCCCTTCAAGGGGGCAAACCTGGATGAGTCTGCATTAAAATTTACTGGTATCAATCCTTATAATCCCTTTAGAATGAACCAGAGTGAAGACTTCGCCCTGCACGAAATTTTTCGTCCGATTCGCAGCGAACTCAAGGCAACCGGCTGCAGTCGTGCTATTTTAGTCGGTCATAACCCCACTTTTGATTTGAATTTTATTAATGCCGCAGTCGGGCGCTGCAAAATAAAACGCAACCCCTTTCATAAATTCAGCACCTTTGATACAGCAACCTTAGGGGGGTTGGCTTATGGTCAGACAGTTTTATCCAGAGCTGCACAGGCAGCTGGAATGGACTGGGATGATAGTTCAGCTCATTCTGCAAAATATGATACAGAACAAACTGCCGATTTGTTTTGCCGCATAATTAATCGTTGGCATCTATTAGAAAAATTAGAAAAAGAATAACCGTCAATAAATTTGTAAATTTAGTATTTTTATACTAGCCTTAACAGCATTGTTCGTATCCATTTTTCAAAGGAAGTTTTGTGCCTCAGTTTACAAAAAAATTATTCACTGATCTCGCTATATGGATGTCAATGCTGGGCATCATTATTGGTATCTGTTTTCCCCCTTTTACAGTCATACTTGGCTTTGATCCTGAACTTTCTTTCAGCTTCTCATTCTGGATAATCTGCGTTATCGCCGGCTTGCTGGTGGCCGGGGCAAATTATATGCTTGTCAATTTAATTATTCGCAAACCTCTTATCACAATATCTGAGCATATGCACATTGTAGAAAAAGAAATTAAAAGTGCTACCTACACCGGTGACTGGAGTGGCTGTACACCTGAAAAATGCAATATAGATATTGATTCAGATGATGAACTAGGAGAAAGTGCACGCACCTTTAACGATCTGGTTTCCGCCTTATTTCGTTCTCACGAAGTTGAAAAAGCCGTCAGTGAATTTTCCAAAGCATTGTCTGCACAACTCGATCTTGACCTGCTTAGTAAAAAAGCATTGGAGTTATTACTGCATCATACCGGTGCCGTGGCTGGACTTGTGTTAACCAATCAGTCAGGTGAACAACTGATCACTGCCAACTTTGGCTTAAGACATCCTGAAAAAATTATCTCCAGTATTCATATACATAAAGCCATGACAGAAAAAAAAGTCATCTCTGTAAAATTACCGGAAGATGTTCTGGTTGAAGCGGTTATAGCCGATTTCAGACCCAAAGAAGTGACTATCGTCCCGATAGAGTTTAAAGATGAAATGCTGGGTATTGTCGTACTGGCCACCGCATCAGAATTTAATCAGGATGCACTCTGGATGATTGATTTTTTTAGTCAGGGTTTTGCCTTGTCATTAAAAAATGCCATGATTCATACACAAATCCAGCAAATTGCCGCTTTGGATGGTTTGACCGGCATCTTCAACAGGCGTTTCGGAATGAAACGTTTAAATGAAGAATTTTCCCGTGCCAAGCGAGCCGATTCACCTTTAACTGTGATGATGCTGGATTTAGATCATTTTAAAAAAATCAATGATTTTTATGGTCACCTGGTCGGTGACAAGGTCATTATTAGCGTTGTCAATGAAACTAAAAAAATCTTAAGAGAGAGTGATATTATTATTCGTTTTGGTGGTGAAGAATTCCTGGTTGTTTTGCCCGGTATATCAGTTGAGAATGCAGTGATTACAGGTGACAGAATTTGTCAAAAAATTGAAGATCACGAAATACGTAATAAATTAGATATCATTAAAATGACACTCAGCATTGGTATTTCCTGCTATCCTGATGAACATATTGATAGTACAGATAGATTAATTCAATATGCCGACAATGCTTTATATTTTTCAAAAGATAGCGGCAGAAACCGTTCAACTCTTTATTCTGAACAACTAAATATACAATAAGCAGGAAAAATACTTGATCTGGCATTAGCCGGCAACAAAGATAAGGCAGACAAATTAATGCTTACTGATGGAGAATTCTCTATTTTATCAAATAAACCGGCAAAGATGTTAGAAGAATGACCGTATCGTTATAACCAGACTATCTTAAACCTTGTATATTAAATATCAAGGTTAAAACACTCAGTTAACTAAAAAGCTGCTGGGTGATTTCAATTTCTTCCATCATCACATCATCAATTTCAACCACTTCAGAGTTTCCAGCCAGCCCCAGTTTGCATAAGGACGGTACATTATTCCAGTCAATCAGGGTATCAGGATGCCCGCTACCGACCAGATTTTGTAATTTAGCGACAATTACAACATCAACATAATCAATCTGCTCACTATTATAATTATAGTTATTATGTTCATGAGCTACTTTACTGATATCATCCGGAAAATTCCAGCTCTTCATAATAGCGCTTCCAACAGAACCTGATAAGCGTTGTATCAGTGATGAAAAAACTTCCTCATCATCTGCCAGAGCAGGAATTTCTTCAGCACGAGCAATAATAGGCAGGGCACCAATATTGTGAACCAAACCAGCCAGCATAGCCTGTTCCGCTTTTAATTTAGTAAAATGACTGGCAATAGCAGAAGCAATAGAAGCCACCTGGGTACTTTGCGACCAGGTATCCTGCATGTATTGCTTAGTCAATGGATTCTGGGCTTTAAATATTTGTGCCATCGCCATATTCGTTACCATCGACTTGACCATTGAATATCCCATACGATTAATCGCCTGCTCAACAGTCTCTGTTTTTTGTGTTCCTCTTAATAATGAACTATTAGCCACCTGAATCATACGTGCTGAAATAACCGGATCTAATGAAATTACCTCAGCAATCTGCCTGGCACTGGCCTCTTCATCAGCAACGGCATCTCTTACTTTTAAAGCAATTTCAGGTAAAATAGGCAAGACTAATTTTTGTTTTTCCAGATCATCTAGTAATGCAATATAAAACTTATCTTCCAGCACTTTATTACTCACAATAACACCCTTATCGGTTAAAAATATTGATTAATAATTTTCTATCCAGTTTACAGCCTTTTTAAACTAATAGGCACAGGCACTAAGTCTGTGTATCTTAGCATAGATTCGACTTTCAGGGGTTCCTGAATATGAGAAAATAATAATTGACTAAATTACTATTTTTTAATAATATGAACTCCAATAAATTACTTAGTTTTTTGTTAAGGGATCCTAATCACTGGGATAAAGGTTCAAGCAAGGTATTAGTAAAACCGGATGAAAAAACATCTCATACTTATCGTTGATGATAACCCAGTCAATATTCAACTTTTAGTCAATATCCTTGAAGCTGATTTTGAGCTGGTTGTTGCTAAAAGTGGCACCAAGGCCTTAAAAATTCTTGAACAAAATCAGGCTGATCTGATTTTACTAGATATAAATATGCCTGAAATGGATGGCTATGAAGTTTGCAGACGTATAAAAAATAACTCTTCTACACAAGAAACGGCTATCATCTTTATTTCTGCAATGAGTGAATCCCATAACATCAGCAAAGGGTTTGCCGTGGGTGCAGTGGATTATATTACCAAACCTTTTAATTCAGCTGAAGTCACTGCCCGGGTTAAAACACACTTGTCCCTCAGTAAAATGAGAAAAACACTCAATCAGAACAATATATCCCTTAAACAAAAAGTCACTGAAAAAACACTTTCATTACAAAATGAACTTGAATATCGAAAAAAAATTGAAGAAGATATTCTCCATCAGGCATATTATGATGATCTGACTGACCTGCCCAATCGAAAATTATTATTAGATAGATTAGAACAGGCTTTAATTACCAGCCGCCGTCACCACCATTATGGTGCCGTTATTTTCCTTGATCTTGATCGTTTTAAGAGCATCAATGATTCCCTGGGACATTCTATCGGTGACAGTATTATTATTGAAGCAGCCAAACGTATAAAATCCTGTGTCTGGGAAGAAGACACAGCATCTCGATTTGGTGGTGATGAATATGTCATTTTATTAAGACATGTAGGAAAAAAGAAAGAGTTAGCCAGTATCGCAGTACAAAAAGTCGCTTCCTGTATTCAGGATAAATTAAGTCAGGTTTACCTAATTGATGACCACGAGCTGTATTTAACCAGCAGTATTGGAATCACCCTGTTCCCGTTTCTAAATCAGGGTGTTGACGACATTATCAGACATGCTGATACTGCTATGTATAGCGCCAAAGAAAATGGGCGTAATCAGATTGCCTATTATTTTTCACAAATGCATGAAAAGGCACAAAAACGTTTACTGCTTGAAAAGGATTTGCGCGGTGCAATCAAAGAAAAGCAGTTGGATGTTTATTATCAACCACAAATTAATCAACAGGGCAAGCTAATAGCAGTTGAGGCTCTGATACGATGGAAACATCCTGAACAGGGCTTTGTTAATCCGGAAGAATTTATTGCCATTGCCGAAGATACCGGCTTAATTTATGACATAGGCGACTTTGTTTTAAATCAATCTATTAGTGATATTTTAAAAATAAACAAGCAGCATAATATTTCCTTAGGTTTATCCGTCAATATTAGTCCCCAGCAATTCAAAAAGTCTGAATTCAGCAATATCATAAAATCAGTTATTGAAATTTATCAGCTTGAAAAAGGCTTTCTAACATTAGAACTCACCGAACGTAGTGCAATGGACGCTATTCATGAAACCATCAAAAAAATGCGTGAATTAAAACGTATGGGTATTTATTTTTCACTGGATGATTTTGGTACAGGCTATTCTTCATTGAGTCATTTAAAGCAGCTTCCTATTGATGAACTAAAAATTGACAAGTCTTTTATATCTGATATTGAAGAAGATCCGGAAGATGTTCTATTGATACAAACCATTATAAAAATCGGGCATCAGTTTAGCTTAAAAATAGTGGCCGAGGGTGTGGAAACAGAAGAACAACTAGAGTTTCTTAAAGGTGAAGATTGTAATATTTTCCAGGGGTATTTCTATAGCCCGGCACTCCCTTTTGAAAAATTAAAAGAGTACACCCTTATTAGCGGTATCAGCTGCAATCAATAGCAGTGTCTCCAACGCTTCATCAAAATCAAAATTATTTATCTGCAGTTCCAGATCCATCAGTTGAGGATGTTTGCTGTCTTGCTTAAGACGCATTAAATATTCCCTTATTTCTACCGGCTTTCCATTTTTCAGAGCCTTCTTCAACTCATTTATCCCTGCTTTAATTTTATTATTATCGACTATAACACTTGTTTCAGGGACAATATCAGGTACAACAAAAGTACTAATCGATTCCAGCACCTGCTGTAACGCCACTGAAAATTTGTTAAAACTATTTTCAAGTTGTCTTATATCAACAGGCTCTGTGCAGCTAAGCTCTAATTGATATGATTTTTTCTGTAAATTATAGGCTCCAATATTTGCACCACTTCCCTTTAAATCATGAGCCATATCTTTTAGCTGCTGCCATTGATTATTTTTCATAAAACCAGACATAAGAGAGATTCGAGCATCATTATGAGAATAAAATTGTAGTAATATCTTTTTAAAAATTACTTTATCGATATTAAGCAGTTTAATAGCTTCATAGATATTTAAACCTGGAATCGTATCTAATAATGGACTCTCTTCATCTGAAAATTTGCCGGGAAAGTTTTTAATCTCAAATTTTTTTTCAGTAGGGGTGCTTTTGGCCTGGAGAAAACGTGCCAATACCTGAAATAATCGTTCCTGATTGATGGGTTTAGTGACATAGGCACTGCTGCCTGCCTGCAGACATTTATCTTCATCACCATCCATTGCATGGGCTGTCAATGCAATAATAGGTATTTCATTAAACTCTGGAATTGCCCGGATCTTTCTGGTCGCTTCATAACCATCCATAACCGGCATCTGCATATCCATTAAGACAGCATCAAAATCATATTGCTGAATGGCCTCAAAGGCTTCTTTACCATTGTTAACCAATTTGATAGAAACATCGACTTTGTCAAATACGGCCATGATGACCTGCTGATTAATCACATTATCTTCGGCAATCAGCAGATGATTACCATGCAGATGTTCAGCATAAATTGTCTGTTTTACAGTCATTTTCTGTCTGTCATCAGGCTGATAATCATCATTATACAGACGCATAACGGTATCAAATAAAACCGACTGACGCAGCGGCTTTTGCAAAAAAGCATTAATTGAGTCTCTATGAGCTGTTTCCAGATGTTCATCTCTGGAAAAGGCCGACATTAAAATAATAGGTTTTTGAAAATCCAG
This sequence comes from gamma proteobacterium symbiont of Taylorina sp., assembly GCA_025655455.1. Lineage (GTDB taxonomy): Bacteria > Pseudomonadota > Gammaproteobacteria > GRL18 > GRL18 > GRL18. Next base: position 9,861 of record JAHXIV010000047.1, read on the forward strand.
TTCCTGACGCATTAAACGAGATGTCTCCAGACCGTCAAGCTCAGGCATCATCCAGTCGACTAAAACTAAATCAATTGACTTATCGTGCTTGTTTTTAATAATTTCACAAGCTTCTTTCCCTGAGGAAGATAAAGTCGCATTAAAGCCGAAGGATTGCAGAATATTGCTGCTGATAATAAGACTCTCCGGTTGATCATCAACCACTAATACATTCATGTTTTCTATTCCTGCAGGCAGAGAAAACAATAGTTTGTCCTGATTGGAAGAAATTTTCACATTCATATCAAGCATCAGCTCGAAAGAGAAATAACTTCCCTGATCCGGTTTACTCTCAACTCTAATAGTACCCCCCATCAGTTCTATCAGACTTTTACAGATAGTTAAACCCAGGCCGGTGCCGCCATATTGTCGAGTAGTGGATGAATCAGCCTGTGTAAATGCATTAAACAGCGTCTCAATCTTGGATGCTGCAATGCCGATTCCACTATCTTTAACAAAGAAAGTAAGCTGCACTCGTTCAGAATCACTTTTTATGACTTTGGTACCGCAGATTACAGTACCGTTTTCCGGAGTGAATTTTAAACTATTAGCAATGAGATTAATGAGTATCTGTTGTAATCTCATAGAGTCTCCAAACAGATTATCAGGCGTTTTAGAATCAATATCAAACAGCAGTTCCAACTTTTTTTCTGCAAACTTATTAAGAAATATATCCGATAGTCGATCAAACAGGCGGTCGATATGAAAAGGGGAATTTTCTATGACTAATTTTCCAGCTTCAATTTTTGAAAAATCTAAAATATCATTAATAATCCCTAGTAGAGAAAAGGCAGAGGAATTAATAATATTCAAATAGCTGCGAGACTTGTGACTCATTTCTTCAGAAAGCATTAATTCTGCTGTAGTCAGCACACCATTCATTGGTGTTCTGATTTCATGACTCATATTGGCCAGAAACTCACTTTTTGCCCTGGAGGCTTCATCAGCAAGATCTTTTGCTTTTACTAATTGTTTATTGCTGTCTGATAATGCCTGAGTTCTTTCCTCAACTCTCTGCTCAAGATGTGAGTTAACTTCCTGCAAAGCAATATCCCGGGATTGAATCTGTTCCAGCATCTCATTAAATCGAGTGATTAATTTCCCCAGTTCATCATCAGTCTGAGAATAAGCACGAATTGAATAGTCCTTTTTTTGAGAAATGAGACTGGTTATTTTGACTAGACCGGAGATAGGATCAGATATTATTTTTTGTAATCGGGAGGCCATTAGAAAAGCAATAAATATCGATAAAAGATAGACTATTGAAATTGTTTTCAGGAAATACTGCAGCCGCTGATTGAGTTCAGTCAGATCAGATTTAAGATAAACGACGCCGATAGTTTCACCACTTTGAATAATCGGCTCCCACACTTCCAGAAATTGTGTACTGAACTTAAACTGCTGGTATTCCTGTTTAATAGCATTAGCCTGAACAATGTCGTATCTTGTAGTGTTTTCAGCTTGCTGCTCAGACGGTATTTTATTGATAATGGGCTGACGATGATATTGTACAAAAATATCACCTTGCAGCTTGTAAATCATGGCACTAATAATCGTTGTCTTGACTTTGAGAGAAGCCAGGGTTTCTCTAACTACACGTTTGTCATCAAACAACAAGGCAGCTGAACTTCGATCACCGATAATATTAGCTAAGATAGACAACTCATTTTGCATCGAAATCTTTAAATTTTCTCTGTCATAGTATAAAAAAATTACACTGGCTATCAACAGGGTCATACTACTGACAGCGAGAATAATCAGTTTAAGTTTTCTTTTAATAGAGTAGGATTTAAATGGTTTCATTATGATCAATAGATGGAAATTGCTAATTCAAGTAATTTTGAATTAATATCTAAACCCTTTTTCTGTGCTATTGTTCTGTTGATATTAAATCGAACCCTGTTTTTATACATCACAAAGCCGATGATTCCACCTCGTTGAGCAAATTTTTTATTGGCACTAACTGTCAATATTCCCCTTCCCTGAAGATCATTTAAACTATTAATATAAGACTTGTTATCAGTTTGTCCAATAAACACCATATGACATTTTTTAATTCTTTTTGATGAACTGGAGTAGCTAATATTAATCGTCTTATTATTTATTTTTTTTGTTTTCCATGAATCTAATAAAGAACCAAAAGGATTTTTACCGATAATGCAGATTTCATAATGATCCTGAATAGAGGAGAAACCATTATCAGGCCAGTGCACAAACTTTAAGAAGTTATACATATAAACAGCCTGTAATTTGCTTTCATTATCACTGGAATAACTGGCCTGAAGTGGTGTAATCAACAAGAACAGAATAGAAACTAATGCGGTGATGGAGATTGGCATAAGATATTTAAAAAAATATTTATTAACAGCGATCAATACCCTGAGACAGGAGATAAAAAGCATAATATGTCTTTGGTTTCAGGCTTACAGGAAATCAGTGTAAGAAAATTCCTACATTTTTAATTTAAGTGATTGAAAATCATCTTTAAATGTACTACAGTTGATGAAATAATGCAAACTATGTTAAATTTGCTGCTTAGCCATCATCATGTTGTGATAGCAGAAAATCAAAGAGATACAACTTATGCGTATTTATAGTTTATGTTTTCAACAACACTATTCTCTACACTTTATTTTATTGGTTCTTTGTTTTTCAATATTCACTACAACAGCCTATTCCCTTGAGGTGGATGAAGTCACAACAACAGAGTTGTATGAAATGAATCTGGATCAATTAATCAATCTGGAAGTCTCTGTTGCTTCAATAAATACTGAAACGATTCTTGAAACAGCCGCCATTGTCAGCAGCTATAATACCGAAGATTTAGAAAAGACTGGTCTTAGAACTCTTCGTGAAATGCTGTCATTTATCCCGGGACTGTCTTTACAATCCAGTAATAACCCGACTGACTCCATTATGGTACGCGGAGTCAGTGAAACCTTTAATCAGAAAATTTTATTATTAATTGATGATGTGCCTTATTGGGGTTCTTCACATTCTCAAATTCCCTTGCTTGGACTCCCGCTGGAAGCCATTGAACGTATCGAAGTCATACGCGGTCCCGGTGCCGTCATTTATGGTACCAACGCTTCTGCAGGTGTGGTCAAGATAGTGACAAAAAATGCCTCCGCAGATAATACACTGGCCTTCAGAACAGGCTCACACCAACATAATAATGCAGGGGGGTTCTACACTCAGTCATTTTCTGATTCCTCTGATCTCAGTATTGCTTTTGAAGTTCAGAATGAAGATGGTTACGAGGGTTTTTTTGAAAATTCCGTGAAACTGCCCTATCTGCCTGATGATCAGAAAACCAGTGGCAGCATTCGTGAAAAAATGGAAATGAAATCAATATTAGCCAAATTACGGTTTGATAATTTGAACCTGATGGCACAGGTATTTGAGTCACATGAAACCGGTTCATTAGGAGCAGCACCAACCCATCCGGCAAAGCCTGCTGAAGCAGAGAATAATGGTTATCTATTACATGCCGATTATCTCTGGGATTTAGAAAAAGCAACCCTGAAAGCCTATACTGACTATAATGTTTCTTATTTCGAGGCTTATGAAAAAGACTACCTGCCCGGTGTAGAACGGCTGGTTAAATTTCCCGATGAAGGAGCAAATACCTATCGCTGGAGAAGCGGGCTGACCATCAATCATCATTTTTCTGATAATTTCTCCGCTTTTGCCGGATCTGAATATGAATATCGTTCAGTAGGCGATTATGATATGTTCATTGGTGGAGAGCCTGTTCTAAGACAACTTGAAGAACAAGACGTTAATGAAGTAAGCGTCTTTGGTCAACTTGACTATAACATTGATGATTTTCGTTTTTTATTAGGAGCACGCTATACTGATAATGAGAATGCCGGTTCAGCAATTACTCCCAGAGCCTCTGTCATCTATTCTATTGACCAGCTTCAGTCTATAAAACTGCTTTATTCAGAAGGCTTCAATTCACCTAACTTTCTTCAAACCAGTGTTGATCTGCCATTTATTGGCGGTAAAATAGATTTAGAGGCAGAGAAAATTCAGACATTTGATATTGCCTACACCTATGCAAACAATAATAATTTATTTGTATTGAACGCTTACCGACTGGAAGCCAAGGATTTCATCACTCGTGTTGCCGGTGAAACACGGCCCACTTATGATAATTCCGGCGCATTTACCCGACATGGATTAGAAGTTGATTTACAGCATCGTCAGGGTGACTGGACAGCATTTATTAATGCCGCATATCTTGTTGAAGGTAATTCTAAAGATGATGATGATCCAGAGGCCTATCATGCACCGAAATTTACCGGAAACATTGCCCTGCATTATGATTTATTTGAAGATCATGGAATAGGAAGCAGTCTTAGATATATTGGCTCCAGAAGCGGCATCAATCATAGCTTAACCTGGAATATTGATTATCAATATCAATATAAAAATATTGAATTATTTGCCACAATAAAAAATCTACTGAACGAAGAAGTTTTTTCAAGAGATATGGCTGGTTTTTCACCTGAACCAGTGCCGGTATCCGATCCGGATAGAAATTTTCTTGTGGGTATAAAATATCATTTCTAAACAGATTTTTTAAACAATACCACATCCTTAGTCAACCACCATCAAATTGGATTTCCATTGCCGTGCCAGCCATTGCAATGTTGCCAGTGAAAAGAAGCAAAGAGAGGGGGCGGAGTCAAAATACACCTCAGTCAACAGGATTGTTTACAGTAAGATTTTCAATCCAGGAGAAATCTGTAACATTTCTTGTTACTAACACTTGATCATGGACTAATGCTGTTTAGGCGATAATGGCATCACCTAATGACATTTTTTGTTGTTGGCGTAAATTAATTGATTGTTGAATAATTGTTTGTGTTAAAGGATATATTTCAGTATAACTAAACAGATCTTCAAAGTCCTTCTTATCAAAACTATTTAATTTATAATATCCAAGTACCTCAACTAAAGTTATTGAAGATGTGGATATTTCATTAGAAACCAACCATTTCCTTAAGTTTGAATAACCAGGCTGGACAGCATAAATGAAAATATTACTATCCAAAAGCATTTATACATCTCTTCCAGGCAAAGGCCGATCTGAGCGAATTTTTCTTTGCCATTGAAGTGGATCTTCAATATCATTAAAAGCATCTCCTCTTGCAGCAATTCTATCTGAAATAGTGGCTATAACCTTACCATTAGGCTCTTGTTTTTTTAATTTAATATCAGTTTTTGTATTCAAAAACTGATTATCAGAAACTCTCTGTTTAATGAATAAATAAAAATCATACACCTCTTGCTGTGCATTTTCAGGCAGTTCTTGTAAATCTATTTGGGGTATTGTCCGCATAGGTTAGCCCTGTTAATATTTTTATTCTTATATTAAACTCATTTGAGTAGAATAATTTTACTCTACACTCAAGTAAAAGTATATCTAAGTCTTGATTCAGTCATATGGTCATCATGAACGATTTTTTAAACAGCACCACATCTTTGTCAACCACCATCAAATTGGCTTTCCATTGCCGTGCCAGCCATTGCAATGTTGCCAGAGTGAGAAAGCCTTTTTATCAATGACACGTTTGGTCATAATGCCCAGTATAGCGCCATCTTTCGGACAGGATCAGAGCCTGTTTAATTCATCCCCCGGGTAGTATGATACGTGCCCCCATTGTTCTTTTTTATACTGTATAGATGTACACACTCATTTTATTGACAAAATGATGTGTAAAATGTTAGCGTAAAATTTAACTAAGGGGTTCAACTAATGATTATTTTTAAAAAACGACCAAAGGGCTCAGGATAAATCGAGAAATTAGCTTTTGCTATAATAATTAAAATAGAAACTCAACCAGAGTTACATTGATGAAAATAAATAAAATAAAAACAGTATTGATGGAAGCACTTGCTTTCCCGATGATAATGGCTACGATGCCAGCACAGGCGACCTGTGTACCTGAACCTTATATAGGTTCGCTTTGCCTAACGGCTGGCAGCTATTGCCCTAAGGGTTATGTGCAGGCAGATGGGCAGTATTTGGAGATATCCCAATTTAATGCACTCTTCGCCTACATGGGAACTACATACGGTGGTGACGGTCGCACTACTTTCAAAGTTCCTGATTTGCGGGGTCGCTCGGCTGTCAGTTATGGATCCGGGATTGGACTCACTCCTATTGTAGTTGGTCAATACTATGGAACGGAAGTCCAGCAGATGAATCTTTCAAACCTGCCTGCACACACTCATTTAGCTACTTTTACACCAAGTGGAGAGGGGGATATTTCAGTGGACATTCCGGTTTCCTCTAACACATCAAGTACTCAAGCTGTGCCAGATACTGCACATAGTTACCTAGCAGGTTCACCTAGTGGAGGCGGAACTTCTGCTGCTATCTGGTCTGATTCTATGACAAAGGTAACATCAATCAATGGTGTTACAGCCGTTGGTGGTGGTAGTGGCACTGTTGAAGTGGCTAAGACTGGTGAGAATCTTGCAAAATTACTCATTCTCCCTCCACGCAGCTAAGTTACTACCCGATGTAGATAAACTCCTGAACCTGTCTGTGAATAATGATTTTTGCTTTTAAAAACCTTCTCCTCTGGAGTTCTGAGATAGGTTTTAGGAGGTTAATTGAGCTACGTTATCGTACAATCAAAAAAACAAGTAAAGAATGTTTATATGACTAAAAGTAAACCAAATTTTTATTTTATCTCAGGACTTCCTCGTTCTGGTTCAACTTTATTAGCCGCTATTTTACGCCAAAATCCAAAATTTCATGCTTCTATGAGCAGTGGATTGGGGGCATTAATTGGTGGCTCTATGCAAATAATGAGTCCAGGCTCTGAAGTTGCCCTGACTCTACAAGAAGGACAAAGAGAAACCATTTTACGAAGTTTGTTTTTTAGCTATTATCAAGATATTTGTGATAAACCAATCATTTTTGATACCAACCGAAATTGGACATCACGTATGCCTTTATTGCAAGGACTTTTTCCTAAATCAAAGGTCATTGCCTGTGTTCGTAATGTCTCATGGGTCATGGATAGTTTAGAGCGTCAAGTAAGAAAGAACCCTTATCATTATACCCGTCTGTTTGATGCCGCATCACAAAGCAATGTGTATAGCCGTATGGAAAGTCTGATGCAACCAAACAGTTTGGTCGGCCAAGCCTGGAGTGGTATTAAAGAGGCGTTTTATGGGGAACAGGCTGATTCTTTATTAATTGTTGATTATGAACTATTGGCCAGGGCACCAGAAAAAGTATTAAAACTTATCTACCAGTTTATTGAAGAACCTTGGTACCAGGGACATAACTTTGAACAGGTGGAGTACCAGGCAGACAGTTTTGATGAAGCATTAGGTATCGAAGGCTTGCACACCGTGCGTCCAAAAGTTGAGTTTCAGCCACGTAAAACGATATTACCACCCGATATATTTAATAAGTTTAACAAAATGGATTTTTGGAAGGATACCGATGGTAGTAAGGCCAATGTCATTATTCCACAACAATCTGATAGTGAATAAGTTTATTTTACTTTTATAATCACAACAATATCACCAAATCTAATCAAGAGAATATGATGAGTATAAACACAAATCAAAATAATATTGCCGTAATTGATACCGCTATTGAGAATTATCAAAGTTTACAGGATACTGCCCAGCAAGCAGGATTAGAGGTTGTCCTCCTTTCTGGTAATGGTGACGGTATCGAAGAGTTGGCCGAGCGGATAGAGGGGCAGGATGATATTGATGCCCTGCATATTTTCTCCCATGGTGACAGTGGCAAGCTGTTATTAGGCGATGACCTGCTAACAAGTGACAACCTGGATGAACATACAAAGGCACTGGAGATCATTTCAGGGGCTATGTCGGAGGATGGTGATCTATTACTTTATGGCTGTAATGTTGGTGCCGGGGAGGATGGACAAGCCTTTATCGAAGACTTGGCCTTAATTACCGGAGCGGGTGTGGCTGCCTCTGACGATCTCACCGGACATACCGATCTCGGCGGGGATTGGGAGTTGGAGGTAAAACAAGGAGATATTGATGCCACCCCGATTCTAAGTGAACAGCTGCTTAGTGATTACAAAGAGGTGCTCGCCTTTAGCGGGACGATCAGTTTTTCCACTAGCAACTATGGCAATAATACTTTTAATTCTACGCAAGATGCCACCGCGGCAGTGGGTGCTTACACGTTAAAATTAGATGGCACAAGTACTTATACCTCTATTATGGATTCTGGTGGGGGGAATTACACGGGATATTTTGATCCAGATGGGGCTATCAAGGATGAAACTAGCGGGACATTCTCGTTTACAGGTGGTGAAGCCTTTAATCCTCAGTCGATTCAGATCTACAGCATGTCAGCCGATACGCTCAAGCTCACGGGAAGTAACGGTTCTTTTATTACCCAGACATTTACTGCTGGGCAGACGGTAAATGCTATCGATCTAAGTAGCATCGGTAACATAACCAACCTTGTGATCACCAATAACGCAGGTGGTAACTTTGGTCTGCTCAGGGTCGATGACTTTGTGGTAAATAATGTTCAGTCTGCCAACGCCGCCCCCACCATAACAGGAACCCCCACCGACATCACCATCACCGAAGATACCGAATCCAACATCAATTTATCCGCAGTAACGCTCGCCGATGCAGATGCTGATAGCTTAAACGTCACCCTGACCGCCAGCGCAGGCACATTCTCAATGCCTGTTGATGGTAATAGTAATAGCGTGATAGAGACATGGGTTAATGCTACTCATATCACACTAGCGGGTACGGCTGGCAATATTAATACCTACTTAGACACAAGCACCAATATCAAATACACCGCTGCCAGTAATGTTAATGGTAACGATGCCGCCACCATTACGATCAGCGCCAGTGATGGAAATGGAGGCTCATTAGCCTCTGATCCGGTGGCTAATTTAGATATTACTGCAGTCAATGATGCGCCAACGGCGGCGATTAAAACTGTGACCACCGATGAAGATACGGATTATACCTTTGCAGCTTCTGACTTTAATTTTAGTGATGTGGATTCAGGTGATACTTTAGCCTCCGTTAAAATCACCACCTTAGAAACAGTGGGTAGTCTTAA
>JAHXIV010000047.1:19105-54451 GCA_025655455.1 gamma proteobacterium symbiont of Taylorina sp.
GTGCCAATTATGACACCTTTAACTTTAGCGTCAATGATGGCACAGCAGATTCAGCCAGTAGCTATGCCATGACCGTTGATGTCACGGCTATTAATGATGCGCCCACAGCGGCGATTAAAACTGTGACCACCGATGAAGATACAGATCATACCTTTACAGCTTCTGACTTTAATTTTAGTGATGTGGATTCAGGTGATACTTTAGCCTCCGTTAAAATCACCACCTTAGAAACAGTGGGTAGTCTTAAACTCAATGGTGTGGATGTCACTTTAAATCAAGTGATTACTAAAACCGACATTGATAATAATCTACTCAAATTTACGCCAGTTGCTAATGCCAATGGTGCCAATTATGACACCTTTAACTTTAGCGTCAATGATGGCACAGCAGATTCAGCCAGTAGCTATGCCATGACCGTTGATGTCACGGCTATCAATGACGCACCAACCCTGGCTGGCACAGCCACTTTAGCTCAAACCGAGGATGCTGCTGCCGCAGCCATGAATTTATCGGGTATTACGGTGGCTGATATCGATACCAGTACCGATATTACACTGACAATTGCCGTTGCCGATACCAATGCCAATTTGAGTGTGGCTAATGCAGGTACTACGGTCAACAATGTAGATGTAGTACAAAGCAATGCTTATACACTCACCCTAACCGGTACGCTCAGTGAACTAAATACCTATCTTGGCAGCAATGGTGCCACAGATATCACCTATGCCACCAGCACAAATGGCAATAATAATGACAGCCTGTCTATTATCGCCAATGATGGTCTTAGTAATTCGACCGCTAAAAATTTAACCATTAGTGTCACCAGTGTCAATGATGAACCAACGGCCTCAGCCACGGGTGATAATAGTTCAGTTGCCGGTGCGGGATCTGCAGGCTCGGTATTTTCCAGCACCACTATCTCTGCAGTGGATGCAGGTGAGAATATTAAGAGTGTCACTTTTACCGTCACTGGTGTTGTTGATTCAGGTGACGAAGATATAATCATTGATGGCTCTACCGTTGACTTAACTGCTGCTTCAGGTCCTACGACGGCAAGTGGCGGCAATATTGCTTATACGATTACTTTTAGCGGCAGCACGGCCACCGTATTATTAACCGGGCCAGCGGCGGCTGCGGCAGCCAATACGGTATTTCAAACAGCACTGGATGGGATGACTTATCAAAATACCCTGGGTGCTGTAACAACCGGCGACCGTGTGTTTATCATTACCACGGTGGTTGATGCAGGTGGCACAGCTGATGGCGGTGATGACGCCCTAAGCACGTCAATTGTCTCTACAATTACCGTGGTCAATGGTGATACGCCTCTGGCAACAACGGCTAGCTATAATGGTACGGAAGATACCTCAGTCACCTTAGATACAGTGGGTATGGCGGTGACTAAAGAAGCCAATAATGCGGATATTTTGGATTACATTACCATCACAGGCATTAGTGGCGGCACTTTAGCCTTAACCGGCAGCCCGTCTGCAACAGGCGCTAATGGTACAGTTGGTATGGCTGCAGCAGGGGCAATTAGCAATGGTGATAAAATCAGTACAGCCAATATTGCCTTATTAGAATTTACCCCAACGCTTAATTCAACCAGTGCTGCAACGATTACTTATACCGTGACCGATGCAGGGCCAGATACTTCGGCAGCGGCAACCTTAACGATTAATTTAGCTGCAGTTAATGATGATCCAGAAGGCAGTGATAAAACCATTGCATTACAAACGACGGCAACACATACGTTCAGTAGCAGTGATTTTGGCTTTAGCGATGTGGATACAGGTGATACGCTAGATAGTGTTCAAGTGACCGTACAAACAATTGATAATGGTAGTTTAAAATTAAATGGCGTGGCTGTTGTTGATGGGGATTGGATAGCAGTTGCTGATATTAGCAACTTGGTTTATACCCCAAGTGCTGCAGGTACAGATACTTTCACCTTTAAAGTTAAAGATAATACCGCCGCTTTTGATGCAACAGCGAACACGATTACTTTTACTGTAACGAGTCCACCAGCTCCAGCTCCAGCGCCCGCTCCAACTACCCCACCATCGACAACAGAAACAGTGGATGGTGTCACGGTAGAACAACAAACAGGGACTTCTGATAATTCAACTGCTGAAATTGTTGAAACAGTGATCGAGCCGGTTACAGACAGCAGAGAGGAAGATGGTGAAACCCCGAATGATCAATTAGCTGATATTCCACTACTTTTTGATGATTCAGATAAAGAGCAGATTGCCACTACAGTCAGTTTGCCGTTAGGTGTCGGCTTGACTGCATCGGGTGCTGTTACGCCGTTGTCACAAGCTGAAGCTTTGCTGGAATTGCTCCCCTTAATCCAGGAAACAGGGGATACTCACAATGAAGATAATACGGAACAATTGCTTGGTGGCGGACAGCAGTTTCTTGACGAGCAGGAAGAAGGTACTGAAATATTGGTGCATAGAATTATCCTCACCGCCAATTCCACAGATGCCCCTTTACAGCCCATTATTATTAATGGTAATGACGGTGGTCAAAGTGGAACAAATGTTGTTGAAGCTCTGGTCATTGATGTGAGTCAACTTCCACCTGGAACAGTCATTGAATTGGTTAATGTTGATTTTGCGGTAATTATAGGTTTGGGCATATTTCGAGGAGGAGATGGTCAAAATATTGTCTATGCGGGAGAGGGTTCTCAAAATATTGTATTGGGGGCAGATGATGATATTCTATATGCCGGTGCCGGTGATGATACCGTTGGTAGTAAGGGAGGCAATGATCGACTGTATGGTGAAGATGGCAATGATATTGTGTTTGGTGGAGAGGGTGATGATCAGCTATTTGGTGGTAATGGTGATGATAACCTTAGCGGTGATGCGGGTAATGATTTGCTGTTAGGAGGAAAAAATAATGATACCGCAAGCTTTAGTAATAATCGTGATCAATATGAGATAAATTATAATTTCGGTATGACAAGCGTGACCTCACTTTTAGACAGCAGTGATATTAATACTTTAATCAATGTTGAAAATTTAACTTTTGCAGATGAAACAATCAATATTACTCATACAGAATCACTCTCATGGATTACCAGCCTTTACCAACAAATTTTGGGACGACAAGCTGATTTAGGTGGTTTCCAGCATTGGGCTAATAGCAATGCTAATTTAAATACTACAGTGGGTGAGATTACAATGAGATTCTTACTTTCTGAAGAAAATATTGCATCATCGGGAGTGAATATCAGTACACTGCAAAACACTGATGAGAAAATTGAGTATTTATATCAGGAAATTTTAGGAAGGGCATCTGATGAAGCTGGCAAAGCTCATTGGATCAATGTTTATGATAATGGTGGAAGTATTGAACAAATCGCTGGATCATTTGTGCAATCAGTTGAATTAATCGGTCAATATGTGACACCTGAAGGGTGGGATTTTATTGTTTGATATATTAAATAATTTTATGAAAGTTTAAATGGCGGATGAAAAAGTCAATAAATTATGGGGACATTTGTCTGCACTAGAAGCAAACGAAAATTGCTAACCAGAATATGCACATTAATTGAACAGATATCGTATTTGCTGTTGAATAATTTCCCTAAATAAAGTCATCATGAACGGATTTTTTAAACAGCACCACATCTTTGTCAACCACCATCAAATTGGCTTTCCATTGCTGTGCCAGCCATTGAAATGTTGCCACTGAAAAGAAACAGACATGAGTAGGATCGTGCTTATAATGCCAGTTTGAGAAAGCCTTTTTATCAATGACACGTTTGGTCATAATACCCAGTATTCCACCATCTTTCAGACAGGACCAGAGCCTGTTTAATTCATCCCCCGGATAGTGCAGATGTTCAACCACCTCAGATGCACTGATAAAATCATAATGATGTTTAAAACATTGCTTGTCCGGTGCATAAAATGGATCATAAATAGTCATTACATGCCCTAGTTCTGCAAACATAAGAGAAAGAGTGGGACCGGGTCCACTGCCAAAATCAAGGCCGTCACTCTGAGGGGCTATATTTTGTGACAGTGGAATAAAAATTCGCTCCAGAAAATGGCGGTAACCGACATCATCAGGGCAATTTTCATGCAGGTCATAGACCCGTTTTTCCTTCTCAGGACTTAAAAACTGCTTAGGAGGTACAAACACCAGGAGACAGTCTGAGCACTGTAGAAAATCTCTGTTACCCTGAAAAAAAAGAGTGTTATTGGATGACTGACAAAGCGGACAAATCATTTAATCTTCTGCAGCATCTTTGTCATATTTATGCTGCTCTGTATGTTTTATGGTTGAATATTTTTCCATATCGGTCTGGATTTTATGATTAATAGTACCCTGCGGGTATTGATGTTTAACATCCGGTTTCCCAGCATCCATACCCATCAATAAGCTGAGTGCATCATCGACATGTTCAATACTATAAATGGTGAACATTTCTTTTTCTACGGCTTCTAATACTTCTTCTTTGAGCATCAAATTAACAATATTACTCTCAGGAATTAACACACCCTGCTGACCAGTCAGCCCCCTTAGTTTACAAATATCAAAAAAACCTTCTATCTTTTCATTCACACCACCAATGGCCTGTACTTCACCCAACTGGTTCACCGAACCGGTCAGTGCAATAGATTGTTTAACCGGAATTTCTGATACAGCAGATAACAAGGCACACAATTCAGCCACGGAGGCACTATCACCATCCACCTGACCATAGGATTGTTCAAAAGTCAGGTTGGCATCCAGTGACAACATACAGGTTTTTGCATAATGATGTCCCAGATAGGAAGATAAAATCATGACCCCCTTGCTATGGATATCCCCGCCCAGATCAACCTCTCGTTCAATATCAACGATATGGCCATCCCCCACTCTCACCGTTGCAGTAATTCTGGAAGGTTGCCCAAAGGCAAATTCACCTATTTGTAATACTGATAACGCATTGACCTGACCCACTTTTTCATTATCTGTATCAATCAATACCGTACCTTTAATAATTTCTTCATAGAGGCTGTCACGATATTGATCCATGCGATAAATTCTTGCCTCAATTGCACAGTTCACATCAACCAGACAAATATTGGTATTTTGATCTGCAGATTTTTCTGTATCAGATGCATGCTTTTTTTGTTGATAATATTGTGCTTCCAGTATGAGATCTCTTAAATCCCCCATATGCAGAGAAATTTTTTCTCCATGACTGACCAGTCTTGAACTATGTTCAATAATACGTTCTACAGCGGTTCGTTCAATGGGTGAGACTTTTTCCTGACATTGTACACTGGCAATAAGACGGGCATATTGATAGGTCATTTCATCACTGCGATCCATCTCTTCTGAAAAATCGACATTGACCTTGAACAGCTTATTAAACTCCGTGTCATTTCTTTTCAAAAGATGATAAATGTGGCGATCACCAATTAAAACAATTTTCACCTTCAAGGGTATCGGATCAGGTTCCAGGGTGACATTTCTTGAAAAGCTATGCAGTTCATCCAATGGTTCAATTGAGATACTGGAGGACTTTATGGCTCGTTTCAGCCCTTCCCAGGCATAGGGATTAAGCAGAATTTTTTCTGCATCAATTAACAAATAACCATCATTGGCCTTATGCAGAGAACCGGGTTTAATTAAAGTAAAAGCGGTGAGCAGGTTGCCCAGTCCCAATGCATTGTCTGCTTTTTGCTGCTCACCTTCTCTGGGATTATAATAGGCCAGATGTTCAATGCGTCCAATTAAGTTAGAGTAGGTAGGATTATCTTCAAAAATAATCGGCATATCATCCGATTCAGAATTATCTACCAGAACATTGATCAGATAACGGTGAAAACTGGCGGTTTTACTAATATGTTTACGTTTTTTACCATTATCCTTGGATTGCACGTCCTCTTCATAGAATTCTTCCAGATGACTAATAATATCGTCCTTAACCGCTGTAAAATATTCCACCACCGGTTTAAATTGTGAAAAGTCCTTAAATAAATCTTCCATTGCAGAATCAACTAATTGTGTGACAATACTTTTATCCAGAGCATCCAGTTGCTCTTTGCCCTCTTGTTCCCATAAGGGTACTTTGGCCAGAGTCTCCTGTAATAACTCCTGATATTTATCAATTTTCTCATTAAATTCTTTTTGTGTTTCTTCTGCTAATTGTTTAAAGCTGTCCAGATTACTGATTTTACCTTCCACTATTGCCGATAAGGTATAACCACTGGGTGTACGGATAACTGCAACCTGATTTTCTCTGGCATCATCGATTAGTTCATTCAGTGCCTTATCGCCCCGGTCATTAATTTCTGTTTCAATAGCCTGTATTTGTGAAGTATATTCATCACTTTGGAAAGCGGCTGTAATCAGGGAAGAAATTAATTTAACCAGTTTTTCCATTGCTTCACTCAGCGGCTTTGCGGTGCCAATGGGTAAACGTAGAAAGCGCGGATGCTGCGGATCATCGAAGTTATTAACATAACACCAGTCAAATGGTTTTTTGCAATTGGCATAATGTTTTTTTAATAACTTTTTAATCAGAGCTGTTTTACCAATACCCTCTGAACCTAAAATAAATAAGTTATAACCCTTATGATCCATCCCCAAACCAAATTCAATCGCTGTCAGGGCACGCTTCTGTCCAATAATTTCATCTAATTCCGGCAGCTCTTCCGTTGTTGTAAAATTTAAATTTTCCAGATCACATTTTTTATATAATTGCTGCAAAGAGAGTTTTAAAGACAAAGCAGCTTGTGATGGGTTATTATGTATATGAGTCATTGGTACGCAATCCAGCAAGAATCAGGTTTTACTAAAAGTATTTAGCATGGCAAAGAAAAATTTTAAAAGACAATCAACATTTCAGTCAAAAAATGAAATTGAAGATGAGCATTATATCAGTAAATCACAGGCAAAGCGCGATGTTGAAGAATTGCAAAAACTGGGAGAAAAACTGGTTAAACTCTCCAGAGCTATTCTGGAAAGTTTCAAGCTGGAAGAGAAGCTCATGGATGCCCTGCTGCTGGCACAGAACATTCATAGTAATAGCGCCAAACGTCGTCAGAGGCAGCTCATTGGAAAGTTAATGCGCCAGGCCGATTACGATAAGATTCGTACTCAACTAGAACGTTACCAAAATCAGGCTGTAGAGGCTAATGCATACTTTCACAAATTAGAAAACTATAGAGATCAATTGCTTGCACAGGGTGATAAGGCTGTTAATCATTTATTAAATGACTATCCGCAGTTAGACCGCTCCAGATTAAGACAACTCTTGAGAAATGCAAAAAAAGAAACTGAGCAGAACAAACCGCCTAAGAGTACCCGACAAATATTTCAGTATCTTAAAAATAATATTCAAGAATGAAGAATACCATTTGCCATAAACATTTAAGTATATAACTTTAGTTAAATTGAACACCCTGCTTATTCATAAGGTATAAATACTTACCAAATTGAAAAACTGGAAATACTCCCCTCAGATGTTTCTCAAGTTTATCCGGACTTAAGATATCTTTTGATAGTGTTAGAACGAGTTCTGATATCGTTTCTTTTAGTAACTTTGATAAGAATATGGCGTTGGGTAGATATCGTTTTTTGAAGTATGCTTCGCTTATATTAAGGCTCAATGAGAAAGGTTGTTTTCTATTATTTGCAAAAGTTTGATTATATCAAAGGGTTTTATTACGTACTCTATAAAACCTGCTTCCAGAGCTTTTTCAATGCCTTCATACATAGCATTCGCACTAATTGCTATGACTGGGATGTGAGAGGTTTGTTTATTTTGTTGTAATCTCTTAAGCGCTTCTATCCCACCCATACCAGGCAAATTAATGTCCATTAAAATTAAATCAGGCTGCTGTTCAATTGCCAGATCTATACCAGATAATGCCTCAGATGCACCTAATAAAATCAGGTTATTCCTTGTTTCCAATGCATGCTGTACCAAAAGTAAATTGGCAGGATTATCTTCAATATACAAGATGGTATATCTATGTTTGTCTTTAGACAGCTGAGTCTGTTTTGCCTCAGTTACTCTGGTATCTCCCGATAATGGCATAGTTGGTTCTTCATTATAAGGAAATTCCAACCAAAATGTGGAACCCTCATCAGGTATGCTTTCTACTCCAATACGCCCACCCATTAATTCAACCAGATTTTTTGTAATCATCAGACCAATTCCGGTGCCTTCAATATCAGTAGATTCTGCTCCCAATCGTTCAAATGGCTTAAACAACTCGGACTGTTGTTGTTTATTAAGCCCTTTTCCCGTATCACTGACTCGAATACGCAATATATGATTTTCACATTGATCACAATTAATAATAATATTGCCATTTTCTTTGTTATACTTAACAGCATTACTTAAAAGGTTAATCATCACTTGTTTAAAGCGAGTGTAGTCAAGCGTTAATAGAATTTGTTCACACTCTATTCCTTCTTTTATCAGCTGACCATTGTTAATCAACTTAACATTAATTGCCCTTTTTTTGGCTAAAGGTGCAATCAGCTCTAACACTTCCTGCATAATATTATTTAAGATAATGGTTTCTTTTGATAACACAAAATGATCAGATTCAATTTTTGATAAATCCAGAATTTCATTAATAAGATTAAGCAGGTGATCACCAGCATCACGCACTTGCTTAATATTTTTTAGTTGTAAATCAGTTAAGGTTCGTTCAATATTCAGACTCAATAACTGACTAAATCCCATAATGGCATTCATTGGTGTGCGTAATTCATGACTCATACTTGAGAGAAATTCTGACTTAGCCACATTTGCACGTTCAGCCTCTTCTTTTTTAAGCTGCAATTCCTGAGCTATTTTCTTTTCCAATGTAATATCACGATCTAATCCTCTATAACCAATCAATTCACCCTCTTCATCTAAAATTGGAACACCTGAAGTTGACAATATGACATTCTTACCATTTTTATGGATATTTAAATTTTCGACATTAACAAATGAACTTTTTCTATCCAGATATTTCTTAAAAATTCTCGATACTCTGATGGCTTCTTCAGTCGGCATAAAATCAAATGGAGATTTACCAATAATTTCATCATTGCTATAACCAAGTATTTTCTCAACAATTGGGCTTGAATAAGTATAGAAACCTTGTTGATTAATTTCCCATACCCAGTCTAGAGAGGTTTCAACAATATCTTTAAATTTTTCTTCACTCTTTTCCAGAGCATTTTGATAGTAAATAGATTCCTTTATTTCACTGAGTTCTTTTTCGAGTTCATAGCCATGCACTTCAAGATCTTTTTCTAAAGAATTGTCCTGATAACAGGCGGCAATCGTATCATCAGGAAGTTTTACAATATGATTTTTCCTCCAACCAGAAATTCTATCATCCTTATAATATTTACTATCAATAACTTCACTCTCACCTGTTTTATACACACGTAACAATGCATCACAAAGACCAATTTCTTTCGCTCCGGGAAAAACTTCTGATAATTTACGACCTAAAATATCTATTCTGTTAAGACCTTCAGTCTTTTCAGCCGCTATATTAAATGCAACAAAAGTAAAATCGTCACGATCTTTTTTATAGATGGCAATATTTACCGGCAATAAATCAATATCGAGTAAGAATGGTTCCATTTATGACAACGATATCCTCAAATTTTATTTTTTTGAGGTACTTGCAAAACGCAAAAACTTGTTGTTTTTTACTTCTCTCTTTTTCAAATGGGGAAGTAAAGAGCAGTTTTGCAAGTACCTCATTAATTATTTATATATTCTCTTGAGTAACAATCAATGCTAATCTGTATAAGATATAAAGGATAGGAAATAAAATATCATTTTTCAAGTAATGGAGCCAAAGTAAAGCATAAAAACACAATTTATAATTGAGGTGAAACCTCAGAAAGCTGAAAATTGAATAAAGGATAAATAGATTACTTTTGCGAATATTCTCTATTTTATGAATTATCAGATCAACTTGAGTCACTACATTTAAAGTTGTTCCAGTTTGATTCGATATCCCTCTCCATAAACATTTTCTATAAAAAACCCGGAACGGGCATGTTTATTGAGTAATTTTTTCTTTAGTCGGGAGATAATCTGCACCAGATTATTATAATCTGAAGAGTCTGTTAGATATTCATCATCATCAGCAAAGATTTTATCTGCAATTTCTACTGCCGTATAATAGCGATTGGGATAGCGACATAAACGTGCAATAAATATTCGTTCCTTATGGCTTAATTTGATTTGTTCATTATTATAATAGAGTATTTCTTCATTTTTACACCAGCTATAACCATAGGCCAGACACAGATAATTTTTCTTATTTATTTTTTTCTTCACTTTTTTCAAAGTTAAATCCAGTTCCATTTGCTTCACTGGTTTAATTAAATAAGCAAATAACTGCAAATTAACAGCCTGTAACAATTTTTCCTGATCAGCATAAGCGGTCAACATAATAATCTGAATATTGTCATTATCCTGTCTGATTTTTTCAGCAAGCTGCAGCCCGCTTAAGTAAGGGATAGAAATATCCAGTATCGCCACATCTGGCTTGAACTCTTTATAGAGTTCTAACGCAGTTTTACCATTATCGGCAACAATGACCTGTGAAAAATAATGTTGTAGAATTTGTGTAAAATTTTCTCTTACCACTTCATCATCTTCTACATAGAGAACACTTAAGTCTATCATTGCAGCTTAATCCTGAAAACAACCCCATGTTCAATATTACTGGCTTCAATCCTGCCATTCATATGAGTTTCAAGAATAAAACGGGATAAGTGCAGTCCTAAGCCGCTGCCCTGCATTTTATCCTTGGTGCTATAAAATTCATCAAATATATGTGGCAGATTATCTTCTGAAATTCCCCCGGCATTATCAATAATATCAATGATTGTTTCATTGTGAATGGTTTGACCCACAATTTTAATCATATTAATCGTTTCATTCCCATTATGATCAGTTTCTAATGCGCGCTTATGTTCAAAAGCTTCTTTAGCATTTTGAATAATATTCAATAAGATATGCAGCAGTTCATTTTGATAAACCATGACAGGATGGCTAAAACTACAATCTGTTTTAATTACAATATTAGCTGACAATAGTTCCTCATGTGACAATGAAACAGCTTTATCAACAATCTTACTCACATCATATTCTTCCTGTCCCCCTTTCTCCGGATTAAAAAAATATCTGAAATCATTAATGGTTTCTATTAAAAAGTCAATTTTTTCATTAATTTGTAGAAATTTATGCTTCAGCTCTGTTGAGGGAATTTTTGTTTCATCCTGCAGACGATACTGCAGCAGCATGACAATTGAGCTGATTGCAGTTAAGGGTTGTTTCCATTGATGTGTGATGGCACCAATCATATCACCCATTTGTGATTTTTTATGCTTAATGATTAATGTATTTTTTTGTTTATTGATTTCTTCTTCCAGGAGTTTTACACGAAAATTCAGTAAATATGAAAATAACAGAGCTTCCATAACAATACCGAGACCAGAGGCATGAAAAGTGAAAAAGTTATAAGGTATAAGACCTATGAGCAACAGCAGGACAATAGAAATTCCTGTAATATAAATGGCATAAGCCAGAATAAATATACCGGCAAGCGGGTTTTTTTGTTGATAATAGTATCGTGCTAAAGCCATTAGCACGAAAAAAGACAGTACGAATATCATATTGGCCGCCATGACCGCAAAATTGATGCCGAGAAACAGGGCGCTTAAGGCAATAAGGAAACTGCAGATAATAATAAAATTTAACCAGCGATTCAGTTTTTTATTGCTCGTGGCAGTATCAAATAAAGATTGCACAAATAACATGAGAAAAAATGAAACGGATAATGCGGTTAGATTGAACCAGTAAACAAGCTCCCCGTACAGATTCAGGTGATTAAAAATCGAGCCGTACATATAAAACAGACCCAGAGCGGCATTAAACAGATAGAATGAATAATAAATAAACTCTTTTCTCAGACTGAAAAAATATAGAAAAACATTATACAGAGCCAGTGTACAAATAATAATCACAATAATATTGGCATAAAAATTCTTATTAATTAATGCCTGTGTACTATTATGTTTATCATAGAGTGACAAGTTCAATAACTGATGGATCAGCGCCTGATTTTTGAAAATAATTGTTTTTTCAATACCAGGCTCCAGTACGACAGGATAAACCAGACTACTGCCGCTTAATTTACGGCCAATACTGCTATCGAGAAACTGATATCTATTTTGATCAAGTTGTTGCTTGCCATTAAATTCATAAATATCAATCTGCTTGCTCATATAAGCAATATTATTATGTAAATAGAGCTCTCTGCTCATTTTACTACGGCTTATTAAAGTAATTTTATACCAAGTGGTTTTATGCTGATAACCAAAACTATTGTTATTCGATGTATTTTTAAATGCACTAATATTACTGATAACATCATCAATAGTCAGGCTGTTTTCATCATCATGCAGATAGGCAATAGTAAAATCATTCATAGCCACTTGCTGTTGCTCAACTTCTATTGTCTGAGCACTAACAGCTGTGTTTGAAAAAAACAGCAACAGGGGAAGATAATAAAAACACATTCTATAAGCTAAATAACCAGCCATACAAGAGCTCCTAGCCCTGCACAACTTTATTCCGACCACTATTCTTAGCCTGATACAAGGCATCATCTGCTTTATTGATGAGTTCCTGTTCTGTCATTTTACTTTCCATTTGTGCCACGCCAATGCTGGCAGTGAGTTGATAATCCAACTGAAATGATTGAGATTGTACTTTTTGACGGATTTGTTCTGCCAACTTTATAGCACCTTCAACCTGAGTATTCAGGCAGATAAGCATAAACTCTTCCCCTCCCCAACGTCCTAAAATATCAATGTCACGAATACTTGCTAAAAGAAGTTGTGAAAATTGCTGCAGGACACTATCGCCTTTTTGATGACCATAATTATCATTAACTTTTTTAAAATGGTCAATATCTATTATCATAATTGAAAATACCTGTTCATAACGCTGGAATTGTTTGATCTGATGATCAAGTGCCAGATCCAGTCTTAAGCGATTACAAATTGCGGTTAATTTATCCGTCATTGCCAGTTTTTCTATTTCAGTAATATTTTCAAGAATCACCAGATAACAGTGACTGTCATCTATATTGAATTGTTGTGCATTGACACTAAAAATAAACTCATGGTTATCTTTTATCATCATGACTTTATGATGATCTATTCCTGTGTCGGTAGAATATACTACATCATTTGACAGACGATTATCCGGTTTAAAATAACCCTCTCTTTTTTCAAACAAATCACTGATACAATGATGTTCTTCCAGGAAATATTCCAGTGAAGAAAAACAGGTGAAATTTAAAAAAGCCTTATTGACTCTTTCCAGATGCAGATCTCTGACAACAAAAGCAATGCTTGGGTTCACATCAAACAAAGTATCCAGGTATTTTTGATTATTATTAAGCTCACGGGTACGCTCACGAACTTCTTGTTCCAGTTTAATGTTAAAGTTCTGTACCACTTTTTCAAGTGTAATATCATGACGAATCGCTTCAAATCCGGAGATTGTTTTGTCTCTATTAAAAATGGGAGAGATAATTGTTTCAAACCAGATTGCTTTACCCGCTTTATTACGATTTTTAAGTTCTCCTTTCCAGGTATGTCCACTATTGATAGTCATCCATAAATCCTGATACAATTCATCACTATTGCTTTTGTCTCTCAAAAAGCTATGAGTTTTACCAATCAATTCTTCCTTGCTATAACCACTGACATTACAAAATTCTTCACTGACATAGTTGATAACACCATATCTATCCGTTCGGGAGGCACTGACATATTTATCAAAGAGCAGTAATTGCTGGTTAATTTTATCTGTTTTTATAGCAATTTGTTTCTTTAAGCGGATAGAAATCCAGTATCCCGTCAGCAAAATAACAAACACAATAAACAACATTAGCCACATAAGACGATAATCTATACTCTCAATATATTCAGCACTAATCCATTTTCCCAGAATTCTACTTTTTTCACTCGGAGTAATTCTGGATAAATGCTTTTCAATGATTTCAAAGAGGATTTTTTCATCATGCTTAAAAGCAAAGTGAATGCTTCTATTTTGTTCCAGTTTATGAGCAAAATATTTTTTGTCGAAGAGTTTTTCCTGCTGCATTTTCTTATAGCTCAGCAAATCTGTAATGATACCATACAGCTGTTTTGATTCTAATTGCTTAATTCCCTCCTGTATGGTATCGATAGTCTGTATTTTCATCAATGCATTAAGCTGCGGACTCTGCAGCTCTACCAGCGCACCAAAAACCTTTGTCAGCAAACTTTTGGTGTCATAAATAAAGGGGATTTCTTCATGACTAATCAATGTCAACGGAATTTCCGCATAGGCTTGTGTTATCAAAAAAGATTGATCTGAAGATTCATATTCATTGGCAAGCGCTAACATATCACATTTTTTTTGTTGCAACCAGGATTCGGCCTGTAACTTGTCCGACACTCCGATATAACTAAAATTAATATCCAGATTCTTTTTAATAATAGACAGAATATCTGCTGCAATACCACTCATCTGGCCTTTAATTAAACCTTCAAAGGGCATATTATTCTGTACCACACAGATAGTGATTTTTTCTTTACCCTGCAGATATTGCTTTTGTAAATGAGTTAGGAGTCGCCTGTCTTCATATTTTGGTTGATAGATATAATTTTCAAAATCAACATTGCGTACTTTTAGTAAATCCAGCAGCCTGAAGGTATTGGCCATTTCTCTTAAACGAACGGGATCAAGATGACCAAAGGGGACACCATCTTTTATGGCCAGTTTTTTTAGTGCCTGTGCCTCAAACAACAAAGCACTGAGATTTCTCCCCTGCGTATTATATTTATTTAGAATAATTCTGGACATCTCAGTAATATGGGCATAGGCATATTTCCATCCTTTAATGCTTGCCTCATAAAAAGCATTAACGATCTCAGGCTTGTTTTTTATCATGTTATCTGATGTAAATAAAATATCACTATAAAAATCATAACCATAATCTTTAGGATCAAAAAGAGTATATTCAATACCCTTTTCAGTCAGTGTATAGGGTTCATTGGAAGAATAGGCAACCATTAAATCGGCATAGCCATTAATTAAATCAATGGGATTAAAAGTGGTTTCAACCACTTTAAAACTATTTTGCTTGAGGTTTTCAGAGTGTAACATCGCATTAATAGAGGCAGTAAAAAATTGATCATTAGTCATCATAATTTTTTTATTATTAATATCTGCCAATGTCGTAATCGATGCCTGTTTTTTTGCTAATAAAACCAGCGGAGAAGATTGATGAATAGCCGCTAATAATACGATATTATTGTATTCTTTTAACATATCAAAAATGAGTGATGAATGCCCTATTCCAAATTGAGACTGTCCACTGGAAACCGCTAAAGTAACGTCACGGTTCAGATCATATTCTTCAATAGTGACATTTAGCCCCAGTTGCTGATAATAACCTTTCTCAATCGCCGCATAATATCCCGCAAACTGAAATTGATGTTTCCAGGGCAATAGCAAAGAAACATGATTCGTCTCAGCATAAGCAATATGACTGATATTAAAGACAAGTAATATCAGCAGTAACAAGGGTTTCAATTCCTGGCTATTATTAAACATAAAACTATATCCCTGTCTTATTTGCAATGTAATTATGTTTGCAAATAAGACAGAGGTATAGTTTTATTTGCTGAGGGCTCCTTAAAATAAATCCACCTCCCCTTGCTTCTTCGATGCAGACTCAAACTGTTTTTTCTCATCAACAAGCCTGCCGACCAGCTCTAAAACATCATCACTGCTCGCTTCGATTAATTTAAAATAGTCCATAATCCGGGCTTGAATCTGTTTATTACGTAACCACTCACCCCGTTCAATAATCTCCAGAATTTGATGCACATTGACATGCACATCATGATGGGGTTTCTGTAGGCTGGAATAAGCAGGCAGATGAGTATATTGAGCCCCCCCCGTATCATCATGCAGCCACTGACCAAAACGACAATGCTGATCATCAACTTCAACATCCTGTGCTTCCTGTGAATTTCGTCCAGTATCTAATATTCGATAAGCTTTTTGAACATAAACGATATGATCAACTTTGGCCAGTGTAGCAAAACTGATAAGACGGGTATGGCTCACAACTTTCAGTGACTTCTGGGACATTTCTGACAGGCGGGTAAAATTCTGTTTAAACTCATTGACGACATGATGAGACTTTTGAGAAAGTTCATTCATTTTTTCCGTATCATTAAAAATAGTATCACTTGAATCAACCAGTTGTGAAATAATACGGCTGATATTATCTGTAGCATCTTTAGTCTCCGCGGCAAGATTTCTCACTTCATCTGCAACCACAGCAAAGCCCCGTCCTGCTTCTCCAGCTCTGGCAGCCTCAATAGCAGCATTGAGTGCCAATAAATTGGTTTTATCCGCCACCCCGGCAATAAATTTGGTGACTTCAGTAATTTCCCGGCTGGCCTCACTTAAAGCCTGTGTCGAACCACGCATAGTGTCTATTGACTGGATCAGTTCATTAATATTTTCCAATACCTGCCTGACTGTTTGCTCACTTTTTTGTGCCACCATAGAAGACTCTGATGATACCGTTTCTACTTCTGACATTTCAGTAGCCATTAATTCTAAATCGGCCTGATTTTTTTTCAGATTTTCCAGCAGATTGACATTTCTTAAGCCATCCAGTTCAAACAATAATTTGTCTTTTTGTTTTTGCCAGTGATCCTCTTCCATATTATTAATTGTTGCATCAATTTCGGAAAGTATTTTGGCAAACACACCACGCATTCCCACTGGAAAAGTACTTCTATAGAATTTTTCATTATAGATTGATTCAAAAACAGTGTGCACTTCGCGGATAAAAGTTTCCATTTGATCCAGAGTACCATTCAATTTAAGAGCAATATCATTCAGAGGTGATTTTATTGATTGATTAATTGGAAAGATACGATCTTCCAGTTTACCCTGCAGCATATTTACTGTTACTTTCTGTAGTGATTTCTCTATTGCTGACTGATAACGATATTGTTTGTTTAACAATAATAACAACATTGCAGCAGATAGAGTCAGTGCAATAATAATCGGATCCAGACCATGGCGGATAAGGGAATAAACAGGAAAAATGACTAATAATCCCCCGCACAGAATGATCAAAGTCTTGAACTCAAATCGAGAGAGCAAACTGGTCATAACTGACTCCCTGTTGTGCCAGCTTGGCAAGCAATAGTTCTGTAGAAACCTGAATGGCATTTTTAGCGGCAGTCCTTTTTTCAGCACTAAGCATTTCTTTATAGATAGGTTCAACCACATCGATTGCCTGCCGGGAAGGTTTTCGCCGCACAGAATAATAACCAATCATATTATGATGGCTGTCATAGCTGGGGGTAACATTGGCAAAAACCCAATAAAAGCCGCCATCTTTAGACATATTCTTAACATAACCGCTAAATTCCTGACCTGACTTTAATGTTTTCCACAACAAATCAAAAACAGCCCTGGGCATATCCGGATGACGGATAATATTATGCTGGGTACGAAATAATTCTTCCTGTGAATATCCCGAATACTCAATAAATATTTCATTGGCATAGGTGATGAGACCTTTTAAGTCAGTTTTTGAGACAATAAAATCATCATCCCGCATGACCCGTTCTTTTTGTGTCGACTGTATTTTATTTTTCATAACAATTCTTCTTTAGGGATTCTTAAAAATTCATTTTTTTAGAATCCATTATCCCAGTGATTAATCTTTACGAACATTACATTAAATTTTTGTAACTATTCAGCTCAGCGTGTTTAGATGTTACTCAAGTTCAAGGCACAATGTCTACGACACCTCAAGAGGCGCACGGAAAATGTGAGCATATGCAGATATGTGACCATTTGAGTACGAAAATAACACCGAAATTGGGTAAAAGATGAATACGCTGAGTAGTTACAAATTTTTAAAGGATATTAGCACATGATCATTGCACAATAATGACACTTTTTTAATTTTTCACTTTTTAAAAATTATCCTTGTATTAAAACGGTTGTCATATTTATAATTACACCTTCAGTATTTAAAGGAATTACCATGCTAAGGCTGTTCATATTTATAAGTTTCATACTTTCTCTTAATCCACTCATTGCCGCTAATGATAAAGCCTCTCTGGTGGAAACCGCTCCCGTTATAAGCGGTTCATTAATTTCTTATCAAACATTTATCGGCACATTGTATTATAGTGAGACATCCATTATTGCCGCTCAGGTATCCGGACTGGTGCTAAAAGTTAATTTTGATACCACCGATCAGATCCACAAAGATCAAATTCTGGTTGAACTGGATCATGAAATTCTTGATTCTAGAATACTGGCTATTGAGGCCTCACTTGAAGAACTCCATCTGCAGTTGGAAAAAATAAACAAAGATCTAAAACGCTATACAAAGCTCCTCAAACAAAAAAATGTTTCTCAGCAGCAGTTTGATGATATTTATTACAGCAAGACAGCATTGGAACAGAAACATATTGCCCTTCAGGCACAGCACAATGTGTTAAATATTGAACGTCGACAAAGTTTAATTCGTGCCCCTTATGCCGGTCTTATCAGCAAAAAGCATATCAGCCGTGGGGAATGGGTTGATCAGGGAGGTAAAATAGCCACTTTGATCAATCCGGAAAATGTCTATGCCTTATTTGATATACCCGCCCTTTTTATAAAACAGATTAATGAGAACAAAGCTATTGATATAAAAATCAATCAAAAGAAATATAGCGGCACCATTAAGGGATTAATTGTCCAGGGCGATGCAAAAACTCGTACTCTACCTCTTAAAATAAAACTCGACAGCATCGACAATTCACTATTTGGCGGTCTGGAAGCAGAAATCAAACTCCCTCGAAAGACACATTCCAACAGTATTATCATTCCCAGAGATGCTGTAATTAAACGTTTTGGTCAGGATGTGATTTTTACTATAGAGGCTGGAAAAGCTAACATGATACCCGTTGAAGTCAAGTTGTATCAGGGTTCTCTGGTTGCTGTTAATGCGGAGGAATTAAATACTCAGATGCGTGTCATTACCAAAGGCAATGAACGAATTTTCCCGGATCAGGCAGTTGTAGAAAAAGTGGAAAAATAAACTATGAATATTATCCAGTTTTCAC
This sequence comes from gamma proteobacterium symbiont of Taylorina sp., assembly GCA_025655455.1. Lineage (GTDB taxonomy): Bacteria > Pseudomonadota > Gammaproteobacteria > GRL18 > GRL18 > GRL18. The sequence goes on from JAHXIV010000047.1 coordinate 38,309, forward strand.
TCCATAAGCCGGTTTCTATTACTGTCGCAGTCATTATGTTATTAATGTTTGGCCTACTGGCATTACAACGCCTGCCGCAACAATTGACACCCAATGTCATTGAAGCAAAAATTTCTATTATTACCGTCTGGCCAGGTGCGTCACCTAAAGAAGTTGAACAGGAAATTATCAATGAACAGGAACTGGTACTGAAAAACACCCCGGGGATTATCTCTTACGAATCTAAATCACAGGATAATATGGGTACCATCACTCTGACATTCAAAATTGGAGCTGATATCAACAAGGGGCTTCTGGATGTGAGTAATAAACTCACTGAAGTGGATAGTTATCCGGAAAACGTGCTTAAGCCTGTCATTAAAGCAACCGGCGAAAGTGCTTCTCCCGTAATCTGGACCATGCTGAGAACTCTGGATGAAAATCCAGCTAACATTGATACCTATAAGACCTATCTCAAAAATGAAGTTCGTGAACATTATGAGCGTATTCCAGGCGTAGCAGAGTTATTCTTACTAAGTGGCACCGAACAGCAAATGCAGATCATTATTGATTTTAAATCCCTGGCAAAATACGGGCTGAGCATTGATGATATTGTGCAGAAAATTCAACGCCATAACCATGATATTTCTGCAGGTTCTGTGGATATTGAACGACGAAATTATCGTATTCGCACCACTGCACAGTTTCGCTCACCTGAGGAAATCCGGGATTTAGTGGTATTATCCCGTCAGGATAAAGAAGTTCGTATCAAAGATATTGCCATGGTCGCTTATGGCTATGCGGTACCGCGTGCAATCTCTATGGTCGATGGAGTAAAAGGTCTCATTATTGGTGTCAAGCCGGAAAATGGAACCAATATTGTTGACCTGACCAATAGTGTTGAGAGCATGGTCGATACGCTTAATAACGGCCAGTTGAAAAAAGACGGCTTACGTATTCAGTGGTTACATGACAAGCGAGCTTATATTCAAGGCTCTATTGATCTGGTACAAAAAAATATTTTACTCGGTGGTATTCTGGCTATTATTATTCTGCTGCTTTTTCTGCGCTCTTTGTCTGCTACAGCGGTTGTTGCCCTGGCTATTCCTATTTCAATTATTTCTACTTTCATTATTCTCCAATACATGCAGCGTTCTTTAAATACCATTTCGCTGGCTGGTATTTCTTTTTCTGTCGGTATGTTAGTCGATTCAGCCATTGTGGTATTAGAGAATATTGACCGACATAAAAAAATGGGAAAACCCTATTTAGTCGCTGCCTATGATGGCACAAGTGAAGTCTGGGGGGCATTGATTGCCTCTGCTCTGACCACAGTTGCCGTATTTTTACCCATTATTTTTCTGCAAAATGAAGCAGGACAATTGTTTAAGGATATTGCCATTGCCGTGACTGTTGCTGTGACTTTTTCACTATTTGTCTCTATCTCAGTCATTCCTATGTTGTGGCATCAGTTAATGCGCTTTCACCCGCATGACAGTCATCAACAAAAAGATCACAAGTCATTACTGGTACGTTTTGGAGAAGCTATTAGTCATGGTATTATGTCACTTCTGGATGTTATTTTAAGATCTCCCGGCAAACGTATTTTAACCGTACTCATCTTATCAACAGCTTCTATGGCCAGTATCTATAGTTTATTCCCAAAAATGGAATACTTACCTCAGGGAAATCGTAACCTTATTTTTAATATATTGATCCCGCCGCCGGGGTTATCTTATGCAGAAAAAAAACATATGGGTGAAGCAATTTTCAGCCATTTAAAACCTCATATGGGAGTCGAAAAAGATGGCTACCCGGCCATTGCCAGAACTTTTTATGTCGCAGGTGGAGATTTTATTATTTTTGGTGTAATCAGTGCAGACGATCGGCGTGTAGAAGTGTTCAAGTCATTATTACAACCCATTGCTAACGGATTTCCCGGGATATTCGGCATCACCAAACAGGCCGGGGTTTTTGAACAGGGTATTGGTGAGGGACGCACGATTGATGTCGATATCAGCGGTGAAAACATTGAAAAGCTGGTTGAAGTCGGCAGCGCATTATTCGCCATATTATCAAAAGAAATCCAGGGGGCACAAATTCGTCCAATTCCCTCAATTGAACTTTTATTTCCGGAAATTCGCTTTATCCCGAATGATGCAATGCTCAAACGTCAGGGCATGGATGCCTATTCTCTGGGGATTATTGCCGATGTACTCATGCAGGGACGGAAAATCAGTGAATACAAAGTGGATGGCGTAAATAAAATTAATTTAATACTCAAATCTCGCGATAGTGATGCTCAGACACCGGAGGCTATCTATCATTCTCTGGTTGCAACACCCGCTGGAAAATTAGTGAGTTTTGATAGTCTGGCTGATATTCAACGTACCAATGGTATCAGTGAAATAAGACACCTACAGGGTAAACGCACCATCACCCTGCAGTTAACACCGCCCAAGCATTTTACGATTCAGGAAGGTATTGAATTATTACAAAATAAACTGATTCCGGAGTTAACAGAGCAAGGCCAGCTGGATGGCGTTAATATTGCTCTGAGCGGCACTTCTGATAAATTAATAGAAACCATCGAATCGATGAAAATCAATTTGCTCCTGGCTGTCATTATTACCTATTTATTAATGGCCGCCTTATTCGGCAACTTTATTTATCCCCTCATTATTCTTTTTACCCTGCCTCTGGCTGCTGCGGGTGGTTTTATAGGCCTGGCCATGACCAATAAATTTCTGGCCTACCAACCTCTGGATGTATTAACCATGCTGGGTTTTGTTATCCTGATCGGCATCGTGGTTAATAATGCCATTTTAATCGTGCATCAAACTTTAAATCTGATCCGCAATGAAAATATGGAACCCCATCAGGCCATTTATGAATCCACAAAAAGCCGCTTACGCCCCATTTTTATGAGTTCTTTAACATCCTTATTTGGTATGCTGCCATTGATTATAGTACCCGGTCCGGGTTCAGAATTTTATCGCGGTCTGGGCAGTGTTATTACCGGAGGTCTTGCCTTTTCCACCCTGTTTACCTTATTTGTCATCCCCTCCTTACTCATGTTTGTTATCGGCATTGAAAAAAAAATCTAGCTTCAGCTATATCAGCATAAGAATTAACAGCAATAAAAGATAAAAGAATAACAAACAATATTTTCATAATTGGAATTATTTCCTCTTCGGTGCATAAATATCAGTACAACTACCTTCTGCTACTTCTGTGGCAAAATTAATAGTCTCAGAGAGGGTTGGGTGGGGATGAATGGTTAAAGCAACATCCTCCATTTCTGCCCCCATTTCAACGGCCAGAGCTGCTTCTGCAATCAGTTCACCAGCATTTTTACCCACAATACCGGTACCTAACATCTGCTGTGTTTGTTTATCATAAAGCACCTTGGTCATACCGGCATCAGCACCAACGGATAATGCCCGGCCACTGGCTGCCCAGGGGAAGATTCCTTTTTCATAATCAATACCCGCTGCTTTTAGCTCTTCTTCTGTCTGCCCACACCAGGCCACTTCCGGTTCTGTATAAGCGACTGAGGGAATGGTTCTGGCATCAAAGAAGCGCCGTTGACCATCAATCACCTCTGCAGCAATTTTTGCTTCATGGGTTGCCTTATGTGCCAGCATAGGTTGTCCCACCACATCACCAATAGCGAAAATATGACCAATATTCGTACGTTGTTGTGAGTCTACAGTAATGAAACCCTGCTCATTGACAAACACACCCGCCTTTTCTGCAGCAATTAATTTGCCATTGGGTGTACGTCCTGTGGCAACCAGAATATTGTCAAAAGTTTCTTGTTCAGGTGCATTCTTACCTTCAAATTTACAGATAATACCTTCATCAGTCGGGATAAACTCAGTCACATTGGTATTGGTGAAAATATTTTTATAACGCTTTTTGATATTTCTCTGCAGAACTTTGACCAGATCACGATCAGCACCATTAATTAAATTCGGGCCACGATTAATCACAGTAACCTCTGAACCCAGGGCATGATAGACAGTCGCCATTTCCAGTCCAATAATACCTCCGCCGATAATCAGGAATCGTTTGGGGATATTTTTTAATTCCAGTGCATCAGTTGAATCCCAAACTCTTTCATTTTCCCATGGGATAAAAGGAAGTTTTGTAACGGAAGAACCTGCAGCAATAATACAATGCTCAAAGGCAATACTTTGTGTAGAACCCTGTGCTTCTACTGCAATAGTATTGGCAGAGGTGAACTTACCATAACCAGTGACAATCTTTATTTTTCGTTGCTTGGCCAGTTGTTTTAAACCACCGGTTAATCGACCGACTACTTTATTTTTATGCTCACGTAATTTATCAGTGTTAATTTCAGGCTCCTGATAAGTAACACCTAATTTTGAAAATTCACGCGCTTCATTGAGTACTTCCGCTACATGTAATAATGCCTTAGAAGGGATACAGCCGACGTTAAGACAAACACCACCCAGATAGTCATCTTTTTCAATAAGCACCACCTGCTTGCCCAGATCAGCAGCACGAAAAGCCGCTGTATATCCTCCAGGACCTGAACCTAAAACAACAACTTGTGTTTGAATATCTGTACTGCCATCAAAAACTGCTGCTGTTGGTATCTCTGTTATTGCTGCAGGTTCTGGCTGCGGTTCAGCATGAGCTGCTTTCTGCAGTACTGATTTTTCTTCTGCAACTATTACCACAATAGCACTGCCTTCTGAAACAGCATCTCCAATTTTTACCAGCACGGATTGGACAATGCCTGCTTCAGAGGATGGAATCTCCATACTGGCCTTGTCGGATTCAACAGTGATCAGCGGATCTTCAATATTAATTTTATCACCGGGTACAACCAGTAATTCAATAACTTCAACTTGTTCAAAGTCACCAATATCCGGGACTTTTACTTCTATCGTATTATTCATACCTTCTATGCTCCACAAAAAGTCTTCCCAAATTTACATTAATAAGAAACGAACATCTGACAACATTCTGCTAATATAAGTAGAAAATGCAGCCCCTTCTGCCCCGTCAATCACACGATGATCATAAGAAAGCGATAGTGGACACATCAGCCGCGGTTCAAATTCAGAACCATTCCAGACAGCTTGCATTTTTGCACGGGAAACACCAAGAATAGCCACTTCAGGTGCATTTAAAATAGGAGTAAAATGGCTGCCGCCAATACCACCCAGACTGGAAATAGTAAAACAACCGCCCTGCATTTCAGAAGGCTTGAGTTTCTTATCTCGTGCTTTAATGGAAACTTCTCTTAATTCAATAGCCAAATCACTGAGACTTTTTTTGTCTACATCACGAATCACCGGCACAACCAGACCATCGGGAGTTGCCACCGCAATACCAATATGGTAGTAATTTTTTTGTATCAGGGCATTACCCGATACTTCCAGAGAACTATTAAAACGGGGAAATTCTTTCAGACCGGAGACCACTGCTTTCATTATAAAGGAAAGCATAGTCACTTTAATGCCCTTATCTGCATATTCAAGATTAGTTTTCTTACGAAAAACTTCTAATTCTGTTATATCAGCATCTTCAAATTGAGTGACATGAGGGATCGTCAACCAGTTACGATGCATTACCTTACCCGTTAGAATATTAATTTTAGACAACTTTTTACTTTCCACTTCACCCCATTGACTAAAATCAATTTCCGGCATGGGTTCAACACCCAGACTAGTACTTCCACCACAGCCTTCTAATTCTTTCAGGGATTGTTTAACATAGTCCTGTACATTATTTTTAAGGATTCGATCATGAGTTCCAGTGCCCTTAATCCTTGTCAGATCTGCCCCCAGCTCACGGGCAAACTTTCTCACTGAAGGTGAGGCATGAGCCTTTTTAAAGTTTTCATGATCAATATTAATCGTGGGCGATGGTTTGCTCACAGACTTTTTCACCTCTGCCTTGGCAGGAGGAGGAGCAACAACCGGCTCAGATACTGTTTTAACTTCTTCAACAACAGGTTCAGCTGTTGTTTGCTCTGCATCAATTAATACCACCAGAGAGCCTTCTGAAACTTCATCACCAATATTAACTTTAATTTTTGCAATTACTCCCGCATGACTGCTGGGAATTTCCATGGTAGCTTTATCTGATTCCACAGTAATCAGTGAATCTTCAACACTGATACTATCCCCTTCAGAAACCAGTATTTCAATCACTTCAACCGCATCAAAATCACCAATATCAGGAACAAATACTTCTGTCATTTTACTCATAATGTACTTCCTCCTTATGCATTGGCTGGATTTTGTTTTTCAGGATCGATATCATATTTACTAATAGCATCCTGAACTTTTCCCGCTGGAAATTGTCCCTCATCTGCCAGTAATTTGAGTGCTGCAATCACAATATAGTGAGCATTGACTTCAAAGAACTTACGCAGCTGAGCACGAGTATCAGAACGTCCAAAACCATCCGTCCCCAGAACGTCGTACTTTGCTGGAACCCATTTTCTAATTTGATCAGAATAAGTCTTAATATAATCAGTCGCTGAAAGTACCGGACCACGGCGATCTTTCAGGCATTTTTCAATATAGGAGGTTTTAGGATCTTCCAGAGGATGCAGCATATTCCAGCGGTCTATATCCTGTGCCTCACGGCGTAATTCATTATAACTGGTGACACTCCATACATCTGCATCCACTGACCATTCTTTGTCTAAAATACGGGCAGCCTCAATCACTTCACGTAAAATAGTACCTGAACCCAGTAACTGGATTTTCTTACGACGTTTACCACCACCCTGTAATAAGTACATGCCCTTCAAAATACCTTTTTCAACACCTTTGGGCATGGCAGGCTGCTGATAATTTTCATTCATCACCGTAATATAATAAAAAACATTTTCCTGCTCTTTATACATGCGGCGTAAGCCATCATGGATAATAACAGCCAGTTCATAGGAGAATGTAGGATCGTAGGTAACACAATTCGGGATCATAGCCGCAGTCACCAACGAGTGACCATCCTGATGCTGAAGTCCTTCACCTGCTAATGTTGTACGTCCGGCAGTACCACCCAGTAAGAAGCCTCTGGCCTGCATATCACCGGCCATCCAGGCCAGGTCACCAACGCGTTGAAAACCAAACATGGAATAATAAATATAAAATGGCACCATATTCACAGCATGGGTACTATACGAAGTCGCTGCTGCAATCCAGGATGACATTGCTCCGGCTTCATTAATACCTTCCTGTAGAATATGCCCGGATTTATCTTCCTTATAAAACATCACCTGATCTTTATCCTGTGGTGTATACAACTGTCCCACAGAGGAATAAATACCTAATTGACGGAACATACCTTCCATACCAAAGGTTCTTGCTTCATCAGGAACAATCGGCACAACATTATTGCCCATATTTTTATCTCTACTAAGCAGAGTCAACAAACGCACAAAAGCCATGGTGGTCGACATTTCACGATCACCGGAACCTTTTAATATTGGCTCAAAGATAGAAATATCAGGAAGATCCAGAGGAGCAGCACTATGATTACGCACAGGCATTAGCCCGCCTAAAGCTTCACGCCTCTGCATCATATATTTATATTCATCACTGTCCTTGCCCGGATGATAATATTCAGCATTGGCGGCCTGTTCATCACTGATGGGGATATTGAATCGAACCTTAAAGGCAATCATCTCTTCTTCATCCAGCTTTTTCTGTGAATGTGAACGCATTTGACCTTCACCAGCCGATCCCATACCATAACCTTTTACCGTATGGGCAAGAATCACTACCGGCTGATCTTTTGTATCTGCTGCTTCTTTGTATGCCGCATAGACTTTATGGGGATCATGGCCGCCACGATTTAAACGCCAGATATCATTATCTGACATATTAGCCACCATAGCCTTTAATTCAGGATATTTACCAAAAAAATGTTCACGAACATAGGCTCCATCTTTAGATTTATAATTCTGGTAATCACCATCTACACATTCCATCATGCGGCGTTTCAATAAACCATCTTTATCCTTGGCCAATAGAGGATCCCAGTAACTCCCCCACATCACTTTAATGACTTTCCATCCGACACCACGGAAAACAGCTTCCAGTTCCTGTACAATTTTACCATTACCACGCACCGGTCCATCCAGACGCTGTAGATTACAATTAATCACCCAGATTAAATTATCCAGTTTTTCACGTGCAGCCAAAGAAATGGCGCCCAGAGTTTCCGGTTCATCTGTTTCACCATCACCAATAAAGGCCCAGATTTTCCGGTCACGGGTATTGGCCAGCCCACGATCCTGCATGTAGCGCATAAAACGTGCCTGATAAATTGACTGCAAGGGCCCCAGCCCCATAGAAACTGTTGGAAATTGCCAAAAGTCAGGCATTAACCAGGGATGCGGGTAGGAAGATAAGCCATCATTATCCACTTCCTGACGGAAATTATTGAGTTGATCTTCATTGAGACGGCCTTCAAGGAAGGCACGCGAATACATACCCGGTGCAGAATGTCCCTGAAACAGAACCAGATCACCGCCGTGTTCATGAGTGGGTGCTCGGAAGAAATGGTTAAACCCTATATCATATAAAGTAGCAGCAGAAGCAAAACTGGCAATATGTCCACCCAACTCAGTAGATTTTCGATTAGCTCTGACGACCATAGCAGCCGCATTCCAGCGAATCAAATGACGAATTCTAACCTCCAGAGCCGTATCACCCGGATGCGCTGTTTCAAGATGGGTCGGAATGGTATTCACATAAGCAGTATTTGATGAGTGCGGCAAATTAACACCCGAACGACGAACCTTTTCAATCATTTTTTCAATAATAAAATGGGCACGCTCAGGACCTTCAACTTCCAGTACACTGGCAAGGGCATCAAGCCATTCCTGTGTTTCCTGTTGATCAATATCCTGTTCATGGCTCTGATCCGACATAATTTACTCTCCTGACAAATATTAACAGCCTGTTTTTCGGGTAGTTGGCATACAATTTAAAAATCAATTGATTTATCATTGATTATTACTAAAATCACCACAACAACTTTACATAGAAGATTTTATTTGCTTATTTTTCATAAGGTTAAAAGTCTAAAATAAAAATTACCCTATTGGGCGCTCAAGTATAGGGAATTATCAGCCTTATTACAATCTTTCATCGAGATTAATTTGGCTTTGATTAATTTGGCTTTACAGTCATATTATGTCAGGATGGAAAATCACAGGTCGATCAATTTCATAACAATCCTGTTTATTCAGTTTTCTCTTCCCGCATTTATGAAAAAACAATTATATAAACTATTAATCCTGGCTTTCCCTATCATTGCCACTCAATTTAGCCAAATGGCTATGGGTGTAGTGGATACGATAATGTCAGGCCATTCCAGTACAACCGATCTGGCTGCAGTAGCGATTGGTTCCAGTATCTGGATTCCCCTGGTTTATTTTATTGCCGGTGTTTTAACCGCAATAACACCCACTGTCGCACACTATTGGGGAGCTAAGGAATATCAAAAAATAGGCTATACCATCCGCCAGTCATTGTGGATTGCTCTACTACTGAACATTATAGGAATTATTATTCTGCTGTCTATCGACAGACTATTTGTTTTCATGGCTGTTGAAGCCTCCGTCATGCCTATTGCAATTCGTTATTTAATTGCCATAGCGTGGGGAATACCTGCCATCATTGGTTTTTTTGTTCTACGCTGTCTCAATGAAGGTATGAGCAACATTGTACCAATTATGTTGACAGGAATATTGGGTTTATTAGTCAATATTTTTTGTAACTACGTATTAATATTTGGACATTTTGGTGCCCCCGCATTGGGAGGAGAAGGCGCTGGCTGGGCAACCAGCATCACTCAATGGTTCATGTTATGCGGTCTGTTTATTTATACAATTAAGAATAAAAAATTTAACCACATAGACCTGCTTTCCAGAAATATTTCACCCGATTTTAATGAATTATGGAAATTAACAAAGCTGGGCGTACCTATCGGTATTACCTTTTTTGTAGAAGGCAGTATTTTTTCTGTTATTGCCTTATTTATTGCCTCTATGGGAATTGTTACTATCGCTGCCAATCAAATTGCTCTTAACTTTTCTTCTCTGGTTTTTATTTTGCCATTAAGCCTGTCAATTAGTTTGACAATTCAGGTCGGACAATATATTGGAGCAGGACAATTTCAGCAGGCCAGAGATACTATTAAAGTCGCTTATCTGGTCAGTTTAACAATTTCTTCTCTTTCAGCTCTGATTATTATCAACTTTTCAGCTGACATAGCTTCATTTTATACTGATAGTTCAGATGTCATTGCTCTGGCTGCTTCATTAATGCTTTTCACTGCTTTATATCAGTTCTCAGACGGCATTCAGCTCTGTTCAGCAGGTTCCTTAAGAGGATTGAAAGATACCACTATTCCCATGATTTTATCTATCATTTCCTACTGGATTATTGGTTTTCCTCTGGGGTATACTCTGGCTCTCACTGAGCTGATTACTCAGCCAATGGGTGCAAAAGGCTTTTGGATTGGCTTATTAGCCGGACTCACATTTTCAGCAATTTTAATGACTTTACGCCTCTACTCAAGACTAAAAATACGTTAAGATGGTGATGATAAAAAAACTCATCTCTATTGATGATTCACAATGAAAAAAAATATCATACTATTTGTTGGTCATTTATGGCCGGAACCTACTTCTTCAGCTGCAGGTTATAGAACACTTGCATTACTTAAGGCATTATCTGCTCAATGGCAGGTTCATTTTGCCTGTGCGGCTGAAAAGACTGAATATTGTGCTGATCTTGAATCTCTCAATATCTTAGAGCATAAGATTAAGTTAAATCATTCCAGTTTTGACCATTTTATTTCAGTTTTACAGCCGGATATTGTATTTTATGATCGCTTTATCAGTGAAGAACAGTTTGCCCCACGGATACATAAACATTGCCCTGATGTCATTAATATATTAGATACACAAGATCTCCACTTTCTGCGCAAAGCAAGACAAAAAACCTTAAACTCCCAACAAAAAATTAATTTACATAGTGAAGAAGCTATTCGTGAAATAGCAGCCATCTTACGTTGTGATCTCAGCTTGATTATTTCCAGCTATGAAATGCGCTTATTAATTAAACAATTTAATATTTCATCCAGTCTGATACATTTTTGCCCTTTCATGTTATCAACAGAAAATAATGAGCCTGCTGATAATTTTGATGAACGTGAGCACTTTATCATGATAGGTAACTTTCTTCATCCACCTAACTGGGATGCTGTATTATGGTGTTACCAATTCATCTGGCCAAAAATCAGACAACGATTACCTGAAGCTCAGATTCATATTTATGGTGCCTATGCGACAGAAAAGGTCAGGCAGCTGCATCAACCTGACAAGGGATTTATGATTAAGGGACGTGCAGAAGATGCTGTCAAGACACTGAGCCAGTATCGAGTCAATCTCGTTCCACTACGTTTTGGTGCTGGAATTAAAGGTAAAATTGCAGATGGTTTTATTGCCGGGACACCTTGTATTACCACTGATATAGGCCAGGAAGGTATGGCAGATGATCTCCCCTGGGGAGACATGCTTGCTAATGATGAGGAACAAATTACTGAAAAAGCAGTGCAGCTTTATACTAATCAATCTCTTTGGAAGCAGTGTAGACAATTTGGACATCATATTATCAAACAAAATTTTAATGAAAAGCAACATTCAGAAGCACTAATCAAACACATACATCAGTTAGAGAATAAACTGTCAGAACATAGGGATAAAAATTTTTACGGACAGATATTACGTCACAACCTTTATCGCAGCCAATATTTTATGAGTAAATGGATTGAGGAAAAAAATAATAATCAATAAAAATTATTACAAATATAAAAATATTTGTGACAGGCAGCCTAATTTTTTAATTCTTTAGTTGCTTAATATTGTAAAGAGAGATAGAATTAAAACAATGAGTTATAGAATCATCTTAAGTATCTATAGAGGAATTTGACATGCGTGTTAGCAGACATTTATTTATATTCATTACTTTTTTGTTTGGCTCTTTAGTTTATAGCAGCCAGATACTTGCCATCACCGATCCTTACGAAGATTATCTTGCGCTCATAGAAGCTGAAAAAGCACTTAAGGATGGACTCAAAGCTTATCCTGATGAGGTGACAATTTTTACCAATGATATATCAACTACCGGTAATGTGACAGCAAATGATACGGGCTATGCGGCAGCAAGTCTGATTAGTTCTCCTAATGGTTCCTGTGGCACCCTGACATTTGATTCATCAGGAACATATACTTATAGCGTCGGTACTTCACTCACTTCAGATTGTACTGAGAGATTTACTTATCAGATTGAAATTTCCGGAAAAGATAGACATACCGAGCAATCCACTTTAACGATTCGTATATTGGCCAGTGAAGAGAGGCCTTTAGAAGACTTCTATGCCGTTAATGATATACAAAATATTACCAGGGATATCAATGCTGAAACCAGCCAGATTATAGATAATGTTCTTACAAATGATGCCTTAGGTGGTTATAGTTATGCACTTGAGTTTATCTATGACGATGACCAGACACAAAATATGGGTGAATATGGATCATTACTCTATAACTCTGATGGCAGTTACACCTATACTCTGTTTAATAGTTTAGATGAAATACAGAGATTGGATTTTAATGAATCTATTACTGACACATTTAACTATAAGATAACAACTCAGGGCAAGGGCGGCGGAATCTCAACAGCAATATTAACCATCAATATTTTTGGCTCACAAGGTGCTGTAGATGAGTTTGTAGAAATTGAACCGAACAATCGTTCTGGTTCTGGATGTGATTCAGGAAATTGTATTGCTGCACTTGGTGTGGCAACCAACTTAAATCTATCATCAAATCAGGGCACTAATGTTCGAGGCCATTTACATAATAGCACAGATAAAGACTGGTTCTCCATTGATAGTGATGGAGATGAAATTATTCACTTAGAGCTTTGTCCTCAGGGTTCAAATTGCTTTGGTGAACATGCATGGATCATGTATGTATTTGATGGTGAATTATTAAGCGAATCAATAGAAGAAACAGCCATTAATTTTATGCTGGTTGGGGATGACACAGGGGTAGAGATTACTGGTCTGCCAAGATATACTACAGTATCTTCTCAGGCTGGTGCTTTTTCTGCTGAAAATCACATGTATTTAGATTATAATTTCGGTGTTTTTGACAGTAGCTTAATTGGTATTATCGACCCCTGTTATGGAAAAACAGCCGCACTGGATATCGGTGTCGGTAAAGCAAAAACTTATTTTATTGCTATTTCATCCCCTTTAGCCCGAGGAGATGGAACAAAAGATTCAGAAATAGGATGTGGAGCTGATGGGTATGGTGGAACAGTAATGCTCCTTAAAGAAGGTCCCCAACATAATTACGTTACATATGTTGAGGAAGAGGAAGAGTATGAAGTTCTTGTTTTTGATATCAATGGTGACCCTGTTTTAGATGACGATGGTGTTCAGAAAAAGGAAACAAAAACTCGAACTATATCAGTGGCTGTAGATAATACTGAAACAACAACCCAGGAGTTTATAACTATACTGCCAAATTCTGATGATCAGTATACTATAACAGTAAAAAGAACCGGTTATGCTCCACTACCAACAAGTGACACAAGAAGTGCCAGATTTAATCTCAGGACTAACATTCTGACAATTCCTAATCTGAGAGTAGGAACAAAAATTTATGCGACTGACTTTGGGCTGGTTAATGAAACAAAAAAATCAGCTAATAATACTTTAGGCTTTAAACTAGTGGACTTTTCAGAAACTAACGAGATATTAACAGCCAATGACGGTTCCTCAACTTTCAATCCGGAAACCAGTTTTCTTAGGGTACCAAATTACCTTCATTCAGATGGCATAATATATTCTCTGGTTTTATATTACCATCCTGCTGGTGAAAATGATGGACACTGGTTTGAGCTGGTAAAAGCAGAACAGGTGAGCAAGTAATAATCCCTTCCTTCATTTATTTCCTCTCCCTTCTTTTGGGAGAGGTTCTCTTTAACCCCGCATCATATTATTAAGACTTACACACTCTCAAGCTTCTCACTAATTTCCATCCATTCATCTTCCACAACATCAAGCGATTGATTCACTTGAGACTGTTTTTTCAGTAAATCCTTTAATTGCTGTTTTTCACTCTCTTCATAAATTCTTGAATCCGCTAAAAGTTCTTCGACTTTTTCTTTTTCCATGCTCAATCTTTCAAGTTCTTTTTCAAGTTTTTTTAATTTATTGCGTAATGGCTGCAGCTGTTTACGTTTTTCAGCATCATCACGTTTTTGTTCTTTCTTAGTTTTAAGTTGGGATATTTTTCCAGTTATTGTTTTCTGGCTGGTTTGAGTTTCCTGACGTTTCTGTTCTGCAATCCAGTCTCTATAGTCATCTAAATCCCCTTTAAATGCATCCATCCTTTTATCCGCCACTAAATAAAACTCATCACTGACACTACGCAATAAATGCCGATCATGAGAAACTATAACCATTGCACCTTCAAACTCCTGTAATGCCAGGCTGATTGCATGACGCATATCTAAGTCCAGATGATTGGTAGGTTCATCTAATAGTAATAAATTTGGTTTTTGGTAAACCAGTGTGGCGAACACCAGACGAGCCTTCTCCCCTCCGGAAAAAGGTGCTATTTTTGATTCTACTTTATCACCGCTAAACCCAAAGCCACCTAGATGACTTCGTAAAGATTGCTCGGATGCACTTTTATCCAGACGATGAAAATGTTCAAGAGGAGTATCTTCAGGGTGCAGTTGTTCTAACTGATGCTGTGCAAAATAGCCTATTCTCAATTCACCCGATCGCTCAACCCGACCTGATTGTGCCTTTAGTTCATTAGCTAATAACTTGATAAAAGTTGACTTTCCTGCTCCATTATGACCTAGCAGACCAATTCGGGAACCAGGCTGTAGATTAATATGAATATGTTCCAGGATAGTAGTATTCACTCCTGAGGCAGAGAGATAACCCAGTTTAATATTTTCTAATGAAATAAGTGGATTAGGAATCTTTTCCGGTGCATGAAACTCAAAATGAAAAGGTGAATCTACATGAGCCTGTGAAATCAATTCCATTTTTTCCAGGGTTTTAATACGTGACTGAGCTTGTTTCGCTTTAGTTGCCTTGGCTTTAAAACGATCAACAAAACCTTGTATATGTTTGATTTCACGCTGCTGACGTTCATACAGAACCTGCTGTTGTGCAAGTTGTTCTGCACGAATTCTCTCAAACTGAGAATAATTACCACTATAAATAGTCATATTCTGATGTTCAATATGAGCAATATGAGTCATCACACTATCAAGGAAATCTCGATCATGAGAAATTAATAACAGAGTACCCTGATATTTTTTTAGCCATTCTTCCAGCCAGAGTACCGCATCCAAATCCAGATGATTGGTCGGCTCATCCAGTAACAGTAGATCTGAGCGGCACATCAAAGCTTTGGCCAGGTTAAGCCTCATACGCCAGCCACCTGAAAAGCTGTTTACCGGATTATCTAACTGCAATTGAGTAAATCCTAATCCTGATAATAATTGTGCTGCACGGCTATTAGCAGTATAACCATCGACTTCTTCTATTTGAGAATATAATTTGGCCAGTAATTCTCCCTGATGGTTTTCATTAGCCTGTTCAAGATTGTTTTCTATCACACGTAATTGTTCATCTCCATCGATCACATAATCAATAGCAGAACGTTCAGTTGATGGTGATTCTTGTGCCACATTAGCAATAATCCAACTTTTTGGCATTGTAAAATGACCAGTATCAGCATGAAGTGAGTCATTAATCAAAGCAAAAAGACTGGATTTACCACTTCCATTAGCACCAGTAATACCCACCCTTTGTTTTGCATGAATCGTGATATTAACATCATTAAGCAATAATAGAGCACCGCGGCGAAGAGAAAGACCAGAAAATTTAAGCATGAAAAATATCAATAAAATAGTTTATAAGGAAGGGTAATTTTATCAGCTGATAAAATTTTGAAGAACTTTAGTTTCTACAGTTAAATTACCTCCGGCATAGCCGGAGGCTTATTAGGTGATGCCCTCAAAGGGCTATTATTACGGCCAAGCCGTTATGGCTACAGCAAGT
>JAHXIV010000080.1 GCA_025655455.1 gamma proteobacterium symbiont of Taylorina sp.
GCCTGACCAGTTTTTGCTTACAGGCCATAAAGCCGATATAAGGACCGCCGGATGACAGAGGAATTCCTAACGGCTGCCCTTCGCCCACAGAAATATCAGCACCATCACTACCCCAGTTTCCAGGGGCTTCCAATAGTGCCAGAGCAATGGGATTGACCAGACCAATCACTAATCCACCCTGTTCATGTGCCCAGTCTGTTAACTGATGCACTTCCTCCAGACAACCAAAATAATTAGGCTGCGGGATCACCAGCGCTGCAAAAGACTCATTTTGAGCAGCCAGTTGTTCAATATTAATAATTCCCTTGTCTGTTTTAAAATCAATAATATCCAGAATAATACCCTGATTTTTTACTATAGTTTCAACCACCTGGCGATAAACAGGCGAAACACCGACCGGCATTAATATTCGTTTCGACTTTGCTTTTCGATTAGAACGCACTGCCATTAAAACAGCTTCTGCCAGACCCGAAGCACCATCATATAATGATGCATTTGAGACATCCATGGCAGTCAAACTGGCAATCATACTCTGAAATTCATAGATGACTTGTAAAGTACCCTGACTAGCCTCAGCCTGATAAGGTGTATAGGCAGAATAAAATTCACCGCGGGTGGCAATTTCCCAGACAGCCGCAGGAATATAATGATCATAAGCCCCACCACCAGCAAAACAAAGCGGTACACCATCCTGAAAGGCTTTTTCAGACAATAAACGCTGCACTGCCATTTCTGATTGCCCCAAAGGGATTGCATCGAGATCATTGTTGCGCAGTGACTGAGGAATTTCATCGAATAAGTCATCAATACTGTCCACACCAATAGCTGTCAGCATTTGTTCAACTTCTTCAGGAGTATGAGGGATGTAAGGCATGTCTTTCCTTTTAAATCAGTGCTCTTCAGATTCAACCAGTGCAGCGTATTCTGCAGCACTCATTAATTCATCCACATCATCAGCATTGGAAGGTGTCATACGAAACAACCATCCCTCATAATAGGCATTAACATTAATTTGCTCCGGTGACTCATCCAGCTCTCCATTCACAGCTATAATCACACCCTCAAGCGGACATAAAACATCTGATGCCGCTTTAACGGATTCAACTACAGCACATTCCTGTTCAGCCTCAAATTCATCATCCACATCCGGCAATTCAACAAAAACCATATCGCCCAGCAAAGCCTGAGCATGCTCTGTAATGCCGACAGTCAAAGATCCATCTTCTTCAATACGAACCCATTCATGAGATTGTGTATATTTTAATTCCTGTGGAATATCACTCATTTTTTCACCTTAATTTTGTATTTATTTAAACCTGATAAACCTTATTCTGAATTAAAATAAAGATCAAGCGATTTAGCCTGTATTTTCAAGGGAATTCTGTATCTATGTGATATGAAATAAGGCTTTGAAATTTATCTCAAAGCCGGAATAAAAGTCTGCTACACGTTACATCCCGTTAATAGACTTATCATTATGGACTGAGGTCTTATACGGTAAATAATTCAAGACTTAATTCCCACACTATTAATTCATGGTCGGAGTCAAAGTGATATGCTGTTACAATTTTACTTATTGTCAGTGTTTAAGGTGTAATAATGATTAATTTTTGTTCATGCAAATTCCTTATCTGGATACTATTACTTTTTTCTCTGCCGGTTAGTGCCGCCATTTCCATTCAGCCGGCAGCAATAGAATGTGCTCACATTCACAGGAAAATCGGGCTTGTTCTCAGTATGGACAACAAAAATAGCCCTTATTGTCAGATAAAAAAAGTGATTCCCCTAAGCCCGGCCTGGTATTCACGTTTAAAATCGGGTGATAAAATTAATACTGTCAATCAGCAGCAATTAAAGCCGGATCAGCCTTGTCAGGATTTTAAAACACGCTTGCAGAAACTACAGTATCAACAGATTGCTATTTCACTGGAAGTCATTTCTCAAGCTGTTAAACACTCTGTTATCATACCCGAAAAAAATCAAACTCAGGACTTGGCTCGCATAAAATTTAATACTGTTCCCCTTGACTTAGCTGCTGCAGACAAACCGTTATCAACACTGCAAAATCAGCTGCAGAACAAGCTGGACAGCAACTCAATTACCCCACTTTATCAAAGCCTTTCCTGCCTGACAGCACAATCTCCAGCAGCGCTACCCATAGTCAAAACCATTCAACACAATCCTCTCAAGTTATTTTCAGCTATTGAGTCCATAAATCAGCATCTCATCCCGGCAGAGACAACACTGCATGACTTTGTATTGAGTGATTTTCTAAGTAAAATACAGACTTTGAACTATCCACTTTCACCCCCGCCCAAAGCAATACCACTCATATCACACAATTGCACTGCAAATTCCTTATTTCAACAGCTTGAAGAATTTCTCAGTGCAAGTCATCAACTGAGCCGGGCAGCATTTGCTGACATTGATAATCAGCAAACTCATTTTTTTATGACTCACTACACACAACTCAGTGACAGCATCAGTCAGTCACACTCAATCATGAATGAACAAAATGAAGATACTTTAGAGGTCATTAGTCAATTATTGGCTATTGCCTCCAGAGTCGATATGGTTAAATTGTTCCACGCCGCCGGTCACTGGTTACAACTGGTCAACCCGGACTGGCTGGTCAGTTTACAAAGCTGTTTATCCCAGCTGAACAATCCAGTCCCTGTACAAAAAAATACCGCCTTTGGAAAAATTATAATAGGCACTGCAAGTGATGATAGCTATAATATTCACCCTCAGCAGGAAAACATTGCCCTGCTGATCGATCCGGCGGGAAACGATTATTATAGACAAGATCAGAACAGGACTTCATCTACTCAATCTCATTTATATAATACTGCTATTATTGACCTGGCAGGTGATGATCAATATGATGCAGGCAAAACTTCCGGCTTTGCTTTTGCCGCTTTAGGAAACGCTCTTCTTGTGGATTTATCCGGTAATGATCAATATAAAGCCAGATATTGGGCACAGGGTAGTGCTTTTGCAGGAATTGCAGCATTATATGACCATCAGGGCAATGATTCTTATAGGGCAGAGAGCTTCTCTCAGGCAATGGCTTTATTTGGCTCAGGTTTATTAATTGATCATGAAGGCAATGACAATTATTCACTTCGACATCATGGTCAGGCACTGGGTCTTCCCTATGGACATGCAGTATTGATGGATGGGCAGGGTAATGATCATTATAAAATGCACAATGGACTGACTTCCTCCTATCTGAATTCAGCTCTTCAATCACAAGTCCCATTAACATCCAGTGAAAGCTGGGGTCAGGGATGCGGCAAGGGATTTAGAAATATATTACCCGGCGGACTCGGTATTTTAATTGATATACAGGGTAAAGACAGCTTCTCAGCTCATGAATTTGCTCAGGGGGGCGGTTATTATTATGGTATGGGTCTGCTCTATAACCTGGGAAATAATGATGATCACTATCAGGGCAGTCGTTATAATAATGGATTTTCTGCTCATCAGGCCATTGGCGGATTGATTGAATCCGGTGGTAATGATGATTATGAAACCACAGGTTCAGCATTTTGCGGTACAGCCTGGGATCAAAGCATCAGCCTGTTTTACGATCAATCAGGAGATGATACTTATAGCGGTAAAGATTTTAGTTTTGCCGCCGCTGCTCATAATAGTATTGCCTCATTCTGGGATATCTCCGGTCAGGACAAATTTATCGGCACGATAAACCCGGCATTTATTAGCAGTAATGAATATCATGGAGGACAGAGTCTGAGCTATTTTTTTTCTGCAGATAAAGACATTCCACAGCGTATGAATATTGATAAACATGAATTCGTCATCACTTCTCCCGACTCTCTACAGAATAAGAAATGATACAAGCCCCTCCTTTAACCACATCCTCAATTTTGCGCCTGCTGTTCAGTTTTACTTTCTGGCTGATCAGTAGTTTGTCTCATTTACAATTTTCACTTTTTTTAGTCAATCCCATACAAACAAGCTGGGGAACAATCACCTTAAAACATTATGCCCCTCAGGCAGGCTACTTACTGATCGTTCTTTTTTTTCTTTATTTGTTCTGGTATGGCTTTAGAGGAGCTTATCTATATTGCGGGCTACTTCTCTGGCTGGGCTGGGCATTAATAATCGCTGTCATTAATTTATATCTACTGGCCACTCCCATTGAAAATATCCATTTTGTTCAATACGGCCTGTTGTCTTCACTATTGCTCTGGAGTCTTAATACAACACAAAATCCCACGGTATGGCTCATCCCAAAAGTACTGTTCTGGACAACACTGGCCGGGATCACTGATGAAATCCTGCAATATATCTGGATCACTGCAAGTTATAGCGATTATATGGATTTTAATGATTTTTTACTCAATATGATGGGATCCATTGGCGGCATATTATTTTACAGCGGTTTTAACGCATTAAAAACAGAGAAGTTATCATTATTTAAAACACTCCGTTCTCTGGAGGCGGGAGTCATTTATCTCATCAGTATATTACTGGCCATATATTACACTTTGAATAAACAATTAATCCTGTTACTGGAACGTAAACCTGACACATTCGGCAGCTGGCAGCCAAACTTTAGTCAGGGATATTTTTATGTATTAACCCCATTGGAAGGTATAGTTTTGCTTATATTTCTGTCGCTTGGTTTTATCCTCCTTAAGTCACAATGTAACCAAAGAGGTGGGAGCTGGGAGGTGTGAAGAATTCATGTTGGCTGAAGGCTCTTAACTATAATCACTAAAATAAGTGTGATAAAATGCCTTCCATAAAAATTATTTCAAAAGGAAATATATTGAAAATAGCAGTTGCTGGTACAGGCTATGTGGGTCTTTCAATCACCATGTTAATGTCACAACATCACGAAGTGGTGGCCTTAGATATTATTCCAGGAAAAATCGACCTGCTTAACCAGGGCATCTCACCTATTTCTGATTCTGAAATTGAAGACTTTCTGGCGAACAAAAAACTGAATTATCATGCAACACTGGATAAGAATGAAGCCTATAAAAATGCGGATTATGTGGTGATTGCAACCCCAACAGACTACGATCCCAAAACTAACCATTTTAACACCCTTTCAGTTGAAGCAGTGATAAAAGATGTCATTGCCATAAATTCTCAAGCGGTCATGATCATCAAATCAACCATCCCTGTAGGCTTTACTGCTCGTATGAAGCAGGAATTGAACTGTCATAATTTAATGTTCTCACCGGAATTTCTGCGTGAGGGTAAAGCGCTCTATGATAATCTCCACCCTTCGCGTATTATTGTGGGAGAGGTATCGGAACGGGCGAAAATCTTTGCAGATTTATTAGTCGAAGGTGCAATTAAGAAAGATATTCCTGTATTATTTACCAATTCAACAGAAGCGGAAGCGGTTAAACTATTTTCCAATACCTATCTGGCCATGCGAGTCGCCTATTTTAATGAATTAGACAGCTATTGTGAAACACACGGACTCAATAGTCGTCATGTTATAGAAGGCGTCAGCCTGGAGCCACGTATTGGAGATCATTATAATAACCCTTCATTTGGTTATGGCGGTTACTGCCTGCCTAAAGATACCAAACAACTACTGGCAAATTATCAGGATGTTCCGAATAACCTGATTGCTGCCATTGTCGATGCCAATACCACGCGCAAGGATTTCATTGCAGATAGTATCATAAAAAAAAATCCCAATATCGTTGGTATTTATCGACTCATTATGAAATCAGGCTCTGATAACTTTAGAGCTTCCGCCATTCAGGGCATAATGAAAAGAATTAAAGCCAAAGGTATTGAAGTAATTATTTATGAGCCGGAACTGAAAGAAACTGAATTTTTTCACTCCAAAGTCATCAATGATTTAGATGAATTCAAGTCTACATCTGATGTCATTGTCGCTAATCGTAAAAACGACAACTTATCTGACGTATTAGAAAAAGTTTATACCCGTGATATATTTGGAAGTGACTCATAAAAAATGAAGATACTAGTAACTGGTGCTGCTGGTTTCATCGGTTCAAAATTATCAGAAGAACTCACAGCACGTGGTGATGATGTTGTTGGTGTTGATATCCTCAATGATTATTATGACCCAAAACTTAAAGAAGCACGACTAAGGCGCGTTGAACAGGCAGAGAAAAAAGGTACATTCCGCTTTATCAAGCTGGATATTGCAGATAGAGAGGCAATGGAAAGTCTGTTTGCAGAAGAGAAATTTGATAAGGTTATGAATCTGGCTGCTCAGGCCGGAGTGCGTTATTCAATAGAAAATCCGCTTTCTTATGTCGATAGCAATATTGTCGGCTTTGCACATATCCTGGAAGGCTGTCGCCATAATAAGGTCAAACACCTGGTCTATGCCTCTTCCAGTTCAGTGTATGGTCTGAATGAAAGTATGCCGTTTTCAATTCATGATAATGTCGATCATCCCATATCACTCTATGCGGCTTCAAAAAAATCCGGTGAACTGATGGCTCATACCTATAGCCATTTATATCAACTACCCACGACAGGACTGAGATTTTTTACCGTTTATGGTCCCTGGGACAGACCTGATATGGCATTACAAAAATTTGCCAAAGCCATTATTGCAGGCGATGCCATTGACATCTACAACTATGGCAAGCACCGTAGAGACTTTACCTATATTGATGATATAGTAGAGGGCATTATTCGAGTACTGGATAATGTGGCACAACCCAATCCAGATTGGGATGGCAAAACACCTGATTCAGCCACCAGTCCTGCTCCATGGCGTATTTATAATATAGGCAACCAGCAACCTGTTGAACTGATGACTTATATCGAAACATTAGAAAAACATCTGGGTAAAACAGCTAAAAAAAATCTATTACCACTACAACCGGGCGATGTACCGGATACTTATGCTGATGTGGAAGATTTAGTAAGAGATGTGAATTACAAACCCTCAACAACAGTCGATGAGGGTATTAAAGCCTTTGCAAGCTGGTATAAAGAGTATCATGACAATATTAACCGAAAGCATGTAGAGTAATGATTGTCTTATCGCCAGATACTAAAATCAAGGGCAATGCAACATTCTAAAATTACAAATTTAATTTCTTGAGAAGAAGAATCTCCAACCTTTTAAAGCCATTTTCCCGGTTAAGATCCATTTTTATAATATCCCTTAAATTATAAACCCAAACATCCTGTTTGTATGGATAAGGACTATCAACGGGGGCGATAACAAATGATTTATCCGGACAAATTAAGTGCTCTTTATGGCCTTGAGAAAAGCCAATGGATCATTGAGTTGATTTACCAACTTGTCTCGAACCTAGTAAGGCAACACAAGGAAAAGATGCCAGATATTTTATTGTCACTATCTCTTGGTATATAGGCTTGCATATCCAAAATAACACTTTAGATATACAAACCTGTCAAGAGACAAAAACAACATGGATTTCATTCGTTGTGCTATTGGCACAAGCTAACACATCAATTTCTATATCTTTTCCATCCTTATGGTTCCATACACTGGAACTAATAACCTCCATACCAAATTTTAACATATGCTATAATTCCGGCATGACAATCTTAAAAGATAAATACGTGAGATACAGTACCTCTAACTACCTAATATTTTGGATTACCATATGAAAATCGCAATTATCGGCCTTGGCTATGTAGGTCTCCCCCTAGCTCACGCCTTTAGTGAAAAATATGAAGTCATTGGTTATGATATTGCACCATGGCGTGTAGATGAACTCAATAATGGCGTGGACAGAACACTTGAATTGAGCAATAAACAGGTAAAAGAGTCATTACAAAATGGAATGAAGTTTACGACAGCATTAGATGAAATTTCAGATTGTAATATTTACATTGTAACAGTACCAACCCCTATTGATGAGCAAAAACGTCCTAATCTTACATCCTTATTTAAAGCCAGTAATACAATTGGTAAAGTGCTCAAAAAAGGTGATATTGTCATCTATGAATCTACGGTCTACCCCGGAGTTACAGAAGAATACTGCGCCCCTATACTAGAAAAAGTGAGTGGCTTGAAATATATATCATTAGAAAATCAAGACATTACTTCAACATTAACCCCACAGGGGTTCTATTTAGGTTACTCCCCTGAACGTATCAATCCAGGTGATAAAGAGCATACAGTCACGAAAATTCTGAAAGTGACCTCAGGATCAACACCAGAAATTGCAAAACGAGTCGATACACTCTATGCCAGCATTATTACTGCAGGCACACATCTGGCACCCAGTATTAAGGTAGCCGAAGCAGCTAAAGTAATAGAAAACTCTCAAAGAGATATTAATATAGGCTTTGTCAATGAACTGGCCATCATCTTTAATCGTTTAGGTATTGATACAGAAGCAGTATTAGAAGCAGCAGGAACCAAGTGGAACTTCCTCCCCTTTCGCCCAGGCCTTGTCGGTGGCCACTGTATAGGTGTTGATCCCTACTACCTGACCTACAAAGCACAAGAAGTGGGCTACAACCCGGAAATAATCCTGGCTGGTCGTCGTTTAAATGATAATATGGGCATTTATATTGCTAATCAAATTATCAAACTCATGATCAAAAAAGGGCAAAAAATTGACGGGGCAAAAGTATTAATATTGGGAATAACATTCAAAGAAAACTGCCCTGATATTCGTAATTCCCGTGTAATAGATGTCATCAATGAATTAAAAGAATTTCAAACAGAGATAGATGTATATGATCCCTGGGCAGATGAAAAAAAAGTAGAAGAAGAGTACAACATAGTATTAATTAAAAATTCAGAATTGAAAATTCAAAAATACAACGCAGTTGTCCTGGCAGTTTCACATGATAAATTTAAAAATATTGATTTCACACTCAAAGATCAACAAGTCCTCTATGATATAAAATCATTTATTGATAATGATAGAGTAGATGGCAAGTTGTAAAACACATAACACAATATTGATCAAGCCGTAAAAGAGAAGGTATTTACATGAAATATAAAGATAATTTCCTTAAGTACCTACCTATGAAGAGGGGTTAAATGTTAACTATTCATTAAAAGAAGAAAAGAGGATTTTCAGTGCTGGAGTTTAAGAAAAATAAGTTAGCGATACAGATTTTTTTAGTGGTAGGCTTGTTGATTCATTCTGCTATTGAATATCATGCTGCTAAAATCCATTTTTTAAATACCGGTATATTTTTCTTTTTTTATGGTCTTTTATTTTTATTGGCATTACCCGTTATTAAAAAGATGTTTGAGACTTTTTTTGAACATATTTTTTTATACTTAATGGTTCTATGGGCTGCGGCTTCAGTTTTATGGACAACCAATTTATTAGAAACCTCTCTGGCTATTGTGAGCCTGTCAGGTATGCTGCTTTTTGCTTTTTATCTGGCAGAGAAGTTCAGTATTGAAGAAGTTTTTGAGTTATTGATTTACTTCTGCCTTCTAAGTGTTGTCATTAATGGCTGCGTAATCTATTTTTTCCCTAAACCCAGTATGTTTGCCGGTGGTTTGTGGAATGGCGTTTATATGCATAAAAATGGTTTCGGTGTTATTTTTTATTTTTCAAGCATGGTTTTATTATGCGGGCTATATTTTAAAAACTCTGTTAATAAAATTCTGATCATGACTGGATTTTTTGCTTCTTTGGGATTTCTTTATAAGTCTGTTTCAGTGACATCATGGGTGGCAGTTATTCTTTGTTTTGGATTATTTTTTGTTAAATGGTTACAAACTAAAACAAAGATTCAATGGCGGTGGTTTTTTCTGATATTTTCTATAAGTGCTGTATTTATTAGTCTAAATCTGGCAAAAGTTGTCGGGATATTTGGAAAAAATTTAACATTCACTGACAGAGATGAAATCTGGACAAAAGTTTTGGATGTTATCCAGCAAAAATTATTACTCGGTAATGGTTACTACGGTTTCTGGTATGATGATTTGCATAAAATCCCCGGTCGCTTTTATGGCATCATGTCACATAGTGGTTTTCTTGAAATTATGGTCTTTTTAGGTGTCATTGGCTTCTTTTTCTTTCTTTTAATGTGGGGGAGGGCATTATTTTTAGCAGCAAAATTATATTTTTCTGAGCGGATGACTCTGGAAACGGTCTTCCCCTTTATTTTTTTAGTGGTTTATAGTATTCAAAATAGTATGGAGAGCTTATTTTTTCTTAAAATGAATATTTTTACAATTATTTTTATTTATTGTATTCTCTATGTTAACCATTATTATTCAAATAAACGTTTTTAATGCCTTTAAAATCTTTATCATCAGGATTTAGAAAATATCTTGCCAATGTCTCATGGCTGGCATTTGAACAAGCTGTTCGTTTAGGAACAGCTTTAGTGGTTGGTGTTCTGGTTGCCCGATATCTGGGACCAGAAGCTTTTGGTGAACTTAATTTTGCCATTAGTTTTGCAGGTTTGTTTGCTGCTTTTAGTACACTGGGTCTGGATAACCTTGTTGTTAAAAAACTGGTTAGAGACACAGAAAATGTTGAGAAAATTTTAGGCACAACTTTTGCCCTAAAGCTCTTGGGTGCCCTGCTTGGTTTTATTTTTGTCAGTCTTTTCTTGCAATTGCCGCAGATTAAGGCCAATGATAGTATTGTTTATATTATTGCAGCCATTGCATTTTTTCAGGCCAGTAATAATATTGATTTCTTTTTCCAGGCAAAAACAAAAAATAAGTATGTGGCGCGGGTTAAAATGGTGCAAACTTCACTGTTTGCTCTGACTCGAATTGTTTTAATTGTGATTGAGAGTGATCTAATCTGGTTTGCCTGGGCTTATTTGCTGGATGCTATCGTTCTTGCTCTGGGCTTATTGTTTGTTTTTTATAAGCATAGTCATTACTCTTTTTCATCCTGGCGCTGGGATCAATCTTTAGCAGTTTCTTTATTGAAAAGTTCATGGCCGCTAATTTTATCTTCTCTGGTTATCTCAGTCTATATGAAAATTGACCAGGTCATGCTGCAGTATTTTATAGGTTTACCGGCCGTTGGTCTTTATGCTGCTGCCTCTCGCTTAAGTGAAATACCTTATGTGATCCCCATTATTATTGTTACCGCACTATTTCCTGCCATTATTAATGCCAGAAAAACATCCCCTGCACTTTATGAGAAACGTATGCGTCATCTCTATTCATTAATGTTTACAATTGCATTGCTGGTTATTTTACCAGTCACTTTCTTATCTGACTGGATTATAGGATTTTTATATGGTATTGAGTTTTCTGGCTCTGCAGAGGTATTACAAATACATATCTGGACCTGTATTTTTGTTTTTTGGGGACTGGCGATGAGTCGCTGGGTATTGGCAGAAAAATTACAAAAAACAGAGTTTTATTATCAGTTTGCAGGAATGGTCACAAATATTATTTTAAATACAATCCTTATTCCGGAATTTGGGATTAGCGGTGCAGCCTGGTCTACTTTAGTCTCACAATTTGCAGCTAATTTGTGTTATCCTGCCTTATTTGGAAGGCAATTTCGTTTACAAATCAAGTACCAGATTATTTCGATTAATTTTGTTCGCTGGTTGTTTAAAACAAAAGTATTGTAGTTTTTTTATACCGGGCAGCTAAATATGTTTAATACTGCAATTTTATTTATGATCTTTAATCGACCTGACACCACAGAGCAGGTTTTTGATGAAATAAGAAAAATTAAACCCGCCAGGCTTTATGTAGCTGCCGATGGTGCCAGAAATGGAGTTACCGGCGAGGATCAAAAAACAGCACAAGTCAGAAAAATTATTACTAATATCAACTGGGATTGTGAATTAAAAACTCTTTATCGGGATAAAAACCTGGGATGCAAAACTGCGCCAGCCAGTGCTATTGACTGGTTTTTTGAGCATGAAGAAGAGGGAATTATTCTGGAAGATGACTGTTTGCCTAATCAGAGTTTTTTTTATTTTTGTGAACAGATGTTACAACGATATCGTGAAGATGAGAGAATTTGGCATATTTCCGGTTCAAATTATCAAAATGGTTTAAAACGTGGAGATTCTAGTTATTATTTTTCAATGTATTGTCTAATTTGGGGATGGGCAACCTGGAAAAGAGCCTGGCAGTATTATGATGTGAGCATTGCTTCATACCCTGATTTTGTAAAAAAAAATAAGATTAAGCAATTATTTAAGAGCAGGCAACTTCAAAAGCACTGGTTGGAACAGTTTAGACTGGTTTATGAAAATAAACTGGACGCCTGGGATCATCAATTGACCTATGCTATGTTGAATCATTCAGGACTGTCTATTATTCCTAATGTCAATTTGATTTCAAATATTGGCTTTGGGGCAGGTGCGACACATACTATTGATGCAAACAGCAGATTTTCTGACATTAAGTCAGTAGAAATTCATGATATCATCCACCCGGAATTTATTATTCAAGATCAGATTGCTGATGACTACTCATCAAAATATGTTGTTATTCCTCCCCTTCTCTCAAGACTTAGAGTCAAAGTGGGTAAAATCCTGCGCCAAATAGGTCTGATAAAATCTGATGACCATTCTTAGAACTATTATTAAAGAATTATATTATTTTCTTGATATTCTGGTCAAACTATTCCCTGTCAGGCAAACCAATAAAATTGTGTTAATCAAAAGCAATGAAATAGGTGATTTTGTTTTATGGCTGGCCAGTGCCCGG
This sequence comes from gamma proteobacterium symbiont of Taylorina sp., assembly GCA_025655455.1. Lineage (GTDB taxonomy): Bacteria > Pseudomonadota > Gammaproteobacteria > GRL18 > GRL18 > GRL18. Next base: position 12,629 of record JAHXIV010000080.1, read on the forward strand.
CATTATAAAAAAATTTATAGAAAGAGAAAAATTGTTGTGATTGCTAATGCTTCCTGGGCAGAATTATTAATTCGGGAAGATATTTTTGATAAGGTAATTGTATTAAAAACCTGGCGTTTTCGAGTCAATTTATTTTATCGTCTCAAAAAATTGTTTGAGATTAGAAATACAGGCGCTAAAACAATTGTTAACCTGCTTTATTCAAAAGATTTATACCTGAGTGATACAATTGTTCGTTGCAGCGGAGCAAAAGAGCGCATTGGGATCTTAGGAGATTCCAGCAATTATGAGTTGCCTCGTGATCGTCCCAGAGGTGAGAAACATTATACTCAATTATTAAAAATTGATATCAGTGGACTTCATGAGTTTGAAATTAATCAACAATTACAACTTCTCTTATCAAAAAAAGAATTTCCTTTAGATTACCCTTGCCTTCAATATCAGAAAAATTTCTCAGCCCCACCCTATTATGTTTTATTTCCTGGTGCCGGAGGTAGAAACAGACAGTGGCCAGTAGAAAATTTTTCAGAAATGGCACGATGGATTTATAACAAAACAGGAATGTCCGGTATTATATGTGGTTTGCAAAATGAGCAGTCTCTGGCAGAAACCTTAATGAATAAAGCTCAGGTGCCATTACTTAATTTAGCAGGCAAAACAGATTTAACCGAATTTGTTGATAAAATTGCTAATGCTCAATTTGTGCTCAGTAATGATACCAGTGCAATTCATATTGCCTGTGCCGCCAATACACCTTCAGTGGCAATTCTAGGCGGAGGGCATTTTGGACGATTTTTACCCTATGTTAAAATTCCAGATAAAAAGAAGCTCTTGCCTGCCATTGTATTTCATAAAATGGATTGTTTTGGCTGTGAGTGGAATTGTAATTTTGTAAAATTTGATGAGTTGGTGCCTTGTGTAGAAAAAGTAACAATATCTGGGGTTGAGAAAATTCTAATGCCATTGTTAAAAGAAATACACCTTTCTGATAAGTATTGACTCAAATACTGCAACTAAACTATACTCTAAGCATGACAACAATTACATTTGATACTTTAAAATTTTCTGAACGTCTTATTAATTCAGGTATGCCTGAAAAACAGGCTAAAGCATTAGCAGAAGCCCAGGCAGAAATTAATGAAGCAAATTGGAGAGCTTGTTACTAAATCTGATCTTAAAAATGAAATAGCACCCATTCATTCTGATATTCGTTTAATTAAATGGATGCTTGCATTGATTATTATTACAACTGTTGTCCCAGCCTTAAAGTCTCTATTCACCTAAACAAAGATTTACAAAAGACACTATGCCGTTTGACTCAGTTCCCTGTCCAATACTTTCGGTTATCATTCCTGTATTAAATAATGTAAAACAATTTTCTACTCTGATTGAAACATTAATTAGTTATGACAATCATAAAATAGAGATTATTGTTATTGATGGAGGATCAGATGACGGCACTGTAGATGCAATAAAAAAACATGAAAATTCCATTACTTATTGGGAAACAGGGCTGGACAAAGGGATTGCTGATGCATTTAATCGTGGAATTGAACAAGCACAGGGGCAGTTAATTGCGATTCTCAATAGTGATGATTATTGGGATGATAATACATTAGACTATATTTTATCTGCTTTTAAAGAAAAACCTGATGCTGATATTTATTATGGCGATTTGAGATTTGTTGATGAAGAAAAGAGTGAAAGTTATATCAAAAAACCTAATCTAAAACGTATGAAGTATCGAATGAATATTTTTCATCCTGCTATGTTTATTACACAAAAGGCCTATCAGAAAATCGGTGTCTACAGACTTGATTATCATTATGCAATGGATTCAGAGTGGTGTCATCGTGCTCTTGAATCAGAATTAAATTTTTATTATATTCCCCATGTTTTGACTTCTATGCGCCTGGGTGGCGTGAGTGATCTTCATTTTAAGAAAAGTATCAGTGAATATAGAAAGTCAGTTGTTTTTCATCATTTAACGTCTTCTATTGAAGCTGGGATTTATTTTTATTTTTTCCTTTTTATGCGATATTTGATGAATAATCGGTTGGTATGGAAGATTGTCAGAGTGCTGACCAAGTGAAGATGTGTGTTAGGTGTTAGGTAAAAAGCTAATGTAAGATCAAGGGTAAGGATGAGAGAATTATTTTTATGAGCGGACAGGATAATGAGGGAATATTTCTTTATGATTTTTTGCTTGTTAAAGGAGGAGCTGAATCATTGGGAATTACTTTGGTTAAGGGCTTACAAAAGTATGATTTTTGTGTGGCATTTAGTGATGCTTCAATTTTTTCAGAGGTTGAACGAAAGCAACTCAATCTCATCGAACTAACTCATTTTACAGCTATTATGGGCTGGCAATCTATTAAGTCTATTTTTGCATTTAGATATAAAAGCAACTTTATCAAAGATTATAAACAGGTTATTTATAGTGGAATTTATTCTCCTGTTGCCGTAAAAAATCATCCTAAGGGGCAAAATATTCTTTATTGTCATACTCCTCCGCGTTTTGTCTACGATTTAAAGGATTATTATTTACAGCAAGTGATCTGGTGGAAAAGACCTTTATTGAAAATGCTGAGTGTTTATGTGAAGTATCATTATGAGCAGGCTCTTACTCAAATGGATATCATTATTGCTAATTCAGAGAATGTAAGAGGACGCATTAAATACTATTTGGGAAAAGATTCTATTGTCATCTACCCTCCAATTGCAGTTGCTCAATTTAACTGGATAGAACAGGGCGATTATTATCTTTCATTGTCACGGCTTGAACCTTATAAGCGGGTAGAATTAATTGTTCGCAGCTTTTTGGCCATGCCTGACAAAAAACTGATTGTGGCTTCCGGTGGTAGTGATTTGGAAAGGCTGAAAAATCTGGCAAAAAATTATACTAATATTGAATTTACCGGCTGGTGTGATACTCAGCAACTACAGGAACTCATAGGGCGATGCATTGCCACGATTTATATTCCACCCGACGAGGATTTTGGTATGTCACCGGTTGAATCAATGGCCGCAGGCAAACCAGTCATTGGCGTAGCTGAGGGTGGCTTATTGGAAACCATTATTCATGAGGAAACAGGTTTATTAATTTCAACTGAAATCAGCAAAGAATTGTTGATTAATGCTGTCAGTAGGATGACAAAGAAAAAGGCTCTGACAATGCGTAAAGCTTGTGAAGCAAGAGCTCAGCTTTTTAGAACAGAAGTTTTTGTTAAAAAGATGAAAGCTGTATTAGGATAAACCTGGAAAACAGCTCTTAGCTTCCCCTTTAAAAAAGGGGCGATATAAAACAAGAAATATTGGAGTTTGGCAAGCACCTCGATAAATATTTATTTTTTATTAAGCTGTTGTGTATAAAGAAGCGCTGCTTTATGTTTCGGGTTCTTGCTTAACACCTCTAATAAAAGTTTTCTGGCTTTATTGTGCTGCTTTCTTTGTAAATAAATAGCTGCCAGGTTGGCTTTTGCATCCAGATAGTTCGGGAGAAATTTCAAAGCTGCCAGCAGGCTTTTTTGTGCTTCGTCAAATTGACCCATTTTTACCTGACGGTTTCCTTTCATATAATAAAAAACACCGCGATCATGCCATGAAAGTTGTTTGACAGGGATTAGTCCTTCAAAATGGAGTGCTTTTTTCATTTGGTTTGTATAGAGTAGAGCAAAGTAGGTATTTAAAAATGTTGTAGGTAATGCATTGACTTCGTTTCCATTACGACCCAGATTGAGAGCTTGAGCAAAACTTTGCAGTGCCTCGTTAAACTTTTTCTCTTTTAAATAATATTTCCCCAGATCTGCCCATACCCGTTCCTTGTTTGGACTGTGTTGTGTTTCATTTTGATAGAATTCAATTGGATTATTCCATATGGTATTACGAGTGAAAGTAAACCAGGCAAGCCATATAATAAAAGCAAGCATAGCAATAAAGACTATTTTCTGTAGATTTTTTTGCTGCCATAACTGATAAGTGAGCATGGCAAGCATAATAGATAAGCCCATGTTGGGAAGGTAAGTACGGTGTTCAAAAACCAGATCGGGTATTGGTACAATACTGGACTCGACCAGATGAGCAAGGTAATAGAAAAGCACAGAAAAAAAGATAATCGAATGCTGTTTACGATATAAAAAAGCAACGGCTAGTACAATAATGTGAGCAATGAGAGAACTGATCACCTTAAGTGAAAATATTGTTTGAGATACCGGGTAATCATAATCAAGATGTAGATCGGTAGGTATAAAAAACTGAATAATATAGTGCCAGACCACCAGTACCTGGGTAGAAAAATATTGCTCCCGGGTTAGTGATGCAGTTTGCAGGCTGCGGGTGAGTTCATCCAGTTGTGCCAGTGTCAAATCAAAAAAACGATACACAAACAATGCAAAAGCAATTAAGACAGGCACAGCTATTAACAGTAGTTTTTTCCACTGTGACCTATTTAGATTTTGAAAGAAAATTACTTCAATCAGTAAAATTGCAGCCGGCAATGTTGCTGTATTTTGTTTAGTGAAAAAAGCCAGTCCCGCAAAAAGTGCTGTAAATAGAAAAAACCATGGTTTATGAGTCAATCGTGCGTAGCTATAACTACCTAAGGCGAATATATAAAACATTGCGGCCATCGAACTCAGACGCTGTACAATATAGGTAACAGATTGTGTTTGCTGCGGGGCAATCAAAAAAAGCAGAGCGGCCAGAAATGGAATCGTGTATAAATAAAGCGTATTGGTGGTTTCCTGTCTGTCTGTATTGAGTGTTTGCAAAAGTATCCGGGTCAGCAGGAAAACTCCAATGCCTGCTAGAAAATGAATTATAAAATTCACCAGATGATAACCAAATGTTGACTCGCCTCCCAATGAATAATTAAAAGCAAAACTCAGATAACCAATAAAACGAGGAAAGTAAAAACCCCAGATACTGGCAAGCTGAGTAACATCATGAATGGCGGTATTTTCAACAATTGAGGGATAGTCATCAAGGTAAAATGGTACAGAAAAACTGGGAAAATAAACAATCAGGGTGAAAACAAACAGAGTAAAGAATAATACCAGGATATTTTTTAGATAAGGAGTTAAATTCTCAAAAGTAAAACTATTATCTTCCTGTTCAATTACACGATATCCTTCTTTAATCATTATGATTTCCTGCATCTTCGTAATTGATATTTGTGGGGATATCAGGTGAAGCTTTGCTCCTTTTATTGCTCTTATACTGATGCAGATCAGCTTCTAAAATACCTACTTTTTGTGTGAGGCGCAACAACTTCCGCTCCTGTTTTGAACGGTCAATATCCATAATAAACATTTTTATCAATAAAAAAGTAAATGCAATAATAATTGCAAGAATAGGTGGGTAGCTAACGTCCAGTTTATAGGCCAGTTGATCAACTATTGCCGGTGAAAAACCGACAATAGCAGAAATAATTCCTACAATAATCCAGCCAAAGGCATACTTTACATGCATATGATCTTTACGGATCAACCATACAATAAAAAAAGCGATAAACAGACCAATAAATGCGGTAATAAACAGGTAAATTTTCATTGTACTTAAGATTTTAATCGTTTAACTGGAGTGATCTTTGAGAAACAGAGTAAAGATGTATACATCATATAATAAATCACCTGAAACCAGGAACTGAAAATACGTGATTTCCCCTCAGTCCGGCATGACATAGTGGTTTCAATTTCAGTTATGGATAAATTGTGCTGCGTAAGCAGTAATAATACGCCAACATCCTGATATTCTAATAAAGTGGCTTGTCTTGATGCAAGCACTAACATAGCGGATCGGTTATAGAGCCTGAAGCCGGATGTGAGGTCATTAAAATTAAACCCTGCAACGTGCTTAAAAAAACTCCATGCTATTTGCCTGTTCAAACTGCCTCTCTGGACATAGGATGCAATAATCACATCATCATCCTCCGCTGCATTCAACAAGTCAGGCAATGTTTCACAAGAATGCTGACCATCTGCATCCATTGATATGACATAATTGTAACGATGCTTTAAAGCATAACGAATGCCTGCTTGAGTTGCATTCCAGGCACCAATATTAAAAGTAAGAGGAATAACGACTGCTCCAAATTGACGAGCTATCTTAATAGTACTATCTGCACTGCCATCATCGATAACCAGAACATTAAAACCTTTGTTAATGACATCCTGTATAACACTAGCAATGGTTTTTTCTTCATTCATTGCCGGAATAATAACCAGGCATTGAGACTGTTTTATCTGGAAGGCGGCGTTCATTTTTTTTCTATTTTTTTTGAACTACTCATCAAGAGCCTTGCTATATGATGCCCAGGAGAGGACTTGAATTTCCCATTTTTTTAACCTCTCTTGAAAACATTGTAACCACCTGTAATCATTAAATTTTATTTAGAGAGGATTTTCAGGTTTTTAAACCTGTACATCCAGAATGTACTAGTTTTATAAATTCCCTGTATTTTAGCGTTGTGATTGCGCCACGTCAATCAACATGTATTTACGAATGAACGATAAAACTATCACCCTCACCTTGGCACACATAAATTTTATCTTGATATTGATGAATTTTAGAGCCGCCAGTACTGGCATCTCTGATTGTAACGATTTCGCTCATGTGGTCTGCTAAGAACTCAAGCATCTTATCGGTTGATGTCGCTAATCGTCGGAGTCGGTTCTCCAGCGCTTTATATTGTTCTGGACTCATGGCTTCGATTTGATCTGAGGTTAGTTTCGAGTCGTCTGTTCTAAGTGTTGGCATGAAGTAATACTCCTTTGAATTTCATTATATGAACCATTGGTATTAATGGTTTGTACTAGGAGTATAGACACGAGAAAGTTATTTTAATGATTTTTAAAATTAACCCGTGTTGGTGGTATTTTATTTTCAATCCGATGGTGGTTTATGAATTATTAAGTTATTAGAACACGTTCACAGACTGGCTAGAAGTATTGTGGTACGGTGAATTTACTTAACTGACGATCATAAAATAGCTAAAGAGAAAGAAATGAGTAACTCAACAAATGAAGATGAAAATGTAATTGAACAAACAAAAGAAACGATTGCAAACTTAAGTCAAGAGAAAATAGAGTTGCTGCGTTTCAATGTAAAAGTTCAAGCGCTTAACTCCGAGGTTGATGTAATATTAGAATCAATTAAATCTAGCGTTGGTATAAATCATTTAATTCCTAAAAGGATCGGTATTGCATCTGAACTAAAGCTATTGGCAATGCAATACAAAAAATGGGGTGTGGACGAAACTTTGATTGAACCAATTATATTGGTCAGGAAGAAATTGAAACTGGCTAAAGTTTTATTCAAAAAGTGTCAGTATTATTTGAAGCAGGAACGTGAAATGGCTTTATGAGCAAGAGCCTGAAATCTCCAATCTCGTCACTCCATACGCATACTTCTTAGAACCATACCATGGGGCGGTTGCACATTGCGTATACTCCTCCACGGGACCTTCCTCAAGCTGCTTGCAACTGTACTCACCGTCCCCAGACCACAGAGTAATCTCACTCACGTCACACTCACTTTTCAGGCTCAACCCGTTATCACCTACATCTCTTTTACCACCAATAGTTAAATCAAACTTGGCAGTACTGCCTTCGTTGAAATTCCTATCGGTACTGACCATTATCAAATAGTCTCCCTTTGCAAGATCGGCTGTTAAAATAATTTTTCCGTCCGTTGGGTTATCCATATCACCTTCATTAACGAATACATAATCTAAACCATGACCAACTGAGATAAATATCTCCCCCTTATTATTTAAAAAATTAATACCAGATATTGTCAAAGTTACTTTACCATCAGTAGCAAATTCTGATTGTATACCAGATATAAGTGGAGATTGTGTTTTTGCATCAATCTCACCATCTGCGGTAAAAGCTTGAGTGCTAAAGAGTATAAAAAAGCAAAAAAGAAAAATATGGAATAGTTTAAATGTTTTCATGGACATGCTCCCGTATTATGTTCAGCTCAATATGAGCAATATACAGGCAATGATATGGTCAAAAGTATTTATCAGGTACGGGAGATATGTTTCTGATTTACCCTTTTCATAAGAAATTCAATGCACCATTACCAAGCTTTTCATTTAGTGAAGAATTACGATTGTGGATAATACCATTTGATTTATATAGTGATCAGTTATTTGTTCCGGAACAGTTCCAGTTCTTATTTATTATAATAAAAGAGTGTTGCATCGACCAGCTGAATCTAGGCATTTTTTAAAGACCTATTATATTTTTATGATATGAAATGTATTCTGGAAATTAGAGGGAAAGCCATATTTCCCTAGAGCTGCTCCTTGAGGTCATCAAGGCAAATTAGCGGATAACACTTGATTTTTTAAATTAAAAAACAGTATTTATTCGTGTCCCTTTAAGCATTCTTATTACCTGCTCAAGTGAAGTGATAAACAAAAAAACAATGCCTGATAATGGCAAATAGTGTATTATTTTAATATGCAAACAATACAAAATATAGAAAAAACAATAAAAGAAAGCTTAGCAGTGATGGTGTACTTTTCTGCACCAACATGTAATGTATGTCACGCATTAAAACCAAAACTTATAGAAGCATTAAAAAAAAATTTTAAAGAGTTTATAGTTGAGAGTGTGAATATAAGTACTGAAGAAGATATTGCTCCACATTTTGGAGTTTTTACAGTTCCTACAATCTTAATTTTTTTAGATGGTAAAGAATTTTTGAGAAAATCTCGGAATATGAGTGTTAATGAAGTTGTAAGGGAGATAAAACGTCCTTACGATATTATGACTTCTTAAATTTACCTTATATCTACATAAACCAAGAAAACAGTAGATAAAAATATTATTCATTCTATCAGTTCTTTTCGTTCCCTCTTACATTTCTTTCTTACTCTTAATAATTTCATATTTCTATCATTAAACTTTGTAAGTTGCCGTATACTGTATGGGATGTTGAAGAGTAAATAAATTGATCATGCAATTGCTGTAAGACACCACCTTTTGGCTAATTGCCATTTAGCAATAGCAACACGCTCAGATATCAGCTGACAAGCTAAAGAATCAATATTGCTAGAGATGGTATGAAGTTAAGGATTAAGCTAAATAAACAAGAGGTTATGAATAATCCCTGTATAGCAATAATCACCATTCAAGAACTTAATAAAATGACTGGCGGTTATAAAATCTGCTAAATTGTAAATTAAATCAGAGCAAACTAAGCGTACAGAGTACGTAATTATGAGTGATATTAAAAGGCTTGTAACAGCCAGTGAATTTGTAGACTTGATTGGCTAAGAAAACTGCTTTCAAAATAACAAAGTACCACCAAACGATTAAATATTGGCACAATTAATTTTAGGTGTTTTCTGAAAACAATGCTATGTATGGTGCCCAGGAGAGGACTTGAACCTCCACGACCCGAAGGCCACTAGCACCTGAAGCTAGCGTGTCTACCAATTTCACCACCTGGGCTTAAAAAGACGGGAGCACATATTATACTCCCTACTGAGATAAAATACTTCTATTTTTTACTCCAATATTCACTTTTATCCTGAGGCGCGTGCTTTCATATAACCCTGTTCACTGACACGACTCCATTGTATGACATTGTCTTTAAATTCAATAAATGAAGTATGTATCCTTTTTGAGAGTTCATCATGCTCTCCCACTTTTGCCACGACTTCTGTTGATAAGATCTGTAATTTTTTAATGACATCATCAGGATATTGACGCATTTTAACTTTGTGCTTGTTCACTAATGTTTGTAAAGCCTGATTATTTTTTGCTGTATAGTCAGCCAGCATATCCTGGTTGGCTATCCGACAGGCATTACGAACAATAACCCGTAAATCTTTGGGCAAATCATTAAATGCATCTTTATTTATCATGGCTTCCATGGTTGAACCTGGCTCATGCCATCCGGGATGATAATAAAACTTGGCCACTTTATACAAACCGAAGGCCATATCATTGTATGGACCAACCCATTCGGTGGCATCAATAGCACCGGACTGCATTGAGGTATATATTTCTCCACCGGGGAGAGTGACAGGGGTCCCACCAGCTTGTTTTAACACTTCTCCACCCATGCCCGGCAGGCGCATTTTCAGACCTTTCAGATCATCAATACTATTAATCTCTTTATTAAACCAGCCGCCCATTTGCACTCCGGTATTACCCGCTGCATTGGGAATTAAGTTAAATTTATCATACAATTCTTCCCACAGCTTCATACCACCACCGTGATAGAGCCAGCCATTCATTTCCTGAGCAGTTAAGCCAAAGGGGACAGTAGTAAAAAATTGTGTTGCCGGATGCTTGCCTTTCCAATAGTAGGCGCCGCTATGTCCCATTTGTGCTGTACCTCTTGAGACAGCATCAAATACTTCCAGTGCAGGTACAATTTCATTGGCACCATAGACTTTGACCTTTAAACGGCCGCCGCTCATTTCATTAATGGTTTTAGCCAGAAAGTTAGCTCCGGTACCCAGACCAGGAAAATTCTTTGGCCAGGATGTGACCATTTTCCATTTTATTGTCTTAGCAGCAGAAGCTGATTGTATTCCACCTAGCAAACAGGTTGTGGCAACTGAACCTGCACCAACCCCTTTTATAAAATCACGCCTTTTCATTCTCTTTAAACCCCCTCATCAATCCCCCTTCGCCTAAAAGCGCCTACTTTTGGTAAAAAGGGGAAAGTGTTTATATTTAAATTAAGTTTGCAACGCTCAGCATCAGCCAGCGTGTTCCTTCATAATCAAAGCTGACTTGCACTCTTGCTCTGGCTCCACTACCTTCTATATCAATAACTGTCCCTTCACCAAATTTTTTATGAGTGACTCTCTGACCCAGCGCAATATCACCTTCATTGCTGTCATGAGTACTGAATGGTTTATTATTTTCGGAAGAATGAAATGAACTCATGTTATTGTTGACTGCCCTCACCTGAGTCACCAGCTCAGCCGGGATTTCAGTTAAAAATTGTGATGCATAAGCCATTTCATTACGTCCGTACATGGTTCTGCTTTCTGCGTGGGTCAGATGCAATTGCTGTCGTGCCCGGGTAATCCCAACATAGCAAAGACGACGTTCTTCTTCAAGTTTTCCTCCCACATAGTCCTGCAGAGCATTTTTGTGTGGAAACAAACCCTGTTCCAAACCGCTTAAAAAAACCAGTTCAAACTCTAGACCCTTGGCACTATGCAGTGACATCAGCTGTACGCATTCTTCCCACTCATCCGCCTGCCCTTCACCTGCTTCTAAAGCAGCATGTGCAAGAAACTCACTCATAGGATTGGAGAGTACTTCCTCACTCTTATCCAGCATATCTTCCAGACTTTCTTTTACCGCGTCCAACAGGGGATCACCTTCATCATCAAAACGTTTTACCGCATTGATCAGCTCACCAAGATTTTCTACTTTGGCCTGTGCCCGCTCACTATTGTCCTTGCCATGATATTCTTTTAATAATGAGGTTTCAATAATATGGGTCACCTGTTCCGCCAGGCTGAATTCAGCCGCTTCGGCAGTACAATCCATCTCATCAATTAGATCGATAAATTTTTGTAATGCAGCGGCTGCCCGTGCAGATAATTGCTTATTTTCTATCAGAGTATTAGCGGTCTGCCATAAATTGTCCTGATTGCTTTTAGCAGTATCACGAATAATCTCCAGGGTTCGTTGACCAATACCCCGTGTCGGAGTATTAACAATCCGCTCAAATGCTGCATCATCCTGACGGTTAGTGGCCAGACGAATATAGGCTAAGGCATCTTTGATTTCAGCACGATCATAAAAACGCAAGCCGCCATAGACCCGATAAGGAATTCCTCGTTTGACCAATTCATATTCATGTGGCTGTGACTGAGCATTGGAACGATATAAAATGGCAATATCACTACGTTTGCCTCCATTGTCTATCCATTTCTCAATTTGTCCTGCCACGTAGGCAGCCTCATCAATTTCATTAAAGGCCTGATAAATCTGTAATCGCTCACCCTCACTATCAGCAGTCCAGAGTTCCTTACCCAGTCGATCACTATTATTGGCAATGACGGCATTAGCAGCTTGTAGAATATTACCAGTGGAACGATAATTTTGTTCCAGCTTAATAATAGTCGAGACTTCTTTCTCAGCTGCAGCTGAGGCATTAAAATCACTGTTGAAATCACGAATATGCTGTATTTTTGCACCACGCCAGCCATAGATAGACTGGTCATCATCCCCGACCACAAAACTACTCATATTGGTTTGCGGTAAATTATTACCGCTTAACACTTTTAACCAGGCATATTGAATGGTATTGGTATCCTGAAACTCATCCACTAAAATATGGCTGAAATGCTGCTGATAATGTTTGAGGACATGTGCTTGTTTCAGCCAGAGTTCATGAGCGCGCAATAACAATTCAGCAAAATCAACCAAACCGGTACGCTGACAAAGTTCTTCATAACGGGAATAGATATCCAGCATAAATTCTCTACCACGAAATTCTCTCGGATTAAGCTGTGCTGCTCTTAGTCCATTATCTTTACTATCATTGATAAACCATTGCACTTCACGCGGAGGATGCTGCTTTTCATCAATACCTATTTCTTTCATAATGCGCTTCACCAGACGCCGTTGGTCATCACTATCAATAATCTGAAAATTCTCCAGCAGTCCGGCATCCATCCAGTGAGCACGCAGCAGACGATGAGCCAAGCCATGAAAGGTGCCCACCCACATATTACGCAGTGGTGTTTTCAGCAAACTTTCAATTCGAAAGCGCATTTCTCCGGCGGCTTTATTAGTGAATGTTACAGCCATAATGCTATAGGGAGAAACATTTTCAACCTGTACCAGCCAGGCTATACGATGCACTAAAACACGAGTCTTGCCGCTGCCTGCTCCAGCCAGAACCAGAGTGTTTTGTGCCTCAGAGCAAACTGCCCGACGCTGTGCTTTGTTGAGTGGATCCAGTATTTGAGAAATATCCATATTTTTTTGGTGTTAAGTGTTAAGTGTTAGGTTGTGCATCATCATCTATTAGGACATCGACACCGTTTAGGGCATTAATTTGGGCAATGGGTAAATTATTACCCTGCTGCCATTGTTGGACGGCTGTTTTTTTACTGCTGCCGGTCACCAGAACAATGAGTTTTAAACTTTGAAATAATGATTTTTTACTGAGGCTAACCCGTTCCGTGGGAGGCTTGGGTGAATCATAGACTGCATGGGTCAGTTCTTCCTCATTGTGTCTGTGTCCGGGAAACAAGCTGGCAGTATGCCCGTCTTCTCCAAGGCCTAATAAACTCAGATCAAAAGGAAGCACCGGCTGAATCAATTCTGCATAGTCTTGTGCGGCTTGTTCTGCTCCCCGTTCAGCATGAATAACATGAAAATTTTCTTTAGGAAAACCCACTTTATTTAACCATGACTGTTTAATCATCAGGCTGTTTCGTTCTGGATCATCGGCCTGCAGACAGCGTTCATCACCGAGATATAAATGCCACTTGGACCATTGCTGATCCTGATCGGCTAAAATTTCATAAATTCTTTTGGGTGTTGTGCCGCCGGCCAGAACACATTTAAAAACACCACGATGTGAAATCGACTCCTGTGCTTTAAGCAGGATCCAGTGTACAGCAGATTGGGCTACTGCTTCCGCATTATTGCGCTGATGCCATTGTATTTGATGGTTCATATCAATCTTTCTCTAACGATTTAGTAGTATGTGATGCCGCATAAATTGCCGGACCATATAGTGCGGTCTTATCATTCATAATCACTTTAACAGGCATAGATTTTAATAGCGGCTGCATCCTGCCTTTATCTAAAAATGCCTGCATAAAACGACCAGCTTGTAGTTGCTTTATAATTTTTGGAGCTATACCGCCACCAAGAAAAACACCACCACGGGACATAATTTTTAGTGCATGATTGGCTGCTTCAACACCATAAAAATAGACAAACCAGTCCAGCGCCTGTACACAGAGTTGATCGGTACCAGAAACAGCTGCTTTTGAAATGGCAGCAGCAGTATCTCCTGCCTGCATCTGTTGTGCAAGCCAATCCGGCGGCTGAGAATTATTTTCATGGCATAAATACTGATAGAGATTTTCCAGTCCCATACCGGAAACAATTCGCTCCCAACTGACATGCCCCTGATATTGTTTACTTAAAAAAGTATAAAGGCGATATTCTTTTTCTGTCTGCGGGGAAAAATCAGTATGACCGCCTTCTGATGCAAAAGGAATATGCTGTTTGCCATCCCAAAACATGCCGGCTTCGCCCAATCCGGTACCCGCTGCAATAATTGAGGCATTACCCTTTGCCTCATCATCACCTGGATTTAAAGTGATAAAATCAGTGTCCTGTAAAGCAGAGATGCCCCATGCATTGGCTTCCAGATCATTCAGTAAACTAACAGACGGCCAGTTAAATTGTTGTTGAATTTTTGCCGCATCAATTATCCAGGGTAAATTGGTGATTTGACAAAAATTATTGTCAACCGGGCCGGCAACACCAAAGCAGACTGACTGAAATTGCGACATGCCTGTATTATTATCCAGCAGCGTCAAAAATTGCTTAAGAACTTCTTTCAGTGACGTAAAGTCAGCACTGATCCAGCTGGCTTCATATAAAGACTGTATCTGTTTGTTTTCAACCTCAAAAATACCCAGATTGGTTTTGGTGCCGCCAATATCTCCTGCTAGTACCTTCATCAATATTTCTCAGCTCAACTTTTAATCAAAAAAAATAATGTCTGTTTTAGTGCAAATTAATAATAATCGTCTACACTTATTTTAGTGAACAGCTATTCGTAGTTTATTATACACAAGATAAGATTATGAGATCATGCCATTCCAAATAAAAACACTAATAATATTATTCATTAGCCTTTTTCTGGCTGTCAATATTGCATATAGTCAGCAGATCATACAGTTAAACGTAACCGATAAAATCATTGCTAATGCTGAATTTTATCAGGGGGATACTGACAAACCTTATATTTTAATTTTGCATGGATTTCTCCAGACACATCAATTCCCCACAGTTAAGAGACTTGCTGAGTCACTACATGAATCCGGATATAACGTATTAACCCCAACCCTGTCATTAAATATTAACCAGAGAACAAAAAGTCTGGCTTGTGAAGCAATTCACACTCATTCCCTTAAAGGTGATCTTCATGAGTTAAACTTGTGGCTTAAATGGCTGGAAAGAAAAACAATATCACCCATCGTTCTTATTGGGCATAGTATCGGTGCCTTAATGATGCCTGACTATATCAGCACTTATCCTTCTGACAGAATACAACAGGTTATTTTTTTATCCATGCCCAATTTTGCATCAGGTCTGCCTCAGTCTTATGAAACTCTGGAATATAAAAATTTAGCTCTGAAATTAATAAAAAATAATGATCGTAATCTACATGAATTCGGTCTTTCTTATTGTAAGAAATTTATTACTACTGCTGAAGCCTTTTTATCCTATTATCACTTATCCAAAGAACATTTATTAACAAGCATTAAAGAAATTAATATTAACAAAGCACTCATTATCGGCAGTGAAGATAACCGCGTAGAAGACAGTTGGAAGAGCGATAATAAACAACTTAATATTGAATTTATTCGCATTGAAGGTGCTAATCATTTTTTTGACTACGAGCATGAATTTGAATTGCTTGAAAATGTTGAAAAACTCCTGGATAAGAAATAAAAATTTATAATGAGTATAAATAACTTATCTATAAAAAGTTATGCGCTGGGTTTTATTCTGGTGTATATTATTATTTTTATTATAAGTGCCCTTATTGCATTTTCAGATATTCAAAAATTAAATGATGATATTACTGAATCTCATTATCTTGCCGGACAAAATGAACTGAAGGGTGCCATACAATCTTTAATACACAACCACACCATCATTAACAAAAAGTTTTCTAATTGGGACGAAGTTCACCAGCAAACCCTTCAGCCTGATTATTTTTCTTATTGGCTTACTCACCGCCTTTTTAGTTCCGGTACCCTGCCTGATACTTTTTCTGATGCCCTGATTTACGATAATAATGGACAGAATCTGGGACGTTTAAGCACCACTACTCTACCTGAAAAAATTAATACTAAAAATATTGAGCCTTATTTTATTATTGAAAATAGCATTCCCTTTCTCATCATTATTTCACCGATTGCAGCACAGAATAATCATTCAAATAAAGTAGGCTATGTTGCAACAAAAAGTCAGGTAATTAATCCCCTGCTCAATATTAAACAGTTCCGACAAATTAATGAATTGTCTGTAAAAATTAATCATTCACAACAGAATCATATTGATATTGAGAAGATGATTAATTATCTTGATTTTGAAATTAGACAAGATGATGATATTTTTCACTTTTCATTACAACTTGAAAGAGTAATGCTGCGCAATACCATTGCACTAACTCTTTTTGCTGTTCTTTTCTATTTTTTACTCAGTTTTTTCCTGTCCCGTCCAATGAGAAAAATTTCTTCTTATATCGATACTTTAAACAGCAATCCTGAATTTCAGTATGTACCAAAATTAAACACTAAATTTCACATTCAGGAATTAGAAAAGATAAGCAACTCCCTTGCGCAATATCAAAACAAACTACAGGTAGTTTATTCAAATCTTGATGAAAAAAATAAAGAACTCTGGGAAATGGCTCATCATGATGCACTAACAGGAGCCTTAAACAGAAGAGCCTTTGAAGAAAAATGGGCAAAAATTGCCGATCTTTTTGCTGATAGTCGCTGTAATGTGTCATTAATTCTATTTGATATTAATAATTTTAAAGGTATCAATGATACTTATGGCCATCCGACAGGTGATCTGGTACTTAAAAAAATTGCAGATGCCTTACAGCAGGCTCTGAGAAAAGGTGAAAGCCTTTTCCGTATCGGTGGTGATGAATTTGCCTGTATTTTACAAACATATCAGCCTGAAGATGCTCTTAAAATTGCCCAACGCTGTCATGAAAATATTGTTGCCATTTCATTTTTACAACTTGATATTAAAGAACCCGTCAGAGCCAGCATTGGTATTTCACATAATAATATCAGTGAACATAATAGTATTTCAGAACTTTTATGGCAGGCGGATGTGGCTGTCTATTCAGCAAAGAGGCCTGAACAACCTCATGTTGTTACCTATTCAGATAAAATTAAAAATGTCTCAGATAATATTCTCTCTAACAAATTAAATCATATTATCTTTGATGCCATTGACTCAGGCAAAGGCATCTCTATGTTTTACCAGCCCATTGTCAATTTAGATAATGGAGAAATAGATTACTATGAGGCATTATTAAGGATCAGGCATCAGGGTAAAATCATTTCACCTGGAGAAATTTTTGATTTAGTTGAGGCCAGAAAATTAGATTTTGAAATGGATATCGCAATTTTTAAACAAATCGCTGATGATTTTAAACAACAACGTATTCCAGTCAATAGCGGAGTCTCCGTTAATATTTCAGGCCCTGCTATTATTAACCATCAGATAGTGGATATATTATCTGAATTTATTCCCTATTTAGCACACTATAAAATAGTGCTTGAAATCACTGAAACTTCTCTGATTACTCAAATTAATCATGCTGCTGAGAATATCAAAATGCTTAAAAAACTCGGATTTTTAATTGCTCTGGATGATTTTGGCAGTGGTTATTCATCCATTAGTTATTTATCATCTATGCCTGTTGATATCGTTAAATTTGATATTAGTTTAATTCGTCAACTGGAAGATGAAAAACAATTCAGCATTATTCGTCATTTATCCAAAATGATCAAAGAAACAGGGCATATACTGGTGGCCGAAGGTATTGAAACAGAAGAGTTAAAAATAATTGTCAAAAAACTGGACTTTAATTATGTTCAAGGTTTCTTACTGGGCAGACCTGCACCTTTTGATTGAGATATAAATACGATAGACTCAAATAAACTGAAAATTCTGGATTTCTTATCCGGGATCAGAGTCAAAAATGTGTCAAATGATAACTCAAGTAATTGTATAGAAAAATTAGGCAAATCCCTTTACGGATCATGCAGTCATTATCGCCCCTGTCTACATGATAAAAATAATGATACTATAGTATTAACCTCCAAACATTATCAACTCTGAAGTAGGTCACTATGTTGTTTAGACAACAATATCAATGGATAAAAATTCAATTATTATCATTAACACTTATTTCATTGACTGGAATGAATCTTGTCAGTCATGCCGCAATGATTGATGGCGTTGACATTCCAATACACCAGCTTAATTCAAAAGTGTGTGAAGATTGTCATCAGGAAATATATATGCAATGGAGAGGTTCCATGCATGCACAAAGTGCAGCACTAAAAGATCCGATACATGCTGCCTTCTATAAACAAGTGATTGGAGATCCGACAAAAGAAAACATTCGCAGCACTAAAGGCAAATACCCCGTATGTCTGCAATGTCATGCACCCTCTGCAGCAAAAGATAAAAAGACCAAACTGGACAGTAAATCCGCTTACAAACAAGGAGTCAATTGTGTCAGTTGCCACAGCCTGAAAAAGTACAAGGGTATTGATGGCAATAACGGAAAATTAAATCTCGGTATGAATGCCTATGAATTATCAGATAAACTGCAGGGTTCTAATGGCATATTCAGT
The DNA here is from genome assembly GCA_025655455.1 of gamma proteobacterium symbiont of Taylorina sp. Lineage (GTDB taxonomy): Bacteria > Pseudomonadota > Gammaproteobacteria > GRL18 > GRL18 > GRL18. The sequence goes on from JAHXIV010000080.1 coordinate 31,266, forward strand.
GAGCAAGGCAAGGCAGCTGATGCACTGAGAATTGAACTGAACAAGAAAAATGACACCAATCCCCATTTGGGAAGAGATAATAATAATATTGCCTATCTATCAGAAGCCGAAGTTAAGTTACTTGATTTGCCTCTGCAGGGGAATTCATTACTAAAAACATCAGCAGCCTGTTTAGGCTGCCATGAAAAGCGCAATAATTCTCATGGTGTCCCTCTCTGTGCCACGGGTAATGAGATGGTTGCTGGAAAAAGTCGTGAAACCTGCCAATCCTGTCATATGCCCATTATTAATGGCATGGTGTCCCACGAAATGGGTGGTGGACACGATCTGGCAATGCTGAAGCGCAGCATTCGCCTGGATATTAACATCAAAAAATCAGACACTCATGTATCTGTTGATGTAATTATCGAAAACCAACAACCACACGATGTACCCACTGGTGCGCCTTTTAGAAATCTCTATCTCAAATTAACTGCTCTGGATAAAGAAGGAAATATTCTATGGCAAAATTTTACTAATCACCCAGCAAAAGAAGATCCTCAGGCTTATTTTTCTTATGCCTTAACAGACGATCAGGGTAAACCAGCCCCCCCGCCAAAAGCGACAAAAAAAGGCAGTAACACAAGATTAAAACCGTATGAAACACGGCTCCTGAATTATACAATAGCACTTGAAAATGTGGATACTATCCGTGCTGAAATGTACTACAACTTATTATGGGCAAGTCTGGTTAATAAAAAGTTAAAAGATCTTGATACAAAATTAAAAGCACCTAAAAAAATAGCCTGGAGAGAAGTGAGAATACAATAGATCTTCTTTTAATCTAATTCTTTATTTTGTATTCTTTTAATAAAAGTTCTGCCTGTTTTTCACTGAGAATTTTCCATGGCAGGGGAATGATACCTGCTACCTTTTGCTGGTACTTCTTATACACTTCACCATGATAAGCAATTAATTTACGCTCTTCCAGCCTTGAACCAAAGAAGAAGTAGGCGCTTACTAATATATAAACCAGTAATTGCACCGTTGACACATCTCTTGTCCAGATAATCACTAAAGAAAAAAAATACCAGGGATGTCGCACATATCGATGAAAGGGAGAAATATGAAAACTTTCCTGATCATGAACACTATTATTCTTCTCTCTTAATTGACGAGTCCCCCAAAATTCAGACAAATCATAATGCTGCAGGGAAAGAATGAAGCCGAGAAAAGCCAGTAAAGCCAGCCCTGAGCTAAAGTAAAATCCATAGCCCTGCCATTGCCATAGCATTTCACCGGGATATAAGAACATAACAGCAAGCAAGGGGATGGTTAAAACAATGGCAAGAATATTAAAAATAACCCGATACAACGGCATGACATGGGGCCATTTTCTGGCAAGCCATTGTTTTACCATAATGGAAGCCATCAGAGAGTGTAATAGAAAATAGCTTAAGAAAATTATGGAGATTATAAGGTATTGCATGGAATCATCGTAGCAGTCCGGGGTCGGAGTCAAATATTTTTAACTCCAACCTCATGTAGAGACTCTTTGCAGTGATCAGAATGTGAATTTTACTTCAATAAATCAATAATAGCCTGATTCTTCTTTTCAGCCGCAACTTGAGCAGCAGTCATACCAGCACTATTTTTAAGTGTTTTATCTGCCTTACTGGCCAGAAGATATTTAACCACATCAACGCTCTCAGCCCTCACAGCATAAAATAAAGGGGTTTCCTTCTCGGTGTCTTCCAAATTTATTTTTGCATTGTGCTCAACTAAATATCTGGCGACATGGATATTATTATTGTCTGCCGCATAGTGAAGTGCTGCTGAACCAAAATTATCCTGAAAATCAATATGTTTAATTTTTGTCAGAAGCATTCCAATAATATCTGCATTACCTTTACTAATGGATGCCATCAAAGGGGTGATGCCGATATTATTTGGAATACAGGGAGCTATCCTTTTACTATTATTAAATAATGCTCTGACTACTTTTGCATAATTACCTTTGACTGCCAGCATCAGAGCAGTATCACCGGAATTATTAGATGAACGCACATCGGCATTAAATTGCAATAATTGCTCAACAATCGTAACATTACCGCTTTTTGCCGCAATCATCAGAGAATCCATGCCCCTTCTGGTACGATCGTGAACATTGGCACCAAATTCAATTAACAAAGCACTGATGGCTGCGTGACCACTCTGAGTGGCTAAAGTCAGTGCAGTATCACCTTTTTTTGTTCTGGCATTTACTTCTGCACCATAGGATAACAAGCTGATTGCTATATCAATATTTCCAGCTTCAGCAGCGTACATCAACGGCCTTTTTCCATATTTTCCCGGAGCATCAATATTAGCTCCTTTTTTAATCAACATAGTCAGCTGTTTTTCTGTACCTCCAGAGGCAACTTCACGCAGTTGCGTGTCCAGCATACTGTCCGCCCAAAGGGGGCTAGACAGGGAAAATATAAACAAAGTGATAAAAAAAACAGTAATTTTTTTAGTATCAAACATCCTGATTCCTCAATATAAAATTAAAGTTGAGTTGAGCAACTTGCCTGCTCGTACGAAACTTATACTCTGTGTGTATAAAGTTGAGTGAGCAGCTTGCCTGCTCGTACAAAACTTATACTCTGTGTATCAATAATTATTAGCTGGGTACTAACTAATCTCTCGGTGCACTATAAAAACCTGATCTGAAATCTGGATTTTTCCAATACATACTTTCAGCAACAATTGACTTGTCCGGCCTTAAACGTGAAATGTAATCAGACATTAGCTCAATGTCACGATAGCTAAATTTCTGCAGTTGCTTAACCATTTTTTTGTCTGCGTTTCTACGTTTACCATTTTTTATCCAATGCAACTGTCTGACCAGATAGCTGAAATGCTGTCCCTGAATACGCGGATAAAATTTCTCAGCATTACCTTCACCATTGGCTTTATGACATTCCTTGCAATTGTCATCATACAATTTTTTGCCTTCTGCCAATTGTGTACCGCCATACCCCACACTATTATTAGGCACCATCGGCAACTGACTAATATAGGCTGAAACATCTGCAAGCGACTGTGCACCCTGTATAAATAATGGCGCTGTAAATGGCTCCATGGTAGGATTATCACGATTTCCATCATGAATATCTCTCAGCTGTTTAATGCTGACACTATTATGTTGTCCCGCAATTTGCGGATAACGCCCGGATGGCGCACCCCAACCCTCAGGCGAGTGACATACTGCACAATTGCGGTACAAATTTTTCCCATTCTCAATATTGGGGGTTGCTTTCATTGCCTGATAAACAATGTCATCAAGTTTATCCTGTTCGATTGCTGATTCGGCATTAGCAACATTCGCTAACAACAATCCAGTCACTAAAACAGAGGATAATAGAGTTAAAACATTTTTATATCCCAGTAAATAGTTCATATGTATTAATAAACCCCGCTATAACTTTAAGTAAATATTTTAATCTTCCGACAAGAAGAGCTGGTAAAGCAGTCGAAATCAAATGTCTGGTCAATACTGAGAGCTTACTTTCAGTATCAATGCGACTTGATTCCGACCAACATCCATCTATATGGATATGCAAATTTAATGCATAGTCATATAGCCGGAAATGAACAGTGTTAACAGGCCTAGACCAACCATGATAAGTATTGTACCTAATAACTTGGAACCACCTGAAACCAGTTTTGAAGGTTTTTTCATCAGATGTTTTTCTAATTCACCGCTGGCGACAAGACGCTCATAATGCAGCTTATGTTCATGCTTGAACTCATCCAGAGGAATTGCCCCTGTAAAGATAGTGGTACTCATAGGGAACCTGTCTGGTCTAAAGTGTGCGTTAAAGAAGTGTACTGTAAACAGGAATATAACTGCCAGTATTGCTTCTTCTCCATGAATAATAGTAGCAATATTAAACACAAAGCCAGGTAATAGAATAGTGGTAACCGTTGGGGCAAAAAGCATGATACCACTGAACCCAATAATGGCAGCACCCCAGAACGGTGCCCAATAGTCAAACTTCTGCCAGTAGGACCAGCGATCAAAACTGGGACGTTCAGCCATGCCAAAGAACCACTTGAACATTGCAATTACATCCCATAAATCCTGCCATCTGGGTACCATGGACTCCGGACCAAACCAGCGGAATTTATCATTGGTGGCAATATTTTTCATCGCAATCATAAAGTGAGTTAAAAACACACCCAGCCAGATAACACCAGCAGTACGGTGAATAATCGCTTCTGTTTCCGGCCCGCCTAATAGGTTAATCACAAAAGGTGCCCAGGCGGTATGAGAGAATATTAAGGTAGATCCTGATAATGCCAGAGTCATGGTACTCATTGCAAACAACAGGTGAAGAATACGCCACGTGACTGTAAAGCGCTGGACATAGACTGTATCATCGACTTCAGGAGGAATATAGCCCTTACCTTGCTGACGATCTCTGAATTCTCTAAAGCCCCATAAAATCACATGTGTCCAGAAAAAGCCGAAAACACCGTAGATTAAGATCTGCATGAACTTGGCCGTTGCCCATATAATTGGATTTTTATCAAAATCATCAATATCAGCATGGGTACGGTAACTAATAAAGTTATCAGATGCATCATCATGACACTGCTGACAAGTTTCAAGACGATTATCAGCATGAACTTTAGAGGTTGGATCATCTGCTTTTTTCATATCATGACTACCGTGACAATCATAACATTTTGCTGTACTGGTAAAGCCCAGGCGATTGACCTGACCATGATAAGAGGCTCGATATGTTTTGAGTGCATCCTCATGACACTCACCACAATTTTCATTAATGATCAGTTTTGTTTTATCTTCTTCAGGTGAGGCAATATCATGGTTGGTATGACAATCAGAACAGACTGCCGCATCAATATTATTCTTTTCCATGACTTCCTGACCATGAATAGAAGTCATGTAATCTTCTTTTTGTTCCTTATGACATTCACCGCATACTTCAGGGTTCTGTAAACGATGCTCAGCTCGAGCTTCACTTTTTGGTGCGCCGATATTATGCGGGTCATGACAATCGTAACAAGTGGCGTTGGTTTTGGATTGATCCGCAATATTGGGGCGAGCATGCACTGAATGCATGTATTTCTTTGTTTGCTCAACCACAACATCCAAGCGTTTGTATTTAGGATCTGACTGACCTTTCTGCTCATCTATTGTATCGTTATGACATTGAATACAACCCACAGTGACGGGAATATATTCATCATGTTCCCCTTTTGTCAGACTCACATTATCATGGCAGGCGGCACAATTTTGTTCACCATGTACACTCTTTTCAAACTTTTCTGAGGGGATATAAATATTTCGTGTTATTCCTTCCAGAGCACCTTCATCATATTCCCAAGTTTTATCATCTTCATCATCATGACATTTATTACATTTCTTGCTTGGAACCATGCTGTTTGCTTTTTTTATCTCTGCAAGCTGCTTATCATCAGCAATATTTGCCTGAACAGACAATGAAAATAGTAACATACACACCAGGGCAATCATCTTGCTGGCCATTCGCATTTTTTTCTCCAATAGTACATCTTAGTATTGTTCACGCCAATGAACGATAAAATAAAGTTTGAGGTTCAGTTCTTCCATGACAATAAGTGAAAGGAAACTGATGATAATTATTATTTATTGTTATTATTTTTATTTACTACCCTAAATGAAAGTATGCATAATAATATATCCAGTAACGCAAGAGGATAGGATATTCAATCATTTTTTTCAAGTTATAAATAAAAATAAAACATTATTTTTATCTGTGTATTAATTTTTAAACAGTTTCCTAAATTAACTTCTTTGTTTTTAACGCCCTATTAAAGAATGTAATAATATTCTGTAATAGGGCGTTATCAAATGGCTTAGAAGAATTTTGGATAAAATAATTAAAATGAAACATTGATAAATATCACTTTCTGATTGTTTTTTATAAAAAACCCTACTATAAAACAGTTTACGAGTTATTAAGATACTGCTAGAATGCTTGAGATTGAAGATAACGTAAATATTTTTTATAAATTACATGTGAATGAAAGTTGTAAAACTGATCATAAAGATCAAAAGATCACCTAAGGAGGATCTATGAAATTAAACAAGAAAGTACTGGCTCTATTAGTACTAGGGGGACTTTCTGTCTCAGGTAACAGCGTGGCAGGCACAGCAAGTGCTCTGGATCTGGCGAATACTTGTGCTGGTTGTCATGGTATCGATGGTAATAGCACAGGACCAGCAATACCCTCTATAGCAGAAATGTCTACAGAGTATTTTAATGAAGCCATGGCAGATTATAAAGTAAAAGATGGACGTGTTAATACCATTATGAGCCGTATTGCCAAAGGCTATTCAGAAGAAGAAATCAAGCTGATGGCGGGTTATTTCGCCAAGCAGAAAATGGTTCGTAAAGAACAGAAGTTTGATGCTACACAAGCGAAAGCCGGTAAAAAACTACACGATAAGTATTGTGAAAAATGCCATGAAGATGGCGGCCGTTCAGCAGAAGATGATTCTGGTCTTTTAGCTGGTCAATGGACAGCTTATCTTCACTATACAATGGATGACTATGTTGAAGGTCGCCGTGAAATGACTAAAAAAATGAAGAAGAAAGTAAAAAAATTGCTTAAAGCAGATGCTAAAGGCATGGAAAAATTAATTCACTACTACGGCAGCCAAAAATAAAGGAGAGTTTCATAATGTCAGGAATTTCACGTAGAAATTTTATCCAGTTAACAGGTGGCGCGGCTGCAGTTAGTACTCTGGGTATGAGTAATATTCTTTTGGCTGGCAAAAGTGCCGGTCATGTTGTTATCATTGGTGGTGGTATTGGTGGTGCAACAGCAGCACATTATATCAAACGTGCTGACTCGAATGTTCAGGTCACTATTATTGAGCCAAAGAAAGACTATTTCACCGGCTTCATGAGTAATGAAGTGCTGAATGGTCATCGCTCAATGGATCAAATCAAATTTGGTTATAAGCAGCTTGAGTCAATGGGCATTAAAGTTGTTCATGATTTTGCCACCAATATCGATGCCGGCAAAAAACATGTTGCAACAAAATCTAATGGCAACATTGCCTATGATCGTTGTATTGTTTCTCCAGGTGTTGATTTTAAATGGGAAATGTATGAAGGGCTGGATGCTGAAGTATCTGCAACCAAGATACCTCACGCATGGAATGCCGGTCCACAAACCGCTTTATTACGTAAGCAGTTGGAAGCAATGAAAGATGGTGGAACTGTAGTGATTGCAGCTCCACCTAATCCTTTCCGTTGCCCTCCTGGACCTTATGAGCGCAGCTGTCAGATTGCCGATTATCTTAAAAAACATAAGCCTAAGTCTAAAATCCTTATTTTAGATGCTAAAGACAAATTCTCCAAGCAAGGCCTGTTTACGCAGGGCTGGAAAAAACATTACGGCTATGGCACAGATAACAGCATGATTGAGTGGGTCAAAGGTGCTGAGGGCGGAATCATTGAAGGCGTTGATGCTAAAACCAATACCGTTATTGGCGGTGTTGATGAGTATAAGGCTGATGTGATCAATATTATTCCAGCTCAAAAAGCAGGTAAGATTGCCTTTGCTGCTGGTTTAGTGAATGATAAAGGCTGGTGTCCTGTCAATCAGAAAACATTTGAGTCGACTAAACATAAAAATGTTTATGTGATTGGTGATTCCAGTGTGGCTTCTCCTATGCCTAAGTCTGCTTATGCTGCTAACTCAGAAGCAAAAGTTTGTGCTGCTGCAGTAGTTGCCAGTTTACATGGTAAAGATCCAGCTCATCCAACACTGGTGAATACATGTTATAGTATTCTTGCTCCAAATGATGGAATTTCAGTCGCTATGGTTTATAACTTTGACGGTAAGAAAATCCAGAAAGTTAAGGGTTCAGGTGGTTTAACACCAATGGATTCTTCTCCTGATATGAGAGCACGTGAAGTACAATATGCTTACTCATGGTTTAACAACGTCACTAATGATGCTTTTGTTGGTGGATAAGATAGTTTAATAGCTATTTTAGTTAAAAACTAAAAATGCCAATTCTTTAACGAGAATTGGCATTTTTTTTGCCCAGGAGCCTGTCCGAGAATGGACACCGTACCCAAAGAACGGGCACAAATAGCAAAGGAAATCTGTTTTGTACCCAAGGAGCGGGGCATACTAAGTCAGTTTTTTTCAGTGTTGAGGCGAATATAGCTATATTTAACGAAAATTATGGAGAAAAATGGCCAAAATCAGGTTTTCTTTGGTATGATTTCTATTCTCGGACAGGCTCGATGGGCTTATTAAAGAAGGGGCGGTGTCATATGGCAGGAACTATAGAATGATTTTAAAATTCAGTACTTATAGCGGGCACAAGTGCCATTTGACTCCGACCCCTTTTCTATAGAGGTAAATATTAATGCCATTTGACTCCGGCCCCATTTCTACCTTTGAGCAATGGGGAAATCATCGTTATTACCCTATCAGCCAGTATTATAAAAATCGTTTTGGAGAAAAAGTTTATAAGGTCTCTGTGAGTGTTGCGGAAACCTGTCCTAATCGTCAGGACAATAGTAAAATGCCCCTCTGTATTTTTTGTGATGAATGGGGTTCAGCAGCCTATCATCTGGAACGCAATAAATCACTACAACAGCAAATTGTTATTAATCGTGACAAAATTGCCAGACGCTATCGGGCTAAGAAATTTTTGGTCTATTTCCAGTCTTATACCAATACTTTTGATCGAGTTTCTGAATTAGAGCAGCGTTTTAATATCGCTATAGATGAAGACTCCATTGTCGGTATTGTGCTGGGTACCCGTCCTGATTGTTTACCTTCCCGAGTATTACCCTTATTAAAAAAGACACATGAAACACATTATGTGATGCTGGAGTTAGGCCTGCAAAGCTTTTTTGAGCACCACTTAAAATTTTTACGACGTGGACATAATGTTGAGCGAGGCTATGAAGCCATAAACAAACTTCATCAACAAACAGGCGTTGATATCGGTATACATTTGATCTTCGGGCTACCGGATGAAACAGATGAGGAGATTATTGAAACTGCTGGAATAATCAATGAATTGCCTGTCTCAAATGTTAAATTACATAATTTACATGTTTTAAAGAATACCCCACTGGCGGAACTTTATCAAAAAGGACAATTTAAACCTTGTGAATTAGATGAGTATATTGAAAAAGTCTCCCTTTTTCTACAGCATCTATCACCAAAAATTGCGGTACAGAGACTCGCCGCTGTTGCCAGCCGCTGGGACGAATTAATTGCACCTCAATGGACAAAGGAAAAAATGCGCCCAACACAAATGATTGAAGATCATTTGAAAAAAATTAATATCTGGCAAGGACATATGTTTGATAAGAGCAATTAGAAAAGTTCTACATCACCATCTTCACTCGCTTTAATATTACCTGCATCAGCATCAGCATCAGCAACAGCCTTCCCGGAGGCATCATCATTTTTTTGGACGAAACGTTCAATAATACCATGCAGCTGGTTGGCCATTGACTGAAATTCATTCCCAGAGGAAGAAGCTTCAATGGCACTTTTAGTTGCAGTTTCAGACATAATACCCAGCTCTAACAAGGTATTTGAAATACTCTTATTACCACTCAACTGATGCTCACTGACATTTGATATTTGCTGGTTCATTTTAGCAATCATATTGATTTCATCAACAATTTTATCAAAAGCTGCACCTGCCTGGCTGGACAAATCAACTGTCTGTATTGTATTTTTACTGGTTTTTGACATATTATTATGCATGGCTGAAGAAGCATTTTGTAAATTTTGAACTTTTTCAGAAATAGAGACTGTTTCCTGCTGAATTTTCTGGGATAGATTTCTTACTTCATCTGCGACAACCGCAAATCCTCTGCCAGCTTCCCCGGCTCTTGCCGCTTCAATGGCAGCATTGAGCGCTAAAAGGTTAGTCTGTTCAGAAATCCCCTTAATCACATCAACGACAGAGCCAATACTTTTGGCATCATCGGCCAATACATCAATAACTTTTGATGATTCTTTCATATCTTTAGAGATTGATTGAATGGAGAGTATTGCATTACTGACAACACTTTGTCCTTCTCCCGCAATCTGTGTCGCCTGCTCTACTGCCAATGTTGCATCTTTGGCATATTGATTAATCTGTTCAACCTGTTCAGTATTGTCAATCATATTAGCAGAAATACCGAGCACACGAGATTGTTGAGTTTTTGCCAGATCCTGTGCACACTGAGTAATATCTTTCATTTTCGTGGCTTCATCAGCCAATGTACTTGAAGACAGCATCACTAGATCAACAATTTTTTTAATCTTTTGTACAAATTGATTAAAACCAATCGCAAAATTGGTTAATTCATCGGCACCACTTTCACTCAGCTTATGATCCAGGCCACCGCCATTGGAAATTTCACGCATAGCCTGTTCCGTAACAATCAGACGTTTTATCACCAGGAATTGAATCATAACAATGATAATCACTCCCACTAAAACAGAGAAAATAACACCAGCTACATTTAAAAGATTAAAGTTATCAATCAATGAAAATAAACTATTAATTTCATTCATAGCCTTTTTTTCTTCTGCTTTTTGCAGTGTGTTAATTTTTTTATTCACTGATATTAATAAAGGGCTAATTTGAGTACGCAGCATAAACGTATCCGTACGCCATGAATCTCCTGTGTGCAGCGGGATCAATTTTGTTATATGATTGCTATAGAGATTGAATAACGGGGTCAGCTCCTCCAGACCATTTTCCTGTTCAAAGCTGAAGTTATCACTGTATTGCTCTATATCCGATAGATTCTGCTTAATTGCTGAAATAATATTCGTCAGTGATTGCTGACTAACCTCACTTCGATATGATAGAAATACTGTCACAGAGCGAGACAAACTAATAAGATTTTCTCTTATATTATGAATTAAAGAGCTAATTTCCTCAGCTTGCTCCTGATCCTCTTCACGTGAATCAATCATAACTGAGGTAATCTGCATAACTTGATTATAAACAGGGGATAAACTGGATGCTGCGTATTGCAGAGCTGGTTTGTTTTTAATTTCATTAATTCCAATTGTCATAATCTGCTGCAGTAGTTTGTCCACCTTTGTCAGTTCTCGAACAATAGATTCAGCAGCATCAACAAGAGAGGTTTTTGATTGTTTTTCATAATGTATTTTTATTTCTTCAAGCTGTGGTTTAATATCAGAATAACTTTGTTTATAGCTGTTGAGATATTTTTTTTCCTGGCTTAATATGTAGAGACCTACCGATGATGTCATTTCTTTAATATTACGTTGTACTTCAAAGAGATAATGAACAATTGGCATATGATCATTCAATACGGAATTGACAATTTCTTTATTTTGTTGGGAATGTATATAGGAAGTTACTCCCCCAAACATAATGAGAATAATAAAAAATAGATAGGAAATGTTTAATTTTGTTCTAATGGTATAATTTAAAGGTGATTTCATAATAATTCACTTGCTTAAATAGGTATATTAACTATAGCTTAATATATCGGCTATACAAGGAATTACTTGAATTAAACAAAATCCAGAAAATTAATCAGCACAGGTAAAATAAAAGCAGTTACCAGAGCAGATAAAGCCATTCCCAGGCCTGAAAAAGCGCCCATTTTTTTACTAATCTGAAAAGCACGGGCAGTACCAATGCCATGCGCAGCAATGCCCATAGCAATTCCTTTAACACTATCATCTTTAATACCAAAAACTGCAAATAATTTTGTCCCTAAAACAGCGCCAATAATACCTGTTATAACCACTAATACTGCTGTTAGTGATGGAATTCCACCCACCTGTTCAGATATTGCCATAGCAACTGCTGTAGTCACTGATTTAGGAGCAAGAGATAACTGAGTTTGCAAGCTGGTTTCTAGCATAGAGGCAAGACCAACAGAACTTATAATACCTGTCATCGAACCCACTATCAGGGTAATCAATATCGGCAGCCATAATTTTTTTAAATTGTGAAATTGCTGGTATAAAGGGATAGCCAGGGCAACTGTCGCCGGTCCTAACAAAAAATGCACAAACTGACCGCCTGAAAAATAATCATCATAAGAAATATCTGCCATTAATAGAACACTGATAATGATACTGACAGCTATCAGTATAGGATTGATTAACGGGTTAAAACGGCTGTAAAGATAAAGTTGATAAGCAATACTATAAGCGGCCAGGGTAATCATCAATCCAAATAAAGGGGATGCTGAAAGATAAATCCACAATATATTTATGTTGCTTTCAGTCATTTTTTACTCATTTTCAGATGCTGACTATTGACAAAAAAGTGAATACTGATACTCATAATGAGAGCACTTACCAGAAGAGTCATTATCGTACTAAACAATAAAACAATTAAAATTGGCAGCCATTCCCTGACAATCAGGTCAAAGTGAACCATCATCCCGACACCCGCAGGAATAAACAGCAAAGCAAGGTGACTCAATAAGGTTGTTGCAGCATTTTCCAGTGACGAAAAGGATTTTTTTGTTGAAAAAATTATCTTGTCTTTGAGTAAAAGTGTCAGAAAAAGTAAAATCATACCCAATACAGGACCCGGTATAGGAATTTTGCACAACAGCACACCAACTTCACCAAGTAGTTGATAAACCAGTAACACAATCATGCCATTAATGAAATTCATACACCACTCACTTATTTTCTTATTGATAATACTTTTATCATGTTAAAATAATCACTATTTTACGTGTTGATAAGAGACAGTATACTATGAAAATCTGGGTTGATGCCGATGCATGTCCTATTGTAATTAAAGAAATTTTATTTAAAGCAGCTAAAAGAACCGGCGTGCAATTAACGCTGGTTGCCAATCAGCATATCAATACACCTAGGGCTGATAATATCAGCATGCTGCGCGTCAGTGCTGGTTTTGATGTAGCCGACAATGAAATTGTTAAACAGGTTGAAACAGGCGATCTAGTGATTACCAGCGATATTCCATTAGCCGCAGAAGTCATTGAAAAAGGCGGCCTGGCATTAAGCTCCAGGGGAGAAATGTATTCACCGGATAGTATTAAAGCTAAATTAAATATGCGGGATTTTATGGATACCATGCGTTCCAGTGGCGTTCACACCGGCGGACCGCCGCCGTTAAATCAAAGTGATCGTCAGGCTTTTGCCAATCATCTGGACAGATTATTAACACAACATGTTAAATCCCAGTAGATTGTTTTTCAGATCTGTCATGTCCAAGCTGCACCATCATTTTATTCTGAGTGATAATATTGACTTAACAACCCTAATAAAAATCCTCAGGTCAAACCAGGTTCCAGAGCCGCTTAATACAACTAAACCTTTTTTGTTTTTAATTGACTATGCTTAGAAAGGGTGTTTATACTTCTTAGTACTATGAAAATTCATCCTGCTGCAAATTCTCTGGATAAGCTTCCACCTATTCTGAAGAAGAATTTAGACCAAAACCTATGTGTCTGTAATGAGGTTCATAAAATGGATATTATCAATGCCATCATAAATGGAGCCACAACAGTGGGAGAGATAAAAAAACAAACCTATGCCACGATGGGAAGTGGCTGTTGCACTCAACAGGTAGAGCGGTTAATTGAATGTCTTTGCTTAACAGAAACGGAGAAATAACGATCCGCCCCTCTCTTTAAACCGGGGTGCCAATTAAATATATACTGATATGCAGAAGGATTGGTAGTGCTTTGGGGGGTGATTTCATCGATTGTCCCCGAAATAAATTAACTGTGATTATTAATAAGGATGTGCAAATCATATTGGAATTTAAAAACCCCTGATGATCATTAGCTGGCGCTGTAAAAACCTACAAGGATTTAACTGGTTAAAGATTTAAAATGTACTCATCTAAAAATTTTTTATAGGGTATTGCCAGACCAAGATGGTCAAATTTTTGTTCATATTCACCCTGATATATAACATATTTATTAAAACTTATACCAGAAATTGATTCAAATTTCTGTAATCCTTTAAACATGTTGTCTTTCACTCTATCCGATGATTTAATTTCGATTGCAGAATATCCTCTTGCTGACTCAATAATAAGATCGACTTCTACCCCCATCGCATCACGATAACTGCTTAATTTCCAGTTCTTTTTATAAAGTCTATTATAATAAATAATCTGCAAAATAAACCATTGCTCAAATAGTTTTCCTAGCTCCTCTCTTGAAAAATTTGGATTTATATGCCTTCCCAATAAAGAATTTCTTACCCCAAGATCAAAAAAAATAAATTTTTCTTTTTGTCTTGCTCTTCTTCCTTTATCAACTTTATTATAACTGGGCAGAAACTCAACCAATAAAGTATCTGACAAAATTTCCATATATCTTCTAATACTTTCCTTATTTATCTCACTATCTGATGCCACTTTTGAATAATTCATATACTGACCACTTAATTCAGCTGCCAGATCAATAAACCGACTATACGCTCCTAAGTCTTTAGTCAGAGCTTCTGCTTGTATTTCTTCACGAAGATATCCAGCAACATAGGAAGCTAATATATCAACACCATAATCTTGAAGATAAATTTCCGGTAGTGTTCCTATTGTTATTGCTTTATTTAAATCAAATTTATCCCTGATTTCCCAATAAAGTAAAGGGGGCATATATTCTAACAATACTCTACCCGGCAATAAATTGGCCTGCCCCCGTTTTAGCTTTCTGGCTGAAGATCCCGTTAATAAGAACTTTAATTTTTTATTATTATCTATAAGTGACTGAACTGTATTTAACATACTGGGTATACGTTGAATCTCATCAATTAAAACCACAGCTGTTGCCGTACCAAAACTGGCAACGATACGCTTTATTAACCCAGGACCTTTTAAATGTTGTCTAAATGTTTCTTCATCCACTAAATTAATACTAATATCAGGGTTTATTTTCTGACATAAGGTACTTTTACCCACCTGCCGTGGGCCAAGTAACAAGACACTTTTGGGTGATTGGCTAACAACATTTTCTTGTATTCTACTTATCATGAGTGTCATTTTCAGTGAAATTGACACTTGTGTCAATCATTTTTCATTTCTACACGAAGAGTTATTAATATTAAGAGATTCAGCTCCTAGGAGCCAGCGGCGTACTTCTGCCAAATGACGGCGACTCACTTCAATACCGGTTTCTATATGGCTTAAGTGAACGACAACATGCCCATCTTGCTGTTTCTCAAGTGATTCTATTTTATCTTTTCGAATTAGAGCATTACGATGAATACGCAAAAAATCCTGAGTAAATTCATGTTCCAGAGACTTCAGTGTTTCTTCAATAATGGTTTCTTTAATAATATTATTTTTCTGATATTGAATGGTCGTGTATTTGTGATCCGCCAGAAAAGAAATAATATCCTCTATCGGCACCAGCAAAATATTGCCCCTGAGTTGTGCTGCAATATGAGTTCTTGAGTTTGCTTGCGGCACTTGTTCATTTAGCTTTTCCAGCTGTAATTTATTCAGCCGGGTACATTTATGCAATGCTTTTTGCAGATATTCTTTCCTGATCGGCTTGAGCAAGTAATCAACCGCCTGTGATTCAAAAGCATTTAAGGCATATTCGTCATACGCTGTAGTAAAAATCACCGCCGGGGGATTATTAATTTCAGATAAGTGCCTGGCTGCCTCTAAACCATCCATGCCAGGCATCCTGATATCCATTAAGACAATATCGGGACAGGTCTGGTTAACCTGTTTAATAACCTCTATACCATTTTGTGCGAAGCTGAGTTGAAAACCATGATCTATTTCCTCAAGCAAATGACTCAGGCGATCTCTTGCCAGCGGCTCATCATCGGCAATCAGGATTTTCATAACTGATCCTCATGCTTTGTCAGATATGGTAATTTCAATATTGTGAAATAAAATTCATTTTCTTCTTTACAATGGATAGAGGCATTACCCTGATAAAATACTCTCAATCTTTCACGAATATTCTCCAAAGCCATTTGGTTACCATCACGGTGGGCTGGATTTTTAGAATTACTATTCTGTATACTGATGATTAAATTCTTCTGCTTAAACTCACCCTTAACCCAGATTGTACCGCCTTTAATTTCAGGCTCTATACCATGAAATATTGCATTTTCCAGCAGTGGCTGCAGTAATAAAGCCGGTACCATCATCTTGTCGGGTATGTCATCAATTTCCCAATGCACACAAAGCCGTTCTCCGAGACGCTGCTTTTCAATATCAAGATAACGTTGGCTCAAAATCAATTCATGTGACCATAGAATCAGCTCATTTTGATCTTTTAATAACATACGAAACAATTCTGCCAGATCTTCTGTTATTCGCTCAGCCACCTTTGGTTGTGTTCTGGTCAGGCTGGCAATTGTATTCATACTATTAAAAAGAAAGTGCGGACGAATACGTGCCTGTAATAATTGTAATTTAGTTTTGCTTTCAGTCTGCACCTTAATACGCCACTGATGCTGAATATAAAAATAACGCAGAGCCAGTGCACTGATAATAGCGCCTATTAGTAAATTATGCAGTAAGAATTCCCAATGTGATGTAGAAGATATGATACTGCTGATTTGATAATAATTAATAATAAAAAAACTGACTTCACTGATAATAACAATAATGAATAAAAGTGTCAGATAGCTGGCAGCTGCAACAAACTGGTTGGAGTATTTTCTAAAGACAGGACGTAACAAACAAAGTCCGCTGCTGCCCAGTAAGCCATTCCACTGAATAAATAATGAAATCAAGGCTAAATCATTCCAACGCTGCTGCTCAATGCTTAAAGGTGCCAGTGTGAGAATAAAAGCCAGCAATTCACCAATAATGACCACTGTAAAAACCATTTTAAGATCACAAAAATCCGGTAAAAATAAAGCATCATTACTATTTTTATCTGATATGGTTTTGTACATGCCGGTGAGTCTGTCTCAAATGTTATTTTATCTGCGAAAGAAACAAATAACTTCGCTAATTTCAGTTATAATGCTATTACAATATCAACTTAACAACAATGACAAATATTATGCCTGATCAAATCATGACTCACAATCAAAACAACAGCACAAAAACACAACAAGCCGAAAAGCCCTGGAATGGCCGCTTTACTGAGCCAACGGATGCCTTTGTTGAAGCTTTTACAGCATCGGTCAGTTTTGATCAGCGTATGTATCAACAGGATATTGATGGTTCTATTGCCCATGCAAAAATGTTAGCCCATGTGGATGTATTAACAGAGGATGAACGCGACACCATTATCGACGGTCTGGAACAAATCAGACAAAAAATTCAATGCGGTGAATTCAACTGGTCCATTAAGCTGGAAGATGTTCATATGAATATCGAAGCTGCTCTGACAGACTTGATTGGCATTACCGGTAAAAAACTTCATACCGGCCGATCCAGAAATGATCAGGTGGCCACTGATATCCGTCTTTATTTACGTGATGAAGTTGATCATATCATCAATGCAATACTAGGCCTGCAAAATTCCCTGATTAATTTAGCAGAACGTGAAGCAGACACGATTATGCCCGGGTTTACTCATCTTCAAACTGCACAGCCAGTCACTTTTGGCCATCATATGCTCGCCTGGTTTGAAAACCTTGAGCGTGATAGAAGCCGCTTTATCGATGCTCGCAAACGCATTAATATCATGCCTCTGGGTGCTGCTGCCCTAGCTGGAACGACCTATCCTATTGATCGTGAATTTACAGCACGGGAACTTGGCTTTGACTATGTCTGTGAAAATTCTCTGGATGCAGTCAGTGATAGAGATTTTGCCATTGAACTGACTGCTAACGCTGCTTTATTAATGACTCATTTATCACGTTTTTCAGAAGAATTAGTACTATGGGCTTCCGCACAGTTTAATTTTATTGAACTCAGTGACAGCTTCTGTACCGGCTCTTCCATTATGCCGCAAAAAAAGAATCCTGATGTACCTGAATTAGTACGCGGTAAGACTGGTCGTGTCAATGGCCACTTGATCAGCCTGTTAACTCTGATGAAGGGGCAGCCTCTTGCTTATAATAAAGACAATCAGGAAGATAAAGAACCCTTATTTGATACCGTTGATACTTTAAAAGGCTGTCTTAAAGTTTATGCTGATATGATGCAGCATGTATCCGTTAATAAAGAAGTCATGCGTGAAGCGGCCATTCGGGGTTTTTCTACCGCAACGGATCTGGCTGATTATCTGGTCAGAGCCGGTGTTGCCTTTCGTGATGCCCATGAGGTAGTCGGCAGGGCAGTACGCCTGGGCGTTGATACAAAACGTGATCTGTCAGAAATATCATTAACAGAATTACAACAATTTTCAAATCGGATTCAGGCTGATGTTTTTGAGGTTTTAACTCTGGAAGGTTCTGTCTCAGCACGAAACCATATTGGCGGCACAGCACCTGAACAAGTTCGCGCCGCAGTAAAACGCGCCAGAAGCAGGATCAGCAACGAGGAGCCTTCAGCCAAATAAAATTTGTCACTGTCACTATGCTAACATTTTTATAGCATAGCAAACTGATAGTGACAAATTTTATGTTTGATAGGAGCCATTATGACATTAAAAAAACACAGCAATGTCGATCAAAAATTTAATTTAGAGAATTTTAATCAGAAAAAAATATTACAAAAGTTCTTGAAAGTTAATGATATCAGGCTGCAGCGCACCCAAGATGCTGTGAGCCGCAGACAGGCTGAGTTTTTACAGGTTCTACCATTGTTATTTCATATTAATCACCCCCTGCTGCCGGGTTTTGTTTCAAGTCAGTGCCCCACCGGAATTTCACAATATCATCCTGATAATGAAACTCTGCTTTGTGCCAGGCGTTTATCCAAATCATTTGAGCATAAAAACCGTGCTTATCAAAGATATGATATTCATGCCCTTTATATGATGGGCAGTACCGGTACAATTGCCTATTCAGATAAAAGTGATTTTGATATCTGGCTTTGTCACAGGGAGGATTTGAATGCTATTGAGCTGAAAGAATTAAATCAGAAAGCTTTAAACATTGCTCATTGGTGTAAAGATTTTAACCTGGAGGTTAATTTTTTTCTCATCAATACAGAACATTTTCGTCATGGTGAAATTGATGAGCTTTCCTCTGAAAGCAGCGGCAGTACTCAACATAATCTCTTATTAGAAGAATTTTATCGAACCTCCATGCTAATTGCAGGGCGCTACCCGCTATGGTGGATTGTACCGCCGCAATATGAAAAAAATTATGATGAATATATACAGCATATTATTCATCAAAGACATATTAATGAAAATAATTACCTGAATTTTGGATCAATGGCTAATGTTCCTGCTGAAGAATTTTACGGGGCAACATTGTGGCATATATATAAGGGCATCGACTCTCCCTATAAATCAATTTTAAAACTGCTCTTAATGGAGTCTTATGCAAAAGAATACCCTGATATCAATTTATTAAGCCTCAGTTACAAAAAAATAATTTATCAGCAAGACAAGCCTGATATTAATCAATTAGATCCATACATCATGTTAATCAACAAGATCACTAAACATCTTGTTGAAGAAGAAAGCTTCAAACGTCTGGAGCTGGCTCGACGTTGTTTTTATCTCAAGGTGAACACTCCTTTATCAAAAGTTAAAACATTAATAACAAGAAAGACTTTAGTGCCAAGCTGGCGTCAAAAAATCATGTCGGAAATGATTGAAAACT
This sequence comes from gamma proteobacterium symbiont of Taylorina sp., assembly GCA_025655455.1. Lineage (GTDB taxonomy): Bacteria > Pseudomonadota > Gammaproteobacteria > GRL18 > GRL18 > GRL18. The sequence continues at coordinate 50,961 of JAHXIV010000080.1, forward strand.
GGAGTTGGGAGCAGCATCATATCCTTCTATTAGATGAGAGAAATCACTGGAAATTTGATGAATTTAGTAAAGAACATCGTGATATTCTTGATGCATTAACCTATAGCTATCGACAGCTCTCTGATATATTTCGTTATCAAAAAGAAGATATTCGTATTAACAAACGAGATTTACATATTCTTGGCCGTAAACTTTATGCTGCATTTGAGAAGAAAGCAGGAAAAATTGAAATTATTAATCATGATAAATCAATAGACTTAATAGAACAGCATATCTCTCTACATCCAATCTCTATAGGTCATGCTAAAAACACCAAGAAAAAGTTATCCACGCATAAGCATGGATGGTCACTCTATCTGGGTGCTGTTAATCAGCTAAAACAATCTGTTACTCCAATAAAAAAATCATCTCATTTACTTAAATTACTTTCCTGGGCTTATTTTAATCAACTAATATCAAGTCGCAGTAATTTTATTCTGGCTCAACAAATTCAAGTCCTGACAAATAATGAACTAAAACATATTATTCAGTCACTTGAGCATATATTCCCTGATGCAAGCCTGGGCTACGCAACAATCAATGAACTAATTAAACCGGCACAACTGGGTTCCAATCTATTAGTTTTAAATATCGGTATCGATCCTTTTTTACAAAAACATTTACATGGTTCTCAGATAACCACCAGCCGAACAGATACACTTAATTTTGGTGCAATGCATGAAAACCTGCTGATGAGTATTGATCAGGTTTTTTTCACCAGCTGGCGTGAAGTCATACACAATCATTTTAAAGAAGAAAATGGCTTGATGGAATGTTTATGCCAATATCTAAAATGGAATTATAACCCTAAAAACAAGTCAGCCAGGTTAATATTACCGACACTGATTTGTTGTTATTCTTCTGTTCGCAGTGAGGCAATTTCAAGCCGCATCAAGCAGTTGTTTAATGATGTTTTAAACTCTTTTTATCATTTCCATCAGACTTATATTGAAAATAACAAAACACAGAAAAACAGGCCTGTGTTTCGCTATTTAATCAGTGTCAGAGAAAGCTTTTATCTACTCTGGCATGATGACAATGGCGCAAAATATCAAAAAATATCTGATCACAGGGAACTGATTCGTGAGCTTTCTTACCCACTCAATCGTTTTAACTCATTAATAATTGATAAACAATTTTCCGGCAGCAAGGTAGTCAGCCTCATTTTTGAAAAAAACAAAGAAAATCATGTGCAACTTTTTTATCAAAATCATAATAAGACTGCAGATATTTATATTATTGATGAGTGGGGTGGTTTATACCATCAAAAAGTATCTATTGAAAAAGACAGCATCCACATCAATCACTTTATGTTGTTTCTTGACTCAATAATAAAAAGAATTTGTTTGAACAACAGCAGGTGTGACTTATTTCAAGATGTATTCGATATGACATCAACCCTGACACCGGATAATATGAATGAATTTGATAATGAGCTTGATGATGATAATTCTACTACCGATATGCAGCTTGAGGTTTTTGAAATTGTTACAAAGACGCCACAAAATTTATTACTTAAAGACAAGTTTTCCAGGCTGCAGGGTATGCCCGCACATTTTTTTAGAATCCAGGTCATTGCAGATTTAGATGATAAAGGCAAACGACTCTACATTATTTATGCCAATGATAAGGAGTTTAGTTCATTTGAATATGGTCAGAAACTTTATAAAAAAGTGGCGGAAGAAATTGTCTGCACCAGACAGAACAGACAACGTTATCCTATCTATATTACTGATATCGATCTTTCAGAGACTCTAATTGAGGCAGAAGGCAGCCAGAGTATCCAAATTACTCAATTACTCAAATTTAAATATGAAATTGAACGACGTCTCAACCAGGCCATTAAAAATCTAAACTAATTATCTCATCTGCCTGTTCACTTAAACAACGATTGACAGCCATAAAAAAAGACTCTCCACTACGTTCATCCTGCCAGCCATTCGTCTCATCGTAATTAAAATGATAGCCACCTGATTTTGCCGCCATCCATAATTGCATCGCACTGATTTGACGATTAATAATAATTTGTGAATTATTTTCCAGAGTGATGGTAAGGATACCGGCAGATGTTTCAAAATCAATACCATTATCCAGTTCATCCAGAGCATCTTCTACCTGTATAATTGTATCTTCAATAATCTGGTTATATTCTGATTCTGTCATAACTTATTTCCCATAAATAAAAAGGGGTCGGAGTCAAATGGCATAAAACTGAATGTATATACACTCAGTTTTATGCCATTTGACTCCGA
>JAHXIV010000044.1 GCA_025655455.1 gamma proteobacterium symbiont of Taylorina sp.
AAATCTTTCGATGAGAATAATCTTTTCCTGTAAAGCTATCCTCTCCACATAAGAATGCTCGCCTGACACAACGACCCATACAATGATAATAAGGGGTATCAGTAATGCTTATTTGTGTCTTTCTGGCTTGTGTCATTTCTTTTTCCAATATTTGTATTGTTTTTGCCAGTTTAACAGATTATATATTTTAATAAAATCTGGGTGTCCTTTATAACTAATTTCTTTTTCCAATATTTGTATTGTTTTTACCAGTTTAACAGATTATATATTTAAATGAAATCTGGGTGTCCTTATAACTATAAGAGTTTTAGACAAATAAAAAACCCTTAGCCTATTTCTAAGCTAAGGGTTTTAGATTTTTCACTACCTTAATAGTAGGTAGCAAGGTTACCGACTTATTGCTAAGTCTGTTGCCTTTTGATACCTATACATTAAGCAAATGTAAGAACAGTTGCAGCAAAGGTACTTGTTGATAAATCTAATACACCAGTTAGCATTACACCAGTATCATCAGCTGCAAATGTAGTAAAATAATCAGGGTGTCCATTTTAAAATATATTATAATGATAATGTCCATTATAATAATTCAGGATCCTTTTATGATACCTCCAATTTCTTATTAGCTATTATCAACCTTTTGTTCAAAAATTGAGTAACCAAACTTTTCAATCCAAGGATCAAGTAACGGTATTACATCTTTCATCTGCTCATGATAGTTTTTCCATCGTCCATTAGCTTGCGTATAAAGCTTTTGGGTAACTTGATTATAACTTGGCGTATTGATTTTACCTCTCGATAAAGCTGTTTCTTGATAATTAAGTAGATTATCATCCCAATCTAAACCTAGAAATTTAAGCAACGGTTCGGTTGTAGCCTGCAAGTCTTGGATTAAATCTTCATATTTTATCACACCCAATTTTAGGTCAAGCATTCTATTATATTCAGACCATAACGACATCACAGAATCATACAATTTTGCTGAACCTTCCAATGTTAAGAAATTTTCCATTGCATCATTCAGTTTAAAATTTTGCATAAAACAACTTAACACACAATCACATGGGTGTCGTAATACCAGAATAAATTTAGCATCTGGAAAAACTCGATGGATTAAACCAGCATCAACTATATTTAATGGAAATTTATCTATAATGAGCTTACATTGTGTATCAAGCCTAACATGAGAATAAAGCTCCTTGTAATATAGATTTCTTAACTGATCTAGCTGCTCATCATCTAGATCAGTTAAAAACTCAGGAGTACTGAGTTCTTTTAAATGGCTCATCATCACTCCAACCATAGCTTTCTCTTCAACCACTGAGACATCTGGATGCGTTCTTAATATGGTATCAAGCAGCGTCGTACCAGAGCGAGGAAAGCCAACAAGAAAAACAAGGGATTGCTGTTTGACTATGGTGTTTTTTTCTAACCATTTTATCTTATCAGTTGTCGACCAAGACTTTGATAACAACCCTATTCGATTAAGGTAATGATTAGCATTCAACTGTTCGACAAGATAAGACTTTCTTGTAATTTCATTGGTAAATTCAAACTGAGCAAATGCTTTTACAAACAAATTCAATTTATCATAGGTCTTAGCAAGCAGTTCTGAATAGCTTTGCTTTAGGTTCTGAGGAAGTTTTTCAGGAACAATCAGTTCAAGCAAGTCACGCATATCTTCAAGACGGTTTTCTCTACTTGCAAATTGAGCCCTCCAATAAAGAATGCTGGGTTCTTTTTTTTGAAGCACCTCCTGTGCACGCTGTAGAAGTGATTTTAATTCAAAAAACATATTTCTTTTTTCGTAGATCTCACAAAGGTTACTGTATGCTTCTACATAATCTGGCTTTAACTGAATCGCCTTATCATAACTCTCCACTGCTTCGTTATTTTCTCCCAGCTCATCTAATACAATACCGAGATTATAATATGCTTCCACACTATAAGGGTTGAGTTGGACAGCCTTGTTATAACTCATCACTGCTTGCCTTAGCTGTCCTAATGCTTTTAATGCATTGCCTTTGTTATTGTATACAACCGCACAATCAGGCTTGAGGTGAATTGCCTTATTATAAATCTCCACTGCATCCTTCAACCGTCCTAGTTCATTTAATACATTACCTTTATTACTATATGCATCAGAAAAATTTGGATTGTGCATAATTGCCTTATCAAAACTTTTTACTGCTTCTTCCAACTGCCCTAACTCATGTAGAGCAATACCTCGATTACTAAATGCCTCTGCATAATCTGGTTTGAATTGGATAGCCTTATCATAAGCCTCCACTGCGCCCTGTAAATTACCTTGTCTTTTGAGTGCAGCGCCCAATAGATTGAAAACCACTATTGATTCTGGATCTATTTTCAGAGTTTCTCTGCAAGCTTTTTCAACTTTTATCATATCTCCTGAATGATATAGACTGACTAAGTAATCAAGTCGCTTCTGTGAAAGAATTGTCTTTTTAATTTCTATAGACTGAGCTTTCTTTAAACTCTTCTGTAGCCTTCGAAGCTCTTTTTTTGCCACTGGATGATTAGGTTGGTGTTGCTGGATCAATTTGTACAATTGCATTGCAAAAGGTGCATTACCTTTTTTTTTAGCTTTTTTAGCCTGAGACATTACTTGTTTAATATTTAATTGTTGTTCTTTCATTATTTTTTATAATTACTACATGTATTTACTAAGCAATTTTATTTGTCAAGATGGCTGTTCAACTTCAACCATTTTCATAATTATATCACTTTCTTATAAGCATTAAAAAAACCCTCAACCTATTTCTAGATTGAGGGTTTCTCATTTTTCACTACCTTGATGCAGGTAGTAAGGTTAGTTAGCGGTTAAGCTGTTCGCCTTTTTGACTTTATGCAAATACAAAGTCAGCTGCAGTAACAGTACCTGTTACACCAGTGATATCTATTAATGTATCTATCGCCGCTGCAGCATTAACTGTATCGTTAGCTAATAAATATGTACCTGTCATAGCTCCGGCAGCAACATTAATTAAACCAACAGTTTGAGCTACACCTGCACTAACCGCAACACTTGTTCCAATTGCTGTTAATAGACTAGCTACATCAGCTGCTGTTGCAACATTTACAGTAGTTACTGTAACTCCAGTAATTGCTGTACCTGTATTTACTAATGCAATCTTATCTGTTCCAGCAACAAAATCTGTTACTGTATCCATACCAGAAGTTGTTGCCAAAGAACCCACAAATAAATTTGCAACTGTACCAGTCTGAACAAATGTATCAACACCAGCATTACCAGTTAGCGTATCTCCAACTAATCCACCATCCAGTCTATCTGCACCAGAACCACCCTTGACAATATCTGCGTCAGGTGTACCAGTAGCAGTTAACTTTCCTGTAAATGCAGAACCATCAATTGAGAAACCTGTTGTACCAGTAGCTTGAGTTGTTGTTAGAGTCAGATTTTGTGAACCAGTAATAACAATATTCTGATTATCAGCAGCTGTTAATGCAATAGTATTATTAGCAATACCATCAGTACCTGCAGAACTAAGATTGATAGTAGCGGAACCTGTTACAGTCAAACCATTAGTAGCCAAATCAACAGCAGCAGTTTTGCTGCCAGCCAGATTCACATCAAGAATATTTGCTCCTAGCTTCATAGCAACTGTGCTTGCAACTGTAGTTCCAGCACCAAATGTTGTATCAGAACTATTAGCAACATCAGTCAAAACAAGAGAACCTGCACCTGAAGTATAGAAACTTGTTTGCGAAACCAAATCACCATCAACTGTAAGCGCCGCCCCAACTGTACCTAACTGCTCAACGCCAGTTGTCAAAGCCATACGCCCTGCAGTTGCGGAACTATTGAATGTTGCAGCATCATCAAAACGTAATGAGTCAGTACCCCCAGCCATTTCTACTGTATCAAGAGCAGAATAATTAGCATAAGTAGTAACATAAATATCATCACCAGAACCAGTCTTGATGCTTTCAACAGCAGCAGCAGCCGCACCATTACCAATATTAAGATCACCTGTAGCAGCCGAGCCATCAATAGTCTTAGTAACTGCTGATGTTATTACTGTACTCACTGAACCAGAACCTGTAATATTTAGTGTAGTTGCAGCAGCAATAGCAGTATTACCAAGCTTATTAGTACCGCTTGCAGACATATTAACAGTCTCAACAGCAGCCATAGACATGCCAGTAGCACCAGTAGTAGTCAAATCAGCATCACTTAACATCAAAGAGGCTATATCAGCACCACCTGCAGCACTAGTAAATGTAAATGTTGCTGCAGCTGCTGTATTAATCGCACCTTTAAGTCCAGCTGTTTGATTTAAATTTAGAGTAACCACACCATCTGCACCATTAACTAAAGTAACCTTGGTTACATCAGCATTACCAGAAACATTAAGCGTATTGGTTGTTAAAACTGTAGCCTCAACTTCCTCAATAGCTGAAATTGTTGCTGTAGTGAAGTTAGCTGTACTTAAAGCATTCGCAGCATTAAATATCTTCAACGTATCAGTACCGCCACCACCTTTAAGCTGGTCACCAGCATTCAATGAAGCATTACCACCATCATCACCAGCAATAAGAGTATCATCACCAGAACCACCAGTAACACTATCAATACTCTTAGTCAACGTAAACGTCTCACCACCACCACCAGAACCGCCCTGACTCTCTAACTGAGTATCAGTAACAGCATAAGAATCAATAACAGACTGACTAGAATCAGTTACATCAGCAAGAATTGCCTGAGCTGCCGCGATATCATCACTAGTATAAGTTGCACCAGTTGCTGTAATCTGATCAGAATAATACTGAGCAGAAGTAACCTTATTAGTTAATGATGTTGCATCAGAACCGGTCGCACCATCTGCAATTGCAATTGCAGCTTCACCCAAAGACAGAGTACCTGCATCGATTTGATCAACATAAAATGCCAGACCTTCTGCATCCGGGTCACGATTAAACATCTGTTGATAAAGAGTTGTTACCTGCTCTTCTGTAGTACCTGCACCAATACCATTGGTATATTCGTCAGAGTTACCAAAATTAGCGATAATCTCATCCATATCACCACCATTGGCAATCTCAATATCAAGCACCTGACCCCAGTACTCAAGACCCGCTGGATCTCCTGCACGGCCATAATATGCCACGTAAAACTTTTGAATCATAGCGATAGAACTATCTGATGCTGCCATTATAATAAACTCCTAAAAATCAAAAAAAAGATTATCTGTAAAACAGATAACATTCAAAATTAATAAACTCTTACTTCTACTAAGACTTCTTGTTTTAAATCTGCAAAAGCAGAATTTACTTTATTTTGTTACCGCACATGCATGAACAGCAACACTAAAGATGTTGTAAATTTAATACTATTTCAATTCTTTGTCAACTTTTTTCTAGCCTTATTTAACAATTTTTAATAAAAGTGTGAAACTCATTGCAAAAAAACCTCAGCATTATTAAAAAAAACTTAAGCCATTCAGAAAAAAAGCCTTTATTATCAACCACTGACGAAACATACCTTTAGTAAATCCTTTTTTTAGAAAAAAAACATTCTTTGTGTTGTTTTTTTACAACAAATCAATATAAAAGCAAGTTAAAACTTGTTGCTTTCTCAAGAATTATGCATAAACCCGTAAAATCTGTTGTTTTTTCCATTTTTTGGTTTTTCACGGCAGCATTGTTTATTCAGTTAAATTAAGTCTTTTTTCAATCTGTTTAATACGCTCCAAAAGTCTGTCATATCTTGCATGTTGTGCTGCAGAATCTTCATACAAGCCGGAGCTATCTCTGTGTAGTCTTGCAAAGCCGCCTTCTAAACTCGTCAGACGTGTTTTAATTTCTTTTGAGTCATCTTCAATATTTGCAATTCCCATTTGCATATTTTTCAATATTTCATAAATCAGCTCATTTGATACTTTTTCAGACATAACAAAGTCTCCAATTTTTAAGTTTTTTTAATAACAAACTTGAGTATTTTTATGTCGCTAATATAACAAAAAGAAAGTTTAAAGTGAAAAAATTAAACACCAGCCTAATCCCTCTTTAAAAAAGGGGAGAAATTAAAAAACTAAAACTGACTGAATAATTTTTTTACAAATTGTTTTATGGCTGAGGGCTTTTTATGTATTTTATTAAAAATGTCTTCTATATCAACTGTCTGCTGAACAGGGCAGGCAATATAATCCCAGTAACTCTGTACTTTAGATGCAGTCACAAACTGCTGCTGATTTAAATGTTCACCCAGGATCGAATAAATGTCGTAACCCAGTTCAGCCAGATAATCAAAGACCTCTGCAGGATTAACGTCATAAGCCTGGTAGCTGGCCTCACCAAATTCAAAGGCAATATAGGGTCTGTCCAGCTTCAGCCTGTTATATGCCCCTTTTAAGGCGTTATACTCTGCGCCTTCTACATCAATTTTTATAAATTTCACCTTACCACTGATTTTATCAGATAAAGAATCCAGGGTCACTACTTCTACCTCAATTTCTGACGTAGTGGTGGGGCCATTATATTGCCTCTCCAGCAGACCTGATTCCTCGGGACGATCATCAGCAATCACAAAGGTGGTTTTTTCTGTCACATCACTCACAGCATAGGGGAATAATTTTACGATTCCAGCATCAAGCGCCTCAGGTATATTGGCCTGTAAATATTCTCTTGCGGTGGGATTGGGTTCAAAGGCAAAGACCTTGCCCTTTTGTCCGACTAAAGCAACAATGGGCTTGGTGTGTCTGCCGGAATGCGCGCCGATATCAATGATATGATCATCTTTCTTGATAAGCTGTGAGTATACTTGTTCTAAAATAGCTTCGTAATCCATAAAAGAAAGTCTAAAGGAAGAGCAAGAGAAAGTCAAAAGTCGAAAGTCTAAAGTCTAAAGACAAAGACAAAGACAAAGAAAAAGAAAAAGAAAAAGAAAAAAGATAGAATAGAACATATTAAGTTTATGGTGAAATCTCTTGCACTTGCTTTCGACTTTAGACTTTAGACTTTAGACTTTCTTTTTCCTTTAGACTTTCTTTAGCGACTTTTGACAAGAAAATTATTTATGCCTATAATATTGCCTATGAATTATGGCAGAACAGGTGTTTAATGATGAGTGAACTTATTATAGAATTATTTGATGCTAGTGGTTATGTCAGTCCAAAAGCACTTGCCAAACAGTTTCATACTACTATAAAAGAGGTGGCAGTTTTCTCAGGTCTTAGCCAGGAGTCTGTATCCAGGCATAGCCGTGTACATTCTAAAACATCACAGAAACGATTGCGTGATATTATTCTCATTATGAACAAGGTATTACCATGGAGTGGCAGTCCTATGCAGGCTTATGCCTGGTATAGATCTGAGCAGCTTCCAGGTTTTGGAGGACTTACGGCTGAAGACCTGGTTAAAAGAGGTATGGCTAATGATGTATTAGATTATATAACAGAGCTGATGGACGGCGGTTTTGCCTGATCTCAGCTTAAACGTCATTGCCTATAGGGCTGTTCAGCCAAACTGGTCATTTGATGTGCTTTCTGGTGAAGGATCAAAAATTCATGGAGGACGCTTTAATCCGCCGGGAACAAATGCCTTGTATCTTGCTCTATCCCCATTAGGCGCCTTAGCTGAATTTAATCAGGCAGGCCTTTCACATAGACCTCAACCAACAACTCTTTGTGCTTTTGAAGTATCAGTTTCCAATATTCTTGATCTATCAACAGCTGAGGGCAGAAGTGAAGCAAGAATTACTATTCAGGAGATAGTTTGTGATTTCCGATACATGAAGGCTCGTAAAGAGATCCCTCCTACCTGGAAAATGGCTGAATTCTTAATCGATGCCAATAAAAGCGGAATTATCGTGCCGTCAAATGCACCACTTGCATCAAACGATATGATGAACCTTGTACTGTGGAAATGGGGAGACTCTAGTCATCAGGTTAAGGTAATAGATGATCATCACAGCTTACCGAAAAATAAAGATTCCTGGTGCTAAAGACTTTAGACTTTCTTTACCGACTTTCTCTTACTTCAGACTTGCACGTATATCTGCTACGGTGATGAACAGTTTATCAGGTAAATCCAGGAAGGGGGTAAAGCCAAACTGCTTATAAAATTCAATTGCTCCCTCTTTTGCATCAACAATAACAACCGGGAAAGCAACTGTATCACTAGCTGACAGCATTTTCTTTAATGCATCAATTAACAGCCATTCTCCATAACCTTGTTTAATATAGCGGGTATCAACAGCTAAACGAGCAATTAACCCTCCTGCATGAAAATTAGGGTGTTTTTTCTGTATTATTTTCGGCAGTGCAAGCAGGTTAACAGGAGACATAGTCAGTGTATAATAACCAATAATATTCTCTGGTTTATTATCCTCCAGAACAAAGGTACGAGTATTATCTCTGCCGGACTGCTGGTTTGCCATCAGACATAAATAATTATTTAATGCTTCAACACCACAATCAAAGCGATTTCGATTATGTTTTTTCTTGTTGAGCATTACTGAAATCATTATAGGGTTAATTTCTCATGACTTCCCATAGTTTATTGCTGCCTGTTTTAAACGAGAATCAGGTTTAGCAGCTGCATCTAAAGCATTAACAAGCATAATCGCATCTCGTTGGCTAAGTTTTAATGATTGTTCACGTTCTATTATTTTCCTGGCTTTTTCAATGGCAGCACTTAATACAAAAGAATTAATACTAGACATGCCTGCAATTGCTGATGCTTGTGATAACAATGCCTGTGTTTCAATATCAACCCGGGTTGTAATTCGAGGTAAATTTGTTTCCATAGCTGTCTCCTAATAACACTTTGTTATAACTCAAACTGCATTATGACATCAACACAACAATGTGTCAATTTGGCACACTGCCACATAAGATTAGAGAAAGTCTAAAGTCGTAAGACTAGAGCAGGAGCAAGAGATTGAAAGAACCTACTGTGCTCTTGATCCTTCTTTAGACTTTAGACTTCCTTTTCAAGCTTTTCCAGCATCACCTGTGCAATACTCTGCCATTGATAAAGCTTTGCGGTTTTTTGTCTGGCCTTGACGGCCATTTTCTGCAGCTGCTCTGTTTGCTCACGGTTTTGCTGTAAGTGGTTTATCTGTTCTGCAAACTTGTCTATGGGTGCGATAAGGATTTCCTGATCTTTGATAAACTCCAGTCCTCTGAGTCCAAACTCTGTAGTCAGTACGGGCAGGCTGTTAGCTGTGTAATCCAGCATTTTCAGATTGGTGCCGGAACCGCTCAGCATGGGATTAATGGCGATATCTGCAGTTTGCTGGTATAAATTTTTTTCTGTTTCGCTGACCACTCCAAGCAGATGACAATTATCCGGCCGGTTTTCACACACGGGGTGTTTGCAGACACTACCCATGATTAAAAACTGCACATCCGCTGTCTGTTCCGCAATGGCTTTGATCTGTTCAACTGCTTCAATATTCGGTCCATGCCAACTACCCATAAACAAACAGCTGAACTGTGAAGCTTTGTGAATGGGAGGCGTTGTTATCAGGATATCATCCTGCATTGCCACGCCATTGGCCACTACCAGCATTTTATCCATTGGCTGCCGGTATAGTTTAGCCAGTCGCTGTGCATCTGTCTGACTGCAGGTCATTATTATTTCAGCAGCCTGACAAGCGGCCTGCTCTATATCATGCACTTTAGTCAGCCATAGTCCGGCTGCAGAAGTCTGCCCGAGCATCCCTTGTTTTAAATCCACTTCAACATTGTGAGCCTCATACCAGACACGTCCTTGCCAGTTTTGCTTAACGGCATCATAAAGATAGGGATGACTGGCAATAAACAAGTCTGCGTCATTAGCAAAAACTTTAATTGCCTGAGCATATTGTGGTGTAAAACGATGCCCTTCAATACAGGCGATATCATCTATTGATAATTTCAGTTGTTTTTTTAGTTTTTGTTGATAATGCAGATGCATTCTGGTTTTGGCGATACAGATTTCCCGTAAACCAGGCGCAATCTGCCTGTCCTGCCATGGCTCTCCTGCTATTCTCTGTGCATCAACCAGAGCCAGCAGGGTCACGTTGTGATATTTTGCAATTTCTCTATATAAATAATAGATTCTGCTTTGTCCTCCTCCCTGCGGAGGCCAGCATGCAAAACTCAAGGCAACAATAATATTGAGCCTTTTTTCATTTAATCTATTATTATTTTCTTTATTTTTCTGCAGTTTCTGATGGTTCTTAGTATTACTGTTCAGCAGTTGCCTTATGGTATTTTTCCAGTTGACAGGCTGTACTTTCTGCAATGCATTTTTACCCATATTAATGGTTTCTTCAGGTACCTCTATCAATTGCTTCATTGCCCTGGCAAGACTGATTTCATCTGCAGCAACGCTATAGCCTGTGATACCATTTTCTACAAACTCATTAACACCGCCGGCATCTATCGTTGTCAACACGGCTTTTTGTGATTTCATGGCTTCTATAGTAATCAAACCATAGTCTTCATCATAGGGAATAAAAGGGATGAATAAGGCACCGGCATATTCTTCAATGACCTGCTGATCACTGATTCTGCCTATCAGTTCAATTCTGGGATCTGATTGTGCCAGCTGCTGCAGCTGCTTTTTCATGGGGCCTTCTCCCGCAATGCGAAAGCGGATATCAGCAGGAACCCTGATAAAGGCTTTAATCAGCAAATCAATTCTTTTGGGTGCATCTAAACGACTGATGGTAAAAATATAAGGATCAGTCATGAGATCTTTGTTTTGACTTTGATTTTTAAACCCCCTGAGATCCGATGGATGATGAATCACTTGTACTGCTGTATGCGCCGGAAAATAATCCTGTCTGTGCGTAATATTCTCTGATATGGCACAAAAGCGTTTTATTTTCCCCGGCTGCAGAGCGACATCGTCCAGGAAGTGAATAATTGCCCGGCTCAGTGAGCCGGGAAAAGCAAAGATTTGCGGAGGAAGTTGTTGTTGTTTGATTAAATCATTGAGTTGCTGCCACAACTCCCAGAAAGGGATCAGTTGCTCTCTGCTTTTGTTTTTATCATTCAGCAGCTGATAGAGTTGTTTTAGTTCAGGACAGGAATAATCCTGCAGTTCATCAATGGAACAGCTTAAACCACTAAAATGATAGGTATCATAGAGTCCCCTCAGTTTGTGCTGCATATAACAATGATGATTAGGATGGTCAACCATCCATGCGGGATACTTGGTTGATATCACCTGGTCAAAATGCAGCAGATCCAGCTCACTAAAATGTCGATAACTGGATATTAATTCACTAAACTGCCGTTCTGGTGAAGGGATCTTGATCAGCTCTGCCTGATGCTCACCCTGCTGATTAATGGCATCGAGCAGACCCCACCAGAGTTTCTCGGCACCGCCAATGGTGAATGGAACAGGACTTGGAGCAATAATCGCTATTTTCATATTAAAGAGAAGTCGGTCGAAAGTCAAAAGGGTAAAGGCTAAAGTCGTAAGTCTAAAGCAAGAGATTTCGCCATAAACTTAATATGTTCTATTCTATCTTTTTTCTTTGTCTTTGTCTTTGTCTTTGTCTTTGTCTTTAGACTTTAGACTTTAGACTTTAGACTTTAGACTTTAGACTTTCTATTTCCTTTAGACTTTCTTTTTAAACTAATTGGTGAATAACATTTTCCCAGCTGATGTTTTTATTTTTATAGCTTTGCAGCCCGTATTGCCCCATTTCCCGAGCTGTTTGTGGATGATTGTACAGCTTGTCTATCAGAGCGGCAATTTGTAGAGGATCCGGCTCGCAGATATAACCATTTTGTTGATCTTCTATAAATTCCAGTGGACCGCCTGAATCATTACAGGTGATCACGGGCTTGGCTGAAAGCTGGCTTTCCAGAGTAATATAGCCATAATCTTCATCATAGGGGGCAAAAAATACGGCTAATGAGTTGGCATAAAATGTCAGTTTTTCTGTTTCTGAAATATGGCCTAACAAGGATATGCTGTCAGCCAACTGATATTTTTCAATCAGCTGCTGGTAATAGTTTTTTTGTCCCCCATCACCGGCAATTAATATTTTCACCGGGGTAGTCAGGTGTCGGGCGGCCTCTATCAGTAAGTCCTGTCTCTTTAAACGTTCCAGGCGGCTGGGGCAGAAGATATAGTTCTGTGACTCTGCATGAAAAAACTGTTGTTCAGCAAAGGGCGGATGATAAAGCGGGACAGAGCTTAACTGATTATTGCTTTGCAGACGTTGTGCAACAGTAACCGAGTTGGCAAAACGATTTTTAACACGTGAAAGTACCCGATTATCATAGTCAATGACCTGCCGGCGAAATTCTTTTTCTGCCTGACCAGCCTGTTCCGCTTTAAAAAGCTCATATGCGCTGCGCTGCTGATGCATCAGCCAGACACTATGATTATCATGCTGCACACCATAAGCTGGAAACTGCAGACTAATGAGTTTGTCGATCTTTATACCATTGGGCGCATTAAAATCCAGTTGCTGACAATAATGCATCAACTGCTTTATATCTGACTCCGGCTGAAAACGAAAGGGAAAACGGATGCTTTCTACCTGATGCCCCTGTTTTTGAAGCTGTGCTATCAAACCACGAATATGGTATTCCGCTCCCCCTGTCATAAAGGGCACTTTATTAGCCGTTACAAGTATTTTCATGACATGGATGCTGTTTTAAGTGGTTTGCCGGCAATAAGCGCATAATCCTGTGGTCCACAGAGATGACCATTTACTCTTTGCGTCAGAATATCATCACCAGGTACCTTAGCCTCTTCAGGATAAGGGTGTAAACGTTCAATTTCTATTTCAGTAAAGCCGGTATAACGTGCTAAAAATTGCATAGCCGTCGGGGTCAGCGGGTTGGTATGGGTTGGATCATGATAAAAAGTATGACTGCCCACTAAAATATTTTCCGGATTGGGGGTTTCAAATAAAATCAATCCTCCCGGTTTTAGTATGCGAATGGATTCTTCAAACAAGGAAAGTAAGTGTGCAAACGGGATATGTTCTATCAGGTGAAACGAACTTATCACACAAACCGATTCTGACGGCTGCTGCTTTAAATATTGGTGGACATCAGCTATATGTACATTCAAGCCCAGATTCTGACAATCCTGAACCATAATTTTATTATTATCAATTCCTGCTGTTTGCCAATGCTGTTCATTGAGTAATTGCAGCCATTCTCCCCGACCACAGCCTAAATCCAGCACATCAATGGTATTTTTTATGTCATTCTCAGTAGTCGAAGATATTTTATCCATGACTTTTTCGATCAGTGGTAAATATATTTTCAGGTTATTTTTTATTTCTTCCCGTGTTCCTCTGCAGGCATCTTCAAAAGCAATATAATAGGCATCTAATTTATCATTCCGGTGCTCAAGCAATGTTTGTTGATGCTGCTCTCTCTCCTGCTGTTGTGCTGAGGTTTGTACTCCAGTCATTTTCTGCTCATTATCGTTAATGAGTTGTTGTAAAAATAGATCCTGGTTTCTCTGCTGATAATTAAATTGCATTCTGACTTCTGCAAGATGAGCCTGTGTTGTCTGCAGCTGCTGCTGTGTTGTCTGTAATTGATCCTGGCTTGTCTGTATAGACTGTTTCAGCTCTTCATAGAGCTCCCTGTTAGAGCTTTTATTAATTTGCTGCTGTAATAAAATACGACTAAAATTTTTCTGCTGCTGCCACTCCATAATATGTAATTTATATAATGCATAATCAAACTTCGGCTGCATCAGTTTATCACTGTAATTGGCCAGGCGCTGCAGTATTCTGCCTGGAAGGCTCAGTTTATTGAAAATTCTAGTTCTTATCAGAAGCCATTTCATGCCATCTATGGGCACTGCTTTTTGCCGCCCCTCTCTGGACAGCATCATGCTGGCTAGTAAACTCTGCCTGCTTTTACCTTTTCGTAATTGATTAAGATAATTTTTTTTACCAATCACATCAGGCTTGCGTAATAAGATACCTTTATATGCCCATTGAACAAAATCAATGTCCTGATAACATAAAAAATCATTCCGGTGTTCAAATTCAGGTGAATAACTATAAATCTCATCTTTTGCCGGTGTGATAGAGGATAAAAATGAATTTTCTGTCACTGATGGTTGAAATTCATTTTTATTGCTGTCGATGGTTTCAGCCTGCAGCTTAATATTTTCAATTAACTGCTGTATCTCTTGTATTGAAGTCTCTTTCATAAAATATCTTTCATAAAATAAGTTGGTCTTGTTAAAAATTGTCAGAATGCCGGGAATCGGCGTGTATTGATACGATGCTTGATTATGGTTTTATAACATTTTTCTCATTGACAATAAGCTTCATCAAATAGGGAGAATTTTCTGCGTAGATATTTTTCCCATTGACTTTTACATCAAAAGTGACATCGTAGCATACTGATTCCAACCGGGTTGATATGATCGGCACTTCAATGATGGATTCCTGATAAAATGATCGATCCAGTGCAGCGATTGGTTTAACAGTGCGCTCATAACCATTTAACAGGACAATAATTTCTATCTCCAGATCAGCCTGTTTTAAATTTAATAATTTATAGTTTAATTTTAATCTTAAAGACGCCTCTTTAGCAAGCACTACAACATAGGGTATATTAGACAAATAAAATTCAACATCATTATTCTTAAATTGACAAATACCATGAATCATATTGTTTAAAGATAATAGTTTAGTATTTTTTTTAAACATTTGAATTGATTGAGTAAACGGCTTCAGCTGCTGCTGTTTTTTTTCCAGTTTATCTTTATGTGACATTGCCTCATTAAAGAAATTGGTCTGATAAATGTC
This sequence comes from gamma proteobacterium symbiont of Taylorina sp., assembly GCA_025655455.1. Lineage (GTDB taxonomy): Bacteria > Pseudomonadota > Gammaproteobacteria > GRL18 > GRL18 > GRL18. The sequence goes on from JAHXIV010000044.1 coordinate 14,777, forward strand.
TTTATAGTAATTTTCAAAAGATATATTTTCAGGGGTATAGAGTTGTTCCCAATAAAATGGATTATCCGGCCAGTTTAATGTTTGAAATATTTTTTTATTAAACAGGCAGGGATAAAGAGAGACCGCGTAATTAAAGTAGATACTCCATTCATCTATAGGTGTTGTCAGTCCTATAGAAAAAAAACGTTCCTGCATCTCTTTAAAAATTTGTTTATTGATAATTTGCGGTGCATGTGATGAGTATGAAAGCAGTTCATAGTTTTTGTCACTTAATACCTGTTTCATGTTTTGCTGACCGATATCATAATCTGTCCCTTTATGATTCCACTCAAGAAGATTATAAAAATAGTAACAATTATAACTACCATCCTGATCGATGAATTTATCTCTCTTTATCGGCGTTAGCGGTCTGTTATCATCATCAAGCATAATAAATTCATTTTCCAGCAGGGTCAGGTTGATTAAAGAAGCCCTGAGCAGCCAGTTTTTTGTGACGTGATCTTTGTTTGAAAAATCTTTTGTATATTCTTTTAAAATACTTGTCTCATCAATAATGGTTAATGGATATTTGCTTTGTATTGTTTGAAATTCATTGATAAACTCCGGTGCAGTTATCACAATGTATTCTTTAACAAAGTCCATCAAATTATCGATTGCCTGTATGGTACCCCGGATATTTTCTACTGCTATGCTGATGAAAACAAATTGTAATTTTTTTTGATGTTTTTGCTTAATGCCTATAGATTTTTCATAATTATTAAAAACATCTGCAATAGACTGATAAAAGCTACTCCATAAAACTGGCTTATAATTTTGTTTTATGTAGTCTTTTTTTGCACGGTATAGTGCTTCATTTTCACTATACAGAGAGATAATTTCAACCAGTTCATTCTGGCTGTCATATTCAATATAGTCAGCAAAATCTCTACCTACCTCATACATAGAGCTATTTTTTGATGTAATGGTAATATTATCCATCTGCAATGATTCTGCTATGGGTAAACCATAGCCCTCATATCTGGATAGATAGGTGACAATAAATGCATTTTCATAAAATAATCGTAATGTTATGTCATCAATATTGTCAAACCAGTAGAGCTGACTGTTATGTAAGGGATGGTTTTGTATTCTTTCTATCAGAGTTTCTACATTCCACCCTTTCTTACCTATATAGATAAGTTTTAAGGCGGGATCTTTTTTTGCTAAAACATCAAAAGCATCCAGCATTTTTGTCTGGCTTTTTCTTGGCTCTATCGTTCCTACAAATAAAATATATTTACTTTGCAATAGTTTTTTTAAAGACCCGTCTATAGTGTTAGCATTGTTTATTTGTAAAAAATCTGATCCTAAACCAACCACTCTGGTGGGGATATTTCTGGCTATAGATTTGTGTTTTTTTAGCTGCAAAAAATCATTCTGTGAGTTAATCGAATTAAAAAAAACAAGGTCAGAGTATTTATAGACAGCCTCTATAAATAATGTGAATTTTCTTACAATTTTTTCATTAGCAACAACTTCTGGCATGACGACAGGGATAATATCATGTACAAAGTTAAAGATTAAAAAGCCGTTATGTTTCAGTGTTTGATAAAGTTCCTGTCTTTTTAATGGGGCGTTCCAGGCTGAATCCATATCAAAAAAAATGGTATTTTCTTTCACTTTCAATGTATGAATATCTATAATTTGTTTTTTTATAAATTTAAAGTTTTTAATGTCTTTTAAAAAGGCTTTTATTTCATCATTATCCAATAAATATAAACAATTTAATTCTGAATTATATGAAACAATATTATAGGTGATATTCTCCTGATTATAGAGTGCCCGCTGCAGGAACTCTTTCACCACTCTTTGTATTCCGGTATTGGCTCTGCCTTTATCCAGCTGAGTGATATCAATATAAATAATCATTTAGAATCCTTCATGTGTTCTTTTCTCAACTCGACTTCTTTTTTTATCGATTCTAAAAAATCACTTTTGTAGATATAATGACTATTTGAATGGTTTGTAATGTACATTCCATCACGTATATAAATCAATTTTGTTTTTAATGCCGGGAAGTTTTTTAGAATTTTTTTGGCTGCGGCTATGAGATTTTTATTGTATGATAATTTTACCAGTAAACTTTTAAATTTGCGTTTCATTTTTTTATTCTAGTGATCGGATTCTAAGGATTGAATGGAAGAAAAACTCACCCTGGGTTCCAGACGGCAAAGCCCGACAAACTGTTCACCACAGATACCTGCCACTTCAAAATCAGCAGCATAATCCAGCCAGTGTGAACAATCATTCAGATGGGTTTTTTCTGAATGAACTGCAGCAGTGATACTATATTTTCCAACACCAATATTTAATGTTAGTTTAAACGTGCAGACATAATGCTGGTCAGTCTTGAAGTCCAATATTAATTTATGATAATAAGTGTTGGTGCCAAAGACATCCTGCCCAAACCTATCTCTTATTAATAAGCCGACAGTCATATTCGGCATGTCTTTATTCGCATCAATAAAAACTTCTATGCTGCTTTCTTCTCCTGAACTAATGATATTTGATTTTGAATTTTCACCTTTTATTGTGACTTTTTTTATTTCAACATCAAAACTGCCAAAAGAGCTTTTTTGTGTTTCTTTGCTGGTTACTTTTTCTTTATTATCATTTAATTGAGAAATAAGAAAATTATAATCATTGATAACATTTTCAGGACTACCATCGTTAACAATTTTACCCTGGTTTAACATAATCACTCTGTCACATAATAGTTTTAATGAGTTCAAATCATGTGAAACATAGATAATACTCATATTTTTTTCTTTTCTTAACTTTAGAGCCTGAGTACATTTTGCAGAAAAATGAGCATCACCAACGGATAATGCTTCATCCACAATTAATATTTTTGGCTCTGAAAAAATGGCAATGGAAAAGGCAAGCCGCATTTTCATCCCTGATGAATAGGTTCTGATTGGCTCATCGATATAATCACCTAATTCACTAAATGCTATTATCTCATCTATCACTTTATCAATGGCTTGCCTACTCATCCCAATTAATGTGCCATTCAGATAAATATTATCATAACCAATCATTTCATCATTAAATCCAGTACCCAACTCCAGCAAGGCTGTCACTCTGCCATATTTCATTATATCCCCTGAAGTAGGGACAATCACTCCAGAAATTATTTTCAGCAGGGTTGACTTTCCTGCACCATTAACACCGATAATACCGAGCGTTTCCCCAGAATATAATTGAAAAGAAATATTATTATTGGCAATAAATTCTTTATGAAAAGATTGATTTAAAAAAACTTCTTTGAGTCTGGCAGTGTTATTTTTATATGTTTTGTATATTTTTGTAATATTTCTAACTTCAAGAACTTTTTCCATTAAATGATATCCTTAATGGTATTGATCATTTTTTTATATAACCAGCCTGCTAATAACAGTGTTATTAAAGAGATCATCAAAATGCTTGTTAAATCATTAATTGCAGGTGCTTTGGCAAATAAAAAAATGTCCTGATAGAGGTGTACATAATAATAAAAAGGATTCAATACCAGTATCAGAGGATACTTATCCGCTATCATCTCTTTCATATAAATAATAGGCGTCATCCAGAACCAAAGCTGGATAATAATAGGAATGGCTTCTTTTAAATCTTTAAAAAAAGGCACAAAAAGTGAGACTATCACCCCCAGAGAAAAGACAAATATTGCCTGTAGAAACATAATAGGAAGCATCCAGAGAAAGGTGAAGTTAACCGGATATTCAATAATCAATAAAAAAATAATACCCAGGGAGATTGACACCATAAAAAGTAAAAATTCAGTAATGAGTATGCTCAGATGAAAAACATACATCGGTACATTTATTTTTTTTATCAGGTTTGATTTTTGTGCTATCGAGTTAGTCAGCATACTGAGCATTTTACTAAAAGAGAGCCATGCTAATAATCCTGGAACAATATAAATACTATAGGCATAGCTGCTGTCCACAATACTCAGTTTCATTTTCATAAAATCTGAAAATATTACCGTATAGATAAAAATTGTAATGACCGGGGACAGGACATACCAGAACTGTCCCAGCCCGGTTCCAACATACCTTTCTTTAAAATCTCTTTTAGCAAAGTCAAAAGCCAGTAATATATTTTTCATTTATTTATCCCATCTGGAAAAAAGCTTTATCAGCTTTTGTGCAGATTTTTCCCATAGATAAGTACGACTTTGTTGTTTTGCTTTGCAAATTAAATTTTCTCTCAATGTTTTATTTTCAAGAATCTCCTGAATTTGTAGAGCAATTTTTTGGTGGTCATCAGGTTCAACCAGTAGAGCACTGCCGGCGGCTACTTCAGGCATGGAGCTGACATTAGAAGTAATCACCGGTATACCACTGCACATAGCCTCCGCTATGGGCATACCATAGCCCTCATAATGTGATATATAGATAAAAGCGGTGGCGGCAGAGTATATGAGCGGCAGATGGTATTGTGGAACATAACCCAAACGAATTACCTGCCCCTTCGCTAACAGGGGATTCATCAGCTTTTCTATTGCTTTACTCAGCCAGCCATTATAACCCACTACCACCAAAGGACAGGTATTTTTTAGTGTTTCAGGTAGTTGTTGATAGGCAGTCAATAATCCACTCAGGTTTTTTCGTGGTTCTATCGTCCCGACACTGAGTAAAAATTGTCGCGGTAGTTGATAGTTTAGTCGAATTTGTTGTATTTCCAGGCCACTATATGGCTGGCGAAATTCATCTGATACTGCGGGAGAAACAATGCTGATTTTTTCTTCACTGACACCATAAGTATCCATCAGATCTTTTTTTGTAAAGTCTGAAACAACAATAATGGCTGTTGAATTTTCTAATGTCGCAGGCAAATTATTATCTAACCAGCGCCTCCTCTCTTCAGGATGAAACTGAGGGTAGTGAATATGTGAAAGATCATGAATAGTCGGGATGCTAACACCGTCAAATTTTTCAAGTATACTAGTGGGTTCCCAGTAAATATAATCTTTACATTGAGCAATATTTTTATTGAATATTCTTTGTTGTATATTGTTTTTTAGTCTTCTGGCACCAGGAATATGTTTAACAATCCCCCTTATTTTTTTTAATCTATTGAGTGAGTTCTCTGCTGTTTGTGTATTGTTCTCATTATCCAGTATGTGCAGTAATTGCAGCAGCTCTTCCTGTGCATAAAAATGCAGGGGATTAAAAGCTCTGATATCTTCAATAAACTCAAATTCTGAATTATCATATAGTCGGGGATCCAAAAGACAACTAAGCAGTTGCTTCGTATAACGTCCGATACCTGATAAAGGCGGGATTAGAGAAGTACTATTGACAACTAGTTTCATTTAAAAAAATAATTTCTCATGATAATTATAAGCTCTAAAACCATGCTCTTTAACCCGGCAGTTCAACTCATTAATTCTGACTGGTTGACCTCCCTCTCCCTCAGGGAGAGGATTAGGGTGAGGATTGTCTTGTGTTTTAATGAAACGGTTTTTTTTAGTTTGCACATTTTATACTATCTATTATAATACCATTTTAACAATCACTGAGGATTACAACATGGCGGATGCACAAGCAAATAATTCAACACTTAAAATTAATGATAAGGAATATAACATCAATGATTTAAGTAATGAAGCGAAATCTTATATCGCACAAATTCAATTAATTGATAGTAAGATGATGCCAATGAAGGCTGAACTGGCTGTGTTTCAAACGGCTCGTGATACTTATAGTAATTCTCTCAATGCTGAGCTGGAGAAGCTTTAAGAGCAGTTATAAGAGCAGTCTGAAGTCGCAAGACTAGAGACAGATCAAAAGATTGCTCTTATCTTATCGACTGATCTTTAAGTATTTGATCAGGCTCATAATCATTGCTGATAGCTCTTTGCTTTCTTGTACCCATGCCAGACCTGTTCGTTTTTGAATATATCCAATTTCTATTCCTATGTATATCTGTGTTCTTAATTCAGCACTGGATCCCCTGGCATAGTTTAAAAACTGTATAGTTTCTTTATCTGATTGCCTTTCCAAACCCTCTGCAATATTGCTTGGAATCGACAATGCTGAACGTGTTATCTGATCCTTAAAAGCATAATCTCGATGCTTTGCAAAAGCTCTATATATCTCCACACAAAGTCTGGAAGATCGTTTCCACGACTCAGTATCCTCAAAATTCATACTTCTCTTCTTTACTTTTGACCTTCTCTTGATCTTCCTTTAGACTTTAGACTTTAGACTTTAGACTTTCTTTTTCCTTTAGACTGCTTTTATTAGACTTTCTTTTTATTCCACCCAGCTGTTCAGCTCGATAATATCCTGCTCCGTAATCACACCGGCCACACTTTTTAATCTGACCTGATTCTTTATGTAGTTGTATTTGGCCTTTTGATACTCTAATTGTGCTTTTAGAAAATCTGTATCCGCATCCAGCACATCAGAAACTGTCACAGTACCAAATTTAAAACCGGCACGCATGGACTCTGAACGCTTTTTTTCCGATTCAATCAGATGACGGTTAGCCTTGATCTTCAGTACATCTGATTTTAAGTTCAGATAATGCTCGCGTAATTGCTGTTCTACTCTGCGCAGGCTCTCAATTTCTCCCTGTTCTGCTAAACTGACTCTATGTATACCCTCACGTTTTCTTGATGAAATCCCTCCCCCCTGATAAATAGGTTGAGAATAACTCAGCATGAGGGTCGATGTATCGGTTTCCGGTCTGGGACTATTGTCATAGCCTGTATCCTGATGTGACTGGATAAAGTTTAAGTTAAAACGCGGAGCAAAACCAGCCTGCCTCACCTGCAGGTCTTTTTTTGCCGCCAGCACATTGCTTCTATTGGCAGCCAGAAAATGATTATTTTCCATTGCCAGATCAAGCCATTTTTTTATATCATCCGTCGGTGCTGAAAATTGTAAATCTTCTTTTAGAGGTGAGACCTTTTCAATGCGTTCACCAATTACTTCATAGAGACGTTCAAAAGCCACTGAAAGAGCGGCTGTTGCTTCAATTTCTATGCTATAAGCCAGATCAAGGCGGGCTTCTATTTCATAAACACCAGTGACAGGAACCAGCTGTTTTTTATAAAGAGCTGAAAGCTGTTCCAGATTTTTTTTCATAGTTACGGTATTTTCCTGTGCCAGTTCCATGGCATCTTTTGCTTGCAGCACCTCAAAATAGCGTTCTACGACTTTAACCATTAAATCACTTTGTGCCTGATGATATTCATCACTGCTTTTATCAATCAGCAGCTCAAATTTTTCATTATCACGCCATGCCTGCATATCAAATAAGACTTGTCTGATATTTAATTTAATGGCATTACCTGTGTAGTCCTGATCAGCAATATCATTTCCTCTTAGCCTGTTATCCGACAAGCTTGCATCCAGAGAGGCCTGTGGAAATAAATTAGCTTCTGACTGCTGCTGGCTTTCTTCTGAGATTAATACCTGTAGCTGAGCCGCTATGGATACCGGATCGGAGCGCACGGCACTATTATAAACCTCGATTAAATTGGCTGCCTGAGCCGATAGTTGAAAAACAGTCAGGCTCAATAATATAGTCAGCAGAATTATTATTTTTTTCATGATTAATCTTCGATAAATGAGCGGGCAAATGCGTTGCTGGCTGGCTGCATCAAATATTCAAACACTGTTCGTTCGCCTATTTTTATTAGTGTATCAGCAGGCATACCGGGTAATAATTTTAATTCGCCCAAGTTCTTATATCCTTCCGGGGTGACTCGAATGCGTGCCAGATAGTAGGGTGCTCCGGTATTTTGATCGACCAGACTATCAGCAGAAACGGATATCACTTCACCTTCAACGATTGGTGTCGTCGCACTTTTAAAAGAGCTGAAGCGTACTTCAGAAATTAAACCGGTATGCACCTTATCTATATCAGTGGGTGAGACCCGAGCTTCTATGATCAGATCTTCCCCCTGCGGGACAATTTCCAGAATCGGCTTACCCGGAGAGATGACACCGCCCAGAGTATGTACGCTTAAGCCCAAAACCATACCGGAATCCTGTGCAATAATTTTTGTACGTAATAATTTATCCTGAATGGCTAAACGTCGTTCCTGCAGGTCATTGATTTTTGTGACTGCCTGGCTCAGCAGTTCTGCTACCTCCAGCTGGTGCTGATTTTCAATCTGGATAATCTGTAATTTTGTTTCACCTTTTTTAATTTTAGAAGAAACAATGTCAGAACTATTTCTGGCCACTTCACCCTGAAGTTCTGCCACGCGACGCTGCATATCTCTCATGCGGGTTTTATCGGTAAAGCCTTTCTTCAATAAATCTCTGAACTCGATGATTTCCTCACTATAGAGCCTGATTTGTTTTTCATCACTTTTTTGCAGTTCCAGCAAGCCATTGATTTGTTCTTCTAATTGATCGATGCGCTGATTTAATACATCAATTTCACCTTCACGTGCCACTTTTCGAGATTTGAAAACCTGTTCCTGCGTCTGCAGTATTTCCGCTATACTATTATTCTCTCTCTTGTGCTGCAGGTAATCATTAAAATCAATATCTTGCTGATTATCCCGTTCTGCCTTCAAACGTCCCAGCAGAGCCAGTTCAGAAACATACTGTGTTTCAAAAATTTCCATTTGTGCCTTGAGCTGGGTATCATCCAGCACGATAAGCAGATCACCCTTATTGACTAATTGCGCTTCTTTGATTTTAATTTCTTTAACAATTCCACCTTCCAGATGCTGGATGGTTTTGCGATAACTTTCAACGACAACAAAGCCGGGTGCATAGGCTGCACTATCCAGCGGTGCAATAAATGACCAGCCCATTAAAAAACCAAACACAATGACGATTAATGCCATACCAATGAAGCGCGGCACAGCCACATTGGTATCGACTGTTTCTGAGTCCCCGGACAATTTCTCTGCTGAGTTTTCGGGCAAAGAATCTGACTGGGTTGCAGCGCTTCTTGCTTCGATCTCACCTTCAATAATCTCCTGTTCCTCAATAGTAGAATTATCAGAATTGCTGGAATTATCAGAACTGGATATTTCCTCTTTATGCAAATTTTCTGTCATCGTTTTATTTTCTTCCGGCATTTATATGTCCTTTCTGCAATCCAGACCCCCGTCTGAAATCAGCATGCGATTATACGGGTAATGAGGGCTTTACACTGGTAACAGCCGGCTTTGTCTTTATTGCTGCTTTTTTCTGCTGTTCGGCTGCCTGTGTCAACTGAGCCAGAACTTCATCACGTGAACCAAACAATGTGGCAACCCCGTCAGCCAGGACTAAAATTTTATCCACATGAGAAATAATATTGACTTTATGAGAAATAATTATTACCGTACAGCCTCTTTGTTTAAGTCCCTGCAAGGCAACAGAGAGTGCCTGTTCTCCTTGCTCATCCAGATTAGAATTGGGTTCATCCAGAACAATAAACGCAGGTTCCCCATACAAAGCTCTGGCTAATCCGATACGTTGCCTTTGACCACCTGACAACACACCGCCATGACCACCAATGATTGTGTCATAGCCATCAGGAAGACGCAGAATCATTTCATGCACACCGGCTGCCTGAGCAGCTTTAATAATATCCGCAGGGGATAATTCTCCAAAACGAGCAATATTTTCACTAATCGTACCATCAAATAACTCTATGTCCTGTGGTAAATAACCAATATGCTGACCCAGCTCTATCCTGTTCCAGCTATAGATATCAGCTGAATCCAATCTGACTTTGCCTGATTGTGCCGGCCATAAACCTAAAAGCGTTCTTGCCAGTGTGGATTTACCTGCTGCACTGGGACCAATAATGGCGACTGATTCACCTTTATTGACTGAGAAACTAATGCTTTTTAAGACCGCTAATCTGGCACCAGGCGGTACCACTACAATACCTTCCACGCTTAAATGTCCTTGCGGGTCAGGCAGACTCATGGTTTCTTTTTCAGCCGGTACAATGCTTAATAATTCATTCAGACGTGCATAGGAACCACGCGCAGAAACAAAGCCTTTCCAGGAACCTATCATTAAGTCAATCGGTGCCAGTGCACGTCCTAATAATATTGAACCGGCAATCATTAAACCCGGAGTAATTTCCTGCAGAATAGCCAGATAAGCACCAAGTCCGAGCACCATGGATTGTATAATCATGCGAAAGGATTTTGATATGGATGAAACCAGACCCGCACGTTTGCTGGCCACAGCCTGAAGATTGATGACCTGATTATTCATTTTCTGCCAGCGCAGACGGATATTTTCCATCATGCCCATGGATTCAATGACTTCCACATTACGCAGATTTTTATTGAGGAAATTATTAGATGCAATGGCTACTTTATTTGCTTCAGACAATGGTTTTGCACTGGTTTTTTCATTAATAAATGCAAGAATTATCAGTACAATCACAGCAAATACTGCAGTCCAGCCAAAGTAAGGGTGAAACATAAACATAACGGCAATATAAATGGGCAGCCAGGGGGCATCAAAAAAAGCAAATAAACCATTACCGGTAAGAAACTGACGCAGGCCGGTTAAATCACTGACTGGCTGAGCACTGCTTTGTGCACCACCACTATTGAGACTATTTTTAAATGTCGCTTTAAATAAGCGCTCATTGAGTAATACATCCAGTTTTGCACCTGATTTAACCAGTACCTGTGAACGCACCCATTCTAAAACCCCCATAGTTAACAATAATACAATCACCAGCAGGGTTAATAATATTAATGTTGATACACTGCGACTGGTGATAACCCTGTCATAGACCTGCAGCATATAGAGTGGTGGTACTAACATTGTGATGTTAATAAAAAGACTGAAGAAGCCTGCAGTGACAAAATAGCTGCGACATTTTTTTAAAGCTTTTTGTAAATCTGTTTTAGAACTGGCTGATGCCATTTTAGATTTCCCGAGTATTAAACCTAAAAAAATCAGTTGAACCTACTGCAAGCGTCCAATGCACTGAATTTTCAGCATCTTGATCGCTTTCACTACGATTTAACTGATTTATTTGGGTTAAAATAAGTATGTAAATATTATGGTAATTCTAACATTTCTATATGGTATTTTATAGTAGAATTACAAGGTGTTTTTTATTTTTATTTTATAATTTGCTATACTTGAAATTTAAAATTTAGCTAAACCTGGAAAATAATATGCCTCAAACCGGCCTTTCTGGCACTGAAGACATAGATACCTTATATAGTGGTGTTGTCTATTTAAAAAACACAGGAATTTCTCAAGCTTCCGGCGCCCTGCTTTGGACTGGCAAGCATATTATTACAGCAGCACATTTCATCGATGATATTAGTTCATTAGATCAACTGGAAATAGGTTTTAATACAGCAATTAATATTGATGATGTCGAGATTGCATCAGTTACAATTCATCCCGGGTGGGATAATGATCCGTCTAATTATAATTTTGATATTGCAATTATTGAGTTGACTTCTGCAGTTGATACAGCTATTGAACGTTATCAGATATATCGCTATTTTGATGAGGTAAATTCTATTTTTACCCGGGTGGGCTATAGTTCTACTATTGATCCTGATACAGGTTTGATCATTAATCCTGATAAACAATTTCATTCCGGGCTTAATCAATATGATATTACGACGGATCAGATTAATCCTTTGTTGGGTACGGATATACTTGAATATTATCAGCTGAGTTATGATTTTGATAATGGTAGTTATGAACATGATGCCTATGGTCGAATTTTCGATATTAATGATCCAGGTACAGGTGCTGATGAAATATTTTCTAAGCATGGTGATTCAGGTGGTCCAGCTTTTATTGATAATAAAATAGCAGGTATTGCCAGTTATATTTTTCGTTATCAGGATAATGTTATTAATCCTGATATTACTGCTCAGGTTGATTCTAGTTATGGTGAATTGGCATCTGATTCTCGTTTGTCTAAAAATGCCGACTGGATTGATACTGTGGTTTTAGATAGGTATCATTTACCTGCTATTCCTGTCACTCCTGAAGAGGTTAATTTATATCCTGTTGAAGCAGATTTAGAAAATACAATTAATTATTTTTTGTTAGAAATTGAACAACCATTAACAGTAGAAAGTGGTGTTAGTTTTGAGACATTTGATGGTAGTGCTAATGCTGGCAGCGATTATATATCTACTTCAGGGGTGGTAGTTATCCCTATCGGGGAATTATCAACTGTAATCAGTGTGGAAATTATAGCTGATCTCATCGTAGAAGCTGATGAGACTTTCGGGATAAGGGTTTTTCAGCCTTATGGTGGTATTTTTCCAGAAGGTGTTACTGAATTACTGGCAGAACATACTATTATTGATAATGATGTTGTTCTTAATATATCCGTTGATATTATTGCCTGACAAGGATAATTATTCAATGAAAGTTGCAATTGTACATTATTGGCTGGTTGGTATGCGTGGTGGTGAAAAGGTACTTGAAGCATTATTAGATATTTATCCACAAGCGGATGTGTATAGTCATTTGGTTGATCATGCGCTTATTTCCAAGAAAATATCACAACGTGTTAAAGCCTGTACTTTTATACAACAGTTACCCTGGGCCAGGCGATTATATCAATCTTATTTGCCTCTAATGCCTTATGCTTTAGAAGAATTGGATTTAAGTGATTATGATTTGGTTTTATCCAGTGAGTCCGGTCCGGCCAAAGGGGTAATTACATCACCGGATTGTCTACATATTTGTTATTGTCATAGCCCTATGCGTTATGCCTGGGATATGTATCATCAGTATAAAAAATCGGCGGGAATACTCAAGAAACTATTGATGCCCTGGCTGATGCATCGAATTCGTTTATGGGATCTGGCCTCTTCTTTCAGAGTTGATTTTTTTATTGCTAATTCACACTTTGTACAAAAACGGATTAAAAAAATTTATCGCCGTAATAGTCAGGTTATTTTTCCCCCTGTTAATACCCATGATTTTGTAATAAGTAATGAGATTGGTGATTATTATTTGATGGTTGGGCAATTGGTCGCCTATAAAAATACTTTGCTTGCTATTGAGGCATTTAATATTAATAAAAAGAAATTGATCATTATTGGTCATGGTGCAGAGTTAAAAATGTTGCAAAAAAAAGCGCATGAAAATATTATTTTTCTTGGTACTCAACCATTCACCGAGATTAAAAAATATTATTCCCAATGCAAGGCTTTGATTTTCCCCGGCATAGAGGATTTTGGTCTGGTTCCAGTAGAGGCTATGGCTTCTGGTCGCCCGGTCATTGCTTATAAAAAAGGGGGGGTATTGGATACTATCGAAAATAAAGTGAGTGGAGTATTTTTTGAACATGCCAATGTTGAGGCTTTAAATAATGCAATTAACTGGTATGAGGATCATACAGATCATTTTGATAGTATTAAAATAAAGCAACATAGTGAGCAGTTTGACAGCTCTATATTTAAACAACAAATAACTCAGTTTATTAGTAAAAAACTTTTATTAAATCCATAATTAAATGCAGAATATCTCTCTCAAAAAAGAATACAGTTCCTTTAGTCTTTTGTATCGTCTGTTTGACCTCGTTGTTTTAGTTTCTACATCTTTATTGGCTTATTTTCTGTATTTTGATTCATTAGACTTACCATTATGGTATCGAATAGGTATAGCGATAGCAGTGGCTCTTGCTACTTTTATTTTTTCTATTTTTTCTTTGCATAAAACCTGGCGTGGTAGTTTGTTGCGCCAGGAGTTTAGACAGGTAATTCTTGCCTGGATAAGTATTTTTTTGATTTTAAGCTTATTGGTTTTTATTACTAAAACCAATAATTATTTTTCTCGTGGCTGGTTTACTATCTGGTTTATATCGGGGGTAACATTAGATTTAATGTTACGAGGAGTAATACGTAAATATTTAAGTTATATACGCAAAGAGGGAAAAAATCATCGTCCTATTATTATTGTTTCTGGTGATGGTAATATGGGTTTTAATATCTGCAATATACTTCAGCAGCAAAAATGGACAGGCTTAAAGGTTGTTGGCTATTTTAGTGATTATAAAAAACCAACGGATAAAGACATTTTTTCAGCGGATTTGACAGCTTTAGTTAATTTTTTAAAGGATAATACGGTTTACCAGGTTTGGATTGCTATGCCATTATCAGCAGAAAATGAAGTAAAGAATATTTTACATAGTCTTCGTTTTTATAGTGGTGACATTAAGTATATTCCTGATTTTTATGGTTTTAATTTGATTAACCATTCATTTTCTGAGATTGCGGGTATTCCTATTATTAATATGAGTGAATCCCCTTTTAGTGATGGAACACACTTTCTTAAACGATTTCAGGATCTGAGTTTGTCTTGTTTTATTTTAATAATGATTTCACCCTTAATTATCATTATTTCATTGGCGATTAAATTAACTTCTATTGGCTCTGTTTTTTATAAACAGGAGCGAATAAGCTGGAATAACAAAAAGTTTATGATGCTAAAATTTAGAACAATGCCTATGGGGATTGAAAAGGAAAGCGGAGCAGTCTGGGCTAAAAAAAATGATGACAGAACAACAAAATTGGGTCGCTTTTTAAGAAGTAGTAGTTTAGATGAATTACCTCAGTTTTTAAATGTACTGATGGGGGATATGTCCATTGTAGGGCCTCGTCCTGAACGTCCTGTTTTTGTTGAACAATTTAAGCATGAAATACCTCAATATATGAAAAAACACATGGTTAAAGCCGGGATTACCGGGTGGGCGCAAGTGAATGGCTTACGAGGTAATACTGATTTACAAAAACGCATTGAATATGATATTTATTATATTGAGCATTGGTCTTTGTTGTTTGATGTGAAAATTATTATTTTGACTTTATTCAAGGGATTTATTAATAAAAATGCATATTAGGTGAAGAAAGTCGTGAGTCGTAAGTAAGAATTTGCATCACACCAAAGATGAACCCTTGAAACAAGGCTACTTTATTGTTGAGCATAGTTGTGGGCGGGTATGCAATTGGATTATGATATGTGCTATGCCAGACGGGCAAGAACTGCTTAAAGCTGGAAACAATTGAAAATATTATAATTTGTCCCTGAACCAGTCAGACACATGTGTTTAGAAAAAAATGGACTAAAAAGCAAATTCAATAGATAATACCAGACTATTTCTGAAGACTCTTATCAAACATGAATTTATCACCACCGTCTCTTTGCAGGAAAAAATGTTTGCAAAGCGACGGTGGTGAAAAATTCATTGGCCGATGGCTCTTATCAAACACAAAATTCTTATGAAAAACACATATATTTCAAGTCATTGGGAAGACTCTGTTCCAAGCACTTCTGCCATAGAAGAGAGTAAGCCTCTAATTGATGAACAACAGGAAAAGCACCTGTTACAACGCATCAAAGCTCTGCTGTTAGAGCAAAATGCAGTACTGGTTGCCCATTATTATACCGATCCGATTCTACAGCACTTAGCTGATGAAACAGGGGGCTGTGTTGCTGATTCTCTGGAAATGGCTCGTTTTGGTCAGGCAAGTTCAGCACAAAAAATTATTGTTGCCGGGGTTCGTTTTATGGGAGAAACAGCCAAAATACTATCTCCTGACAAGACCATCGTCATGCCTGATCTGGGTGCCACCTGTTCACTGGATCTGGGTTGCAAGGCAGCAGATTTTATTCCATTTTGTGATGCACATCCCAATCGGGTGGTAGTGGTTTATGCTAATACCAGCGCAGAGGTTAAAGCCCGGGCTGACTGGATTGTCACATCAGGTATCGCAAGTCAGGTCATTGAACATCTGGCTGCTGAAGGAAAAAAGATTCTCTGGGCACCTGATCGTCATCTGGGCAAATACATTCAAAGTGTCACCAATGCAGATATGCTGCTGTGGCAGGCATCCTGTATCGTACATGATGAGTTCAAAGCCGATGCTCTAATGGCTCTTAAAACAAAACACCCTGATGCAAAAATTTTAGTCCATCCCGAGTCAGCTTATACCGTTGTAGAAATGGCCGATGTCGTTGGCTCCACCACACAATTAATTAACGCTGTCAAATCAATGGATGCAGAAACATTTATTGTAGCAACTGATAATCGAATTTTTTACAAAATGCAGCAGGCTGCTCCAGATAAAACACTCATTGAAGCACCAACCGGCGGCGTAGGAGCCAGTTGCACCATGTGTGCCCATTGCTCCTGGATGGCCATGAACAGCCTGCAGGGAATACTGCATGTGTTAGAAAATAATGTCAACGAAATCAGCATTGGAGAAAATATTCGGCTAAAAGCCTTTGCATCAACACAACGTTTATTAGACTTTGCCGCTTCTCTAAATAAATGAACAATCAAATATTTTCATCAAAACAGGAATTTCGCCATTTGTTTGAACAGGGATTAACCCAATTACTCAAGCATGACAATCTGGGGGTTTTTATTCTTGTCCTGGCCAATGCTTGTTTTGATGAGCATGTCCACAACTATACCAATAAAAACTTATCAGAAAAATATCAGAAATTGGCAAAAAAATATCAATTTTTATTATCCGATGGTCAATTATTAACAGAGCCTGAAGATGATATTCTGGTCTTTCTAAAACTGATGGCAATGGGCTTTGACAAAGTCACTCAAACAGAATTTCGTCATACTGGACAATGGGAATTGCAATTTAATCATATCCGTTCTTTACGGCCTGCCAGAAACAGTAAAAACCGCATTGAAGGAATCAAACTGGATTTTAATCCGGATGACTTCCACTTTAATAAACCTTTCTTACAAAAGGAATGTTTCTGGTCAGGTCAATTAAATCATAAGCATCTGGATATTTTTTATAATAAATTCCCTTTTGCTCGTTTTCATTCCCTTTTAGTACCCGATAGAGAGGCTTGTTTAGCACAATATCTTACACAAGAATATCATCAATACATTTGGCAAATAACAAAAGAGCTGGCAACAAATTTGCCCGGTATTGGTATGGCTTATAATTCTTATGGTGCTTTTTCATCAGTCAATCATTTACACTTTCATTTATTTATTAAAGATCATCCACTGCCGGTTATGGATTCAGTCTGGATACACAATGGCGGAGAAAAGGCATATCCCATTCATTGTCAGGTTTTTGAATCACCGCAAGCAGCATGGCAATGGATTGATTTATTACATCAACAGAAAATTAGTTATAATTTAATATATCTACCAGGTAAAATTATCTGTCTGGCTCGTAAACATCAGGGCTGTTATAAAAATGCTTCATGGAGCAGCGGTTTTGCGTGGTATGAGGTGAGCGGTGGTTTTACCACCTTCAATCACACCCAATTTATGAGCCTGGATTGTCAGCAGCTTGGACAGGAATTATCTCATCTAAAGCTTGATATTGAGATAACAGGCACCACATCTTGAAGATTAATCCCCTAAAATCCTAACAGAGTGAAAAATATTATGTCCAATAATTATGTCAGCGGTTCTATGCTGCGCAAGGTAAAAACAGCCGATCAATATATTGCTATGGTTAAAGATCTCAGAGAAGATATTTTTGACTTACGTGAGGCCATTGAATATGATCCGGATGAAATGGCTCGCGCATCCCTCATTATCGAACCCCTGGAGAAAATTATTAATGAACTCTACCATTCATTTGAAGATGGTAGTTATGAGTTTAAAGATGAAGACCTGCCTTATATGAAAATTGTCCAGGAAAATAATTATACAGCTATTTTGCCCATGCTGCATTTACTTAAAGAAGTAAATCGTGTGCATAGGAATGGGCTGGATATTGACTAATGGGTGATTCTGTAGGGAATATTCATTATTGTAGTCATTGCGGCAATGAAATAGAAGAAAATGCGGGCAGTTGCTCAATTTGCAATGCCCCTACACATTTCCACGGTAAAGACTGGCAGAAAAAGACTCCGAGAAAGTTTATTTATTTTTTTATTGGCCTGGTAATTTTTTGTTTTGCAGTGATGTTTATTGCACCGCGCTAATCAGTTATATCCCCATGTACCATCATTAATAATTCAGCCTCTCCACGGGACATATCACAGGTTTCCATTAATTCATCAATGTTTGCCCCTTTCTGAGCCAGTGCAATTGCCTGAGTCATTGACTGAGACCCCTGATCTTTCAGATCAAATTCTTCCTGCCTGTCATCCAGCTCGCGTATCTGACCAGCCAGGAGATTAATTCTTTTACCAACCCCATAAGCTGCATTGGTCATTGTTTGTAATTCATGCGCCAGCTCCTTAAGCTGCTTTTGCTGCATGGCACAATATTGCTTAACCTGTTTTAATTCGGAATTAGACTTATAGAAGGATTTACTAAGGGTGTTCACGTAATATGCAAGATATAAAAACAACACAAGTAAGATGATGCTTGTAATAAGAATAAGAGTAGTTATATCCATTTGTTTTAGCGTTCAGAGTTCACGGTCATCATTCAGAAAAAGAAATAGTCCCTTAGTTCAGCTAATAACTGTCAGACATATTCATCAATATGCATTACTCTAACATTTTTCTCATCACTATCCATATTCTTTTCTTGCTTATTTTTCAGTCCCTGTTCCTCAGAATCAAGTGCTTCAGCATTTTCATCTTCCTCAGATGTCTGCTGTTGTTTTTGTTGCTGTTTTTGTTTTTTTTGATCACCGGGATAATGACGCTTTTCTCTAACTAAGGGTGTCGGCGTAAGTGATGTAAGTGCTTGAATATCTCCTGACATATATCACCCCCAAAAAACACTAAAAACCATCCATATCTGCCCATTCTTCATCGCTGAGAACTTTTTCAACTGCAACCAGAATCAATAATTCACCGTTTCTACTATGTACACCCTGAATATATTTTGAGCTGTCATCATTTCCGACATTTGGAGTTAACTCAATCTGGGATTGCAGAATATCTGCTACTTCAGCAATGCTGTCAACCAGCAGACCTACAATTTGATCCATTGTTTCAATAATTACAATTCTTGATTCTTCACATAATTCAACTGAAGGAAGTCCGAAACGTGAGCGGGTATCCAGTACTGTGACCACATTACCACGCAGATTAATAATACCTAAAACATAAACAGGCGCACCTGGTACCGGCGCTATTTCAATATTACGTAGAACTTCCCGAACCTGTGTGACATTGATACCATATTTTTCACCATCCAGTATAAATGTCACCCACTGTGTCATTGGATCATCATCTAAATCGTTCTCATAATCATAGTCCATGATTAGCCCTCTGCAGATCATTAATAGGTTATTGGCAGCAATGAAGTCAGCCAGATTGTAAATTTGTTTACTATCTTATAACAAGGTATCGGCTGATTATACTGTAAGTTTAATAAACAGTTCAGTATTTTGTATTATTTCTATCGCCATCTAACAAACTTACTCCGTTAATAAACTGTCATCACCTGTTCTAAGCATAGCTGAAAACTCGGAAGTATCCAGTAATGCACACATCTGATCAATCACAGTGCCTAATAACCAGCGTCTTTTTGTCCTTGATGAACGCCATTTAACCGAATCAGCCTGTAAACTTATGACTTCTATAACTGACTCACAGGCCAGCCCCCAGCGACTATTATCTATCAATATTATATGCTTAAAGCTTTGATTTTCCACATAATGTTCCGGCCAGCGGTTTTTTGGAACCACTTGTTGTAAGGTATCAACAACAGGGACATTAATACCCTGATTACGAATCAATCCCAGATACCAGGAAGCATGTCCCGGCAGCTCGCTCACATAATCATCTCCCCATTCAAGAATACCATTCAGCTCATTCAGCGGCACAGCCAATTTTAAACCTGCAATTGAAAATAAAAGTACCTGAAAACCTGATTCAGCCCAAGCCGGTGCATTTAATGTCTTACCAGCCAAAGCATTGCTTTGTTCCTGAAGTTTTATTTTTTGTTGAAGTTCCTGTTCCAGCTTTGCGACACGAGCCAAATCAGATTCCAATTGTGCCTGACTGGCCGATGCCTGTGACAAAGCACTAATTTGCTCTTTAATTTCTGTATCACTTAGAGTTTGTATTTTTGGTAAAAACAGACTTAAATCCAGTTCAGGTGCATCTTTTATTTCTATCGGCTTTTGTATCGTCTGGCTGGCTTGAGTTGTCTGAGTCTGAGACAATATTGTTGCATCATTAGCAATAATCTTTGGCTTTTCTATACTATGTTTGTCCACAACATCACAAATTTTCTGTGGCTGAATTGATTCCGGCTTAGGAATATTTCTCTGCTGAGACCTGTTTTTCTTCGCGGAAGTCTTTTCCGCCGGATTAGTTTCTTCTGCCATTACTTTTATTTTCTGTTTTTGACTTCTGGGTTTTAAAACCTGCTCGATAATATGACCATCTTTATCTTTTTCTGTAAATACAATACTGGCGGCAATCGATCTCTGTTCATTGGATCGGACTGCTCTGAACTCCAGATCTCTTGGTTTAGGAGAAAGCGGCCCGGGGCTAATTACTTTTTTCTTCTGCGCTATACGCAAAAGCTCAGAAACCGGAGTTTCTGTTACTTGTTTTTTACTCTTTGCAGTTACTTTGTATTCATCAGTGCAGATGTTATCTATTTCAGATTCAATCTCGGTATTATTTTCAACAGAAGACTGCTCCTCTAACTGAGCATCATCAGACAATAGTAATGAATCAAAATAAAACTCTAAGGCTTTATCCTGATCCACGACTAATAAGGTCTGTTTATTCTGCTCTTCATTCATTGCTTTATTCAGCTAATAAGGTATCTAATAATAAATTATAGGCGGTAGCACCTCTGGTATGCGGGCTAAAGATCGGAATAGGAATACCATCTCTTGCCGCCTCTCTGAATTTTGTATCAACAGGAATTATCGTTTTCTTTAAGGATTTTGCATCATATTTATTTTGCATGATTCGCAAACACTCAATAGCAGCACGGGTTCTACGATCAAACATGGTTGGGATGATGGCATAATTCAACGGAACTTTTCGTGCCCGATTAATCATAGCTAAAGTTGCAAGCATTCTATCCAGCCCCTTTAGCGCCAAATGTTCTGTTTGCACCGGTATTAATAGTTGATCACAGGCTGCCAGTGCATTGATCATCAAAATACCCAACATGGGAGGACAGTCAATAAAAATATAATCAAACTGGCCTTTGAGATTTAATAATTGTCTTGCCAGAACCAGACCCATTCCTTCTCTGGTACCCAGCTGTTTATCTAAAGTAGCAATCGCAGTAGATGCCGGCAGAATAGATAAATAATCAAACTGTGTTGCATATATTGCCTCATTAATATCCATCTTCTGCTTAGATGCCGCTTTTTGAAACACAGTATAAACACTTGTTTCCAGACTATCAGGATCCAAACCGAAATAACTACTCAGGGAACCATGGGGATCCAAATCAACCATCAGAGTTTTTTTATTTTTTAAGGATAACCATCCAGCTAATGAAATAGCTGTCGTTGTTTTACCAACACCACCTTTTTGATTTGCAACAGCCCAAATTTTCACGAGAATTTACCTATATCAATAAGAACATTTATACCCAAACAACCTATAACAAACCACAACAAAAACCATGCATAAATTAAGCCAACAACAAAACATGATAAAAATTAACGAGTTGGCTTTATTTTCTCTTATTGAGTATCAAAAACTGGATTAAACCTTTGTTTTTTATCCTTTATTTTTCTAATAGAAGTTTTTTTAGGTGTTTGATTAAGGCTTTTAATTCTTTGCTGCATTATTTGACGCGGATCACCCTGTCCCAGAACAACCAGATTAACTCTGCGATTTGCATTACGTCCTGCAGCCGTTGCATTATCTGCAACCGGACGGTATTGACTATAACCAATAGCCTGCATACGTTTCGGATCAATACCCTCTTCTTCAAACAGATGAACCACACTTGCAGCCCGGGAAGAAGACAGCTCCCAGTTAGACGGAAATTTTTTTGATTTTATAGGACGATTATCAGTAAAACCTTCAACTTGAATATCATTGGGATAGGAATCTAATAAACGCGCAATGGTTGCAAGAACATCTTCAGCATCTTCTGAGAGTTGTGCATTACCGCTGCCGAATAATATACTGGATTTAATATCAATCTCCAGCCAGAAGTCAGTTTTTTTAATACTGATTAATTCATCATCAATCAAAGACTTAACTGCCTGACCAATTTCTTCAGATAAAGCATCCAACTCCGGATTATCTGGAACAGCCAAAGAGTTGCCATCTTCTTCCGGAGAGGGTAAACGTTCTGGCACAGGTATATTGACTAATAATTGATTACTCGGCGTTACAGGTATTGGGATGCTATCATGTTCAATAGGCGTAGGAGAACTTGGACGGGATTCAAAGACAACATTCAGGGTATCCGATAAAATTCGATATTTACCCTCATTAACAGAAGAAATGGAGTACATGACAACAAAAAAGGCAAATAATAAGGTAATAAAATCTGCATAGGACACCAGCCATCGTTCGAGATTAACATGTTCCTCGTGTTTTTTTTTACGCCTTGACATGACAGGCCTTTTATCTCCAGGTTAAAGTCTATAGATCGTTGATATTGCTGCTGATATTCAATGAGGAAGCCTTATCAAGATAACCTTCCAGTTTCCGTTGAATATTTCTGGGGTTTTCACCTTCAGCAATAGAAACCAGTCCTTCAACAATCATTTCACGATAGTGAACTTCATTACTGACCAATATTTTTAATTTGGTGGAAATAGGTATCAAAATCAAATTAGCCAATCCAACCCCATAAATAGTAGCAACAAAGGCAACGGCAATACCACTGCCTAATTTACTGGGATCAGATAAGTTCCCCATCACATGAATCAAACCCATTACAGCACCAATAATACCTATAGTAGGAGAAAATCCTCCCATTGATTCATATATTTTGCTTGCCAGGATGTCAAAATCTTCTTTTGCATCAATTTCCAATTCCATAATAGAACGCATTATCTCCGGTTCACTCCCATCTACCAAGAGTTCCAGCCCCTTGCGCGCAAACAGATCTTCTTCCTCTTCTGCTACCAGCTCAAGTCCCAGCAGACCTTCTTTTCTAGCCACACTACTCCACTCAACAATACGTCCAATGGTTTCTTCTGTATGAAAACGCGGGGGTAGAAATACCCAGGAAAACATCTTTAAACCACGCAGGAATATAATGGCTGGTGACTGTAACATGACAGCACCAAAGGTACCACCGATGACAATTAATGCAGCCGGGCCGTTCACCAGAGTTAAAAGATGACCGCCATCAAGAAATTGACCCAGTAATATAGCGCCAATACCAAGAATCAATCCAAAAATACTTAATAAATCAATCATTGTTATTATTCAAGAGCCTTCAGCCCAACTTGGAATTTGCAATCATCATTTTGGTAATATTAAATACCAACATCAACAAATTAACTCAGATGTGATGACATCAGAGTAGGCACATCAAGAATCAAGGCAATTTTTCCATCACCCGTAATAGTCGCTCCTGCCAGGCCGTCCGTCCCCTGCAGAAGAGAACCAAGCGGCTTAATCACGACTTCCTCCTGACCAATCAGATGGTTAACCACAAAACCTACCTTCTTTGTACCAACATGAACCACGACGACATGTCCGGCATCTGGGAGTTCATCATATTCAGAGCCTTTAACCAGCCAGCGGGTCAGATAAAATAAAGGTAAAGGTTTGTCTCTCACCATAATAACTGACTGACCATCTACAGTATTCGTTTTAGTTAAATCAAGGTGAAATATTTCATTCACACTGACTAACGGCAGGGCAAAGGCCTGATCTTTCAGCTTCACCATCAAGGTCGGCATAATCGCCAGTGTAAGAGGAACCTTAATGGCAATGCGGGTTCCTTTTCCTTCTTCCGAATCAATATCAATACCACCATTGAGCTGGGCAATACGGGTTTTTACCACGTCCATCCCAACACCACGTCCGGATATATCTGAAATTTCATCTTTAGTGGAAAAGCCCGGCATGAAAATCAGGTTATAACATTCTTTATCATCCAGGCGGGCAGCAGCATCTTCATCCATCAAACCTTTTGTAACCACTAGCTTGCGTAATTTATCTGCATTCATACCGGCGCCATCATCTTCAATAGACAGCATAATATGATCACCTTCCTGCTCTGCAGTTAAGACGACTGTTCCCTGCCGTGGTTTACCCATTTTTTCACGCTCATCAGGCATCTCAACACCATGATCAACTGAGTTTCTAACAAGATGCACCAATGGATCAGCCAGAGCTTCAACCAGATTTTTATCCAAATCAGTATCTTCACCAACCAGCTCAAGCTTAACTTCTTTTTTCATAGTTCGTGAAAGATCACGTACCACTCTGGGGAAACGACCAAATACTTTTTTAATCGGCTGCATACGTGTTTTCATAACAGACATTTGTAAATCTGCTGTCACTACGTCCAGACTACTGACCGCCTTGGACATTTCTTCATTACCAAATGATTGTTCCAGGGTAACCAGGCGATTACGTACCAGAACCAGTTCACCCACCATGTTCATAATGTCATCCAGACGTTTGGTATCAACACGAACAGTTGCCTCTGCCGGAACCGGAGCAGGTCCACCTCCAGTTTCAGCTTTTTTGCTTTTTGCCGGTTTCGCCTTTGCTGACGGGGGAGGAGCTGTTTTTTTAACTTCAGCTGGTTTGGGAGTCACTTTCGCTGCTGGCTTTTGTACCTCCGCTGCTGGTTTTTGTGCCTTCTCTGATGGCTCCTGCCCCGGAACAATAGAAGCAGAATTCACTTCTCCAAATTTTCCATTGCCATGGATATCATCTAATAAATCTTCAAATTCACTATCTGAGATTTCATCATCTGCTAAAGCTTTGCCAGCTCCTACTTTTTTATCAGCAGCAGGAGGTTTTTCATCTATAGATGAATTTTCACTTGTTGTGGGTGTAGCATCAGCCGCATTAAATTGACCCTTACCATGCAATTGATCCAGTAAGTCTTCAAACTCATCTTCACTGATATCATCAGAGGCCTTAGATTCATCTGCACCGCCATTCATATCAAAGAAATCAAAATCATCATTTGAATCATCCTCTGCTGCTGCCGGTTCACCCAGAGAATCCAGTAAATGTTCAAATTCTTCATCCGTGACATCTTCTTCTGTATCAGAAGCAGACTGAACTTCTGCAGCAGGCTCTGCGACCAGTGCAGGTTCTTCAGCGACATCACCTTTTAATATTGCATCCAGTGATGATAAGACTTTCGGATCAGCATCCTCTGGTTCAACTCCACCTCTCAGGTTATCAAACATATCATTGAGTTCATCCAGTACCGGCAGCATAACATCCATGATTTTAGCATCAATCGACAGTTCACCATTACGTAATAAATTGAAAACATCTTCTGCACGATGGCAAAGTTCAACCAGAGGTGTTAAAGCCAGAAAACCAGCACCACCCTTAATTGTATGAAAGCTGCGAAAAACAGAATTCAGCAAATCACTGTCTTCAGGCCGCTGTTCAAGTTCAACCAGCTCCTCATTCAGCGTTTCAAGAATTTCTCCAGCTTCGATTAAAAAATCCTGTAATATTTCATCATCAGCATCAAACGACATAATCTATTTCCTCAAAATCCCAGGCTTGAAAGTAAGTCATCAACTTCATCCTGACCAGACAGGGTTTCAGCCTTATCGGCTAATCCTGGTACAACAGGTCCATCCAGAATACTTTTATTTTTATCTTTATCCTTCTGTTCAGGGTCTGATAGTTTTTCAATGCCTAAGTGGTCACTGGAAAGTTTAATCAAATTAACCAGATTACCTTCAACATCTTCAACCAGTTGAATAACTTTGTATATTATTTGTCCCGTAATATCCTGATAACTCTGTGCCATCAGTACTTCATTAAGATAGGACATCAGATCCTTACTATCCTTATTGGCAGTTTGTAAAAAAACTTTAAGGGTTTTAATTAATTGACGAAATTCTTCTACCTGCATCTCCTTGCGGGTAAAACGATCCCAACTGGATAATAATTCTTCTGTCCCTTCGGTGATATGTTCACACAATGGAATGGCATTTTCGATCTGTGTCATAGTCGTGTCAGCAGCCTGCTGAGTCATACTAATCACATAATGCAGACGTTCTCTGGCGTCAGGAATATCACTTTCAGCCAGCTCATTAATACGCGAGTCCGATCGAAAAGCCTTAAATGTTTCATGTAATTCCCGTGTCAATTTACCTAACTCAGTAAATAGAGTGGTTTCCTTCATGGCAGCCAATTCATCCAGAATGGCTCTAACTTCTTCATCCTTACCCGCTTCAGCACTGACAACCAGATCTTTAGCACGCTTGATAAAAGCTTCATCAACAACTTCAGACATATATTTCCACTCAGATAAATTTATATTATTGGACTGACAGCTTTTTTCTAACATATTTGCTACGGCTCAGTTAAACGATTAACCATCAATACGTTCAAAAATCTTATCAATTTTTTCTTTTAATGTCGCAGCAGTAAATGGTTTCACTATGTAACCATTAACACCAGCCTGAGCGGCCTCAATAATCTGCTCTCTTTTTTGCTCTGCTGTTACCATTAAAACAGGCATTTTAGATAAGTTTTCATCTGCTCTAACATGTCTTAAGAGATCAATTCCCTGCATACCCGGCATATTCCAGTCAGTGACAAGAAAATCAATACCACCATTAGCCAGTATGGGTACTGCTGTTAATCCATCATCAGCTTCCACAGTATTGGTAAAGCCAAGATCTCTGAGTAGATTTTTTATAATGCGACGCATTGTTGAAAAATCATCTACAATCAGGATTTTCATATCTTTGTTCAAATCAACCTCCGGGTTACAACGACAAGTTTGAGTTTAATTCTAACCCAAATCAGCGTCTAAAACAGGGTAATTACTATTATTTTTTAATTTTTTTTTAATATTCTACTGTTAGTATCGACCAGGATAAAAAAAACTCAAGTTTTTTAACTGTTTTGCTGAGTTTTTTTACAATAAATAGATATAGCAATTAATTTTATATTGAGGATATTATAGATGGGGCAGGTATGAGGGCATTTCTACAGTTTATACAATTAAGAACTACAGAACACGCTGTGATAAACGAGATTGCAAACGAATCACTGCCTGGGAATGAATCTGGCTAACCCGTGACTCACTCACACCAATAACAGCACCAATTTCTCTTAGATTAAGTTCTTCATCGTAATACAGAGCCATCACCAGACGTTCCCGTTCAGGTAAGCATCCGATAGCATCGGCAACAACAGCACTTAGATCATCTTTCTGCACACTATCAAGCACACTGGCATGAGGTGTCGGCATATTTTCTATGATAGATTCCTCTCCCAGGCTAATCTCTTCAAAACTTAATATTTTATGTCCTCTGGAATCTTGTAAAATACGATTATACTGTTCCAGGCTCATCTCTAAAACAGCTGCAATTTCAACATCTTTGGCTTCTCTACCCTTTTCACATTCAATTTGTCTGACTACTTCTGCAACTCGACGACTATTACGATGTACTGAACGGGGCGTCCAGTCATTTTTACGCATCTCATCCAGCATGGCTCCCCGAATACGAATACTTGAGTATGTTTCAAAGCTGGCTCCCAGATTGGCATCATAATTTCTTGCTGATTCAAGTAAACCCACCATCCCGGCCTGAATTAAATCATCCAGCTGAATATGTGCCGGCAAACGACTTTTTAAATGATAGGCAATTCGCTTAACCATTGGCGCATATTGTTCAATCAAATCTTCTTTTTGATATTGCTTGTAAATATCAACTTGTTTCATTCTCAGAGTCATAACAGCATCCTCATGCCTTATTTTCATTTCTAGTGAGAGCCCTCAGCCAATAAAATTGTCCGCTGTCGATTTGCAAACATCTTTATCTGCAAATAAGGCGGCGGGCAAGTTTATATTTGATCAAGAGTTAATCAATCTTTCAACAAAGAACTCAAGATGGCCGCCTGGTCTTTTCGGCATAGGCCATTTATTAATTTTTTGCGCCATCATCCTAAATGCCTGTGCAGAAGGACTTCTTGGAAAAGCCCGGCTAACAGCTGTCTGTTTTCTCACTGCTTTTCTCAGATAGGTGTCAAACGGGACTGCACCCAGGAAATCCAGTGAAACATCCAGAAATTTATCCGTTACCTTTAAAATTTTTCCAAACAGTTGACGACCCTCTTTCATATCATGGGTCATATTGGGTAAAATTCGAAAACGATTAATACCCTGATCTTTATTCAACACCTTAATCAATGCATAGGCATCTGTGATAGAAGATGGCTCATCACACACCACAACTATGACTTCCTGAGAGGCTCTGCAAAAACTGGTTACACTATTATCAATTCCGGCTGCTGTATCGATAATCAAGACATCCAGATCATTAGTCAACTCACCAAAGGCATTAATAATACCAGCATTCTGAGCATCTGATAGACCCGCCATAGCAGAGATTCCAGATGCCGCGGGGATAATTTTTATACCTCCCGGTGCATCTATAATCACTTCTGCTAATTCATATTCTCCTGATAACACATGAGAGATATTCAGTTTAGGGTGTAAACCAAGCAGAATATCAATATTAGCCAATCCCAAATCAGCATCCATAATCATCACTTTTTGCCCGGTCTCAGCCAGTGACATAGCAAGATTAACAGAGACGTTTGTTTTACCAACCCCCCCCTTACCACTACTCACTGCTATCACTCTGACAGGACGACTCTGATTCATACGTCGTAAACCTTCTGCTTGATCGTTAATGACGGGCTGCATCATGCTATACCTTATTTTTTTCTATCATATCAGGCAAACGCACGGGCTAAGCCATCACCGGAAAATGACATGGCCAGTTCATCTGTTTTAATCTGTGTCGGATGCTCACGCACCATACCCAATGCCTGCTTTAGCAGATCGGTTGCATTGGCTAAATGCAGATCTTCAGGCACCTTCTGACCATCACTAATATAGTTGAGTTGTAGTTGATTCTCAATAAGAACTGAAATAATACCACCAATAGAGGTTGATTCATCTACTTTGGAAGCAATACAGCCATCCAGTTCACTCACATTAAACGCCTTAATCACTTCGTCCATCACCAGGCTTTGCGAAGCTGCTGATAACACGGCTAATATTTTCATTTTATCATGGCTTTGACGTAACATACTCAACTGTTCTGCAAGGCGTAAATCTCTATGACTCATCCCGGCAGTATCAATTAAAATGAGTTGTTTATCATCCAAACGGCTTAAAACCTGTTTAAGTTCCTGTTCATCATCAGCCACATAAACAGGCACACCCAGAATCCTGCCATAGGTTTTCAATTGCTCATGCGCCCCGACACGATAACTATCAGTTGTCACCAGTGCAAGATTTTTAGCACCATATTTTAATGTATAACGGGCAGCCATTTTAGCAATATTGGTTGTCTTGCCAACACCGGTTGGACCAACCAGAGCAATAATACCGCCTTCATCAATCAAATCATAATCAATCATGGGAATATGACGAGAAATGGCTCCCAATAGAGAACGCCAGCTACCTTCTAAAGATTCACTATTTTTTATTTGCTTAACCAGTTTTTCACTCAGAGATGATTTAATACCCAGTCGATATAAACGTGAGAGTAATTCTGCTCTATGAGGATGTCGGCGAGCAAAATCTCCCCATGCTAAACCGGATAATTGATTTTCTAAAATACCACGCAGTGATTTTATTTCTTCATGCATTGAGGTGATTGCCGGATCTTCTACCCATTCTATTTTTTTACCTGTACTGTTGTTTTTATTCCTGATGACTGATGCTGGTGCACGTTTGCTCTTGTGATCGGTATAAAAATCATCCAGCTTATCATTATCCCGGCTGCTTTTAGTGTGCTGCTTTTTTTGTCGACTTAAGTGTTCTTCCTTTACCAGTGATTCATAGTCAAATGGATAGTTGTCTTCTCCTGATATGTTATCTGAATAATAACTATTGGATTTTTGTTCAAAATCAGCAGCATCAGAAATATAAGGCTGCTTTCTATCCTGTAATGAAGGCTTTTTATAAACATCATTGGATAATTTTTTTTCTGTCTGCGGCTTCTTTGCAATATGGTTTTTCTTTGACTGCTTTAAAATCGAGGCAAAATTTCTTACTTTACCCTTCTGTTTCTCTGCTGCAGTATGAGTACCACTGAAACTAATGACATCATCTGCAATAGAATCTTCCAGTCTGGCAGTTATTTTCTGTTTTTTCACTCTGGCAGAGATAGGTGATTGACTTTTTTTTCGAGAAATCGGTGCTGATTTTAAAGACTGCCGATCCCGAGAAGCATCTACTGAACGCTGAACCACTTCCTCATCGTAGTCTATGGCTGCTACCAGTTCAATGCCGCCATCTACCTTATTATTGGAAAGAATAACTGCATCAGCACCCAGCTCTGCCTTTACCTGACGAATAGCTTCTCTCATTTCTGAAGCAAAAAAACGTTTAATTTTCATAATTGGCTACCTTAAACTAATCACTTTATTCCTGACCAACAACGGTTGAAACTATTTTTATCTGCATATTATCCGGCACTTCGTTATAAGCCAGGACATGCATATTGTGGATGGTGTGTTTAACAAAACGCATCAACATTAACCTGATCTGAGCTGAAACCAGCAAAACAGCAGGTCTGCCATCCATTTCCTGTTTTTGTGCACTTTCTGATAGAGAGCTATGTATTCTTTCAGCAAGTCCCGGCTCAATTCCACCACCATTTTCTGACATCTGTATTGACTGGTGCAATAACTGTTCCAATGATGGCTCTAATGTAATTACAGCTAATTCATTGCCTAATCCATTGATATGCTGAACAATAAATCTTCCCAGTGCAACCCGTACCTGTGACGTCAAAATTCCGGCATCCTGTGTTTGTCCTGCATTCTCAGCCAGAGATTCCACAATTGTTTTAAAATCACGTACCGGTATAGACTCATTAAGTAAGTTCTGCAAGACCTTGACCACAGTACTGAGCGGCAGCAATTTAGGCACCAGATCTTCAACCAGTTTAGGAGAACTGGTTGCCAGGCGATCCAATAGTTGCTGTACTTCTTCATGTCCTAATAATTGAGGAGCATTTTCATTCAGCAGTTGACTCAGATGAGTAGCAATTACTGTATTCGAGTCTACAACTGTATAACCCAAAGTTTGAGCATTTTCCTTATTATTTTGTTCAATCCAGGTTGCAGGCAAACCAAAAGCAGGATCTTTTGTCTTTATTCCCTCAATTTCACCAAATACCTGCCCGGGATTAATGGCCATATCATGCTCCGGATGGATCTCTGATTCTCCTATTGAAACACCCATTAAGGCAATACGATATACATTGGGAGCCAGATCCAGATTATCGCGAATATGAACCGGCGGTATCAAAAATCCCAGATCCTGTGACAACTTCTTGCGCACCCCTTTGATACGACTCATTAATTGTCCACCCTGTGACTTATCCACCATCGGGATCAGACGGTAACCGACTTCCAGACCAATAGAGTCTATCGGCATTACATCATCCCAGGTTAGCTCTTTAGTATCTGAGGAGGTGGCTGCAATTTCCTGTTGTTGAACTCCCTGTTCCTGAATCACTTCAAGTTCAGTTGTCTGTTTGTTTTTATTGCGCCATGCCAGGGTACCTGTAATACCGGCAAAGGTTAAAAAAACCAGATGCGGCATACCGGGAACCAATCCCATAATCAGCATAATGCCTGAGGCCACCCCCATTGTCCTGGGTTTACTGATAAGATCAGCAACAAATTCCCCTCCCATATCACCTTCACGGTTTTCACGAGTCACCATAATACCGGCAGCAACCGACAAAATCAGGCCGGGAATTTGTGCCACCAGACCATCACCAATGGTCAGTAAAACAAAAATTTCAGCAGATTGAGCTGCACTTAAGTCATGTTGTAAAACACCGATGGTAAAACCACCCAATACATTGATCAGTGTAATTAAAATTCCTGCAATGGCATCACCACGTACAAATTTGCTTGCACCATCCATAGATCCATAAAAATCAGCTTCACGAGACACTTCTTCACGTCGCCTTTTTGCTTCATCCTGATCAATTAGCCCCTGATTCATATCAGCATCAATAGCCATTTGCTTACCAGGCATACTATCCAAGGCAAAGCGAGCACTCACTTCTGCTACCCGTCCGGCTCCTTTTGTGACGACCATAAAATTAATAATAATCAGGATGATAAAAACCACCAGACCAACCGCATAATTACCGCCAATAACCACTTCACCGAAAGATTTAATCACCTGCCCGGCTGCATCAGGACCTTCATGACCATGTAGGAGAACCACGCGGGTAGAGGCTACATTTAAGGATAATCGTAAAAGGGTTGCAATGAGGATGACCGTAGGAAAAAGTGCAAAGTCTAAAGGCTTTTGAGCATAAATAACAACCAGAAGAATAATCAAGGCCAGTGTAATATTGAAAGTAAAAAAGATATCTAATAGAAATGCCGGCAATGGTAAAATCACCATGGCCAACATACCCATTAGAAGAATGGGAGCACCGACTCCACTTTGAATCATATCAGTGATACGCGACTTGATACTCATTTCTGCTGCAATGGCCATAATAATCCCGTGACTATTTTTTGACGACTTTGATTAAAAATTGATTAAATTACTTAGTGTAAGTATTGCTAGCAGGTTATATGCCAAAAGTGGGTATAGTGATAAGTGGTAGGGGTTAAGTAAGATGTGTCAGATCAGGTGGTAAGTGGTAGCGGTTCAAGCTTGATCTGACATGTTTCTTATGATGTTACGATAAAATCTGACAATTAGTACTTGTGACCTACTGCTGCCATTCGACTAATTTACAGGAAAAGATATTTTCTCCATACCAGCCATTTTAGAACTCTGAAAAAAATAGAAATATCAGTATCTTTTCAAAATAATTGTCCGAGTACAGCGCCTTGTTATGGCTTTTATGCACTTGGTTTTCTCGCAATATATACTCCGTAGCTGTAGTGTGCTTTGTATTTTTCATAAAGTTCAATTTCATGACGCTCGGCCTCTACGATTGCGCGAGCATCTTCACTATTTCCGTTTCTGCTCATGAAATCCTGAAAGTTGGAGCGCATCGGTTCGTAGTAGTTTTCGAGCCAGCAATGTTCAGGTAAAACAAAGTAGCCTATCGGCGAATAACCATTGTCCTCCAGCACTTTTATTTTTGAGGATGCCATGTCGATTTCGGGATATTCACTATCCCAGTGATTTTGAAGTTCCGAAGGGCGGGCGTTTGTAATCCAGCTAATCTCTGAGGCAATCAATAGCCCACCTGGCTTCAGGTAATGCTTCCAATCTGTAACGCCTTTTTGAAATCCAATGTTGTAGATAGCGCCCTCAGACCAAATAACATCAAACTCCTCTTTTTCAAACGGTAGTTTATCCATTGAAGCGCAAAGAGGAGTAATTTTTTCTGAAACGCCCTCACTCTCGGCTCTAGTTTTTAGGACATCCAGAAAGTCTTGAAGGAAGTCAACAGCCGTGATTTTTGCATTAAGCAAGCGCGCCAAAATTAATGTCGAAGCACCCGTGCCACAGCCTATGTCGGCAACTTTCAATGGTGCATTTCTGTCTACACAAGCAAGATCAATTGCTTTCTTTGTTTCTTCATCGCCTCCGGGGCCTTGACGATTAGCTCCTTTATGGAGGTCTAAAAGTAATTGAAACTCATCCACCTTTGTATCCTCTTTCGATTGAGCCATAACGCCTTGCTGTGCTGGCCGAAGGGAGCTTGCGACTGGAGGTTCAGAACGAGCAAATTGTTATATCTTTTTACACCAAATCTAAGTCGTTTTAGTGCTTTATATTATTTTCGTAGAGATCTGCTATTGGAAAGCAAAGATCATAATC
The DNA here is from genome assembly GCA_025655455.1 of gamma proteobacterium symbiont of Taylorina sp. Classification (GTDB taxonomy): domain Bacteria; phylum Pseudomonadota; class Gammaproteobacteria; order GRL18; family GRL18; genus GRL18. The sequence goes on from JAHXIV010000044.1 coordinate 48,635, forward strand.
ATTCCATTCTAAATCACCTTCATCAATCTCAAATTTTGAAAATTCTTTTTGATTTAAATATTTCCTAATTAAAGGGTTAAGAGACTCCGAAAGAAAAGGATAAAAATCAATTGTTTGACTTGTTTTATCATTAAAATCTAATTTGAGTCGATATTCTTCAAGGTGTTGCACCTGTTTTAAAGTAATAACTTGATCATCTGAAATCACTTTATTCTCCTATTTATTTGTATACATGAAATTTCTTTATGAAGTACAAAATAATCTATCCATTTTTGTACAATTTCGTCAGCATAAAATTCAATAAAACTTTTAAAATCATTAAGAGTTGATGGCTGCAAAGGTTTTCTACCTTTAACTAATTTAATTCTTATTTCTTTTAGCTTCCCGTCTTCTATTATAATTTCTGCTTTAGATTCATTGCCTTGATGCTTCCCATGTACATGAATCGGCTCATGTTCATTACTGTAGAATAAAATGACAATACCGAGGTAGGTGTATATTTTTGGCATAACTTTATTTTATAACGAATAATAATTCTTTGCTAATTTTTTAAAGTATTGTAATTCAGTTTTGCTAATAGTTTCTTTTTCATTTTTTCCAAAACCATAGAGATAAATAGCTCTATCTTGCTTTTGAAAAACAAGAATTGTTCTAAATCCCGAACTTTTACCACTATGCTCTCTTTTTACACGAACTTTAAATAGGTGACTTCCTAAGTCTGAACTTGATAATCCATTTTCTAAATTAAAAATTGTATCAATTAAGTCTTGATTCTTTAAGTTGGCTTTTCTAGCCCATTTATTAAATGACTTTATAGATAATTTCCTCATACCCAAACTATAACACAATGTGATACAGAGGTTGAGTTTTTTGGAAATTAATTGAATACTTCAATGCTAAAATTGAGACATAACCGTTTTGCGTAATCTGCTTTAAAACACGTAACGAAGTGGAGAGTTTTAAAGTCAGAATTAACGCAATTGTTATGTCTTTTGATCTTATGCAGATAGCCTATAATCTAGAATATTTGGTGATCTTTTTAAAAGTTCTAGTAGAACTTTAGTTGAGCCAGATGGCTTTCTTTTTCCCTGTTCCCATTGCCTTATAGATGATGCACTAACATTTAATAGTTTTGAAAAAACTGTTTGGCTAAGATTCATTTGTTGCCTGATTTTTTTTATTTGTTCAGGTGTCAATTGAATTTTAGGTACAGTAACACCCAACGAATCTAGCTCTCTTTTTGTAAAAGAAACATTAACTCCAGAATTAACAAGATCTTGAACTGTTTCCCCTATAGCATTTTTTATTGAATCTCTCATTACAATTTCTCCAGATCAAATAAAACATTATTATCAATGAGTTTATCAAGTTGGATATTATTTAAAGCTAAAAGATCATTTGCTAATTTTTTAAAGTATTGTAATTCAGTTTTGCTAATAGTTTCTTTTTCATTTTTTCCAAAACCATAGAGATAAATAGCTCTATCTTGCTTTTGAAAAACAAGAATTGTTCTAAATCCCGAACTTTTACCACTATGCTCTCTTTTTACACGAACTTTAAATAGGTGACTTCCTAAGTCTGAACTTGATAATCCATTTTCTAAATTAAAAATTGTATCAATTAAGTCTTGATTCTTTAAGTTGGCTTTTCTAGCCCATTTATTAAATGACTTTATAGATAATTTCCTCATACCCAAACTATAACACAATGTGATATAGAGGTTGAGTTTTTTGGAAATTAATTGAATACTTCAATGCTAAAATTGAGACATAACGTTCAATTGAGTGTTTACAGGGACAAAGGAAAGAGGTGATTAAAAATGAAACTCTTTCTCAACACTCAGAACTTTTTAAAAGTCGCTGAGTCCCTGTGATACATTCCGATTGCTTGTTGTGCTGTATTGATTAGTTATGAACGAGCTTAATTTCTAAATGACAACCAACTGCTTTTGCATATTTCCTCAGAGTAGTGATTGAAGGAGAGTGTTGTTTATTACCACCACCATTTTCAAGTCTTGCTATTGCAGGAGTTTTTGTTCCCATGAGTTCTGCAACATCAGATTGAGTAAGCCCTGCTGTCATTCTAGCTTTTAGTAACTCATCAAAAAGAGAAAATTCTTCTTGTAAAGAATCGTACTCAGCTTTAACTTCAGGGTTGCTTAGCATTTTCTTTTTTAATTCTTCATGTGTTAGCATTTGATTTCACCTCTTTCATTCTTGAGATGGCAAGTTTTAAATCTTTTGGTGGTGTTTTTTGAGTTTTCTTTATGAAAGAATGAAGCATAACAATTCGCTTGTTTACCAATGTGCAGTAAAGAACACGACTGATACCTTCTTTTGATTTCATCCGAAGCTCGAACAAACCTTCTTTCATTGCTTTTGTATGAGGCATTCCAAGGTTGGCACCATAAGTTATCATTCGCTCAGTAAGATGAACATACCTTGCCTGAATGCCAGCAGGAAGTGTTTGAATTTCCTCCTGAACCGCCTCACTGTAATATATGATTTCCCATGCCATAAGCCAATATTAACATATTTGTTAATATTGGCAAGATATTAGATGATTTTTGGGATTTTTTATAGCACAACGTTTTGCTTCATCTGAAAATAAAACAGAACGAAGTGGCGCTTTATTTTTCAGATGCAAGCTATTGTTGTGTGCTGTGCTTTAATGTGC
>JAHXIV010000074.1 GCA_025655455.1 gamma proteobacterium symbiont of Taylorina sp.
TTGTATATTTTTTCCTTTTACTCATTTCTCAGTCTCCTGTTAAGTTGATCTTACTTAACTAGACTGTACAAATCCATTAGACCACATCACCTTAAAAAACACTAGGTTACAATTGTACTTTTTATTATTGGTAAAATTTGATATTTGCGCGATAGAACCACGGAGACTATCAAAGGTCGGTTCATCCCCATGTGCATGGGGAACATAGCAGTTGCCATTGTTGGCAGGCCAATATAAAGACCATCACTTAATCCCTTAGACATTAATCTATGCGATAAAATCAATGCTGCTTCTGTTTTTCCTGAACCTGTGACATCTTCTAACATAAATATCTGCGGTTCATCAGCAAGCTTAACGGTCATTGCATAATGTTGTAATGGGGTAGGTGTTTTGATAAAAGGGAATAATTGCTTAATATTTTTATAGGGTTCAATTTTTGCTGAGGAAAATTGAGAAGAGTTTATACATTCTTTTGCTCTAATTAATGCATTTTTTTGCCAGTATTCTTCAAGACTCGTTAGTTTTTTTTGATAGCTGAAGAATTTTTGATCAGAGCCTAACCAGTCAGCCAAAACAGCAATACCCGCTAATTGCCATGATATCAGTTTTATTTTTTTTGATAGTGTCTTCTTTGATAAAAAGGAGAGTTCTTTATTATTAAGAAAAAGTCGTTGAATTTCATTTAAAAAGTCTCTGGCAGCAAGTTTATCTTCTTCCATAAAAAAATTAGAAAGAGTTAAACCCTTTTCTGGTGGAACACCATGATGACCCGTGACCACTTCAAACCAGGGCTTTAAATACCGTTGCTTTAGTTTAAATGATCTTATATCTACACTATTTATCCAGGAGTCACAGAGAAATTCTTCCCAAATTAAAAAGCCAAGGCTATCGTGTCGTTCAGAATATGGCATTTGTGAATTTTTTGAAACAAGGTTTTCAGACAAATCAATAACTAAACCTTGAAATGAGCAAGAAAACTTACCTATATCATGCAATGTCAGACAAAAACAAAACCAGAGTCTTAATATTTTACCATCTATTTCTAATTCTTTTGATAAGCGTTTGTTTAATGCTTTATCGGGATCAAGCAAGTGCCATCCTATTGCTGCAACATCAAGGCTATGATATGGAAGCAAATGATAATTCTTATATTTATCTGTTTTTCCCCAATACTTAAAATATTTCTCCATTACTTCCACCTAATAAAAAAATTAAACCTGCATATAAACTTCAATGGAAAATCTATCATATTCATTCCCAGGCTCTGCTGATCATTTAGTTTTAGATGATTGATAATTCCTTACCATCATAAAACTGAAATCCTGCCACTGAGAATTGATTGAGTAATACTTTTTTTGATCTTACTTTAGGATCCAAAGTCAATATTAAGGACAAGCTGAATAAATTTTTAATAAAAATCATCTGTTTTTCATAATAATATCCTTATAAAATGTCTGGGTTTATCAATTACCATACTTTATTACCTACGACATGTATATGGTGAATATATGTACATGTCGATTTTTCAGGCACATAAAGTGTGGAGTGGATGGGCAGTACAATAAATACTCATCATATTTGGATTTATCATTTGTTAACTCTGTATAATGTTTATCACATAATACCAGATGATAATCATCAATTATCCTAGTCAGCCATTTAAAGGACAGCCTCCCCTTTATCCACTTTATCTCACTCTTTTCTATCCTTGGGTGTTTGTATAATGCCTTTTTATGCTATCATCGGAGGCCTAAATATAGATTAGTCTGGGCTATGATTCAGTACATGCTTTAAAGTTTATAATATCTAAAATACTAAAGGAAAAATAATGAAAAAAATAAATGTCATACTTACTGCCGCCACACTTACTTTATCCTCTTTCACTTTTGCCTATGAGGAAATTACAGCACAAGCTGCTTATGAAGCTGTCACAAATTCAGATGCACACATTCTTGATGTGCGTACAGGAGCCGAATTTATATGGGTAGGGCATCCTGATGTTACTAATATTACAAATATTTCATTGAAGATAGATACTAACAACAAGATGACAAGCAACTCAAATTTTATAACAGATGTCGATAAAATTTTTGGTGACGATAAAACTACTCAGATTATCACTATATGTCGTTCTGGTACCAGGGGAGCAGCAGCAGCAACAGCACTTGAAGAAAATGGTTATACAAATGTATATACTGTAACAGATGGCTTTGAAGGTGGAAGTAAAGACAGTTATGGTAATCGTAATATCAATGGCTGGAAAAACTCTAATTTACCGGTAAAAGTATCTTCTGTTGGTGCAAGTGATGTTTACAATAATATTTCAAACAGCGCAACATTATCAGAAAGTCTTGAAATTCATATCCCTTTTGTCAGTTACCCAGATGCTCATACAAATGCAATTAACTTATCTGTAGATCTTGAATTCTCTCATTCAGAAAATGAGACTATGTATTGGAAGTTAAAACAGTATAGTATTAATGAGTAAAGAAAATTAATATTTAATTCAATATTAGAAAACGTTTGTAAGGGGCATGGCATTTGCCCACCATGCAATGCTCATTGCATGGTGGAACCTTCTTCAATTTTATATCCTTTTTTTCCTGCTAATCTTTTACATTATTGCTCCAAGAAATTTCCTTAAATCTTTCAATAGTGACTTCTTTCTAAATTTAGGTATCCAGACTATATGGTATTTACATTTCCATACTGTTATGATTTAAACTTTGATAGTCACTCCAGCAGAGCTGGAGGTTTACCATTCGTTAAATTATTCAAGTAGTGGTTGGTGTCATTCTAATTGTCGCTGGAAAATACCCGATTTATTCTATTCTTGGCCTGAATACCAAATCATTATCAGAAAAAGTTGCTCTTAAATAAAGGAAATATAATGGAAGCTCAAGGTCTTATTATGATAATTCTAGTTGGTGCAATAGCCGGCTGGCTTGCAGGTCTCATCATGAAGGGAAAAGGAATGGGATTTATCATCAATGCACTATTAGGCATTGTTGGTGCTTCTGTAGGTAATTATCTATTCAGTTTAATTGGTTTTTCTATTGCCGGTGGACTAATAGGCACAATATTTACTTCAACGACTGGTGCGGTTGTACTGCTTTTTATTATAGGAGTTTTGAGAAAATCGCAATAGGTATCCTCTTACATAATGAGTATTGAACTGGTATCGCTAATTTATAATGACAAATAAAACTTCTTTTTACAGGCTTTTTTTGTTACTTTACATTTCAAATTTTAAAATTCATATTTTATGTAGGACAAACTATGTTTCAAATTCGTATTCATGGTCGGGGTGGACAGGGTGTTGTTTCAGCCTCTGAACTTTTGTCTGTTGCTGCTTTTGAAGAAGGGAAATACTCACAATCATTTCCCAGCTTTGGTTCTGAACGAATGGGTGCCCCTGTTCAGGCTTTTGCCCGTATCAGTGATTCAAATATTACCATACGTGAACCGGTGATGGAGCCTGATATGCTGATCATTCAGGATCCCACACTATTCCATGCAGTCAATGTATTTGATGGAGCAAAAACAGATGGCTACTTGCTTATTAATAGCTCCAGAACTACCGAAGAACTGGGTATTAGTGAAATATCATCTCAATATCCAGATAACCATGTAATGATCCTGCCTGCCACAGAACTGGCTATAAAATATATCAAACAAGCCAAACCCAATACCGTATTACTTGGTGCCTTTGCTGCTTTAAGTCATATAGTTCAGATCCCGGCTCTTGAAAGCGCAATTCGCGGCAAATTTCCTAAAAAAATTGCCGAGCCTAATATTATAGCCACTAAGGCAGGATACAATATGATAATGAAACTTTTACAAGAAAAAAAACAGCAACAAGGAGCTTAATCCATGCTGTATCAAATTAGCGGTTCAATTGCCGTTGCTAATGCTATCGCGCTTTGTCGTCCAGATGTTGTCCCCTGTTATCCTATTACACCACAAACTCATATTGTTGAGCATTTAAGTCTGCTGGTAAAAAATGGAAAATTAAAAAATTGTACTTATAAAAATGTAGATTCTGAATTCTCATCTATGAGTTTTTGTATAGGTTCATCTGCTGCCGGTGCTAGAACTTATACAGCAACTGCCAGTCAGGGCTTATTATATATGATGGAGGCTGTTTACAATGCTTCCGGTCTGAGTCTGCCGATTGTAATGACTCTGGGGAATCGGGCAATTGGTGCCCCTATTAATATCTGGAATGATCATTCTGATGCCATGTCAGTACGTGATGCAGGTTGGATACAGCTCTTCGTTGAGAGCAATCAGCAAGCCGTAGATGTTCATATTCAGGCATTTAAACTGGCAGAAGCTTTAAGTTTACCCGTTATGGTCAATATGGATGGCTTTATTCTGACTCACGCAATTACTCAAGTGGATATGCCTGATCAGGAATTAGTGGATCAATTTTTACCAAAATTTGTACCCAGACAAAAGCTGGATACTAATGCCCCTGTCTCAATTGGTGCCATGGTAGGGCCTGATGCATTTACCGAAGTACGTTATCTGGCACATCACAAACAAAAAGAAGCCTTAAATATTATTGAACAACAGGCTGAAGAATTTGCAGCAATTTTTGGCAGGGATTCTGGAGGTCTGGTCAAATCCTATTTTGCAGATGAATCTGACATTGTTTTTGTTGCCATGGGTTCAGTCATTGGTACGATGCAGGATCTAGTCAATGATTTACGTGATCAGGGACATTCTGTCGGTATTTTAAGTTTGCGATCATTTCGACCGTTCCCGGCTACTGCCATTTGTCAGGCTCTCAGGAATGTAAAACAGGTCATTGTTTTTGAAAAAAGCTTTGCTGTCGGTATGGGCGGTATTCTGGCCAGTGAAATTCACATGGCAATGCAGCATGTACAAAATATCAATATACACTCGGTTATTGGTGGTTTAGGTGGTCGTACCATTACCAAAAAATCGCTACACAAAATTATTGATCAGGCTGAAAAAGGGATTCTGGAGTGCGAAGTCTTTATGGATCTGGATAATGAAACCGTTGCAAAAGAATTAAAACGTCAACAGGATGCCCCTTCATCCGGTTCAGTTGCAGAGAATATTTTACGTGATAAAGGTGTCGTATCAGCATCGAAAACACATTAAAGAACAGATTTTTACATGAGTAAAACAACTATGACTGAAACAGAAATATATTCACAATCAGATTCTGAACAGCAAACTATTAAATTTTACCAGACAGGCACATTTACTGTAGGTAATCGATTACTGAATGAAGAATTTCGTACTGTCCAGGCAACTCAGGAACGATCTAATTCCATTGATTCCGGACATCGAGCCTGCCAGGGCTGTGGTCAGGCACTCGGTGCCCGTTATGCACTGGATACTGCAATGCGCGTCACTGATAATAAAATTATTGCCGCCAATGCAACCGGCTGCCTTGAGGTTTTTACAACGCCCTATCCGGAAACAGCCTGGTCAATCCCCTGGATACATTCTCTTTTTGGAAATGCAGCTTCAGTGGCGGCTGGTATTGCTGCATCACTTGAGGCAAAGGGTGACAGTGAAACCCGGGTCATTGCTCAGGGTGGAGATGGTGGTACAACTGATATTGGTTTCGGTAGTCTTTCAGGCATGTTTGATCGTAATGATGACGTACTCTATATTTGCTATGATAATGGCGGTTATATGAACACCGGAGTACAGCGTTCCAGTGCAACACCCGGAGGCGCACGCACTTCAACCACTATGCCGGTGGGTGATCATCCGGGCAGTTCATTTAATACCGGAAAATTTTTACCTGAAATTGCTATGGCTCATGGAATCCCTTATGTTGCCACAGCTTCAGTTCATGACCTGCATGATCTGGAACGTAAAGTAGAAAAAGCCATGTCATTTCACGGTGCTCGTTATTTACAAATTAATGTCCCCTGCCCTTTAGGCTGGGGAAGCCAGCCATCACAAACCATCAAGTTAGCCAGAATGGGAGTTGAATCAGGTCTGGTGCCTTTATTTGAAGCACAATACGGTGAATTAACCAATTCCACAAAAATACGCTATCAAATTCCAGTGGAAGAGTACCTGAAATCTCAACGACGTTTTGCTCATGTATTAAAACCAGCGAATGTTGATCAATTAGAAATGATTCGATCCCTTGCTGAAAAAAATATTAAACGCTATCAATTATTGTAAACAATTTAGAGTATCAGAGTATATTATGACCGTTCAACACAAACCCTTTGCCATTACCCTGGATGTCGGCACTAGTTATCTGAATAAAACCGGTAGTTGGCGTACGATGCACCCGACCTATGTTGATCGTCTGCCGCCCTGTAACAAAGCTTGTCCCAGCGGTGAGGATATACAAGGCTGGTTAAGTCTGGCTGAAGAAAAAAATTATCAGGCGGCATGGGAATTGCTAACCAGGGATAATCCATTTCCAGCTATTATGGGGCGGGTTTGTTATCATCCCTGTGAAAGTACCTGTAATCGTGGTCAACTGGATCTACCGGTTGGAATTAACTCAGTGGAACGTTTTATTGGTGAACAGGGACTGATTCATAACTGGCAGTTTACACCCGGAAAAGACACCGGAAAAAAAGTAATGATTATTGGTGCCGGGCCGGCAGGTTTATCTGCAGCTTATCACTTACGTCGTTTTGGACATCAGGTAACTATTTTTGAAGCATCAGAAAAGCCCGGTGGTATGATGCGATACGGTATCCCAAAATATCGTTTACCCAGAGAAAAGCTCAATGCCGAAATTTATCGTATTGAACAAATGGGCGTTATATTCAAGCTTAATCGGCATATTGAAAATATTGAACAAACAAAAACAGATGGTGGTTTTGATGCAGTTCTATTGGGTATTGGTGCTCAAAAATCTTTTCAGATTACATTTGAGGGGCACTCAACTATTCCTGTCCTGGATGCATTAAGCGTTTTACGTGATACTGAAACTGAAAAAAGAAATCAGTTAATTGGCCGAGTGGTGGTTTATGGCGGCGGTAATTCTGCAATGGATATTGCCCGTACTGCCATCCGGCTAGGGGCACAGGATGTGACGGTGATCAGCCGTGAAGAAAAAGACAAGATGAGTGCTCACCCTGCTGAAATTAAAGAAGCACAGGAAGAAGGTGCTCAGCTGATTAATCTGCGAGCCATAAGGTCGATTAACGATCAGCAAATCACTTTAGAGCGTTTAAAAACCAGTGAAGAACATCATGCAGGTCATTCCTATGTGGTTGAAACCGGTGAGTTTGAAAGCATTGAAGCCGACATTGTTGTTTTGGCCGTTGGCCAGATTATTGATGAACAATTATTTGAACTGTCACCACAAATCAAAATTGAAAAACAGGCCATTCAGATTGATAGTATTATGCAGACCACTGAGGAAGGAATTTTTGCAGCCGGTGATGCCGTTCCTTCACAACGTTCTGTCACCACTGCTTTAGGTCATGGAAAAAAAGTGGCTCGGGCAATTAATGCCTGGTTAGATGGTAAAGTTTATCAACCGGTTCCACAAAATGAGGTGGCAAGCTTCGATAAAATGGAACCCTGGTATTATTCCGATGCCCCCAGAACTATACAGCCTTACTTAGAAACGGTAAGAAGAAAAAGCGGCTTTGCTGAAGTGGTCGGTGATCTGGATATCGACAATGCTAAATTTGAGGCGAGGCGCTGTATGTCATGTGGTAATTGTTTTGAATGTGACAACTGTTATGGCATCTGTCCGGATAATGCCATCATTAAACTGGGCGCAGGTAAAGGTTTTGAATTTAAATATGATTACTGTAAAGGCTGCGGTATGTGTGAGGCAGAATGTCCTTGCGGAGCAATTGCAATGGTCAAAGAAGAGATTTAAATTATTCCGACCAGGAATGTCGAAAGTTAAGAAATAGCTTTGAATTGTACACTAACGGGAAGTGAATTTTAGGATAATTATTATAAACTGCGACTTATACCCTGATACAACATATTTGCTATTTTTTCCCTGTCACTACTGCTTTTTGCCTTATTCAGCATAATTACAAAGGGATAGTTATCACCAAAAGATAACAGCAGATAACCGGCATAGGTTGATATGCCATTGAGCGTCCCGGTTTTTGCCTGAAAACGTTTCTGGTCAATTCTTAATAAATTCTGGTAAGGCTTAAAGTGCATCAGTATACTCATTATCTGCCGGGCAGAAAATTGATTTTTTCTTGATAAACCGGAGCCTTCTTCCAGTACAAAATGATTAAGTCCAATGGTATTAACAAGAAATTCAGTCAATACTTCCCGGCCTTTGATCAGATCAGCCGGTGTCCCTTTCAATGTTCCACCCAGAATGATTAATAATTGATTGGCAATTAAATTATTAGAAAATGAAAATAATTTTTCAATAATCTCTGCAACGGGTAATGAGTGATGTACAAAGAGTTTCTTTGAATTTTCCGGAATAGGCTGATTGATAATATTAACAGGGACTTCTATCCCTTCCTGTTTTAAAAAAGAGCTTAAAAGCTCGGAGAAATAACGCAAAGCTAGTTCATTGTTTTGTCCAAGATTAATTCGATGTTTGCCGGCAGAAAGTTTTTTTGCCAGTTTAAGTGCCGTGGGCGTTAATGGGGTTTGTGGTTCAGCACTGGTAATTTTCCCATTTCGAGATTTATAAATATAAATGGTGTTAAAGTTGGCGAGCAGTGCCCCAACTGATGAATCATAGGGATTTTTACTATCAAATTGACCATCAACTCTAAGATGCGGCTTAAAAAAACTGGTATCCAGCCAAAAGCCTTTAATTTCCCCATAGCTGTGTATACTTAATTGTTTTTTAATCTGCTTTGCAAGCATAGATAATGATTCAGACACCAGAGTCGGATCACCAAATCCTTTAATAGCCAGATAATTATCTTCAGTAAGGTAAAATTCAGTTGGAATCTGATAATCCTTACCCAGGTGAGTCATAACAGCATCTGCTGTTGCAATCTTTAAAATCGAGGCCGGCACCATTGCTTTATCAGCATGATGGGATAATATAATTTTACCATCCTGATCCTGAACAATAATTGAACCTCCATTGAGTTGTTTAATGAGCGGTGTTTTCCAATCATCAACAGCATCACCGGCAAAACAATCGACAATTAATAAAAACGAAGTGATTAATACAATGATATAATTCTTTTTCAACTGAATTTTCTCTGTCTATTATACTTTTCAGTTGTAGATAATAACATACTAATATTACACAATTTGGTTTATACTTTTATTATTCTAGTTTGTTAAAATGAGGATCAAAAGGAAGTTGTCATGAATACCCTATTAAGAAAAATATTTTTACTCAGTTTATTATTATTCCCCATTTTATCGGCGGCTGATATTGCTGTTTTTGTGCATGGTTATAATAGCAGTGGCAACACCTGGAGAAACAGTGGTATTGTGCCACTGCTGGTACGCCATGGCTGGAATGATCCGGCTTATTCTCAATATCCCTTAAGCCAAAGCGGCAAGCACATTGTGACAGTGGAATTACCGGCCAGAGCACCAGTAGAAATACAGGCTTCTTATCTCAGCCTCTATCTGAAAGATATCAGCAAGCAATTTCCACAACAAAAAATTCATTTAATTGCCCATTCTGCCGGCGGCGTTGTTGTCCGTCTGGCACTGGTTAATAGTTATCTGAACTTTATTCAAACTGATCAGACTCAAAAGAACGGCAATAAATTTATTCCTGTGGTTCAATTAATCACCATAGCCACCCCCCATTTAGGCAGCCCTGTTGCTGAATGGGCTCATAGTGCATCTGATACCCCCATCAGTATACTGGCTCCTTTTGTTGGAATGGATGAAATTAATCAGGCAGAGATACTATATAAGCAAATGAGTCGTCCACATAAGAACCAATTTCTTTATTGGCTAAATCAACAACCCCATCCCCCAATTATCTATACCTCTATCATCAGAGCTGATGACTCACTTATTTCGGGAGACTGGTATGTTCCGCCTTATAGTCAGAATATGAGTTCTATTCCTGCAATTAGCAGTCAGTCTCAAATTATTTTAACTCCGGGTAATCACGGCTTAAAATTTAATGATGGAATGCTTTTAATCAACCTACTCCCCTAATAAAATAATGATCAAAAATAAATATTTTCAAAATATTGAGCAATATCGACAGGATATGACTATTCAGGCCGAACTGAATGAATTTCCTATGCAATTTATCACAACCTGGGGGCTTTTTTCACCCAGGACTATAGATGAAGGTTCCCGCTTATTATTAAAATATATAGAGATCAACCCGACAGACAACTGCCTTGATATCGGCTGTGGTTATGGCCCTTTAGGCCTGACAATTGCGAAAACAGCCCGTGAAGGCAAAACCACTCTGATAGATAAAGACTTCGTGGCTATTGAATATACAGAAAAGAATATAAAAATAAATAATTTAAGCAACTGCGAGACATTTTTGAGTAATGGATTAAACCAGATTGGAAAACGACGTTTTCATCTGATTGTTTCAAATATACCGGCTAAAGTCGGCAATGAATTACTGAGCCTGTTTTTATATGATGCAAAACAGCATTTAGAACCCGGCGGACGTATCTATGTTGTGACCATTACAGGTATTCGTCGCTATATAGAACGTTCTTTCAAGGAAGTTTTTGGTAATTATAAAAAAGTAAAACAAGGTAAAACCTATACAGTTGCAATGGCTATTAAATAATGCCTTTAAGTAAAGAACGGAATAAAATTAAATATAGAGACATAATAAAGTTATGTTTCATTAACTTATTCATATTATTTATTTTAATCTTCATTATTGCCTGCAGTGATCAACCCGATAAAGATCAAACCAGTATTCAATTAAAAGATGAAGTAATAAAAATACAAAATAATTTACTCTACCGTAGAAATAAAATCAGTAGTTTTTCAGACTGGGGTGACATTGTCCAATCAAAATTATTACGTATCATCGTCCCTTACAATTCTCAGTTCAATGAATATATAAAAACAAAATCAAGTAGTTATATAAATGAATTAAAGTTGATTATATCATTTGCAAAAAAAAATAATCTGGTTCCTATTATCATCCCAATAAAAAATACTGCCAATTTGCTACCTGCATTGGAACTGGGTCTGGGGGATGTCATTGTCGCCAAATTAACAATAAATGAGGCAAGAAAAGAATTAATCAGCCTGACAGATCCCGTATACTATTCCGGTGAACAATTAATTGCTGCAAACTCATTTAATAAAGAAATCTCAATTGATGACTTGAATCATTTAAAAATCGGTGTCAGAAAAGATACTTCTTTTTGGGAAACAATTAACGCTCTGAGAAAAGAACAAGACAGTGTCCAACTGGTTGAATTAAGTCAAACAATCACCAGTGATGATAAAATCAATAAACTGCTTACAGGTGAACTGGATGCTATTATTGAAGACAACAATAACCTTATTATAATAAAAGAATATCGACAGGATTTTAAAACAGTATTTCAACTAACTAAAGAGCAGGCTATCGTTTGGGGGGTGAGAAAAAATAATTCTGACTTATTAACACAATTAAATCTCTATCTTAAAAGCGAAAAGCTACGCCAGCAATTACCTGAAATTCGTCTGGGTGATCTGGCAGATATTAAAAAAAGTCGTGAAATTCGCTTAATCACCCGCAATAATTCATCCAGTTATTTTCTCTGGAAAAACAAGTTAATGGGCTTTGAATATGATTTAGTCAAGAAGTTTGCAAAACAGCAAAAACTAAAGCTAAAAATTCTGGTCGCTGAAGATTTTGCACAAATGCTTGAATGGCTTGATAACGGTCATGGTGATATTATTTCATCCGGTTTAGTCAAAACTTTTGAACGTAAAAAGCTGCCGGTTAATTTTAGTCAACCTTATTTGTTTGTTGATGAAATCATTGTTCAGAGAAATACCGAAAAGGAGATTAAATCCTTTGAGGAATTACAAGGGCGTACTTTTTATGTGCAAAAAAGCAGTTCTTACTGGAATACTCTTATTAGTTTTCAACATCAGTTAAAACTCCTTGGAACAGACTTTTCTATTGAGATAGTACCTGAAAATATGGAAACTGAAGAAATTATAAAAATGGTACTGGAAGGAAAATATGATCTCACACTGGCAGATTCACATATTATTGCTATTGAAAAGAACTGGCAAAGTGATCTTCGGACTTCTCTGGTACTCAGAAGCAGGCATGGACATCGCTGGTTAGTCAGAAAAGAATCTGAAAACCTGCTTAAAGAGTTAAACAAGTTTATAGATAAAGAGTATAAGAGTTTATTTTATAATATCATTTACAATAATTATTTTAAAAATTCCAGAAATTTATTTAATGCAGATAAGCGAAAAATTAATGATAATCAAATATCTTCCTATGATAAACTCATACAATCTCTGGCTAAAGAATATCATTTTGACTGGCGTTTAATTGCAGCACAAATTAACAAAGAAAGTCACTTTAATCCAAAAGCAAAATCCTGGGCCGGTGCAAAAGGCCTTTTACAAGTAATGCCTCGAACAGCCAAAGAAGTGGGTATCTCAAATTTGGAGAAACCCGAAAACGGTTTACGTGCAGGACTAAAATATATGGCATGGGTCAATGATCAACTCTCAGACGATTTATCCGCTGATGTGAGAATTTGGTTTACACTGGCCGCCTACAATGCAGGACTCGGACATTTAAAAGATGCTCGAAATCTGGCCCGTCATCAGGGATTAAACCCTGATCGCTGGTTTGGACATGTTGAAAAAGCTTTTTTATTGTTATCAAAACCAAAATACCATAATAATACACAATATGGTTATGTTCGAGGCATTGAACCGGTCAATTATATAAAAAAAATACAGGTTCTCTACGAATTTTATAGTAAAAAATATCCAGAAGCTCCTTCAGCCAACAAAGAGAGTTAAGATTTGAATTCCAAATACAAAAGCCATACGATACTACAGACAAGTACACAATCATTTTCATTTAATCAAATCATCCGGTCGGCATTAGATAATAAAAAGCCATTGGTTTTTGCCAATCTACTGGCCATTATCGCTGCTATTTTATCAGTTCCAATTCCTCTCATATTACCGCTGATGGTTGATGAAGTATTGCTAAATAAACCTGCCATGACAATATCGACTATGGACATGTTTTTACCCATATATCTGCAGACTGCAACAGCTTATATCATTACCGCTTTATTAGCCTCTGTTTTCTTACGTCTTCTTTCAGTGGTTCTGAATGTCTGGCAAATGCGTATTTTTACTATTATTGCCAAGACAACCACTTTGAAAATGCGTGAGAAGCTGGCTGTTTATTTAAAAAGAATTGCCATTAGTGAATATGAAACAATTGGTAGTGGCGGCTTTGCATCCCACTTTGTCACTGATATTGAGGTAGTTGACCAATTTATCAGTGCCACAATCAGCAAATTTATTGTCGCTGTTTTATCTATCCTCGGTACAGCCGTCGTCTTATTGTGGATCAATTGGCAATTGGCTTTTATCTTGTTATTTTTTAACCCTCTGGTAATTTATATCACTATTCGTATGGGGAAAAAAGTAAAAAAATTAAAATTACGTGAAAATAATGCCATCGCCCTGTTCCAGCAAGCATTGGTCGAAACTCTGGATGCTATTCATCAGATACGCGCAGCTAACCGGGAAGAACATTATATTAAACGCTTGATCAATAGTGCAGTTCAGGTAAAAAAGCACTCTATAAATTATTCATGGAAAACAAATGCCGCAGCACAGCTTTCTCATGTAATATTCTTATTTGGTTTTGATGCATTTCGGGCAGTCAGTATGATTATGGTTATGACATCTGATTTATCTATTGGTTTGATGTTTGCCGTATTTGGTTACCTTTGGTATATGATGGGTCCGGTTCAGGAAATTTTAAATATCCAATATTCTTATTTTAGTGCCAAGGCTTCTATCAACCGTCTCAATAAAGTTTTTGCTCTGCAGCAGGAGCCGGTTATACCTTGTCACAAGGATCCCTTTTCTGATAAACAAAGTGTTGCTATACGCCTGGAAAATATTTGTTTCAAATATCCGCAAAAAGATAATGAACTGGATAGCATCGAAGGTAAACTACTGACTGATGAAGGTTCCTCAGTAAAATCAGCCTATATATTAAACTCACTTTCTCTCACTATCAATGAAGGTGAAAAAGTAGCCCTGGTCGGATCAAGCGGTGGTGGTAAGTCGACATTGATTCAAATTCTTCTGGGTTTATATCCCGTTGATTCCGGGAGTATATATTTTGATAATATCCCCGTTCAACAAATTGGTTTTGAAACAATTCGTGAAAATACCGCCACCGTCATGCAGCACCCTATTCTCTTTAATGATACTGTGCATGCAAATTTGTGTCTGGGCAGAGAACTCAGTGAAGCATCACTATGGGAAGCCTTAAAAATAGCACAACTGGATACAACCATTAAACAATTACCTGAACAATTGTACACCATCATCGGTCGTCAGGGAATTCGATTGTCCGGTGGACAAAGACAGCGCCTTGCTATTGCCCGTATGATTTTAAGCAATCCAAAACTGATCATACTGGATGAAGCAACCTCGGCACTAGATACAGAGATAGAAAATAAATTACATCAGTCACTGGAATCCTATCTGGCAGATAAAACCACACTGATAATCGCACATCGCTTAAGTGCGGTAAAACAAGCTGATAGAATTATTGTAATAGATAATGGAAAAATTATTGCTGATGGAAGTCACAATGATCTGGTTAATAGCAATGAACTTTATTTCAGATTGTATGGCATGCAGTAGGTTTTTCAACTTGTGTCAACCTACCTCAATCAACACCTGAAAGTGTTGCACAGACTGCCATTAAGGCAATATTATTTATTTTTCCCATGTCAAGTAGATTCAATCAAAATCAGCTTATTCCACAAAAAAGGACACCTAAAAGGACACCTAAAATAAATGTCATGTTATACTGAACCTAAGAAACACAAAAACCCAGGTGCTACCAACACCCAGGTTTTCATTTACACAATTATTATAAGAGGTAATAATCATGTCAAAAAAGATTATATCACCTGCTAATGGTTTTACCGATACCTTCTTAAAAAATCTGAAAGTAATACCAGATAATGATTTATTTATATCAGATAAAGGTTGCAAAGGTTTACGATTAAAAATCAGTAAAGCCGGAACCAAGTCATTTGTTACAACTATAAAATGTAATGGTGTTAGATACGCCAATATCTCATTGGGTCAATATCCAAATACTAGCCTTAGTGATGCCAGAGAAAAACGCATTAAATGGAAGTCTGAAGCAACAGATGGTAGTTTCATTCCACCTAAGAAACAAAAAGAACTCGAAGAAAAAGCCAAATTAGAACGAGAGGCGAAGCTAAAATCCAAAACACTTACTCTTGGCACAGTCATGGATGAACACAAAGAACTGGTTGTTATGCCAAGACGCAGTTGGAAAAGTACTGTATCAATGATTGATTGTTATATCCGTGGCGTTGGAAAAGTTGTACCACCCCCTATTATTTTGGCAGACATATCTATCCGTTCTGTCACTAAATCCAATGTGCAAGAGATTATCTTTAGCATACGCGATGATAAACCAGGTGTTGTAATTGAATTATTTGATTTCTTGATTCGATTCTTTAATTGGAGTATCAGGCAAGGTTATTTGGATAAGTCCCCCATTGTTGCTTCTGATAAAAAAGATTGGAAACTTATCAAGCAACCTAAAGGAGATTTTGCCTTAGATATTGACAATCAGGGTCGAATTGTCACTGCCCTACCTGAAATTAAACATTTCTTCACAATTCTTGATAGTGAATATTCAAAGAAGGTCGCCCTCCCCCTCAAAATCTTACTTCTTACTGGAGTTAGATCCGGTGAACTTATGCTTGCTAAAAAAGAACATATTGATTTTGATAGAATGGAATGGTTTATTCCAAAAGAAAATACAAAGTCTTATCGCCCTGAAAAGAATATTGATACCAGTATCATTGTCCCATTAGCTCCTTACACTGCTACATTGTTTCGTGAGTTGATAGAAATATCCGATACTGATAGCGTTGCCACAGTTGCTAAAAATACTCTCCCTTGGGCTGTAAAAGCCATTGTTACAAAGCATGGTTTCAAAAGATTTACTCCACATACATTACGTAAGACATTGCGCAGCCACATTATTACATGGACTAGATATGAAGTGGCTGAGAAGTGCTTGAATCATTCTTTGGGTCAATTAGAAAGTGTTTATGATCGCTCTATGCTGGACGAAAGACGGGAAGCATTAACAATCTGGAGTGATAAAGTTTACCGGGCTGTGTATGGAACTGAGTCAAATGTAGTCCCATTGAGGGGTTAAGCGAATTAGCCAGGTATAGGGTAAAGTTTACCAGTAGCCACCAATATTCATTGTTGATGGGGTTGAAAGGTTGTAAAGGAATTATAAAGCTATCAGAGGTGGGTTTGAATCTGGGCTCACCTTCACTGCTTTTTAGGAAAAAGCTACCAAGGGTATCATTTGAAATGATGACTTTTTACAATGTACCAGTCTCAAGCAAAATCAAATTCGATATCATCGTCTTCACCAATAATTACTTTGTTGATTGCGCTCATTGTGGTCAATGGCTTTTTCTTTGCCAACTTAACAGTTGAAGCCAAAAAGTTATTTAATGAGTTTTGTGCCTATTTACAAAACAATCCAAAAAAAGTTAAACAGCAACCACAGTTAAAAAATATGTATTGTACTTCAGCTGCATCATATCAGCCTGTAGTGGCTTCTATTAGTGAATCGACTGAAAAAGACACAGAGTTGGCCAAAGCGAAAAGCAAATGTAATTCATTAATAATGAAAACCATGAATACCAGGACTGAATCTGATGTAAATAAGAGAGATGCAGCCTGTTCAAAATATAAAGAAATGAAAAAACAATTAATTCAATAATGGAACAATAATGGACTTTTCAGCAATCTTTCAAGCAATATGGCAATTCTGGTATCTTATCCCAGTCTTAATATTCATTACCTTTATCAAAACTCCCTTCTTTAAAGGGATCATGGGTGAGTGGCTGGTTAATATTGCAGCTAAAATCTTTCTGGATAAAAATACCTATCACCTCTTAAAAAACATCACATTACCAACAGAGAACGGTACCACTCAAATTGATCATATTATTGTTTCAGTGTATGGCGTCTTTGTTATTGAAACTAAAAATATGAAAGGCAGGATATATGGCAAACCTAACCAGGCAACTTGGACACAGAAAATATTTAGACATTCAAGTAAATTTCAGAATCCTCTACGCCAAAATTATAAGCATGTTAAAACTCTGCAATCACTACTTAGATTAAAAGATGAGCAACTGCACTCCGTGATTGTGTTTGTTGGTGATAGTACCTTTAAAAAAGATATGCCTGATAATGTGACTTATGCCCGTGGGTATATCAGATATATTAAATCTAAGACAGAGGTAGTCTTATCTCAGGGCGAAGTAAATGAAATCACCAGAAAGATTGAATCAGGCCGTCTAAAACCATCATTTAATACTAATAGAGAACATGTGCAGCATGTTAAGAATATCGTAAAAGAGAAGCAGAATAATAATTCATGCCCTAAATGTGGTGCAGATATGGTATTACGAAAAGCCAAAAAAGGTTCAAATGCTGGTCAGGAGTTCTGGGGCTGTTCGAGGTTTCCTCAGTGTAGGGGATTGTAAATATTACATAAAGGTGAGATTTCAAAACGTACCTTCATTACTTCTTAGGAAAAAATCAAGGTGTCATTTTTATGATGCCCTTTTAATTTGTTGGAAGAAATTAATAATATTTGATTTCTGTATGATTATTTATATCTATCCTTGTTGTAATTATCATATTTACTACCTATAATATTTATAGGTATAAAATTTATAGGTGCTTATGTGACATCTCAAGATAATGTTATTCTGCTACAGAATTTAACAGAGCAGAAAGCCAGGCAAATATTAAAAGAAGTAATTCGAGATTCTTTTAATATTAAATTCCGTCCACATGCACTTGAAAGAATGGAAGAAAGAGGAATTACTCGCCCTCAAATTATCAGAGTTTTACAAAGAGGTAGATTTGAAGAGCCACCTCATAGAACACCATACGGTAATTGGAAAATGACTTTGTCTGGTATTTCAGCAGGTCATGATATCAAAGTGGCTTGTGCTTTGGATTATAAAGAAGAAACTGGTAATTATGTTGTAATCATTACAACGTATATTGTCTGAAAAGTATATTTATCAGTAGGAGAAAGAATTATGTATCATTATAAAGACTGTGGTTTACCCAATGTATATTTGAAAAATGGCTACTCAATAGACCAGCATGAAGAATATGGAGAAACTGTAGCAATTGGCAATCTTGACGGCTTACACAAAGCGATTGGTTTAGACATTATCAGCAATAGCGCTCCATTAATGAGCGGTGCTGAGTTTCGCTTTTTACGTATAGAGCTGGATCTGAGTCAAAAGGCTTTGGGTGATCTGCTTGGAACTACTGATCAAACTATTGCCAATTATGAAAAAGAGACTCCCAAGGCTATGGGTGATAAGTTTCTTCGTGTTCTATATAAAGAAAGTGTTTGTGATAATGTTGAAATCATGGAGGCTTTACAGCGGCTCAATGAACTTGACAGAGATGATATGGAGTTTGATAAGTTAATGGAACTTGAAGAAGTTGGTGATGATTGGACAATTGTTATTGCGGCTTAAAACAATTTCAGCCAAGGGTGGCTAACTATCACCCTCCCCTTCAATCAACAAAAATTCAATTTTTTACAAATAAAAAGCACCTAAAATCTACATATAAATATAAAATAATGTTTTATAAGGTTATACATTTCAGTACCTCGTACCTCATGGGTATTGCCTATTGATAATGACAAAATCTATGGTGGAAAAAATAATTTCTTTATCTGGACTGAATTTACTGATGCGGATAGTTACTTGTTAGAATTTAATATTCCAGGGGCTGTTTTTTCTGAAGAAAATCCCGGTAGTGCTGAATACCAACAGCAAACAGTCGTCCTGACTTCTGGTTTTTATATTGAGTATGATGGTTTACTTATTTTTACTCTACCATTGCCAAAAGGTTTTGATGGTATAGTTTTAGAAGTGCGCCTCTTTGCTTTAGATACGCAGGGTAATATTATTAGTGAAACTATTGCCAGTGATAAAAGTACGGTTACAGTGACAGACTAAACCCACCAAGGGTACGATTTCAATTCGTACCTTTACCACTTTTTCAGGGAAAAAGTATCAGAGTAGGTTTGAATCTAAGCTCACCCAAACCAAACGCAACAAAACAGAACAGTTTCCACGCACATTCTTGCTATCACAATTCAACTGTTTTGGATGTACTAACTGCATAATCAGACCTTAGATACAATTAATTAATGACATTGGGTAGCATCTCCTTTATTCGTAATTTTTATTCCTTATACTAAAAAATCCTACTTATCTAAATCAAGATACTGTACCGTTAATTCCACAGAATTAACAAAGCTAGAAATAATGTCTTCTAGAGGCATGCCATTTTCATAATTCGTTGCCCAATATAATTTACCTTTCTCATCCGAACTCCGATTTAAGATTTCCGTATACAATGTTTCAATAATCGCACCTGAATCATCTGATGTGGTCTTCTGAAAGTGTCCTAATCCTGGCCATTTGAAAATATCTGTAGGAAAAGTCTGATTTTGGTGTCCGAGTGTATTTGTCTTGATATACATATGTTACTGAGTGACTAAACCATTTAAAAATCTATTAATCTCGGGTTTGTATTTATCAGTTAAATTAGTAGCCGTATAAACCAGGAATTGAGTAGTTCCATAAGTATCAGAATAGTAATACCCTAAATAGGTGACTTTCATACCCTTCATCGTACCACCCATCTCCATGTAGATTACTTTCTTACCATTTACTGTTCTGTATTCTTTTTTCAGTATTTTAATGTCTGGAGCTACTTTGTGCGCATTACTTAAGGCGATATCTGTTAATGATTGAATCGGTATCTCAATCTCCTCTGTGATTGCCATACCATATAAATCCTTTCCTTTTAGTCGAAACTTATATTCTGTTGACTTGGTATCATTTTTTTCCTTATTAAATGACCATTTATTGGTATTAATCCAGAATGCAGATTTGTTAGTTGTACTTTTTAGTAAAAAGGAAGAATCTTTTGGTTTGTTAAATATGTTTTTATTGAACTGTATTACACCTGCTTTCTGTTTTATATTGTTGAGGTGTTTCCACGTACCATCACTATATATAACTATTTCTTCACCTGTATCAGTGATAGCCTTCTGACTTGCATAAGCTAGGGATTGAATGGTAAAGATTAATAATAAAGCAAATAAATAGGTATAAATATTTTTCATAATGAGACCTTTTACTGAAAGTTGCAAAAGTAGTGGAGTAAAAATTATATGCTATTTCTTTTATTAAAAATAGCCTAGATTTGATCCCTACCTGGCAATAATGAAATATATTTTGTGGATTACTTTGGGTACTTTGAGCATAATAGGTCAGGATATAATTGCCTGTTTCAGTTAAGCCCGTGGTAGTACCTTCAAAGGTTTTATTTTGTGGGTTGTAAGCCAGTTCTACTTCAGGGAGTTGGCTAATGGCAGTCACCATTGCTACGCTCTGCTGTAGAAAAAATTGAATTTTCGCCTTTGTTTATCTCGGTTTAGATGCGATAGTTTTGCATTGTTACTCAAAATAACTGAGCATTTTTCTAAAACACTTAAAATTCTTCTCTGACTTTTATCTATAATCGCTTCAAACAAATCATACCAGTAGCCATCTTAACGTCATATTCCCAGCTTGAATTCTTTTTTCAGCTCGGAAATCTTTGCTTCAGTCTGTTTTTTTTCTGTTGAAGATAATTCTGCACCTAATTGCTTTATAACTTCTCCAGCGGGAGAATAACCATTGTTTTTTGAAATTTTCAGCCAGGCATATGCTTCAACCAGATCTGCTTCAATAGACATCCCATTTGCCAGCATAATGCCCAGATTATATTGTGCCTGATTATGATTATTTTCTGCCGCTTTACGAAACCATGTCAGAGCCTGGCTGTTATCCTGCATCATACCATTGCCGTCAAAATATAAGGTTGCCAGAGCAAATTGAGCATTAGCATTATTTTTATTCGCCATGCTCTCACAGACATTAGCTGCACCATAGAAATCTTTTTCCTTAACCAGATCCAGGCATTTATTTGCCAGGACAAGCTGAGTAAGAAAAATCTGAATTAATAAAACTGACATCAAAATAACAATCGTTCTCATTTTTTTTCCTTAAAATAAAACAACTTTAACTATTAACAAGATCTTCAAATTCATTCTGTTTTTTCTGTTTGAAGATCTGTAACCACCCCATTTGTCGGGAGAATAAAAAGAGAAAAAGTAGAATGAAAATAACATGAACCCACCACATACCGATGAATGGATCAACTCTGCCTTTTCTAAGCATATTCATAGAAACCAGCAACAGATTAGAATAAATAATATAGATTAAAATAGCAACTGCCATTTTTCCATAGCGGCCTTGTCTGGGTGTACTTTTACTTAAAGGAACAGCCAGCATCGCTAAAATAATCATCATTAATATTTGTGAAATTCGCCATTGAAATTCAGCTTTGTAATTAATTTTATCAGTGTCCAGCAAATGACTAAATGGAACGGATTCACGATCAAAAGAAATATTAGAAACAGACTTACCCTGAAGCAAAACCCCATAATCCTGAAAACGAATATGAGTATAGTCAAATGTACCTGGAATACCATCATAGCGATGTCCGTTATTAAAGATAATATAACGACTGTCATTTTTCGGATCAGTCACAAAACTGGCCTTTTCAGATGCTAAAACACTATTATCCCCACCCTCATTCTTTTTATCACTTTTATCAATATAAAGAAAAACATTATCTAAACTGGTTTTTTTGTCATTGAATCTTTCTGTATAAAGTACGCGCTTCAAATCATTTGAGAAATTAAACTGTCCTGCTACAATAAATTCAACAACCGCCTGAACTTTAAATTCTTCTTTGGCAATTTGTATATGACTTCTTGCCCAGGGTCCCAAACTGAGCGACAGGCCGGCTTCAAGAAAAATAAAAGTACTTACCACTATCAATACGGATTTTAAGAGGCTTAAAGGGCCAATACCACATGATGATAAGGCAATCATTTCACTATCTTTATAAAGTCGACTTAGTGCCAGCAAAATGGATACAAACAAAGAAAGAGGCAGTATAATCGTCAGGCTATCAATATTTTTATAAGCAATTAAGGCAAAAAGAAAGTCCGTTGAAATTTGACCACTGGCAACAGCCGACAAAGATTTTAATAATTGAGTACTCAATATCACCAAAAATAAGACAATAAAAACACCAGCAAATGATCTTAAAATTTCTTTAATAATGTAGTCCTGAATTATCACAATAAACCTGCTATTATTATTTTAACCAGTTTAATACGACATTTCAGCCTGAAAAAAACGAATTAGATTGTATTTTTACTGGATTTGTTTAAATTTTGAGCTAGACTGGATATTATAACAAACTTATGCCAATTATACCCTTTTAGCTAATTAAGTTAAAATTATGGAGTTAGTATGGAATTTAATGTAAAAAGCGGCAGTCCGGAGAAACAAAGAACAGCCTGTGTTGTTGTCGGCGTATTTGAACCCAGGCGTTTAACGCCTTCAGCTCAAAAACTGGATGATGCCACAGGCGGATATATTTCAAGCCTGGTTCGCCGTGGTGATCTGGAAGGTAAATCAGGTCAATCCCTGCTTTTACATAATATCCCAAATACACTTTGTGATCGGATTTTACTGGTAGGATGCGGTCGTGAACGTGATCTGAATTTTACACAATATAGAAAAATAATGTCTCATGCGGTTTGCATATTAAATGAAACCGGTTCTATGGAATCCGTGTTTTATCTGACAGAACTCCCGGTTAAATCTTGTGATATTACACAACGTATCAGACATTCTATTGAAGCTGCACAAAATACTTTATACCGCTTTGATCAATTAAAAACTAAAAAAGACACCGCACGCAGACCCTTAAGAAAAATTGTTTTAACGGTAGCAAACCGCAGAGATCTTTCTGATGGTGAACAGGCGATCCGTGAAGGAATGGCCATTACTCAGGGTATCAAACTAGCCAAAGATTTAAGTAATATGCCGGGTAATATCTGCACCCCGAGCTATCTGGCTGAACGGGCTATTACACTAAGTCAGGTCTACGCTAATTTAAGTGCTGAAATTTTTGATGAAGAACAACTGGAAGAGATGGGCATGAACGCATTTCTTTCCGTATCCAGGGGGAGTCGTCAACCAGCAAAATTAATTGTCATGAGTTACCTCTGTGGTGATCCTGCTACCCCTCCGGTCTGTCTGGTAGGTAAAGGAGTCACATTTGATTCAGGGGGAATTTCATTAAAGCCCGGGGCTGGTATGGATGAAATGAAATATGATATGTGTGGTGCTTCCACTGTACTTGGTACAATGAATGCTATCGCTGAGCTGCATCTTGAAACTAATGTCGTTGCAGTGATTCCTGCCACTGAAAATCTACCTGATGGACAGGCAACTAAACCAGGTGATATTGTCACCAGCCTTTCCGGAACCAGCATTGAAATACTCAATACAGATGCTGAAGGTCGACTGATATTATGTGATGCATTGACTTATTGTGAACGCTTTAACCCTGCAGTGGTTATTGATGTAGCCACATTAACTGGTGCCTGTGTGGTTGCACTAGGTAAACACCCCGCCGCAATGTACACCAACCACAGTCCTTTAGGGCATGATCTCACTAATGCGGGAAAAGCAACTGGAGATCGTATATGGGAAATGCCATTATGGGAAGAATACCAGGAACAGCTGAAAAGCAATTTTGCCGATCTTGCTAATATTGGCGGCAAAGAAGCTGGATCAGTCACTGCAGCAATATTTCTTTCTGCATTTTGCAAAAAATATCATTGGGCTCACCTTGATATTGCCGGTGTCGCCTGGGAATCGGGAACGAAGAAAGGGGCAACCGGACGCCCGGTTTCATTATTAAGTCAATATATTATTAATCATTATCATTCGCAAGAAAAATCATCCAGCTAGGTATAACAGACTAATGACCCAGGTTGATTTTTATATTCTGGCAGATAATTCAGCAAAAGAGATCAAGCAAATCTGCTGTCAATTATGTGAAAAAGCATTACAGCAGGATATGAATGTCTTTATTTATACTCAGTCATTTGAACAAGCTGAAGAGCTGGATAATTTATTATGGAGCTACAAACCCAACAGCTTTATGGTTCATATAAATGAATTAAATCAAATAGATAAAAGTGATATCTTAAGTAATTTATTAGAAAAAAATGAGTGTTTTCACTATCCTGTAATCATTAGTTCAACAACTCAACCTGCTCCGGAATATCAGGATTTATTAATAAATCTGACAGCTGAACCCCACCCTTCTCATCAGCAATTTAAGCGTATTGCTGAGATTGTGGATAGAAATCCTCAAGCCAAACAACAGGCACGCAAACTCTATCGTTTCTATCAACAGCAGGATTATCCATTGAAAAAATATGATCTATAATTTTAATTAATACCAAAACAAAAAAATAAATTACTCTTTGTAAGGATTTTAATCTTTAGCTCAAAATAATTACCTTTCATTGTGAGATACGCTTATAATGTAGGGTTTTTAGGTTTACCACTTTTATTATTGAGCAAAGTCTCCACTATGGAAAAAATATATAATCCTCACACAATTGAGCAGCGCTGGTATGAGACATGGGAAAATAATGGTTACTTTTCCACTTCAGACTCTACTAAAAATTCTAATCAAAACTCTCAGCAAAAAGATGCCTATTGCATTATGATCCCACCTCCCAATGTCACGGGACGTTTACATATGGGGCATGCATTTCAGGATACAATTATGGATGCTCTGACCCGTTATCATCGGATGAAGGGAAATAATACGCTCTGGCAGCCTGGAACTGACCATGCGGGCATCGCCACGCAAATGGTGGTAGAACGATTAATAAATGCTGAGGGAAAAACCCGGCATGATCTGGGACGCGACAAATTTATTGAAAAAATCTGGGACTGGAAAGAACAATCAGGCAATACCATTACACAGCAACTACGCCGTATGGGTGCCTCTCTGGACTGGCCGCGCGAACGTTTCACTATGGATGATGGTTTATCTGAATCCGTTAAAGAAGTATTTGTCAGACTCTATGAAGAAGATTTAATCTATCGTGGTAAACGTCTGGTGAACTGGGATCCGGTATTACACACAGCAGTATCTGATCTGGAAGTCATATCTGAAGAAGAAAACGGATATTTCTGGCATATGAGTTATCCACTGAGTGATGGTAGTGGTGAAATGATCGTGGCAACCACTCGTCCAGAAACCATGCTTGGAGATTCCGCTGTGGCTGTCCATCCTGATGATGAACGCTTCCGGTCATTAGTTGGGAAAATGATTAAACTACCTTTAACAGATCGTGAAATTCCTGTTATCGCAGATGATTATGTTGATCCGGAATTTGGTACTGGCTGTGTTAAAATCACTCCGGCCCATGACTTTAATGACTATGAGATGGGCAAGCGACATAATCTACCCATCATTAATATACTCACTGTTGATGCTGCTATCAATGATAATGCACCGGAAAATTATCGCGGCATGGATCGTTATGTTGCGAGAAAAGCCATTATTAAAGATCTTGAAACAGCTGGTTTACTGATTAAAATTGAGGATCACCGTCTGATGGTTCCTCGTGGAGATCGTTCCGGAGCAGTCATAGAACCTTATTTAACGGATCAATGGTACGTTAAAATTGCCCCATTGGCAGAGCCTGCCATCAAAGCTGTTCAGGATGGTGAAATTCGTTTTGTACCGGATAACTGGAAAAATACCTATTATGAATGGATGAATAATATTGAAGACTGGTGTATTTCCCGTCAAATCTGGTGGGGACATCGTATTCCTGCCTGGTATGATGAAGCTGGCAAAGTCTATGTAGGACATGATGAAGCAGCTGTACGTAAAAAATATCAGTTAACTGACGATATTGTTCTCAAACAGGATGAGGATGTGCTGGATACCTGGTTTTCCTCTGCCCTGTGGCCATTTTCTACTCTAGGCTGGCCGGAAAAGACTGCTGAACTTGAAACGTTTTATCCTACCAATGTACTGATTACCGGTTTTGATATTATCTTTTTCTGGGTTGCCCGGATGATCATGATGGGTCTTAAATTTACCGGTGAAGTTCCCTTTAAGGAAGTTTATGTACATGGACTGGTACGTGATTCTCATGGTCATAAAATGTCTAAATCCAAAGGAAACGTCTTGGATCCCATTGATTTAATTGATGGTATCGAGCTGGAAGATCTGGTAGAAAAACGTACCGGTGGAATGATGCAGCCGCAGATGGCTAAAAAAATAGAACAGCTGACCCGTAAAGAATTTAAAGATGGAATTCCTGCTTTTGGTACCGATGCTTTGCGCTTCACCTTTGCTATTCAGGCTACAACTGGTCGTGATATTAAATTTGATATGGGTAGAATTGAGGGCTATCGAAATTTTTGCAATAAGCTCTGGAATGCCTCACGTTATGTATTAATGAATACCGAAGGATATGACTGTGCTCTTGAGTATACGGATGTTGAATTTTCTCTGGCCGATAAATGGATTTTATCCCGTTTACAGGAAACGGAAAAAACCGTCATAGATTCTCTTAATAGCTACCGTCTTGATCATGCGGCACAGGCTATTTACGAGTTTACCTGGAATGAATATTGTGACTGGTATCTTGAATTAAGTAAATCTGCTTTAAGTAATGGCGATGAAGCAAAACAACGCGCTACACGCTATACCTTAATCAATATCCTGGAAACCCTGTTAAGACTCAGTCACCCAATTATGCCTTTTATTACAGAAGAAATCTGGCAAAGAGTTGCACCACTGTCAGGCATTCAGGCTGACACTATTATGCTGCAGCCTTTTCCTGAGCCTGATAACAGTAAAATTGATCATATCGCCATCAGTGAAATGCAATGGCTGCAGCAATTTGTGCTTGGTGTACGTCAGATTCGCAGTGGGTATGATATTAAACCGGGGAAAAAACTATCTATTTTATTAAACAAGGGGTCTAAAAATAGCAGCAGCTCTGATTATGAACGATTGATGCGTAATGAAGTAATACTCATGCATCTGGCCAAACTGGAGAGTATTACCTGGCTTGAAGAAAATGACAGTATTCCTGAATCAGCCATTGCTCTGGTCGGAGAAATGCAGATTTTAATTCCTATGGCCGGAATTATTGATGTCAATGCTGAGAGAGAACGCCTGAAAAAAGAGATTGATAACAATCAAAATTTTTCAGCCAAGTTAGATGCCAAATTATCCAATGAAAATTTTGTCAGCCGTGCACCTGAAAATGTGGTTGATCTGGAACGACAAAAATTAGCCGAAGCTCAGAACAAACTTAAAAACTTAATGGAACAGCTTGAAAAACTCAATAACATATAAGCTTCAAGGTAATATGCATGTTTTTAAATAAAATACTACAGCCTTTCTTCGGCTTTATTGGTAAAAATAACTGGAAAAGCCGGAATCCACAAGTGCGTAAACGTGCAGTCCAGGAAATTCCGGTCAGTGATCAGGAGACTCTTGGGAAAATTGCAATGAATGATTCTGACGAATCCATTCGTTCAATTGCTGCCAATAAGCTTAATGATCTAGATTTGCTGCAAACTATTATCATCAAATGCAATAGTGAAACAGTAAAACAATCTGCTCAAATCCGATTTTTTCAATTACTCTGTGGTATGAAACATCCTATTCCTGACTATGATATTCGTGAAAAAATGATTCATGGTAGTCGTAATCCGGAATTACTTGAATTTGTTGCTGCCAATGCCGATCAAGCTTCTTTACGTGAAATGACAATTAAAAAAATTAGTCGTGATCCTCTATTGGGTGACATTTCCCTCACAGATGACAATCAAAAAATAAGGCAAATAGCTGCACAACAAATATCAAAACGATCAACATTGGAGCGAGTTGTAAAGAATTCCCGACGTAAAGATAAACGGGTCTATAAAATTGTAAAATCTAAATTGAATACTCTTATTGAAGATGAAAAGCGCCCTTTACTCCTGGCCAAAGAAGTGATTGATATTTGTGACAAACTTGAAAAATTACACAAGAGAAATCTTTTACAACAGGAAAAAACAACATTTGACAATTATGTAAAGCGCTGGTCAGAAATCAGTCAGTTTGCTAATGATAAAATTACTCAACGATACAATAACATAAATCTAAAAATAACCATCAGTATTAATGGCTTAGAAAACAAACACAAAAAAGAACATGAAGCTGATATTATTTTAAATAGAATATTAACTGAACTCTCTCTGGCAGTAGATGAGCTGTTAATCAGTAAAGAAAAAATAGAAAGAGAAGCCAGTGATACAAAATCACCTAAAGAAATAGCAGCAGATAAGGAAAATGTCATTCTTGAACTTGGCCGAGAATGGGATAGTCAGATTTCACTACTGCAGAATAAGGAAAAGATTAAACATTATAATAATCAGTTTTTTTCTATACTTGAATTATCTGAAAGTACTTCCAGTTTAGAGGAAAGTTCAGAGGCTGATAGTCTTAATAAACTTCAAAGCATAACTGCTCAGCTTGAATCAATCTCAGAAAGTTCGGGCTTTATTCTCCAAAAAACAGTCACTACTCTACAGGAGAAATTTAATCAACAAATCGAAAACCACCACCTCGACAACGAACTTATTTCTGCAGAGAAAGTGGAATCACTTAAACTCAGGTTTGCATCTATTTGTAAAAGACTTGATGAAAAACTGCTCATTCAACAACAGAATATCAATCAACTTAAAGAGCAGATTAAAAATGATAGCAATCTGATTCAGAGCAATATTGATAATGGATTCGTATCAAAGTCTAATAAATTATTACAATCACTCCTTAAACAAATTGATAAAAGTTATTATTTATCAAACTATGAAAAAAATAATTATCATAATGAGTTAAAGACCCTGCAGCTGCAATTGGGTGAACTATCATCATGGCAGAACTGGGCACACGATAATGAACGTGAAAATCTGCTAATCAAAGCCGTAGACTTATTTGAGCAAGCTAAAGAAAATAACAACCTTGATTCTGAATATAAAGATATTACTGCGCAAGTAAAAGATTTACGCCAACAATGGAAAAAAATGCGCAGCCATACGGCAGATGATTTATGGAAAAAATTTAATACTGCCTGTAATTCTATTTATGAACTCTGCATCCCTTTTATAGAACAGCAGGAAAAAGAGCGTAATGAGAATTTAAGAAAAAAAGAAGCACTTTGTGAACAACTTGAAAATTACATCATCAGTATGAAATGGCCTGCCGATGATGGAATTATTTCAAATTCAGAAGGACAGGATATCAATTGGATTCAAGTAGACAAGATCACTAAACAAGCCCGCAAAGAATGGTCAGAAATCGGCCTTGTCGATCATAATAGCCATAAAAAAATTAATCATAGATTTGAACATTCTATGCAGATTATCCGCAATGAGCTTAACAAGGGCTGGCAAATAAATCTGCAAAAATTTGAAGACTTGATTACAAAAACAGAAGCTTTACACCCATTCATAGAAGATGATCTTTTTGAATCCATCAATAAAGCAAAACAATATCAGCAGCAATGGAAAACAATTGGCTCTGTTTCTTCTTATCAACGTAAAAAGATATGGAAAAGATTCCGTGCAGCTTGTGATGTTATTTTTAATAAAAGACAAGAAAGTATTGATAAAAAAAATAGTCAGAATGATGAAATTATTCGTGAAAAAGAGGCTATTTGTGAAAATCTTGAAGCACTTAATCAACAACCACTTCCAAAAAAAGATCTCGAAATTGCTTTTTCAGATATCAGATATATATGGGCTGAAATTCAAAGTCAACCAAAGTCTTCAGGTAAAGCACTCAATACACGTTATAAACAGGCTGAAAAAGAATATTTTAATAAACTGGATCAATTACATCTTGAGGAACAGCAGGAACAATTGCATCGGATTATAAAAAAAGCACAGATCTGTACAGAAATAGAAGTTATGATTAGCAGTGAAACTATAAATGAGGATGAGTATGATGATTTAAGTAGACAACTCACTCAACAATGGAAAGCAATCAGACCTTTATCAAGTTCACTTGAATCTGATCTGTCAATACGTTTTAAACAGGCATTGGAAGTACTTCAATCTGGTGCCTCAGCTGAACAAAAACAATCGACTATACAGAACGAATTAAACCTGAAACAGGAATTTTGTCTCAAATTTGAAATTCTTACAGCAAAAGAATCTCCTGCCGGGAATGAAAGCGCACGCATGAAAATGCAGGTTGACCTTCTAAAAGATAATATGGGACAAAGCAGGAGTATCTCTGCTTTTGAAATTCAACAGCAATGGTATAAACTAAGCAACTACTCTCAGGACAAAGAACTGGAAAAACGTTTTATCAACCTGACCACGTAACTCTCACGAAATTATGAGGAACAATCCTGATGCCCTTTGTACAAAGAGATAAAGATAATAAAATAACAGCCCTGTTTTCTGAACAACAGCCATATGCAAAAGAAAAACTAGAGTCTGGCAGCCAAGAGATCATCAGTTTTTTAAATACTAAAGAGCAGAATCATTTATTACATCAATCCGATGCTGAATTTATTCGTGTTCTGGAAGATCTTATCACTGTACTTCTGGATAAGCATGTTTTTTTATTAACAGATCTCCCTGCCGCTGCACAGGAAAAATTATTGAAACGTCAGAAAATTAGAAAAGATTATATTGATTTTATCGTCTCAGATGATGAAGAAATTTTTTAATCCGGCCGTATTTCTTAATTGTGTAAGCCTAAATATCTTAGCATTTATATGTAATATTACATAATTATTCCATGAGTTAGAAAGAGTAATGTAGTGAATAAAAAGAATTTTTCAATTTTGTTAACTTTAGCAATTATTTTTGTTCTAACATTTATATCATTATCCCTATTATTCCAAGGATATACTGAAAAATATGCTATTGCTGAAGCAGAAAAGCTAGTACAGGATTCATTGCTGACTCATCGAGCAATTCATAAATATATTAACACAGTATCCAGACCAGAAATTTATCGTCTCAAGAAAGAGGGATTTCTCTATGATGACTATTTTTCACCTAAAACAATGTCGTTTACATACACCGCACGGGGAATTAAGGATTTCCTTAACAAAGAACGTAAGAAAGTAGGTTTAACAGAAATTTATTTTAAATTAGCATCAAGTAATCCAAGAAATGAGATAAATCGGGCAGACAAACAAGAAAGTGAACTTCTTAAACAGATGAATAATGATGAAGTAGAAAATTATAAAGAAATAATTGAAGATAAAAAAGGCAATCATTTTTTATACATAGCAATACCTACTAATCCAATCAAAAAAGGGTGTTTAAAGTGTCATGGGGAACCTTTAGATGCCCCAAAAGAAATGGTAGAACTCTATCCGGAGTCCTCCGGTTATCACGAAGAAATTGGTGATATTAGAGCATTAATTTCAATTCGGATACCTCTTGAACAACATATGAAAGATGGCAGAAAAATTTCAACAACATTTATCTTAATTACTTTTTTAGCTCTTTTGTTTATATACTTGTTAATTTGGTATTTCATTTATAGAATTAACCAACAACAATTAGTTATCCTTGATAAGAATAAAGAACTTGAACATTTATCTACACATGATCCTTTAACTGGTTTACCAAATAGACGGTATTTTGAAGACTATGCTAAAGATAAGATTGCACAAGGTCAAAGAAAAAATGAAAAAGTAGCTTTTTTATATATTGATCTCGATGGTTTTAAAACGATTAATGATGATGTATCACATCAAGCTGGTGATCTTGTATTAAAAACCATCGCAGAAAGATTTATGGGATTTGTGAGACAAAATGAATTAATTTCTCGTATTGGAGGGGATGAGTTTTGTATGGTTGTCTACGGATATAATAATATTACAGAGCTAGAAAAAATAGCAGAACGTCTTATTGCTAAATGTACTAAAACTATAATTACGAGTGGTATGGAAGTTAGTGTTGGTATGAGTATTGGTATAGCAGTGTATCCGGATAATGGAAAAACATATAATGAGTTAATCTCAGTAGCAGATGATACCATGTATAAAGTGAAAAAAAATAAAAAAGGTTCTTATGAGTTTTTTAAATAAACTCATTTTATGCAATATGCCTTATAACAATCTTGTCAAGCTGAATTACACAAAACATTGCCCACACAAAATCACATCACTGCTACCATCTTGACAATTATGCATAAAAATGCAACTCTATGCATATATAAGGTTGGAGCAAAAAAGATGAGAACAACACTGGATTTACCAGAAGAGCTTTTGCTTGAAGCAATGTCTGTTTCACATATAAAAACAAAAACAAAAGTTATTACGCTTGCACTTCAAGAACTTATTAGAAAATCAGAATTATCTCAACTAAAAAAATTTAAAGGAAAAATTAATTTAGAGATTGATCTAGATGTAATTCGAAACAGAGCATAATGGAAGTCTTGGTTGATACTTCTATTTGGATTGATTATTTTCGCTCAGGGGATAAATCTGGACAATTGGATTTTTTAATTGATGAAAATTTGATTGTAATTAATGATCTAATTCTTACAGAATTATTACCACTCCTTATTGTAAAACAAGAAAAAAAAGTAATAAATTTGTTAAAAATGGTAAAAAAACACCCTATTCATCCTGATTGGGAAGAAATTATAGACTATCAAGTTTCTTGTTTAAAATCTGGCTCAAACAACATTGGAATAGCAGACTTATTAATTGCACAAAATAGTATTCAAAACAATGTGCCTGTTTACTCAATTGATAAGCATTTTAAGCTTATGAATGATGCCCAAATAGGCATTAAACTTTATATCTGATCAATAGTTTCCCAAAGGCTTTTAAGGAAAATAAGAGCACTTATGATTTTTCCGGGTAAGATGAGCAATGCGTGGTTTGGTCTTATTGGATTTATGATCCAAAGTTACACTTACAAGTTGGATATACAATTCTATATAAGTCATTAGTAGTGTAGAATAAATAATCGTAAACTTTTTATAAAATTAGGCTGAACGGCTTCGATCATGTACTAATACTTAAAAATCAGGATTTATAATGCTAAAGATTTTCCCTCGTTCTCTTTTTGTCTTACCCGCTTCTGCCTGCCTTCTTTTTCTTGTGGTATTGCCTGCTCTTACCGGGTGTGGTGAGCAAAAAAAGCCACCTGCTGCTAAAGAAGCACCGCCTCTTCCGGTTGAAGTGGTGACTATTGAAAATAAAAATATTCCTATCTGGATGCCCTACACAGGAAAAACAAAGGCGAGTTCTTCACAGGAGGTACGTGCTCGTGTAAGTGGTATTTTAGAAGAAATTTATTATGAAGATGGTGAGCATATCAAAAAAGGTCAGAAACTGTTTAAGATCGAACAGACTGATTATATTGCTGAACTTGAATTGCAAAAAGCGAAAAAATTTCGTGATTTAGCGGCTTTAAAACTGGCTCAGGCTGATGTTAAACGTTATGAAAAACTGGCTAAAGAAGGCCTTGCCCCTCAGGCTACGTTGGAATCTTATCAGGCTCAGGCTGAAGCCTATGCTGCAGATATTAAATATGATAATGCCAAGATTCAGCAGGCAGAATTAATGCTCAGTTATACTATTGTTAGAGCACCAATAGATGGTCAGGTGAGCCGTCGTCTGGTTGATATTGGCAACCTGGTGGGTAAAAACGAATCGACGTTACTGACCACGATCAATCAAGTCGATCCTCTTTATGCTTACTTTGCACCCAGCGAAGAAGACTTTCAACGGATGGATAAATTTCATTCTTCTGAAGTGATGAAAGCTTATATTGATTTGAATTATCAAAGTAAATCATTAAAAACACGGCGTATCTTTGGCAGCGTTACTTTTTCTGATAATACCGTCGATCCTAGTACCTCAACGATTAGTATGCGTGTGGAATTTTCTAATAAAGATAAAGCTATTTTTCCTGGGACATTTGTCTATGTCAATATCTTTGTCACCGATAAAATTCCTTTGATCGGTGTGCCGCCGCAGGTTGTTTTTGAAGATCAGCAGGGACGATTTGTTTATATTGTTGATACTAAGAGTACTGCACAACGTGTTTATATTAAGCCTGTCTATGAAAACCGTTTTTTTATTCTGATGAAACTGGACACTCTTAAAGAAGGGGATAAAGTAATCATAAATGGTCTGATGCGCCTTAAGCCTGATCTCAAAGTAAGCCCGACAGATGTGACTGACAGTAAAGGTATTGAGGCTATTATTAACACCAATAATCTTGACCCACTCAATCCTCAAAAATAGAAAAAAGAGAAAATAACACTATGTCCCCTGTTTTCTTTATTAAACGTCCTATTTTTGCAATGGTCATTGCAATATTGATTGTGATACTTGGTTTTGTCTCTGTTTCTATCTTACCGATTGAAGAATACCCCAGCGTTACACCACCTACAGTTTCCATAACCAGTACCTACACAGGGGCAAATGCCTATGATGTAGAAGAGTCTGTCACTCGTCCAATTGAAGATCAGCTCAATGGTGTACAGGGGATGATCTATATTGAATCTTCCAGTACCAGTGCCGGTGAGTCAAATATTAATGTCTACTTTGAGCCGGGATACGATTTAGATATTGCCGCTGTCGATGTACAAAATAAGGTTGAATTGGCCAAGCCTTCTCTTCCTGAAGAAGTGACTAAACAAGGTGTGAGTGTTGATAAAAAATCACCCAGTATTGTTGTTCTGGTCACTCTTACTGGTAATGAAAGCCATACGGATGCATATCTAAGTAATTATATCAATATCAATATCCTTGATGAGATCAAACGTATTCCCGGTGTTGGCAAAGCCATTAATATGGGTGAAAAAAAGTACTCAATGCGTATCTGGCTTGATCCCGATAAGATGAAGTCAATGGCAATGACGCCAATGGAAGTGATTGCTGCTATCCAGAGCCAAAATAAACAGGCTTCTCTGGGAAAAATTGGTGCAGCACCAGGCCATAAAGATCAGCAGATTACCTATACATTGACTGCCAGCGGGCGGCTGAAAAATGTTCGTGAGTTCGGCATGATTGTTTTACGTCATAATTCAGACGGTAGTCTTGTTTATCTTAAAGATATTTCAGACATTAACCTAGGTGCTGAAAAATATGACTGGAATGCTCTTCTCAATGGTAAGCCTGCAGGATTGATTGCGATCTATCAGCTTGCTGGTGCTAATGCATTGCAGA
The DNA here is from genome assembly GCA_025655455.1 of gamma proteobacterium symbiont of Taylorina sp. Lineage (GTDB taxonomy): Bacteria > Pseudomonadota > Gammaproteobacteria > GRL18 > GRL18 > GRL18. The sequence goes on from JAHXIV010000074.1 coordinate 35,435, forward strand.
TTAAAGATAATGTTATTTTAAAAATGGAAGAGCTTAAAACACGTTTTCCTGAAGGGCTTGTGTATAAAACGCCTTACGATACAACTAAATATGTCCAGGTTGCCATCGATAATGTGGTTGAAACACTCATTATGGCGATTTTTTTAGTGGTTTTAGTCATTTATATCTTTTTGCAGTCATGGCGGCCGACAATTATTGCCACTGTTGCCATCCCGGTGTCATTGATAGGTGCCTTTGTAGCCATGTATATTACCGGTTTTTCTATTAACTTTTTGACATTATTCGGACTTATCTTAGCCATTGGTATTGTGGTGGACGATGTGATCCTGGTGGTTGAAAATGTTGAAACCATAATGCTGAATGAGCCTGACTTGCCCATGCCGCATGTGGTTAAAAAAGCAATGGCTGAAATTGTTGGCCCTATTGTTGCGACTACAGTCGTGCTTATTGCCGTTTTTGTGCCGGTCTCTTTAATGCCTGGAATCACTGGTTCACTCTATCAGCAATTTGCCTTAACCATTGCCTTTGCTGTTTTTATTTCTTCTGTTAATGCGCTGAGTTTATCTCCGGCCATTGCGGCTATTATTATAAAACGTAATGCTTCTGATCATAAAAAATTTATAGGATTTAAACTTTTTGATCAGGGATTTAACTGGCTGACCAATCAGTATAAGCGATCTATTTATTTTGTTATTAAATTAAAATGGCTGGTTGTCGTTCTGTTTATTGTGCTGATAGCTTATACCGCTCATATGTTTAAAACCATACCCACAGGCTTCGTTCCTGAAGAAGATAAGGGCGTTGCCATAGCCGGTTATGTACTCAAACCGGGTTCATCGATTGTACAAACTGAAAAAATTGCAATAGAAATTGAAAAACGTCTTGCCACTATTGATGCGATTGAAAATGTAACGACTGTGCATGGTTATAATGTCATCACTGGTTCTCTTGATCCAGGGTCGGGTGTCTCGTTTATTACGTTTAAACCCTGGAGTGAGCGTGATGACAAAACCGAAAATGCAGATGCAATTATTCGTCAGATTTTCAAAAAAACAGCTGATATTTCTGATGCTAACGTATTTGCATTTAATCTGCCGGGAATTCCGGGGCTTGGTATCGCAGGCGGTTTTGATTTTCGAGTGCAGGATTTTATGGCTTCTGATATTGACCAGTTTCAGTATTATGTTAAAGAGCTTCTTGCTGCAGCAAATAACGATCCGCGTATAGGTTCAGCCTATACCACCTTTAACTCAGCCAGCCCGATGTACCAGGTTGATTTTCATCGTGAAAAAATTAATGCACTGGGTATTAATATTGCCGATGTTTTTCTTACCATGCAAACTTTTTTAGGTTCTGTTTATATTAATGATTTTACTAAATACGGTAAGGTGTACCGTGTCTTTGCTCAGGCAAAAAAAGAATTCCGAAGTGATAAAAGTGATATTTCAAAATTAAATGTCCTTAATAATAAAAACCAAATGGTTCCCTTAAGTGCTCTTATTTCAGTTAAGGAAATTAGAGGGCCACAAAATATTACTCACTACAATCTTTATCGCTCCATTCAGATTAATGGTGCTGCTGCGCCGGGTTATAGTTCCGGTGATGCGATGGCCGCCATGGAAGAGCTGCAGAAAAAAATAATGCCTAAAGAATATGGCTTCGAATGGTCAGGCATGTCACTGCAGGAAAAAGTTGCGGCTAACTCAACGCTTATTACTTTCACTTTTGTTTTAATTGTTGTGTTTCTGGTTCTTGCCGCTCAATATGAATCATGGATATTGCCTCTAATGATCATGATTCCGGTACCACTGGTGATGCTCGGTGCATTATTGGCTCTGCAGTATGTTAACTTGCCTATGAATGTATTTGCTCAGATAGGTCTGGTGTTACTGATTGCTATGTCATCAAAAAATGCCATATTGATTATTGAATTTGCTAAAGAACTGCGGGAGTCCGGTAAAACTATTACGGATTCAGCAATTGATGCTGCTGTATCACGTTTCAGACCAATTTTAATGACCATTTTTTCCTTTATCTTCGGTATTATTCCATTAGCAATTGCCTCCGGTGCGGGTGCTCAGACACAAAAAACCATTGGTGTCGCCTTATTAGGCGGTATGACCATAGCAACCTTTGTTGCACTATTTATTGTTCCGGTTATTTATGTCTTACTTGAAGCCATGCGTGAAACAGTGGTGGATGTACAGGAAGAAGTGAAAATGAGAGAGAGTTTATAAGACTTCCAGAAAAATTGATTCAGGTAGAAAGTGACGGAAAACCATTGGACTGTTGAAAGTTGTAGAAACTATGGCTGTAAAAGATCCTCTTACCATAATTTCCAAAAGACGTTACATTAACGAGGGAGATGGGCACAGCCCCCTTAAATGGAGGAACTCTAACTAAGAACTTTGCATACGCTGATGATGAGCACGATTGTTATTTTTTCTGCCCTTCCCTTTTTTTGCATTAAATTTTTTATTCGATTTTTCTGCCTGACCCGCTGCTTTACTCATACTGGTAATTTTTAACTGCTGCTGACAGACCCAGGCCTTTTGTAAATCCCGGAAAACCTCTTTCGGCATACCATCAGGTAAATCAACCACTGAATAGTCATCATAGATTTCAATCTGACCAATCATTTTACTATCCAGACCCGCTTCATTGGCAATCGCACCAACAATATTACCTGGCTTGACACCATGATCATAGCCAACTTCTACTCGATACCTCTGCATAGAAACATCCGGCATATCTTTCAAAGGTATAGCTGCAGCACCCGGCGGTGATTTTTTATTTCTATCACCCCGCTTTGGTCTGTCAGGACGTCTGGAACGTTTTTCAGAAGAATCACCGCGCACATCAAAAGGTTTATTCTCTTTTAAATGTTTGAATTCTGATTCATTGATAAGAAAAGATTGTTTATTATTCGCCATATGAGCTAATGCGGCAGCAATAGCAACCAGATCAATATTTTCTTCTTCCTGATCAATTTCATTAATAATATCTGAAAAAAGTTGAAAATCTTTATGATTCTGCATTTTTTCAATAGTGGATAATATTGACTTTTTATAACGACTAATGCGTAAAGTATTAATTTTTTTGACTGAAGGTATTTCCATTTCAGTCAAAGGTTGACGAGTTGTTTTCTCAATCGAACGCAGTAAACGAGTTTCACGACGGGAAATAAACAGTATCGCTTCACCTGAACGCCCTGCTCGTCCCGTACGGCCAATCCTATGCACATAGGATTCATTATCACGTGGTGCATCAAAGTTGACTACATGGCTGATACGTTCAACATCCAGGCCGCGAGCAACAACATCTGTTGCAATCAATACATCCAGACGTCCCCGTTTTAAACGTTCTACAATACGCTCACGGCCGCTTTGTGGAATATCACCATTGAGTGCTTCACAGGCAAAACCACGAGCTTGAAGTTGATCCGCCAATTCCAGAGTCATATTCTTGGTATTAACAAAAACCAGCATGGCATCATGGTCTTCTAATTCAAGAATTCTCGTCAGTGCTTCCAGTTTTCCCAAACCATAAACTCGCCAGTATCTCTGACGTATTGTTGAAGCAGTCATGGTTTTTGAGGCCACTTTAACAATTTCCGGCTGGCACAGGTATTTTTCTGCAATACGACGTATTACAGTCGGCATGGTGGCAGAAAATAAAGCAATCTGGCGTGATTCAGGTGATTGCTCCAATACCCATTCAACATCTTCGATAAAGCCCATACGTAACATTTCATCCGCTTCATCCAAAACCAGTGTATTTAAATTATCCAGTTTCAATGATTTCTTACGAATATGATCCATGACACGACCCGGTGTTCCAACTACAATCTGAGCACCTTTTTTAAGACCGCGTAATTGTTCACTATATGGAGCACCGCCATAAACCGGCAGTACATTAATTTTTACCAGATGTTTTGCATAAGTTTGAAATGCTTCAGCCACCTGAATGGCTAGTTCACGAGTCGGAGTAAGTACCAGAACCTGAGTATTTTTATTATTTGCCTGAATATTGGATAATAAAGGCAGGGCGAAAGCAGCTGTTTTACCGGTACCGGTTTGAGCCTGGCCGATCATATCTTTTCCGGACAATATATGAGGGATACTCATAGTCTGAATTTCGGTCGGTGTGGTATATCCGGAGTCTTCAACAGCTTTTAATACGGCTGGTAATAATTCCAGTGAATTAAAATCTACAGTTTTTTTATTATCTTTTGCAGCGGAGCTTGATGACATTGGGGAATCTTGGGCTAGTTTAAAGTCGGTGCATTGTACTCCCAATTCCATTAAAAAACATCAAAATATTCAAATAAACTAATAAAGCCTTCACCTCACCCCTTCTGGAGTTAGTGAAGACTTCAAACAAAGGTTATACTTTACCCATACCTTCAAAGCTCTTGATAAAAGGACCTGCCATTCTTGGATCCTTTACCATGGCTTTAAAATCACCGGTTTTAAACTTCATTTTTCCAGTGGTAACCGCCATTCCCATACCAGCCATGCCAATACCTTTACTGAGCCATTTTTCCCAGTTTTTTTGATCAGCTCTGATATCCCAGCTTAATTCCTGTCCTTCATATGTACCGGCTGTAACAACTTCACCATTTTGCACATCAATAAATCCACGAGCGGTATCGTCACCCGGCATACCATAACCAATAACAGAGTTAAAACCAATTTCTGCCAAAGCGTCTTTCAGACCCGGGTCTGCATTCCAAATAGTTTGAAAAGATTTCATCCATTCATCACTGAATAAATCGGCCATATCATATCCTCCTGGGATGGTTTAAGTAATAAATATTTTTTAAATTTATATGTCTCTAAATTATTGCATAGGACATTTCAGTGCGAGTATTGCACCATAATCTAAGGGGGCTAGTCAACACTTTAATGAAGCCGGTATGAATAAAATAAACATATATTAAGAAAATTGCTTCTAAGTCCTTATAAAAACACAAAACTATCATTTTCTCTGAATAACAAAAATTGGCTGAACCGCATATTTATTATTAATATATTGTCCTGTATAAGTTAAAATCTTATTGATAGTAGCAGTATAAGGTGCATACAGTTTATGGTGTTTTTTATCCCATAAACTGTGCTTTAATTTATTCTCAGCTTCTGAGTGCAATGATAATGCTTTAAAATAATTTACTTTTGAGACTTGTAAATCATGTTCAGATAGAACGGTACGTTCAAACAATTCCTTAGAACGTTCAAGTTCTTTCTTCGCCTCCAATAAGTTAATCTGAGTCAGCTTAATCATCGCATTTGCTTCCAGCAAATTACTATTAATAAGTGTTTCATCAAATTCCAACAATAACTCTCCTTGTTTAATAGTTTGATTTATTTTTACATGGATTGTTTTTACAATGCCGGATATTGCAGATGTGATATTAATTTCAGATTCACTGTTTTCAGCATGAATATCACATACTATTAAATTTATTAATAAAAACAGGCAGCATAAAAATATTTTTTTATTATTTATAGTCATTTTGTTCATTAGAATTTTGCTCAGTATAGTTCATCGGGTTTCCCAGTAAAGCATCTAGTTTTGCCCAGGCTATGGCTAAATCAAAAACTGTTTGCATGTTAAATAATTGTGCCTGAGTCAGCTCAACCATTGCATCACCCAGATCACTGGTCACTTCCAGTTCATATAATGCCCGACTACGATCAAGGTAAAGTTCCCGATGATCAAGCACCAAATCTAAATCGGATACAGTTCCGGAAAACTGTTGTTTTAGTTCACTGATTTTTAACCAGAGTTCAAGAATTTGTTGTTCCAGTTCTTGTTTAATACTAATATTTTCAGCTTCTAACTGAATTATTCTTCCCGTTGCCCGTCTGATTCTGGCATTTTCCTGACCCGATTGATATAGCGGTACTTTAAATTCAATACCGGCACGAAATTCATCTGAACTGCCCAGATCACGAGCATAATCAGCAGCCTGTAGATGAGCACTAATCACTGGATATTTTTCCGCCTGAAAAGCACTGACTTTATGACGTGCAGATGCCAGCTTATGTTGATGAGAAATCAAACGAGAATTCTGTTTATAAGCCGTTTGATAGAGTTGTTCAAAATCTTTCAGTTCTCTATTTGATGAGAGAGCCTGAAAATTATTAAAATCAGGTTTTTCCAGGTCTGTAGATAATTGCCCCGGACTAATCAACTGTGACAAACGGTTTCTACTGATCCTCTGCACACTAAGTGCATTATTACGCTCACGCCGTGTTACTCTATATTTGTTTTCTATGCTTAATAATTCAATATCAGAGATCTGACCTAATTCAAAACGCGAACGTATTTTATCCAGTGTGACATAATCAACGGCCATAGCTTCATTTGAGTAATCAAATATAACATCCGCTAATAAGATATTAAAATAGGCCTGCAGGATCATAATTGTTCGTTTTGATATCATGTCAGCATACAGCGCATCCACAGAGGCAAGATTTTCTTCACTGGCAGCAATAATAGCACCGCTGTAACCAAAATCATAAAGACGCTTTGAAATATCCAGACTGATTTTACTATCATTTGTTTCACTTGCCGGCACAATAGGTGAGGGGTCGACATAACGAAGACGGGCATTAATTTCTGCAAAAATACCTGATTGAGAAGCAGCCAGTTCCTGTTCAGCAAGCGCGATCTGGCGTTGTGCTGAATAAGTCATCATTTCTGACGACTCAACATAAACCGCCCTGGACAAGGCATATTCAAGATTAAGTGGTTCCGGTAGTGGCTCAGCCGCATTAATCTGTATAGAAAATAATAATAACAGACATAACAGCTTCCATGTTTGGTTGGAGGCTCTTACTCGTATCTGGCTGATGGCTCTTACACTTATCTGACTGATGGCTCTCACTATCTATGTGCACGTTTATAACGTGAAAATTTATTATTTTTATACTCTTGATCAACCACAAATTGTCCTAATAGTAGAAACTCTTCAGCACTGCCTGTTTTTCCTGTATAACGCATAAGCCGCTTGCCTTTTAGATCAAAAAAAGCAATGACAGGGGTTGCACGAACTCGATTTTCTTTAAAGGCAAAGTCCTTTTGAGTCATTATTTTGCCATGAAAATTAGTCATTTCAACATCCCCTTCTATATCCAGTGGAAAAATAAGAAAATTCTTTTTAAAATAACTTTGAACTTTTGGCTGATTTAAAACATTTTTTTTCATCCAATGACAAAACGGACAGTCATCCATTTCAAAAAAAATTAAAATCCCTTTTTTTCCCTGTTCTCTGGCATTAATTAATTCTTCAGAAAAATCACCGAAACTGGAATCAAAGAAATATTCTTCCGGATTTTTTGTTGACGCAGAAAAACCAACGCTGCTGAAAAGAATTAACAGAATAAAAAGCTTTATCTGATGATGTTTCATATGTAGTCTCAAAGTCCTATTAAAAATAATTTATTCATTTCTTATTATACTGTGCTATATATTTTTTTAAAGTTCTATCAGAAATCATACCGGTAAATTTCTTGACCACATCTCCTTCAGGATTTACTAAAATAGAAGTCGGCAGACCTCTTGGTTCACCTAAGGCATCAATAATTTCATCATTCATCTGGGTCATCGGATAGGAAACCAGATATAATTCTGAAAACTTTTTCAGACGTTCAATAGTAATCCCGGGTTCATAATTAACCCCGATGACAATAGCATTATCATTTTCAAGATGAAAGTCAGATAAGTCTGGAATTTCTTTACGACAAGGGGGACACCAGGTTGCCCAGAAATTAACTAAAACCCATTTGCCTTTATCCTGAGATAATTGATGTGATTGTCCATCCAGATCTTTATAATTGAAGTCTATAGCAAAAACATTGCCGGAACTTATAAAAAAAACAAGAAGGATTATCAGAAAATAAAAATATCTGATAAAAGATAGGGGCTGTGTTATTTTATTCATTATTTAAGACCGTTCATTTGAGTGATTCATTTATTCATATTGCAGAAATAATTTTTTAATCGGCGTATCAAGTTCTTTTGATAAGACAACATTAGCCTGTTTTATAATGCTGACTAAAGAAGCATTTCCTATATCTGTCGATATAGTTTTTGGTAATACATAGGGTAGTTCTGAATAAAGCGTCCATAGGCTTATACTATCTAAATCCTTTGCTAAAGACCATTCTTTATTTTCTGTTTTATGTATCCAGGCCAATTCTTCTAATTGATAAATTAACTGGTCAAGCTGTGTTTCATGACGCAAAGCAATGTTTTTATGCAGCATTTCCTCACTTAGAGTCGTTCCTGTTTTTGCAGCATTGGATAAAAGCCTTAATATATGAAAGGTGGAAAGTAAGTTATTTTCATTTTGTTTTATTTGGTCATCTGAAAAATCAAATAAGCTCATACAACGAGCGGTCATAGCACCTAACAAAGTAACCAGCCAGGATATATATATCCACACCAGAAAAATAGGAATTGTCGCCAAAGCACCATAAAGGTTTGAATATGTATTATTATTGCTGATATACAAGGCAAAAGCCTTCTTCGACAATTCAAATAATATGGTGGCCGTAAACCCGCCGAACAAGGCATGCAATATTGGCACTTCCCTATTAGGCACAATCATATAAATTAAAGTAAATGCCGTCATCGTCATAACAACCGGTAGTATTAGTAATAATTCCTTTTTAAAACCCAATGAATCAGCTGCATCCTGAATCATTAATACGGAGGTAAGATAGGAAGTAAACATGATGCTCAACCCCATTAAAATGGGACCCAGAGTAAGCACAGCCCAATAAGTTAAAAAGGTTCTAATAAAATTTTTGTTTTTATGCACACCCCATATCTTATTGAGCGATTTATCAATTTGCCGCATCAGCATCAGAGCAATAATAAATAAACTGACCATGCCGACCATTGTTAATTTAGAGGCTTTTTCAACGAAAATAGTTAAATATTCCTGAATCACTTCACTGGATGAAGGCACCAGGTTATTAAAAATAAAGCTTTGTAACTGTTCAAAAACCTCGCGAAAAGCCGGAAATGAAGAAAAAGCAGCAAAAATAACCGCCATCATGGGTACCAGTGATAATAAAGAGGTATAACTAAGAGAAGCTGCCGTTTCATCACAACGCTGCTGAAAAAAACGTTGTATCATAAAAATATAAAAACGGCCAATTTTATTGAGAGTCCTCAGCAAATAAAACTTTGTCGCTGTCACTTTGCAAACATGCTTCACCTGCAGATATGACAGAGGTAACTTTTTATACGCTAAAGACTTCTTATATTTGATAAGAGTTTTAAAGTAATTTGTCATCATTATTGTAAATTATTTACCATTTGACTTCACACCCTGATATTGAGTTAAAATATACCATTCAATTAATCATCAAGCCACTATTATAAGTCAATATTATGTCCAAAATTTTAGTTTTATATTATTCACGCCATGGGGCAACTCAGGAAATGGCACAATTAATCGCCAGAGGTGTAGAAAAAGTCTCCGGCATGAGCGCATTATTAAGAACAGTACCCGAGATATCAACTGTTTGTGAAGCAGTTGAAAGTACTATTCCCAAAAAAGGTGCTCCCTATGTCAGCAGTGATGACTTAATGCACTGCAATGGTCTTATACTCGGCAGCCCCACCCGTTTTGGTAATATGGCAGCACCGATGAAATATTTTATTGACTCTACTTCAGCCAATTGGATGTCCGGTCACTTATCCGGCAAACCTGCCGGTTTCTTTACTTCAGCATCCAGTTTACATGGCGGCCATGAATCTACCTTGCTTTCTATGATGATTCCATTACTTCATCACGGTATGCTTATTCTGGGGACACCTTATAGCGAAGCTGAACTATTATCCACCACAAGCGGCGGCACACCCTATGGCCCAAGTCATCTGGCAGGCAAAGAGTCCAACCTTCCCATTAGCCAGGATGAAAAAAGTCTCTGTATTGCCATGGGTGAGAGAGTAGCAGTAACTGCAAAGAAATTGTTTGATGTCTGACTTAATAATACAAGAAAAACAAAAAAAACTTCAACTAGCTCAAAATCTGGCTTTAACGGGGTATTTTTCTTTATTAGTAGTATTAATGTTAAATATTGTGTGGTTGATACCTTCCAGGCATTTTCCAACCGCATTGGTTTTGCTTGTTATTGCCGGACCACTTTTATTGCCGATGAAGGGATTACTCAACAATAACACCTATACTTATCAATGGTCCAGTTTTCTAACCTTGCTCTACTTTGCCCATGGCATTAGTGAAATGTCTGCCTATCCTCAATGGTGGTATGCCGGCTTGCTGGAAGTACTGGCGGCTTTGCTGATGTATATCGGCTGTGTCATGTATGCAAGGGTTTTTAAGAAAGAGATAAAAAAAAACCAAAGTAATTTATAAATATTTTTTCACAAAGGGAATGGTTAATTTTTTCTGTTCAACCAGAGAGGCATAATCCAGTTTATCCAGTAGCGCCATCAAATCGGACAAATCTCTATTAGTACGTTTCATAATATATTGGGCAACCTTATCATTTATCATAAAACCACGACTATGAGCTCGTATTTTTAAAGCTTCAATTTTTTTCTCATCATTTAATGCTTTAAGCTGATAAGTGATCCCCCAGCTCAATCTGGAACGCAAGTCAGCCAGATTAATATCCAGATTATGAGAATTTTTTTCTGCTGAAATAATTAAACGTCCCCCGGATTCACGTATACGATTAAAAAAGTGAAACAGAGCTTCTTCCCATAGCTTATCACCTGCAATCTGATTGACATTATCCAGACACACCAGTTCAAAATTTTCCAGACTCTCCAGTAATTCTGGTTCAAAATCACTATTAGTGAGCAGGGGAAGATAAAAGGCACTCTTATCCATTGATTGATAATAATGAGCTATGGATTCCAATAAATGAGTTTTCCCTACTCCTTTTTTACCCCAGAGATAAATTAATCGATCAGATTCATTTTTAAGGGAAAAAAGTAATTGTTCATTTTCTCCGACAATAAAAGATTCAAAATCAGCCAGTTCAGGCAACTGGAAAGAGAGTGGTATTTGTTTTTTCATTCTAGCTTCGTAAAAAAGTCACTATTATAGTATGATTTATCTGTGTATAAACCATAATCCTAAATTAATTTCTGATTCCATGATATTACAAAATCCAATTACAATCGACAATATCTCAAACCCCTTGTTGATTGAAAAAGACATCTCCCTTGATATTTTAAGGCTTGATCAAACCGATTCTCTTATTTCCGATAATAAATGGTTTAAATTAAAATACAACTTATTTGAGGCTAAAAAGCAGGGATTTAAAACTTTGCTCAGTTTTGGCGGCCCTTATTCTAATCATATTCATGCACTGGCAGCTGCGGGAGAACTTAGCAGATCGACTGTTTGAGCAGATTTAGCGGCTAAGGGAGTAGATGGTTCAGGTTGAGTACTTTTTCCCTCAGCCGCTTTCTTTTCACTCCCGGCTTGTTCGGTGTTGGGCAGTATTTTATGGCCATAGACTTCAGTGATTTGCTGATTTTCATTCAGAACAGGCACCACAATAAAGCCATTAAAATGCTCATGACCACTTTTACGGATAATGCCGATTGCCTGTAACTGGCCTCTAATTTCGGCGCCTGCCTTACGATCCGATTCCGGCAGACGATAACCTAAAGTCCGGTTGGCATAGCCCAGTTTGAAAGTATTGATTAGCTCAGGAGAGTTCAGACCACGGCTTTCCAGATAGTCCAGGGCTTCAGGGGATTGTTTCAGCACCTCATGATAATAAGCGATCACCTGCTGTAATAATTTCTGGTTATTGGCATTGGCAGCTAAGGGGGAAGCCAGTTTGGTTGTGGTATTGTGTTTGACAGTTTGGGCATTGCTGGCAAGACTGAGATCTTTTTGCAGGATTTCACAGGCCAGACGAAAGGAAACACCCTGAGTTTTCATTACCCAGTCAATAACACTGCCGCCAATCTGACAAGCACCCATGCAGTGCCAGAGGTTGGTATCAGGGCTGACAACCAGACTTACTTCTTTGTCATCATGCCAGGGACAGTTCAGTAGATAATCTTTGCCGTTCTTTTTGAGTGGATAACCCTGGGACTGGATCAACTGAACCAG
>JAHXIV010000098.1 GCA_025655455.1 gamma proteobacterium symbiont of Taylorina sp.
GTCTTTAGTATCGATCTTAGTTGAGTAAATTTCGAGGTTTTTAAGGATTATTGGGAGGGTTTTAAGCTACCGCGAAGCGGTTTTGTTCAACACAGTAAATGGTTTAATGTGGGAAGTAAAAACTCGTGATGAAGATATTCGGGATAGATACAATTCATACACATGGTATAATCCGGATATACAAGGTGATATTAAATCTATTGGCTATGAAGACTCAGGCTATTGTACCAAAGTAAGTGTGATACTTATCATTATATTGAAGCTGTCAATAAGCAAGGATTATGTGGATACCACGATTGGCGTATGCCCGAAATTAAAGAGCTCGAAAGTTTGGTGGTATTGGGTTCAGAGCCCACAATAGATAACACAATATTCCCTAATACCTGGAAAAATATATTTTGGTCAGCAACAACATATGCTGATGATACATCTCAGGCATGGTTTGTCAATTTTTACAGTGGGATCACATATTTTACGGATAAGAGGCAGGCAGGACAAGTACGCCTGGTGCGTACAATAAAATAACTTTTGTGCTTATGTGATGGATTAAATCTATTTTCTGTTACCAAATAATAGCGAATTATAACAAGGAAAACAAATAATATGAAAGCAAAAATTGGTATTATAACAGCCTCTGATCGTGCCAGTGCAGGTATCTATGAAGACCTATCCGGACAGGCTATTATTGATACAATGAATGATTATCTCACTTCAGACTGGGAATCTGTTTACCGTGTTATCCCCGATGAACAGACTGACATAGAACAAGCTCTAATTGAGCTTGCCGATCAAGAACAATGTTGTCTCATTGTGACAACCGGAGGAACAGGGCCTGCAAAGCGTGATGTCACACCTGAAGCAACGGAAAATGTCTGTGAAAAAATGATGCCCGGTTTCGGTGAATTAATGCGCCAGATTAGCCTGCAATATGTCCCGACAGCAATCCTTTCCAGACAAACAGCCGGCATCAGGGGTCAGTCTCTTATCGTCAACCTTCCGGGTAAGCCAAAATCAATTCGTGAATGTCTGGATGCAGTTTTTCCGGCAATTCCTTATTGTATTGATCTGATAGAAGGATCCTATCTTGAATGCGATGAAAACGTCATCAAGCCTTTTAGACCTAAGAAATAAACTGTAATCAACGCTGTGTCAGATTCTGCTCCAGCTTCAACTGATTTAATTTTTTTTGTTGATAGTTGCGTGCAGATTTTGCTACCCTGCTCTGTTTTCCATTGCTTAACCATTTTTTAATCCTATTGGCATCTCCACTTGGACTACGTTTACCAAATGAATCCAGCATCACCATAACCACATCTTTGTTTTTTACTTTAGTCACCATCACCAGGCAACGACCTGCCTCATCCAGATAACCTGTTTTACTCAATTTAATGTCCCATTTTCCGGTGCGTACCAGAACATTGGTATTAGTATAAGCCAGAACATAACGAGGCTTTTTAAAACGGGCAGTATAAACCTGAGTGGTTGTATATTTTCTGATGGTTGAATATTTTACCGCTGCAGCCACCATTTTACTCAAATCAGCAGCTGTCGATACATTTTTTTCTGATAAACCACTTGAATCGACAAAATGTGTGTATTTCATTCCTAATTGGCGTGCTTTTTTATTCATTGCTTTAACAAAGGCAGTCTCACCACCCGGAAAATTATTTCCTAAAGCTGCTGCAGCCAGGTTTTCAGATGACATGAGAGCAATTCGAAGTACATCACCCCGACTTAATGTTGAATCAATACGAATCCTGGAAAAATAGTTATTAATCTTCTTTTTATCTTCCCTGCTAAAACGTATTTTTTCTTGCAACGATAGTTTTGAATCCAAAACCACCATTGCTGTCATCACTTTTGTAATAGAAGCAATGGGCATAATAATATTTTCATTCTTTTTTAACAGCTTCTTACCACTTTTTAAATCCATAGCCACAGCACTGACAGAGGCGAGATTGACAGTAGTTTTGAGGCTTTTAGAAGATGATGCCGATGCAGAGACTTCGCTCACATAAAATAAGCTCAACACAACGGTAGTCAGTATTATTTTTAAGATAAAATCAGTTTTGATCATTTATTCACCGCAAGCTCTTACAAGAAAATAGAATTATGACACATCCAGACCATCTTTAAAAACTGCCTGATGATTTTTTTAACAATTTTGAGCTATTACCTCACTCCGGCTCATTAACTTAGCTATAAATGTCTATGATAGAATATGGGTATCATCAAAGATATAACACGTAAGGAACACAATTGAGTGAAAGATAATCACATTCAGAAAATTGTCAATAAAGTCACTGGTTCTACCGGAATTTTTCAAATTGAAATCATTCAGAGTCTCTGGAGTGGTTACGGGAATATTATCAGATATGGTTTAAAAGAAAGCAAGACAAAAACAGTCATTGTCAAACATATACAACTTTCTGATCAGACTCAGCATCCACGGGGTTGGAATACGGATTTATCTCATCAGAGAAAAGTAAAATCTTATGAAGTAGAGACAGCCTGGTATAAAAACTGGAGCCAAAATTGCGACGACAGCTGTCGTATTCCTCTCTGTCTTTCCCTTGAATCCGATAATAATGAAATATGGATCGTACTCGAAGATCTGGATAAGAGTGGTTATCACATACGCAAAGATTCTGCCTCCATCAGTGACATGCATACCTGTCTCACATGGCTGGCAAACTTTCATGCGACATTTATGGGTCAGGATCCAATTGACTTATGGCATGTCGGAACATACTGGCATCTGGAGACACGCCCTGATGAATTACAAGCACTAACAGACATTAAACTTAAAAATACAGCAAAAAAAATTGACCAAAAACTACAGGATAGTCCTTATCAAACCATTGTTCATGGTGATGCAAAACTGGCTAATTTTTGTTTTACTCATGACGGAAAAAAAGTCGCTGCTGTTGACTTTCAATATGTCGGTGGTGGGTGTGGGATGAAAGATGTTGCCTATTTTATCAGCAGCTGCCTCTTTGAACATGATTGTGAACGCCTGGAAACAGAACTGCTTGATTTTTATTTTTCAGAGTTAAAAGCAGCTCTGACTAGCAAAGAAATTCCTGTTAGTCCACAAGCTGTTGAGCAAGACTGGAGAGCATTATATCCACTGGCCTGGACTGATTTTCACCGTTTTCTCAAGGGATGGAGTCCTGGCCACTGGAAGATCCACGGTTATAGCGAACGAATTGCTCATGAAGTCGTGACTCAATTGAATAGTAAAGTCATAAAAACATAATGCACTTATCTCACACGCAACTGCATTGTTTATCCAGAACCGCTGTCTCTGCCGCTGCTCAGGCAGGACAGCTCCTGACTAAATATTCAAAACTTAAAATTCCTGTGCAGAAAAAGACAGGGGGAGACAGTCTTGCTTCACAAGTTGTCACAGAAGTCGATCATCTCTGTCAAGACACTATTCTAAAAATACTAATGCCCACATGTGAGAAATACGATATTGCTTTGTTAACTGAAGAGTGTGATGATGACAAAATGCGTTTAGAGAAAGATTTTTTCTGGTCTATCGATCCACTGGACGGCACTCTCCCTTTTATCGAATCATCATCAGGTTATGCTGTTTCAATTGCTCTGGTCAACCATTCGGGAACACCATTAATTGGTGTGATTTATGATCCTGTGAGACAAACACTCTACCATGCAATTAAGACTGCAGGAGCATTTAAAAATAGCAAGCCATGGCGCTTACCAGCCATATCTGAACCAGAAAAACACTTTTTAACCCTTGTCAGTGATCGCAGTTTTCTTCAGCACAAGAATTACTTACAAATAATGGAAAAACTAAATAGAGCAGCAGCCGAATCAGGCTTTGCCGGTCTTAAAACCATACAACACGGCGGAGCAGCAATGAATGCCTGCTGGGTATTAGAGAATTCCCCCGGCTGTTATTTCAAATTCCCAAAACAAAATAACGGCGGTGGCAGTCTTTGGGACTATGCAGCAACCACTTGTATCTTTAATGAAATTGATGCTTTTGTGAGTGATATTCATGGTAATCCACTGGATCTGAATCGACCTGATTCAACTTTTATGAACCATCGTGGTATTCTCTATGCAAGCAATAGGCATATTGCTGAAAGTATTACACAAATATATAATAGTTTTGTTTACTGAAAGAGTTGCTTCAACCAGTTATTATTATATTTCTTTTGCAGTTGTTTAGATTGACATGATCGCTTTTTCGATGGTTCAGTACCTTTAATAAAAGGTAAATATTCAGCATTCTTACATCGGCCTGACAATATTAACTGGTTTTTAGAATCAGCCCAATACCATTTAACAGCTTTAGGTTGATTTTGTTCCAATCGCCCAATATCCAGTTGTTTCATCATCCGTCCCCAGACTCTCAATGCACCTGATGATCCGGTTAAGCCTGCAGGTTTATTATCATCACGTCCCAACCAGACCACCGCCACTAAATTATTACCATAGCCGGCAAACCAGCTGTCACGCAATTCATTAGTCGTTCCGGTTTTTCCCGCCAATTGATAGGAGGATGATAAATAACGTGACATACCCTTGCCTGTACCCATGCTTATTACTTCCTGAAGGTTTGCATTGAGCAAATAGGTCAACTTCTCATCAAAACGGCGTTCAACCTGGATAGGATAATGCTGAACAGGCTGATTATTTTCATCCTGAACAGAAATAATACTGTGCAGCGGCGAATAAAAACCTTGATCGGCTATCGTTTGATACATCTGGCTCACTTGCATCGGTGATAAAGGAATTGAGCCTAATAAAACTGCAGGATATGGCAGAGCATCAGTTTCAGCACCTAATTTTCTAACTGTGTTGAGTACTTTATCTACCCCCAGCTTCATGCCCAGACGAGCCGTAGATAAATTATATGATTTGGCCAGAGCCACATGTAATGGAACCTGACCATGTTCCTTCTTATCATAATTGTGTGGTTTCCAGCGTTTCCCCTTACTGCTTTTAGCTGAAAACGAAGTATCATTAAGCATGGAGGAAAGGGTATAACCCTGTTCAAATGCCGTTAAATAAACAGCGGGTTTGATCAGAGAGCCAATGGCTCGTGATGCATTAATAGCACGATTAAAACTCCCTTCCTGGCTATCTTTACCGCCTACAATAGCCAAAATTTCAGCAGAGTCCCGACGGCTGACAACAATAGCACCCTGCAGATTTTTAGCCAGTTTCCTGGGTGTCTGCTTTATTTGATCAGTCAGAGCTTTTTCCGCTGCCCATTGCACCTGCGGATCAAAGGTGGTAAATATTTTAAGTCCTTTAGCCGTTAAATCATCCTGATTATAATCTTGCTGTAATTGATTCTTCACACTATCCAGAAAAGCGGGAAAAGGTGATGAACTATAAGATAGACGCCGGCTTATACCAAGACCTGATTGAATAAATTTCTGATATTGTTGCTGAGTCAGCAGGTTTTGGCCCAACATGACTTTTAAAACCGTATTACGCCGTTTTATCGCCCGTTCTTTGTGACTTCTGGGATTATACCAGGATGGTCCTTTCACCAGGCCAGCCAGCAATGCTATCTGCGGAGTCGTCAACTGCTTAATGGGTCGCTTGAAGTAATATTGACTTGCCAGCGCAAAACCATGGATAGCACGCCTGCCGTCCTGCCCCAGATAAACTTCATTAATATAAGCCGTTAAAATATCATCTTTACTATAATGATATTCCAGTAATAATGACATAATCGCTTCATTCATTTTTCTGATTAATGTTCTTTCTCTGGTCAGAAAATAATTTTTAACCAGTTGCTGTGTCAGTGTACTTCCTCCCTGCACCGTTGCACCTGCTTTAATATTTGCCCAAACAGCTCGAATAATTCCTTTAGGATCAATTCCATAATGTTCAAAAAAATGTCTATCTTCTACCGCTAAAAGCGCCTGTTTTAATTTTTTGGGAATTTCCTGCTGACTTAACAATAACCTGTCTTCGTGCAGCTTTGGATGAATACTGCCGATTAGGGCGGGATCCAGACGCACCAGTGAAAGTTTTCTGCGCTTTGTTTTTTCAACAATGGATCTGACCTGATTGCGACTGAATTGTATGCGAAGTTTGTAGGAACTTTCATCACCATCAGGAAAAGAAAATTGGCGCGTGACCACATCAACGGTTTGTTTATTACGGGAAAAACTACCTTCAGTCGATGCTTTTTTATCCTTGCGATAACCTGCCAGACGTAATTCTTTTTCAAGTTGTTTGGCTGATAGCCGCAACCCCGGATAAATTTCCAACGAACGGGCATAGACTTTGGCAGGGATATCCCAGCGCCGGCCTTCAAATTTTTCTTTAATAATAGAATTGAGATAAAAAGTATAAAAACCTAAGAGAATACATCCTATAATAGTAGCGTATAGGAACACTTTTTTAATGAAACGTCCCACACGGGTCTTATACGATATCTTAGGAGATCTTTTTTTCCTTGAAGATTGTTTTTTTCTTGGCATAAAATCTAAAACTGATAGCTGAAAAACAGACTCAGAGCACTTTGATCAGTATCAAAAGCAGAAGAATCCTTTATCCCGTACTTATTTTTCCAATAACTGTATTCTACGCCCAACATGGATTTTCCGGATGGAAGATGCAGTATTTTTTCAAGATCATATTTTAAACGAGGATTCACATGAATATTGCTCTGGTAACTATCATCACTATTGACGTTCCAGTCAATATAACCTTCAAAAATCAGCGTTGAATCCCCTAAGGGAAAATTCATTCCCCATACCGGGGTAATCTGTATGGTTTCACCATCTCGATTGTTTTTTGTAAAACGGTGAAAAATATTTAATTGAAAATAATTAAAACCAGGCAGTGCAAGATCAAAACCGGGACCTATTAAAAAGCTTTCAACATCACCTTTACCAAATTCAAAAGTACTGGCAAGCAAAATATCTTTAATAAACCCTATTGATAAATCTTTTTCAGATATTTTCCCCAGAC
Source organism: gamma proteobacterium symbiont of Taylorina sp. (assembly GCA_025655455.1). Lineage (GTDB taxonomy): Bacteria > Pseudomonadota > Gammaproteobacteria > GRL18 > GRL18 > GRL18. The sequence goes on from JAHXIV010000098.1 coordinate 6,970, forward strand.
TGAGACGTGGACTGAATTCACCATAAACACCATCACCCTGATCAGAACCATGATATTGGGTCAAATCAACAAATGCAAATAGGTCTCCAAACGACCAGCCGCTCACATGCTCCAAAGTCAAGGTTGATTGCTCATCAGTATCCACTTCATAACCACTGCCATGCAATAGAAATGCACTATTGGATTGCCACACGGGATCAGCTGACACACCACCGGAGAGGCCAAATAAAAGCACAGCAAAAACTAGTGAATATCTTGATTTTTTCATCTTAAATCTGTTCCCATTCAAATTCAACAATGTTTTCAGTTTCATTATTAAAATTTTTAAAATCTCTCTGGCACCAAGGCTTATTTTTCGGGGATATTATAACATATATTATTGTTAAGGCAGGAAACGCGCCAAAATCTTGATAATTTGTGGTAAATCCCCTATGCTTATAAACAATCAGCCTGATACAGGAAAATATAATGAAACAAATTATTATATTAATTTTTATATTTTTCACAACACTTGTACAGTCAGACATTCACGCAAAAGAAATCATCATCGGCGTGGAAAAGCTCAACTATCTTCCTTATTACACCCATACAAACAATCAATATCAGGGCTATGCCCGTGAGTTATTTGATCAATTTGCCAGCGATAATGGTCATAATATCCACTATAAAATTCTACCCGTAGCAAGGTTATTTCATGCTTTTGTGAACCATCAAGTTGATTTTAAGTTTCCTGACAATCCAAAATGGAAACAACAGAAGAAACAAAAATACAATATTCAATATAGTCTTCCAGTCACCAATTTTACAGATGGCATTATGGTGCATCCTGAAGCACTGGATAATAAGGAAAAGTCATTTAAGAAAATTGGAACCCTGCGAGGTTTTACTCCATGGATACTTATGGATCAGGTTAAACAGAAAGAAATTCACATTATTGAAAATAATACTCTTGAGGGTTTATTACAACAAGGGGTGCTGCAACGTGTTGACGGCTGTTTTGTTAATATTAATGTTGCCCGATATTTTCTAAAAACACAATTACAGCAACCCAATGCACTTATTTATAACACGAATCTGGTACACACGGATGATCATTATTATGTTTCCAGCATAAAATACCCTGATTTAATCAAACAATTTAATCAATGGCTGCAGGACAACAAAGTTTTTCATCAGCAACTCAAATCAAAATGGGGATTATGAGTTACAAACATAAAATATTGACCGGTTTTATTGTTCTGGTTTCAATGTTTGAAGCTATTGTTATTATTTATGATATTAATAATGCCTATCAACTACGACAGACCTTTTTACATCAGCGTAGTCAGTTAATTATCCAGACCTATAGCCAGGCATTAAGAATTCCCAGCTGGAATCTGGATCAGGATACCTCTGAAAGCATTTTAAAAAGTATTCTGCTGGATCCTGATATTATCAAAGTACAATTAAGTTATCAGCAAAATAGCCTGCCTGATGTAGAGTTTTCAAGTTTACAAAATCCTCAGCAGAACAAAGATGATTTTATCATTCAACAGGATATTATCGAACCGGATAGCAATCAGATCATTGCATCTCTAAGCCTGTTTTTTTCAAAACAGGGTTTATATCAATTTTTAACAACCAGAAAAACAGAAGGTTTTATTGAATTTCTGATTTTATTATTAATCAATATTCTACTGGCTTATGGGTTGATTAACTGGATCACTTCACCACTGGAAAAACTCTCAAAAGCCATTCGCCGTCTTGCCAATAATGAATTAAACATCAGTATACCTGTCAGTAGTCACAATGATGAAATCGATCAGGTCGCCCATTCAGTCAAAATTCTACAGCAAAACAATCTGGAACTGGACGAATTACGTCATTCCATGGAAAACAAAATCAGAGAACAGGTCAAAGACTTAGTCCTTGCCAAAGAAGAGGCTGAAGCGGGTGCCCTGGCCAAGGAACAATTTCTTGCCACGATGAGCCATGAGATTAGAACTCCGATGAATGGTGTTTTGGGTATGGCTCAGATCCTTAATGAAACATCTCTGGATCAGGAACAGCAGGAAAGTGTTGACATTATTTTACAATCCGGAAAAGATTTAATACATATTATTAATGAAATCCTGGACTTCTCAAAACTCGATGCCAATCAGATTATTCTTGAGGCACTCTCATTTAATCTTAAAGAACTCATAGGAGATCTGGTTAAACTTCAAAATCCATCAGCAAAGCTAAAAAAACTACAGCTAATTGTTAATTATGATAAAAATTGTCCTGAATATTTTATTGGTGATCCCTCGCGGTTTAAACAAATCCTGTTAAATTTATTCAATAATGCAATTAAATTTACATCTGAGGGCGCGGTAACTATTGCCGTTCAATATTTGCACGGCGGGGAATCCACTACACAACTCCCATTAGAGATAAAGATTATTGATACAGGTATAGGAATAAGTGAGGATCACAAACACAAGCTATTCACTCCTTTCACTCAGGCTGATCAAAGCACTACCCGAAAATATGGAGGTACCGGACTGGGACTTTCTATCAGTAAAAAACTGCTGCAGTTAATGGGAGGGGAAATCAAAGTAAACTCTCAATTAGAACATGGAACAACTTTCATCTTAAATCTTAATTTTCCTGTTGATCAACATCAGACAGATACCAGAACTCCGCCACAAAATGAGATAATTATAGAAAATACGCCTGTTTCAGAGCATTCTGTTTTATTGGTAGAAGACAATTCAGTTAATCAGAAAATTGCCCTGATTATGCTGCAGAAAATTGGACTGCACGCTGATTTGGCTGTGAATGGTAAACAAGCAGTTGAACAATGGAAAACACACCATCATCCTTTTATTTTTATGGATTGCTTAATGCCTGAAATGGATGGTTATCAGGCGACACAGGCAATCAGAGAACTGCAAAAAGAAAGTTCATTAAAAACAGCAATTGTTGCCCTGACGGCCAATGCAACAAAAGAAGATATTGAAAAATGCATGAGCGCAGGCATGGACGATATTGTAACCAAACCCTTTAAAAAAACAGATTTAATTAATGTTTTCAATAAATGGAATACCAATAGGGGGTTGGATTCAAATGGCTGAGGGTTTTAAGTTGCTGAGGGATCTTATGTGGCTGAGGGCTCTATATGGCTGAAGGCTCTAAATTGAAATATTTTATCTTGCCTGCAGCATTGATAATATTACTGACATTTGTACTGCTGTCTATTAATTTTATGCCCGGTACAGGGATAATAGAAAAAGATCAAAAGATAAAAACAACTGTCTTTGATCAGTATAATCATCCATTATTACTGGTATTTTTTGGCTATGTAGGCTGTACTCATATCTGCAGCCCAAGGTTAGCAGAATTAGATCAAATTTATTCACAACTATCTCCAAAGAAAGCACAAAAGAATAAACGCGACATCGGGGTTGTTTTTGTTAATTTAATAAAACTTCCCAATCCAGAAGCTGCCAATTTGTTTGCTAAAAACTTTAATCCTGACTTTAATGGGCTGTATCCTGAAAAACAGCGATTAACCTTGCTTAAAGCAGAATTTAATGTCTATATTGAAGCTGCTCTGACAGACAAAAACAATTATAATCATAGTGCTTTATTATTTTTATTAAGGAAAAAAACAGATGGCTATTATTTACAACGTATTTATACAGCATCTCCTTTTGATCAGAAACTCATAGTAAATGATATAAAGAAGAATTTCTTATGACCCATGCTCATGTACTACAGGGGATACAAAATCTCTATCTTCAGGAATCTGATGCCGCCCTGCTAAAACATCATCAAAAAGCAGATAAATTTTTATTAATAGTCTGTGCTACCTGTTGGCTACTGGTTGCAACTGCCAGTGCGTATTTTTACAGTACTTATCTGCTAGGCATTATTAGCGGCGGCTTGTTGTTCTTGTTTGCAGCCATCAGTTACAAGTTCTATTCAGGCACTCCTGTATTTAGAATTGTGATGGGAATTATACTGATGACTTATACTATTATTTCTATACAACAAAATATGGGGCGTATAGAAATGCATTTTTTTGTTTTTATTGTATTATCTTTTTTAACTGTCTATAAAGACAGCAAACCCATTGCTGTGGTCTCGATTTATATTATTTTACATCATTTACTTTTTACCTGGCTGCAACTGCATAATGTCACTATTTTTAATACCCCATTGATGATCTATAACTATGGTTGTAGTTATGATATTGCCCTGCTGCATGCATTTTATGTCATTCTTGAATGGATAATTCTATATAAAATTATCCATACCAGCATCAATAATTTTCATCAGATTCATCAGGTTCAAAAACAATTGCTGAAAACCAATGAGCAGCTAGAGCAAACTAATCAATATAAATCACAGTTTCTGGCCAATATGAGTCATGAGATTCGTACCCCCATGAATGGCGTGATGGGTATTGCACAATTACTGGAAGAAACTGAACTTACCCGGGATCAAAGCCATTATGTTTCCACCTTAATACGTTCCAGTAAAACATTAGGAATCATTATTGATGATATTCTGGATTATTCAAAAATTGAATCCGGACAATTACATATTGAAAATCATCCTTACGGGCTGTTAAGAGAACTACGTGAAGTTATGGATTTACTCCGCTTACAGGCTGATAACAAGGATATAAAATTAGTTTTAAATATCCCTCAGGAAGAATTTTTTGTTATAGGTGATGCAACACGATTACGCCAGGTGCTGCTGAATTTATTAGGCAATGCAATCAAGTTTACTCAACATGGAACAGTTAAGTTAACGGTTTCTCAATTAAAACAAAGTGATAAAGAAATTCAACTTAAATTTATTATCAGTGATACTGGTATTGGCATTGCGCAAGACAAACTGGAACATATTTTTACTCAATTTTCTCAGGCAGATAGTTCAACCACTAGAAAATTTGGTGGCACAGGGTTGGGACTGACTATTTCAAAGCAACTGGTCAGTCTAATGGGGGGAGAACTCAAAGTCAGCAGCCAGAAAGATAAAGGCAGTGAATTTTATTTCACATTGACAATGATCCACTCTGATAAACCTGTGGAAAAATCTGTGTTAAAAAATGATAGAAAGCAGTTAAATGGGCTGGTATTATTAGTTGAAGATGATAGAACCAATCGCCTGATTGCAGAAAAAATGCTGGCAAAAATTGCGGTGGATATCATTCATGCAGAAAATGGATTGGAAGCCATTAATATATTTGCTGAACACGATTTTGATCTGGTATTGATGGATATGCAAATGCCGGTCATGGATGGTGTTGAAGCCACTTTGGAAATTCGCAGCAAATTTCCTCAGAACAAAACACCCATAATTGCTATGACAGCTAATGTCCTGTCAGAACATAAAGAACAATGTTTTGCTGCTGGAATGAATGGCTTTTTAACAAAACCTGTTAAAATGAAGCTACTTCATGAGACTTTATCTCAATATTTGACCATTAGACAATAAATATAAACGATGGCTGCTTATCAAGGGATTGAAGCACCCTGCTCATTCTCCAGGAGCCAATTCTACTGGTTTATACTCTGAATTTCCCAAAATAAGGGGTTATTTACGTCGCCAGCGTGTTCCTTCAGCGGTATCTTCAAGTAAAATATTTTCAGCATCCAGTACATCACGGATACGATCGCATTCTGACCAGTTTTTATCTGTTTTTGCAGCTGCACGCTGTTCTATCAGAGCATTAATTTCATCATCTGATAAACCATCATCAGAAGTACTACCTTGTAAAAATTGTTGTGCATCATTTTCTAATAAACCTAATAGCTCAGCCAGTTTTTTTAGTTGTACTGCCATAGCAGCTGCCTGCTGAGGCTCTGCAGATTTAAGACGATTAACTTCATGACTCATATCAAATAATACAGAAATGGCAATCGGGGTATTAAAATCATCATCCATTGCCTTGAAAAAACGCTGACTGTATTGACTGGATTCATCTAATGCCGCATCAGCAGTCACATCGACCTCTAATAAAGCCTGATATAAACTGGTTAACGAAGCCTTGGCCTTATCCAGATTTTCATCAGAATAATTAAGCGGGCTTTGATAATGACTATTCAAAATAAAATATCGAATAACTTCCGCTGCATAAACCTTTAATACATCACGAATAATAAAGAAATTACCCAGTGACTTGGACATCTTTTCATCATCTACACGAACAAAGCCATTATGGATCCAGTAATTAACAAATTTATGTCCGGTACAACCTTCGGACTGCGCAATTTCATTTTCATGATGAGGAAATTTTAAATCCAGACCACCGCCATGAATATCAAAATGATCGCCAAGACAATTAGTTGACATTGCAGAACATTCGATATGCCAGCCCGGACGTCCTTTACCCCAAGGAGAATCCCAAAAAGGCTCTTCAGGTTTGGCTGTTTTCCAAAGTACAAAGTCCATTGGATCACGTTTGGATTGATCCACTACTACCCTGCTTCCGGACTGCAAATCCTGTAGATTCTTTTTAGCCAGTTTCCCATAATCTGCAAATTGATTTACCTGATAATAAACATCTCCATTATCTGCATGATAAGCCATTCCCTTATCTATCAAGATCTGGATCATACTAATAATCTCATCCATATGCTCCGTCGCACGTGGTTCAATATCAGGACATTTCACTCCCAGCGCATCAGCATCTTCATGCATGGCAGCAATAAAACGATTAGTCAGCGTATTAATATCCTCACCATTTTCAATGGCACGAGCAATAATCTTATCATCAATATCCGTGATATTACGCACATAGGTGACATTCTCATCACCATAGATTTTTCGCAAATAACGTGTGATGACATCAAACACCACCAGCACCCGTGCATGACCAATATGACAATAATCATAGACTGTCATACCACAAACATACATATTGACCTTGCCAGGATGGATTGGCGTAAAAATTTCTTTTTTGCCGCTTAATGAGTTCTGGATACTTAACATATTGCTCTTCTTTATTTTTAATATAATCAGGGTGTTCGGAAATGGTGCCGGTAATCCGTGATAGAGGTGAAGGTGTAGTATAGTTCTGGGGAAGCTCAAGTACGTCCATGTAACACTTTGATGAAAACACGGATGTTTTCACTAAGCGGGGCACGGATGCTCTTGAAATGTAATATCACATTCCAAAGCATATACTGCTACATCATTCCGAACACCCTTCGTTAGTTTTTCTTCTCAATCTTAGCCCAGGAGTCTCTCAATCCTACTGTTCGATTAAACACCAGATGCCCAGAATCTGAATCGGAATCGGAATCGGAATCAACAGTAAAATATCCTTCCCGCTCAAATTGGAAAGAATCCCCCGACTGACCATCAGCCAGTGACATTTCAGCCCGTGCATTAACCATTGTGGTCAAAGAATCTGGATTCAAAAAATCCAGAAAATGACTTTCATCTTCTTCATGTTTCTTTGCTGCTTCTTCCGGATTTTCAACGCTAAACAAACGATCATATAAACGCACCTCTGCAGGAACACTATATTGTTCTGACACCCAGTGGATCACCCCTTTCACTTTACGTCCTTCAGGTTTTTTACCCAGCGTATCGGCATCATGAATACAGCGCAATTCAATCACTTCACCCTGTTCATTTTTTACTACAGACTCACATTTAATCACATAAGAATTTCTTAAACGTACCTCAGAACCAATGGTTAAACGTCTGTATTTAGGAGGAGGTGCTTCTTCAAAATCGCTTTGATCAATAACAATCACCCGGGTCATCTTCAAAGAGCGTCGTCCCATAGACTCATCTTTTGGATGTCTGGGTGCAGAGAGATCTTCTACTAAATCTTCAGCAATACTCTCAATCACAACCCTGAGCGGATTAATAACACACATGGCTCTGGGAGCAGTATGCTCCAGATCTTCACGGATACAAAATTCCAGAGTCGACATATCAACCATACCATCTACTTTGGTCACTCCAATGCGATCGCAAAATTCACGAATGGAGGCTGAGGTATAACCGCGACGACGTAAGCCGGAAATAGTAGGGAGTCGGGGATCATCCCAGCCATTGACATGTTTATCATCCACCAGTTGTTTTAATTTACGCTTACTGGTAATGGTATAATTCAGATTTAAGCGGGCAAATTCAATCTGCTGAGGATGTGACGGAGTTTGTAATTGATCCAGAAACCAGTCATATAACGGGCGATGATCTTCAAATTCTAAAGTACATAAGGAATGGGTAATTCCTTCAATGGCATCTGAAACACAATGTGTATAATCATACATAGGATAAATGCACCATTCATTACCGGTTTGATGATGTTCTATTTTTCGAATACGGTATATGATCGGATCACGCAAATTAATATTGGGAGAAGCCATATCAATTTTGGCTCTTAATACTCGCTCACCTTCACCAAACTCACCTTGTTTCATACGTTCAAACAAATCCAGGTTCTGTTCCACAGTTTGATCACGATGAGGACTATTTTTACCTGCCTGTGTTAACGAACCACGATATTCCCGTGCTTGCTCAGGTGTTAATGAACAGACATAAGCCTTACCCTGCTTAATCAATTCAATAGCATAGCCATATAATTGTGCAAAGTAATCAGACGCATATTTTGGCTCCTCCGACCAGGAGAAACCCAGCCATTTTACATCGTCCTTGATAGAATCAATATATTCTTTATCTTCCTTTTCCGGATTGGTATCATCAAAACGTAAATTACAAATACCCTGATAATCCAGAGCAAGACCAAAGTTCAGGCAAATTGATTTAGCATGGCCGATATGTAAATAACCATTAGGTTCAGGAGGAAAGCGAGTCACTAATTTGCCATTATTTTTATTTTGTTTCATATCATTATCAATAATATGACGAATAAAATGACTGACAGGTTTTATATCACTATTTTCACTGGATGAAGTCTTGTTATTACTCATTTTTTATACAATTTCCACGTATAGACAGGATAACTAATTTAATAAGCGCTAATTTTAATGAATTAATGCGTAAAAATAAATCATTAGTTCTGATATAATCCATCTTTATTCTGTTTCAAGCCCTTTTGCTCTTATCAAACATAAAACTTTACCCCTGTCTTATTTGCAATATATTATGTTTGCAAAGCGACAGCGGCAAAGTTTTATTTGCTGAAGGCTCTTATCTAACATAAAATAAACCAAGGTATAAAAGATGTTAAAAATTAAAAATTTATTCTCTCTTATCAAACATAAAATTTTACCTCTGTCTTATTTGCAATATAAAAATGTTTGCAAAGCAACAGCAGAAAAATTTTATTTGCCGAGGGCTCTTTGTCTAGTATTTTTATTAGCTTTAAGTCTAAATAGTTATGCAACTGATCCAGTCAAGATAAAAATGGTCACCAATCAAGGTGATATTTTACTGGAACTTTACCCTGATAAAGCACCTGCAACCGTTGAAAATTTTGTACAACATGCAGAGTCTCACTTCTATAGAAAAACTATTTTTCATCGTGTCATTAAAGGCTTTATGATCCAGGGCGGCGGCTTTACTAATGCTAAGGATCGTAAAAGACCTCCCTTTCCCTCCATTAAAAATGAAGCCGATAATGGTCTGAAAAATGATCGCGGCACCATTGCTATGGCAAGAACTGGGAATCCTCATTCAGCCACTGCACAATTTTTTATTAATTTAAAAAATAATGATTTTTTAAATTATACAAGCAAGTCAACTCGCGGGTGGGGTTATGCAGTATTTGGTAAAGTGACTCAAGGGATGGACGTCGTTGATAAAATCGCTAATTTCAAAACAACAGAAACCGGTATGCAGAAAAATATTCCGATTGATCCTGTTTATATTGAAGATGTCATAGTGATTAAATAAATTTAGATCTTGATTTTATTAGTCTACACCTCCAGTTAATACAGCAACATACACAACTAAATATGGAATATTTATGATAACAATGCAGACAAACTATGGCACGATATCCATAGAACTTGACCATGATAAAGCACCCAAAACCTGTGCTAATTTTGAACAATATGTTAAAGATGGATTTTATGATGGCACTATTTTTCACCGGGTTATTGATGGATTTATGATTCAGGGTGGTGGAATGGAACCCGGCATGAATGAAAAAGAGACTCGTGAAAATATTGAAAATGAAGCAAGTAATGGTTTGAAAAATGATCGTGGTACCCTGGCAATGGCAAGAACACCTGATCCTCACTCTGCTTCTTCACAGTTTTTTATTAACTTAAAAGATAATGATTTTTTAAATTTTCGTAATGAATCAGCCGATGGCTGGGGTTATTGTGTCTTTGCAAAAGTCACTGATGGTATGGATGTCGTTGATGCTATTAAAGCTGTTTCGACCGGAACAACAGGCTTTCATTCAGATGTACCAGAGGAAGATGTTATTATAGAAAAAGCCACGATTGATTAATATCTTTTTTCTATCAAGGTGTCTGAGTCAAAATTATACTTAAATTGTTGTTAAATTACGAATAATGAGAAATAACAGAATTCATTTATCAGCTGAGTTATTTTGACTCCGACACCTTATTATATGCCATGAAAACTCTCTTTATCTCTGATCTGCACCTGGATCCCAAACGCACAGATATTCAAGATTGTTTTGATCTGTTTATTCATTCCTGTCTGCAAGATGCAAAAAATATTGATGCTCTCTATATTCTTGGTGATTTATTTGAAGTCTGGATTGGTGATGATGCCTCTATTCCAATTTACCAGCATACTATCAGACAACTAAAGCAACTAAGCGCTCATGATATCCAACTGTTTATTATGCATGGTAATCGTGACTTTCTATTAGGATCTAAATTTGAAACAGCCGCCACCTGCACTCTGATCCCCGATCCTTATTTTATAAAGATAAAAAATGAAAAAATCATGCTTTCACATGGTGATATTTTCTGTACTGATGATATTGAATATATGCAATTTAGAAAAGTGGTTCGAAACTCTGACTGGATAAAGGATTTTTTAAACAAACCGGTTTCTCAACGCATAGCAATTGCACAATCAATGAGAGAGAAAAGCCAGCAAAATGGACAGCAGGAATTACATATTATGGATGTTAATCAAAAATTGGTGACAACGATGATGTTAGAACATGGTACTCAGGCATTAATACACGGCCATACACATAAACCAGCTGCTCATCACTTTGTATTGAATAATAAGACTGTACAACGTATTGTTTTATCTGACTGGAATCCTAATGCTGATGCATTGGTTATCCAGTCATAAAGATATAATATAAGCACATTAACTCATACATTATTCTAATTGTTATGTGTATAATTAAATTTTATTATACCTGTTAGTTCTCATCTTATAGACTAACTCAATTAAGCACTTAAAGGTGTATCATGAAACAGATTTTCTCATCTATTTTACTCTTACCAGCATTGTTTACTGTTATGGGATGCCAACCATTATTGACAGGTGAGACCTATTCACGCAGTGAAGTTCGACAGCTGCAACAGGTTGAATTTGGTCTGATTGAAAGCATTCGAATAGTTCAAATAGAAGGTACTAAAACACCTATTGGTACAGGAACCGGTGCAATCATTGGTGGTGTGATAGGTAATTCAATTGGCGGTGGGAGTGGGAAGATTATAGCTACTGTTGTTGGTGCTGTTGCTGGAGGCATAGCAGGCTCAGCTATTGAGGAATCTGTAACCAAAACCCAAGGCGTGGAAATCACCATCCGCAAAGATAATGGACAGATAATTTCTATAGTACAGGAGACTTCACCAAATATGTCATTTTCTTTGGGTGACCGAGTACGAATTATAAGTAATAATAATGATACACGTGTTGTTCGTTAACTTAAGTTTTTTTGTAATTATTTTATTTTCTACGATACATGGGAAATCAGATACTATTGATTTTACATCTTCATGAATTGCTGTTCAAAAAGTTTACAAATTATAATTTAAAATTAGATATGTTAGATTATTATTTATACAATAATAAGAGTTAATAAATCACTTTTGTTTTGACAAAATCTACGAGAGTTCTTATTATGCATCCCATTCTATTGCTGCAAAGAGGAAACTAATTGTGAATACTGGCCTTGCTACATACAGTAAATCTGACTCTATTACTTTGTCTCTGTGGTATATATTGTTTGGATTAATTGCTTCCATTTTGCTTTATCCTTTATCTGACTAGTGCTTTGCCGGCTCCTGTTAGTCAGCAATTTATCACCCCTTATGCAGCTATTGACAATGGTTACTCCATGCAGCAAATCAGTGATACAGCGTTTACGGGTGATTTCACTGGTAATGCTTTACTGCTGGATGATGCCGGTACATCAATAGTGCCCGCATATAAACCCTCAGTTTTGATTGTCGATGATACTGTTAAGCGTGTTACAACGCGCGCGACAGAATCGCAAGCATTTCCACGGAAAGAGTTAGAGGTAAGTGTTGATAGATTGATTTCGAGTCTTCAAGAAGTTGTAGATGATGAATTGTCGCCTTACGTGAAAGGCTTTTTAGTGCCATTTTTTTCGGATTTGTAGAAACACAGTCAACATCCTCAGGAGTACGCTTTCGACTCTTTGATCGTGATCCAAAAGAGTCCGGTGCTATTGAGCTTTCAGGTAATACGGCTTCAGGCGTTTTTCGTGATACTGAAACTAACAAAGAGGGCATAGAAGAACCAGACTTTCAGTTTGATTTTTCAAAAATAAGCACAGTCCAGGTCAATATGGGGGGTGCAAAGGCTGAAATTCTGACGCTATCAACCAACACTATCCATACGGGCAATGCTGGAGGTGGATTCCCGGGAGATGGTGCCATTAAAACGATAATCAATGAGTTTACAAGAATTTCCGGCACTAATAGTAATATTGAAACAAATATTACTATTACTTTCAATAGTACTGGTGATGAAATTGCTTTGGTTCAGTTGGATCATTATACCTGGAAATCTTCTGATAAAATTAATTTACGAGAGAAAAAATCAATTGAATTTGATTCACTACCATTACTTTCATCCGATAATAATGGAGCATTTTATACATTTGGAACAAATGGCGAAGAGGCCTGTAAGCATATTTTAAGATATGTTCATCAGACATTCAATTTCGATCAATCAATCGCTACAGAAGTAACCACTATAGCCTGTAAGGCATCTGCAACTCTGACAGTTGATTTTTATTAACGGTTTCCCGGATTAGGACTGCCCCAAATAAACAAGGTAAAGATAAATTAGAGGAAGAACTGTTTATTCAGGGATTAATTGCACCTATAATACTGAGCAAAGAATTTATGTAGTTACTGTTGAACCTGATTCATTAAGCAAGCAGATTCATGATCACTGGCCTAAGCATTGAACCAGAAATTTAAGTGTTTACAACACTAATCGCCTTTTTATTGTTTTACTCCTATCTTGTACGGATTGGACCGTTATTAATTTTCTGATGTATAACATCAGGCTACTCGATTGTCGTCAACTATCTCATTCATATAGTCATCAAACTTCGTGGATGAGTTGTCCGCGCCTGTGATAACCACCCATGAAGTGGGCAGGATCAGTGAAAAAGATTTCAAGTTAGCAATAGAAATGGACAAAATAGCGAAATCTCATTTGTAGCTTTTTTGCTGTGATTACACTCTTTGGTTGGCCTCCATAAAAATGCGTAGTTTTTAAATACAAGTTGTATGAACAGTCGTTAGAATCGTGAGCGGAACACTCAGATAAAGAGTGTTAATACTCCCGTGTAGCCGTACAATTTATTATGATGAATTTCACCGTTGGCAAAAAAACCTGTTAAAGGAAAATCACCCAACGTCTTGTGTATCATTTTAATTTCTTCAGAGTTTTTACCAAACTGTTCGCGCCCGCGTCCTAAACAGGAAATATAAATACCGCCTTTGGGTTTTTGTTTCAGGCGACTGGCAATTTTATCAAGCATATGTTGCATATCATCGACTGCGGTTTGTTCATTGCGCTCACAAAATATCATTTCATGGCCTTCAGTGAGCATGTCATTTATGGCAAATACTTTCTTTTCAAGATCCACTCCAACCAGATTACGCACGGTATAATCACTTTGATCACTACCAGCAATACATAAGCCAGTAAAAACTTCACTCGCACGTTCTTTTAAGTCATTGATAGAATTCATATTATATTCTTGCATCAAAACATCCAAAGCAGGTTCACTTTTTTGACCAGCAAGTCTAAGACTGTATACCCTGTTTTCTTGTGCATGAGTGATGGTGTGCTTCGCTCCAATTGGGCGACATCCCTGACTTAGATTGGTTAATACGGGAATGTTTTCTGAAAAAAACACACCTGAAACACCGCCAGTGGTGACCTCATCAGCCACTTGATATTGTTTGTCTCTAGATGATGTTAAGCCACCGACAAGGAAGCATTCCTGAACTTGCTGTGGAATGTCCTCAATGAGGTGTTGTGTCTGTTGATGGAACGGGTCACCATGAATAATGCCAAAGTTTGTCAAATATTTATCGGATAGTTTGAGTGCCTCCAGGTCGCTGATATTTTTGATCAGAGGAAGCACAGTGAATTCATTGGCATCAAATTTCGCCAGCATAATACTGACTGCAGGTTGATCATAGTATTCTTGCCCTGATGCAATAATGCCTGCACCAAGGGTACCAAGCCAATGTTCAATGCCCGTTTTCTTCTTACATTGCTGTAGCAAATCTGGATATTCATTGGACATGGCATCGGTTGCATAAATAAAAGCAAAGTTAAATTCAGCAGGAATGTCTTCAAGTTGCTCTAGACAGTTCGAAATAACGGCCTGAGGATCAGTATGCTGATAACTTATATTTAAAAAGCGATCCATATTCTTTATTTCAGTCATCAATTATTCCTTTACTAAATTGCTGCGTCCCAAATGTGCATAAGGCGGAAGTGTTTGTAATCGATTATCAGCTAATGCCTTACCGATGGTAAAGTGATACAAACTTTGAAAAGTATGGTCATCTTCGGCCAAACCAATCAGTTCATGTACACCATCATCAAAGTAACAGCCAATGCCCGTGCCGCGAAACCCTACTGATTCTGCTTCAAGGTACAGTATTTGTCCCAGCATGCCGGCTTCCCAAAATAACTGTCGGTAAACCCATGGTTTGTGGTTTATATTGGATTCGTATTCTGCGAGTAAGCCAAAACTGATAACACCATCTCGGGCAATTTCCTGATGACAGGAGAGTGTTTTTACCGCTTCTCTGGCATCGCCGGAAATTAAACGAAATAATGGTAGATGTGCTGGACAGTTCTTGGGTTTAAGCCATTCATAATCTTGTTTTAAACAAGTTTGAAAGGTGCTTTTTATCTCGTCATTACGTAAGAATAGATACAAGCCTGATTCAATACCTTCGATGTGATGAACAAAAAGAAGTAGATGTATTGCAGGTTTCCACGAAATACTATCCATTGGTGCTATGCCCTGGCGGGGCAAAGTGAGATCTAACAGTCGGTATAACATTTTATCAGTGAATAATAGTCCGTTGGCTGTTTTTTTAGCATCAGGATTTTGGTTAGTGAAATGACTGATATCAAATTCTTGTGCACTGCGTCTTTGTTTGATCAAAGTACTGGCCGCTTGGGCTGAACTTTGATCTGCAGTCCTATTGAGCTTGGGTAAAACAGGCGCCTGCCACGAGGCTACATCTGTTTCAGGCTTTACACTGGCCACAGTGGCCTCTGCAATGATTGGCCAGTCATCAATATGGTGTGATGAAAGAGTATTTGCCTGCCCATACCATTGCCCATGATTCGCTGTTTCAGTGACTTTTTTTAATGAAAAAAGGCCATTTGCAGGTGCTTTATGATGGGGTGTTATGAGTAACATTACATCTGAATGCTCACGTTCTGCCGAGTTAAAGTCAGGGTCACGATTGATGCCTAAAATAGTTTCAATCTGTGCATCACTTGCAGAAGTTAAAACTTGTACCTGCCAGCCTAAGGTTGCGGCTGCATAGCGTATGGATGCTATGGCGTGACCAGCATCAAGCTGACAATAACGAAAGGCACGTTCACCATACTTCCATGCCTCTCGCCAATGTATTGATGACAGTCCTATGAGAAAACCATTGTCTGGCAGTAATGATGGCTTGTGTCTAAATTGACAGCGTTTTTCAAGAACATGATCGCGACTCACATAGTGGTGTACACCCGCTGAAATTCCCTGACAATTCTCGATAATAATATAAGACTCGGTTGGGTGTAAATTACCACTGGATGGGTTACAACGAAGTGCCCATCGGTTTTTGCCATATTGTTTCCATGCCGAAAGGCCAAGGGATAATTCCAAAAACTGTGCAATTGTCTTTACTGAAAGAGCTTGGGGGTTTATTTTCTCTGGTTGGTATAACTCGTTATACAATGCCTTTGTCGGTTGTGCCAGTAAGGGCAGCAGCAGTTCGGTACAGCCCTTAAATGTGCGAAATGCCTCTGGCTGGTGTTGCCAGTCCAGGCCATCAGGTCCTGATGCATAACGCTGAAAATGATGTTTGGTCTGTTGGTGATAGTCCAGGATTGTTTCCAGTGACTGCTTATTAGACAGGCTGTTCATTAATGTCATTTTATTTTAACAGACGTTTTAGAAAAACATTAATCTCTTTAACTGCTTGTCGATCACCTTTTTCTTCTGCGACCAATAAGCCATTTTCATAAACAACAATTGCCTGCTCTTTGTCACCCACGTCAACCAACGCCTTGCCTAGAATTTTCCAGGCGGCTGAGTATTTAGGGTCAAATTCGATGGCTGCTTTTAAATGAGGAATTGCATCTGCAGCCTGCCCAGATTTAAATAAAGCATTGCCCAGACCAAAACGTAAAATGACGCTATCCTGGCCTTGCTCTAGTAATTTTTTAAGTGCTGGTATGTCCATACTTTGGAAATGGGGATCGAAATAGAATAAACAATATGACAAAACATAGGGTTACTTTTGGCATGAGTGCTCGACGACGACCACTGAAAATTCTTTATCAGATATTCAATGCTTTAAATGCAGTATATGAAAACTTTTTCCGTGCTTTGCAAAATGCAGCAGTGGTTTCAGAATTTATAGCAACAGGACTATCATCAATAATCTGAAAAAATCGACTGAGTTCAGTTTGAATGGAGCTGTTCACCATATTTAGCATAAAGCAAATTAAACGAGGAAATGTAAGTGAACGATTTCGGGTAAAATCTTTTTCAGATTTATGATGTTGTGACAGAAAGTCTGTTGAAAATAATTGGCTGGTTAAATTTTGTTCTATTCGGGTCAAATAATGAACAGTTTATTGTCTCTTTTGAAAAATTCATTAATTTACTCCCTAATAATATTTTTTTTGAGTAGGAATACATTAACATAAAAGTGATAAATAATAAATACTTAGTCTTAAGTTAATGGCATTGATCCCTTGATCTACCACTTTATACTTAGATTTTAGAATAAGCCATTTAACAAATAGTTAGAACAATCACTCTTCTATTTTTTCAAACATTAAATCTTTGTAATATTTAAGAAAGGTAGTTGTTAGCTCTATCATTTAAAATATCACTCAATAAATCATTGTTATCCCATCAATCAGGAGAGTAGTATGTTTCGTATTTTTCTCACTCTATTCATTTTTGTAGCCAGTGTTAATACTGTTTTAGCTCATGGTGTTGCAGAAAGTAGTTCCACTTTTATTATTACACCCATAAATAATGCTATTGTGACTAACCCTGTCACCATTAAATTTGGCATTAAAGGTTTTTTAATTGCCCCTGCCGGGATAAATAAACATAAGGCAGGGCATTATCATTTGTTGCTGGATGCAAAGAAAGCCATCTCAATGGATGATCCAATTCCCAGAGATCAACAACATATTCACTTCGATCAAGGTGAAACGGAAACAACATTAAAAATATCACCAGGTAAACATATTTTACAATTAGTGGTAGGTGATGAAGAACATGAACCCTTTAAAGAATTAATCTCTAAAAAAATAATAATTATTGTTGAGAAAAACTAAGGAACATGAACAAAATAGGAAAGGCAATAAACCACCTCGAAATCTATTATTAATACAATTCATTACTGAATGTTATCCTGCCTTGTTTATTTTCCACTTCAAGCTATCAGTTCCTTTTTTTTCTGATGAAATTCGCCCTTATCTATTTCACCCCTTGCATAGCGTTCATCAAGAATTTCAATGGCTTTTTTATTGATTTTTGATACAGCATAATCTTCTTTAAACGTCCAGTACACGATTAATATTATAAGTCCCCAAAACAGAAACATTCCAATACCATGAAAGCCAAACCCATACCCAAAAAAATTGCTCATTTTGTTCTCCTTAAGCCATTAATAATTTTAATCAGATGTTAAATTTCTTGTTCAACATCTGATTAATGATAACAACTAGAAACAATTATTTATCCCGATTAAATTACCGACTTTTGCCTGCTGTTCAGGTGTTAATACAGTACTCAGATTTTTTCGTGCAGCAAACACTTTTTGCATTTGAGCCAGTCCTTGCTGGTGAAAATTTTGCTGCTGCTCCTGAAATGCATGTCTGTTCTCAAAACGAGTCTGTCTGTGAACTTGCATTAGGCCTGTTTTGGCTTTTATCTCATTAACATAATCATTCCATGCTGTTTCCTGATCAACAGTAATGCCAATTTTAGACTTTAAATTCGCAAGTTGTTGTTCGGTATATTCAGTTGGGTTATTCATCATCATTGCTGCATGACCATAACCCGTACCATATCCCATAGGGCCATTCATCATGCCATGATGACCACCCCAGCCAGGACCGAATCCGCCTCTGGCAAAAACACCACTTGCCAGCCCAATAACTAATGCACTTATCGCAACAGTGCCGATTATTTGTTTGCTTGTTTTGTTCATGACTTTCTCCTTTACCTAATAAACTGTTTAATAAAATAAGTTGAAGTATCTATTTCTCTTCTTCTTGACTATTATTAAAACATTGTTGTGTAAGCACATGATGTAAAAAAAAAGGCTTTTTGTAAGTTAATGTAACAAAATTACTAAAAGTTACTTATCCTTACATTTCAACATTGAATACAATACTTTCAAAAGATAGAATAGACTTATGAACACAGCACAGCCGGATCATATTCTCGTTGTCGATGATGATCCGGAAATCAGACAACTGCTAAAAACCTATCTTGAAAAAAATGAATTTCAGGTCAGTGTTGCTGCTGAGAGTAGGCAAATGTGGAAAAAACTGGAACAAACATCAATTGATCTCATTGTGCTTGATATCATGTTACCGGGTACTGATGGACTTGAACTGTGTAGAAACTTACGGGTAAGTTCCCGTATCCCCATCATAATGCTAACCGCCCGAGGTGATGAAATGGATCGCATTCTGGGTCTTGAAATGGGGGCTGATGATTATCTGCCAAAACCTTTTAGCGCCAGAGAATTATTAGCTCGGATTAAGGTGATTTTACGACGAGTCAGAGACTTACCCATTGATTCATTAGCAGACAGCCCGGAAAAATTCTATTTTTCAGGCTGGATATTAGAAACTGCGACTCAACACCTGATTTCTCCTCAGGAAATTGTTATTCCATTAAGCAGCGCAGAATATCGTTTATTGACTATTTTTTTATTACATCCCAATCATGCTTTATCACGTGATCAACTTCTTGATATGACACAGGGTCGTAATAGCGGACCATTTGATCGAAGTATTGATGTACTGGTAGGACGTTTACGTAAACGCCTTGGTGATGATGCCAAACAAGCAACGTTGATAAAGACTGTGCGAGGGCGAGGCTATTTACTTGCCAGCAAAGTTTCTACGGCAGGTAGATGAGAAAATAATAGTGACGCTATTACCTAAGACACTTTTTGGCCGACTGATACTGGTACTGTTAACAGGGCTTATTCTGGCACAATTACTATCAGCCATAATTCTATTGCGTGATCGTGGGCAGGTACTTTACGAATCCATTCGTGAAAATATGATTGTTCGAACCACAGGTATTGTCCAATTACTGAATTCATTACCAGCACCAGACCGTGAACACTTAATACCTTTACTTGCCAGTCCGGAGTTGCGGATTAAACTGGCAGAACAGCCATTAGAAATTTCTGCCATGGATCAAAATTCCAAATATGCTTCCCAAAAGGTAAAACAGAGACTTGCCCAACATCTACCACCTGCTACAAATATCAGAATTTCAATTATTGATGGAAGCGTGATGCCAACCCCATTTCAATGGCCTCCTATGCATCGTAGACACATGCAAAATGGTTTTCGTGCAGCTCAGAACAAACCCCATGCTATGGCACGTTTTTTTCATCTACAGATCCAATTACAGGATGATTCCTGGGTATTTTTTGAGCGAGGCATACCAGAGAACACTTTTATTTGGCCTGGCAGATTGTTGCTGGTATTGTTGATCCTTTTAATCAGCGTCATACTGCTTTCGCTGATTGCTGTTCGTTTTATCACTAAACCACTTAAACAGCTGAGACAGGCGGCTGAAGGTCTTGGAAAAAATATTCAACAAGCTCCACTGGAAGAAACAGGTCCCAGTGAAATTTCTGAGACAGCAAAGGCATTCAATACTATGCAGCGCCGTCTTAAAAACTATATAGAAGATAAAGCCAATATTCTTGCTGCTGTTTCACATGATCTTAAGACACCACTTACCCGGATGCGTTTACGTACCGATCTCATGGATGATAAGGAACTAAGTGATAAGATGCAGTTGGATCTGGATGATATGGAAAATATGGTTACGGCAACACTTAATTTTATGCGGGGTATAGAAATAACAGAAAGCATCCAGCAAGTGGATTTAATGGCCTTATTGGAGAGTATTCAAGAAGATGTGCAAATGACCGGCCAATCAATTGAACTGGAAGGTATGATTAAAATACCTTATACAGGCAAACCATTATCTTTGAAACGCTGTATTAACAACCTGCTTGAGAATGCCATCCGTTATGGCAAACAGGTGAGCATCAAGGTTGAAGATAGCGATGATAATATTACCATTTTTATTTGTGATAAAGGCCCCGGGATACCAGAGGATGCATTGAAAAAGGTTTTTGAACCATTCTTTCGCCTGGATTCTTCACGAGCTAAACATACTGGTGGTACAGGTTTAGGACTTGGTATTGCACGAAATATTGCACGTTCTCATGGTGGTGAGCTCAGTCTGACTAATCAGAGTACTGTCGGGCTTTGTGCTAAATTAACCTTACCAAAGTAAGATATTTAGCTGCATGGCTATACGTTACTGTATAAAGTGAACTAAAAACGGAATAGGTTCATAGCCTTTACATCATCACCGTCCAGATCCCACGAGGCATAAAGTGCTTTGATCGTAAAGTTATCATTGAAGTCATATTCGACATAAGCCTGTTCAACTTCTACTTCACCATTTTTTCCATCGCCAGCAATATCATGTTCAATCTCAAACTCAGAGAAAAATCTTAGGTCGTCATTGAACTCATGACCAAAAAATAATACAAAGCGGTGTAGGTCTAACTCATCTTTATTACTACCACCAGCTTTTTTGTTTTCCAGGTTGTTGTAATGGAGTTCGCCATAACCACCAATGGTCGTTTTATTAAACCATTCTTTTGCTTTGCCATAGCTTATATTAGAGTCTTCAAGAGCAACAGTCGTTGCTTCAATTTTTGCTTCATTATTTTGAGATGTATTTTTAAGACGGGTAATTTCCTGTTTCTGTGCTTCAAGGGCTTTTTGTTGTTGTTGAATTAATTTCCACATTTCTTCCATAGAAGGTGTTTTTTTTGCCACAACAGGCAATGATAATGTTGATGCAACACATAAAAACAATAATTCTGATTTAAACGATTTCAATTTTTTCTCCAGCTAGTAAAATATCATAGATACAAATAAGAATCGAATTATAAATGTAAATGATAATCAATATTAATCAAACATTTAAAATATATTAGTTTTATATGAAAAATATCTTGCTTGGAACTGACTTGATCCCATGATGAGGATTGTTGGGGCAATTATCACATAACACCATTGAAGTTTATGAATGCAAAGATAAATCGGTGATTTGAGGTTATAAATCTAATCAGAAAATAAGAAATAGTATATACATTGCATCGATGTGATATTGGTTTTGTGATAATATAATGGATAATTTCTTATTAGTTTATCCTGGATAATATATGGACTATTTATCTAATTTATTATCATCATTGAACTGGCCTGATATGCTTAAAATATCAGGCTCCAGCTACTTATTAATATTTGCAGCAGAAATAGGTGATAAAAGCCAATTGGTGTGTATGGCGCTTGCAGCCAGATATAGAGCTGCGCCAGTAATGCTGGGTGCAGCCTTTTCCTTTATATTTCTCAATACATTGGCTGTCACTTTTGGCGTCGCAATTGCCAATTGGATTCCTGAAGTGTTTATCTCAGCTATTGTGACCATTCTATTTGCAATATTTGGGATTCATGCATTGCGTATGCAAGAGGATACTGAGGGTGAGGATGATAATGTGGAGGTTAGTAGTAGCCATAGTATATTAATAGCAACATTCTTACTGATATCTGTTGCTGAATTTGGTGATAAAACCCAATTAGCAGTAGTGGCGTTAAGTAGTACCAGTATACCAATTGCTGTATGGCTGGGTTCATCTCTGGCTTTAATCACTACATCTGCACTGGGCGTTTTAGCCGGTCGTACTATATTACAACGAATACCCATTACCTTACTTCATCGTATCAGCGGTGTGATTTTTGTTCTTCTTGCAATCATTGCAGCATACAAAACTTATATGGCTTTGTAAGCCTTTTAAATAAGGACGTGTACATAGAATTATATTTTCTAACTTCTGCTAATTTGGTAACACACGACTGATCAGGCGCCTATTGACCATTCACATCTGTCTAAAATTCACTTTGCCAATGATTCCTCTCATCACTTTGATCACGATGACTTGGTTTATGATGAATTGTTCTCTGGATTTGATGTAAATGATAATGTATTTTTTAATAAAATTTCCAATAACACACTTTTGCTCGCTTTATTATCCATAGTTATTAATTTTTTTGTAGCGGTTTTTTGTCTATAAATATTCTATCGATACAGTGATGAAGATATTATTTATCCATTTCGATACGTATTTTCGCCCCCACTTCGAGCTCCTCCTCTTTAAGTCTTTATCCTTATTTGATGGCCAGTAATTTTTTGTACCATCATTTCATAAAATTTTTTTGTAGATTGTTTTAATAAGTTGATATGAGCTTATATCTTTTATTGGCGAATACAATAGTGATTGATTTTGGGCAATCAACAATAATTTCTTTTACAGAAGGTAAGCCTTTCTCCCATGGTTTTGAATCTTGTTTTAATTCGGGTTCACCATATTTGCTGCTATCTATTTGTTCCAAATATTCATAAACCTGTTTCACTTTCATTCGTTTTAATGAAGCCAAAAAAAAACACTGGTCAGGATAGGCAACAAAGTTCTTATCAACAAATTCACTATTGCCCGATTTTTTCGGCCCATGCTGTAAGGGTAAAGCAATCAGGTTTCCAAAACCACCAGTAGGCATATTATCCTGATTTGGAAAAAAGCGGTCATAAGAGTCAAAGGATAACAGCTCAAGCAAGTCAAGTTCAACCATATTCATTTCATCAGCATCAGTAATAGCAAGCTTGTTTGATAATACTTGATTATTTGAATTTGATTGGTATTGTCCTTCAAGATTTCCATGAGTATCATAACGATCAGTCATTTTCTAATTTCTCAACATATTCTTGTGGAATATTAAATTAATTTACAGAAGTAATGATAAATTCAATATATTGTAACAGGAATTAAAGAGAACAATAATCATATAAGGCTTGAATCCAACGCTTGATATTGTCTTTGAATCAAATTGACTACTTTTCCTCAATCAAGAATTAAAATTGTAGAAAGGACTTTTCTGAAAAGAGTTAAGTGGTTTAAATAAAATATTTGGTAGTGATAAACCTAGAAGACGCAGTGGATATCGTTACGAAACGTTCAAAAGTGCTGTAGATAAAGGGTTTTACCAGATATTTTGGCTTTATTCGTAGTCACTCTACGGATGGAGCCAAAATATTTAGAAAATCCTTTAGGTGCAGTGCTTTTGGGCATTGTAGTAGATGTCTATTGCGTTTTCTAGGATTAATAAATGATATTGATGATAGCAATCAATTTAAAGCTCAAAATAAAGCTATTGTAATCTAATAGTTTTTATCGCAAGATTTCTATTTTAAAGAAATTGCGTATTACAATAATTTTAAATAAAACATAATAACTTCTTATTTTTCATAAAGAAATAAATAGTTATTATTGCAAAAATGTATTTTATTGCAGATAAGATATCGCTAAGAATGGTGCCCAGGGCCGGAATCGAACCGGCAAAAAAATTTTCTTTGAGGAGCTAAGGGCAATTAAGAGCAATGAATTCAATGAGTTAAAAATATTATTTTTATTTTACTCCTCATAAGTCCCCATATATCCTCTCCAGTTGGTCACATACAGTTCACAAATTAAGTTAATCTATTAATCATCAAAATCAAAAAACGCTCTAAAAATCAATGTTCAGATCCTTAAACTTAGGCTTTGTTTTTAAGTAAAAAAACTTCAACTTCACACACTAAAAAATCTGCTTTTTCTACAGCCCATTTCCCTTTATCGGAGTCAATTTCCTCTCCCATGTAATCAGCCATCAAACGAATTTTTTCAACCTGATTAAGTAATCGCCCCAAATCAACTTCAAGTAACCCAGGTTTAATAAGATGCTGTCCAAAAGCCCCAATAAGACCACGATGAGTTTTAGTGTTAGCAGGGTTCACTGGATCACCAACAGTCAATAATGCCGCATGAGCCGCATCAAACATTGCATAATAAGCACGGTTACAGGCACCATCAATATCACCATCATCAAGCAATATTTTGGCTGAAGAAATTGCTCGTTTTGCTTTGACCATAGATTCTTCAGGATTCATAAAAGGATGCCATCCTGTTGAATATTTTTAATCAAAGCCGGATTTTTAAAGTTTTCAGGGTGCTGCCATTCATCCATCCAAAATGGCACAGCATCAACTAATATTCCAGTTTCCATCATTACATCAAAAGCAATAGAGGCCATATCTAATGCAGTATCTGCTCGTTGAGCATGAAGGCCCCGTAAGAGGATGGCAATATCCATATCACTTTGTGCTCTAGCCTCGTGTCTCGCATAACTCCCAAATAGAATTGCTTTTTCTAAGTCATATTTTTCATTAATACGAGCTAAAAAAAGTTCTGTAGTTAAGTCAATTTTATCTTGATTTTTATTTGGAATTATTGACATGACACTTTCCCTAAAATTACATTAATATATATTAATCTATTATAGACGTTATTGAGAGCTTATTCATTAAAACTTAAAAGGATAGCTGTAACTCTTTGGCCATAGCCTTTTAGCTCCCAATTATTGATTCAAAATAGCTTGGTTTGAATCAATGTATCATCATCTTTGAAAGATAATGAATAACCCATAGCTTCATACCCTTTACTGCGTTTTTTAAACATTCTCTGCAGCATGGGTAATGCCTGATCAACATAATCATAAACAATGACACGTTCTTTGCCTTTAAATTGGCGATGAATACGTCCAACGTATTGTGCTAATAAGCCTTTCCATGAAATAGGCAAAGCCAAAAATAAAGTGTCCAATTTTGCCAGGTCAAAACCCTCTCCAATATATTTTCCAGTAGCAATCAGTACCTGACTATCATTAATATTATCCATGGCCGTTTTAAGTTCTTTACTTTTCATTGCCCCACGAAGCACCTGGAAACTTATTTTTCTTGCCGCAATCAGATCAGCAAGTATCATAGCGTGTTCTCTTCGCTCAGTTAAAATAATAGGATGTCGATTTTTGACAACTTCTGCCACCACATCATCTATAATTTGTTTATTCCTATCTTTGTCCTCCATAAGCCATTGGTACACATTGGATATATTCGGAGATCGCTCACAATTTAAAAATTCCTGCGGTGGTATTGTATCAAGTTGAGTGACTATAGCTCGTTGTTCAAAATGTTCACGAGCATCAGATTTAACCGTATGTCTGATGGGATCTGCTTGCATAAAAATTATTGGCTGATGTCCATCTTGTCGCTGAGGTGTTGCTGTTATCCCGAAAACATATCTTGCATGAACTTCACTAAGCAACATATCATAATTTGGTGCTGAAATATGATGGCATTCATCTATAATTACCTGGCCATAATCAAATAAATGTTGATTAACTGAATTGTCCTTACGATTAATCATACTTTGATAGGTGGCAATATCAACCTGTCCGGTTGGCTTACTCTTCCCTCCACTGATAATTCCAATTTCAACACCCGATAAAAATGAAGATAAACGCTCTTTCCACTGATCAACTAACTGTCGAGTATGAACAAGTATTAACGTATTAACCTTTCTTTTATAAATTAAACCAATGGCTGTTACGGTTTTACCAAATGCAGTTGGTGCATGAAGAATACCAACATCATGTTTACTCATCATAGTAACCGTTTTTTTCTGATCTTTACGTAACTCACCTTTAAACTGAATACTCTTTATTCTCTGACCAGATTTTCTTTTATCTTCAACCTCAATGATTATAGATTGCTGCTCCAATAGTTTAACAACATCATCAAAGCAACCTCTCGGTAAATTAATATAGCCCTGTTCAATATTGGCAAGACAAATAAATCTTGGAATACCATTAGTGGAAAAGCGTAATGCTTGAGTTTTAAAGAAAACAGGATTAGAAAAACTGGCTAATCGTTTTAATCGTGTCAGTAAAGTCTGTGGTAAAGTTTTTGTTTCAATATAAATTTTATTAGCTAATACAATAGTGATTGATTTTGGGCAATCAACAATAATATCTTTTGCAGGAGGTAATCCTTTCTCCCATGGTTTTAAATCTTGTTTTGGTTGAGACTCACCATTTTTGCTACTATTTATTCGTTCCAAATGTTCATAAACCTGTTCCACCTTCATCCGTTGTAATGTAAGCGACCATTTTATGACAGCCTATAAAAATCTTCTCATATAAAATATCATCAAGCCTTCAAAGTTTTACTTTACCAACAGGAAGGCAA
>JAHXIV010000040.1 GCA_025655455.1 gamma proteobacterium symbiont of Taylorina sp.
TTTTTCTGATAAAACAAAAGCTGATGAATTATTGAATCGGTTTGTTGATTGCGTTGAAACAAAGGATATCAAAAAAAGGACTGACAAATACAGGAAGCTAAGGGATGACATCTTGATATATATGTTAATTGACCAGGATAAAGGAGTGAAATTATGAGTAAAAATAAACATCTTAGCAATCCTGATAGATGTCATGCCGACATATTAGGTTTACTTTTTAATCAATTACATAAGAATAATGATATTGAATACCTGGAAGCACTTGAAAAAATGTCAGCCAGTAATATTGAAACCTCGGCTTATGCTATTCAGTCTTTGGGGGAGTTATTAGCTCATTATTCAATTGCTAATAATGGTGAGATTTTATTTGATGATACAACAGGCTGGCTTATTAATTACCTCGGTTAGTATATTGAGACTTACAGTATGATTAATGGCAATGCTAGGGCAAGAATTGCCGAGTTACAGGGGGATAAATCATGAGCGGGAACCATTATGCTATCGGTGAATGTCTTTGGGGTATTTACGGCCAACTGGAACAACTGGAGAAATTGATTAAGTTTGAAGTGAAGGAGGATGACTAATTGTCCGAAATTCGGACTTTTAAAATTACTTCTCCCAGTAGTGGGGGAAGTAAATTAATTTAGCCCATGAGGAGATTTCCCCTTACGGGTTTAGAGGTGGGCAGAGTTCTGCTTACCTTAATTTGTCATCCTGGAGTATTGTTGCCAAATGCGCAGCATGATGCGTATTTCTTCAAGATTCCCTGTATCACTGATCACATTCCCACCATATCGTGGGAAAGTTATGAAGACTTCAAGATTCCCTACATCACTGTTCACTAAATAAAGTCTGGTTCTGGACTTCTTCAGTCTGGCTGTTAATTTTCTGGACTATTAATTCCCAAGTATTTGTCTGGACTTTTTACAGTAAACTTTTTAATCTAAACACAATAACCGCAAGGCTTACAGATAAAACTTAACTAAAAACCTTTAATTATTCATTTTTATAATTGCAGAATTATCAGGGGTGGCAAAACTCCACCCCTTTTTATTCCTATAATAAAATTTAACCTATTTGAATAATAGTTGATCATAACCAGCCTCATCCTTTATACTATCATTATGATAGGTAAAAATTAAAATGGTAAAAAAATCTAAAGTCTCTAATATTCTGCCAGACAAGCTGGCACTTAAAATAATTCGTGATGCTGCCAATTCGGAAGATGGACGTTTAATTATTACATTTCATGCTAAAAAAAGAATGGTTGAAAGAGAAATTACTATCAATCAGATAACATCTGTCATGCAATCAAAGCATACAAGATGGGTTGAAAGGCCTTATCAAACACCTAGTGGTGATTGGGAATGTAAAATACACGGTGCTTCTGCTGGCAAAGTTATTGAAGTCGTATTAGCTATTAAGTTACCAGAAAATGACTCTGATGTAGCAATAGTAACCGTTATAGACAAGACTGTTAAAAATTAAAGGAAATAAGCAATGGATAATTCACCCTACCACTACACAGAAAGTGGACTTGAAAATATATACCTGAAAAATGGCTTTATCATTTCCAATGATCCTGTTTATGGTAATGGTGTCTCTATTGTTGGAATGAAGTCTCTACATAAAGTTATTGGTGATAGCCTGGCTAATTTATCCAGAATTTTAACCGGTAAGGAATTTCGCTATTTAAGGATTGAACTGGATTTATCACAAAAATCACTGGGCAGAATGTTAGGGGTAACTGATCAGACAATTGCAAGATGGGAAAAAGATGAAGTACTGCTCCCCCAGTCTAATGATTTATTGCTAAGAGCTATCTATAAGGAAACTATTGACGGCTGTGGAAAAATTTCTACCTTGATTGAGCAATTAACAGATATTGATCAACAATCAACAATGCAATTATTCCTTGAAGAAAATGAGCATCAATGGAGCATGGCTTCTTAAATCATTACAACATAAAACCCTTTATAAATTACCTTTTTTTACCCTTCTTGTACACAGATTCGTACACAACACCACTAAAAATCAATACTCTTCCTATCTATTGCATATTGCCCATGCACACGAAAAGGACTTTCACCACTTTTTTATTGTTCATAACTGACCATTATTACCTTTATTTTCAACACCTTAATTGTTTTAATAGTTTTTCATGTTATTATTGTTCGTAGTTATTCGGGAAAGATTGACACCCAAAATATTGATAAGCGACAATATATAGGAAACATACAAACGTGAACGAGCAACAAATAAAAAGCCTTAAATGGGAAAAGGGCAAAGAATTTAGTTTCGGCAATGGTTTGTAGTTAATATTACACAAATCAAGCAGAACGTATATTATCAGGAAAAATACAAAAGGTAAAAGACCGGTTATGACATTAGACAAAGCTAGAATTTATCACTCTGATGGTTCACAAACAATTAATCCATATAATTAATTAATAAATTTGCTTTTCACACATTCAAAGTGAGAATGACATATTGCCAGCACATCATCCCCACCCTTCAGGCAATCTTTGCTTGTAATTCTTTCCGATCAAACCACCAGTTTCCATCACCAACAATTGCTCCGACTACCATGCCCATACGGGGTAAAAAGACGTCAGGATCTCTCAGTTCCATTTTATCCATCCATACATCCAGACCTACCTGTGTTTCTACCTTACTATGACGCAGGGCTACTTTGGCCAGCATATTGGTGGTTAATACCTTTAAATCAACAAGCTGCTTACCGCTGCTGCGATGGTCAACAATAAAATGTGCTGTAATTGCAGCCAAAGCCGCACCATCAGCATCATCAGTTGTTTCATTAATCACATAATTAAGCATGTTAATACTATATTCGGGTTCTAGCGGGTAGGTAACTGACAGCCAGACACCATGACCCAGGGCAATAATAGATGAAGGCAGCTCTGTTTGATAGAGTAAATCACAGGCTTCAACGGCTAATTGCCACTCTTCATGGGCAATACAAAGATCAAACGCCGCTTTAGCATGATTCCAGACTTCACTCATTTGAGTCATGCCCAATTCCGCATTGGCCAGATCTAATAATACTTTTGCTCTTTCCGTGGGAGCAACAACTGAAGGTAATGCTTCCAGTTTCTCAGTTAACTCCGCTACCTTTGCTACAAGAAATTCTCGTGATTCTTTTGCATCAGATGTTTCAATAAAATTTTGTTTTATCGTATTTGTTTCACTCATTTACAACTCCATCGTAAGTTCTGGGTCGGAGTCAAAGAAATAAACACTAAATTAATAAAGTTTAGTATTTATATCATTTGACTCCGACCCCTTTCTAAGATTTTAGATTATCTCTCTTGCAGCAAACTCTGCATTAATTCCAGACGTTTCCATGCTTCTGTGAGATCCTGTTTTTCATGTAATTTTTGCTCTAATAATTCAACCGCCTGTAAACAAAGACTGCCCTGCTGCTGCTCATCAAATAAATAAAAAGCCGCTTTTAAAGCTTCTTCAGACTCACTCAGCAAACTGGGCACCAGATCTTTTTCTGTAATAGGAGATTCGGGTATTAACAAGTCCACAACAAGAGGGAATTGTAATAATTGGTAGTGTGTTGTTCTTGCAAGTTCTTCCTCTTTAAGATTAGCTTCTGCTTCAGCATCTCCACTGGCACTTTGCCAGATCGCATTTATAATCATTCCAACCAGCTGAGTAATTGCCTGTTTTTCAGCGGCATGTTCACCTGCCAGACTGCAACACTGTTCATAACACTGATCCAGTTGAGATTTAAGCTGCAGCATTTTTTCACTACCTTCATTAGCTTTCAGATTGGCCACATCTTCTACAAGATTTTGAAAACTAATAACAAAATCCTGCTGTTCACGATTATCCATAAAATGAGCACCTGACAATCGTTGTGCACTAAAATTTTGCTGTTGTAATGGAAATAGTGGGTTTTTATACTGGCGCTGCAGATGTCGTTCTCTAATACCAGGGTGTGGTGAAAAAGTATGTGTCATATTTAGTGTGTTTTTGCGTTCATTTGAAAGTGGATTTTTTGTCCCTGCGGCTTAACTTCATCAAATATAAATTCTATTCCAATTTTTTTACCCGATTGATAATCTGTAACTTTTGCCTTAGCCTGTTTTAAATCAGGCATCCTGTTAACCAGATAGCTAAACAAAATAATGGCCATTTGATCATTGTCCTGTAATAAAGCATTGACACAATTTAAAGCAACAAATTGTGTCCTTTGCTGGAAATCAGGCTGTTCAATAGATTGATCAACTAAAATAAAACCTTTAGCCATCTTTTTATCCATATTATCCAGATACTCTTTTTGATTGTCCGGCAGAATTTGTGATCGATCATAGCTCAGGACTTCCTGATCATCCATTATAAAAGCAACTTTATCTAACATGAGTACGCCTTTTTCTTTTAGAAACTAGAGTTTTAGACACAGAGTAATAGAAACCAAGTTATAGAAACTTCTTTATAATAATGTTACACTATATCTTTAGTATTTTACTAGGTTATAGGTTGACTGACAATGCAAAATGAAGTTTCTGAAGATAATAGTATACAATTAACACAAGCTGTAATGCACACTTTGGATGACTGGAAATTTGAAGGTGAACAAATTTTATCAGTGATGTCCTTACCCAAAGACATTAAGGTACGCCATCTCTCCAGATTTCGTCAGTCTGCAGCTTTTCCAAATATTCCTGAAGTCAATGAGCGTTTACGTCATATTCTTGGCATTATCGATGCTCTGGCAACCAGCTATCCGACAAATCCGAAAATGTCTTTATTCTGGATGATGCGTCAAAGTAAAAAATTTCAAAATCGTACACCGACTCAGGTCATTATTGAAGATAAACTGGAGGGTTTAATCACCATACGCAAGCACCTGGATTGCAGCTATGACTGGTTTGGTGATAATAACTAGAGCCGTCAGCAAATAAAACTTTGCTGCTGTCGCTTTTTTGCAAATAAGACAGGGGGAAATTTTTGTGTTTGATAAGAGCTTTACAAAGCACGGGCTTCTGATTCCAGCATCACCGGAATATCATCTCGAACAGGAAAAGCGAGTTTATCTTTCTCACAAATCAGTTCATTATTTTTCTTATCATAAGTCAGCTCACCCTTGCAGATTGGGCAGGCAAGGATATCCAGTAGTTTACTATCCATAATATTTCTCTAATTTTGTAATTAATATGGGGTCGGAGTCAATCTTTTAATAATTGACTCTATTAATGCATTATCAACCTTTGCTTCAATTGGTAAAAACCAGCTATTACTCAAATTAAAGAAGCGGCATTTTACTGCATCTTTTTCCGTCATTATAACAGGGTATGAATCAGCAAAAATTAAATCCTCTTTTTTGTATTGATAATGATCATCAAAGGGATGTTCTATTATAATCAGACCATAATTTTTGAGCAACATGAAAAAATTTCCCGGATCCCCGATTCCAGCGACTGCATGAACTTTTTTACCTTTCAGATCAGCCATTGTCATCTGTACATTCTCATCACCGGACAATGGCTGTAAAGGATTCACTATATAGCTCATAGAATATTCATTATCAACATAAGCACTATCCACATTTAATTTTTTCTGCTGTGATGTATTATAGACAAGATAATCAATAGATTTCAGACGTCTGCGTCCTTCTCTAAGAGGCCCGGCAGGAAGACATAAACCGTTTCCATAAAGACGTCTGGCATCAGTAATATTAATTTCAATATCACGTGACATGGCATAATGCTGCAGGCCGTCATCACTAATTATAATATCACAATCAGTATCCTGCTCTATTTTTTGCAGCGCATGATTTCTCACGGGATCAATTATAACCGGACAATGTGTCTGTTGATGAATCAACAGCGGCTCATCTGCAAATAATTGAGGATTTTGCTGCTGGTTAACCAGTCTTGGAAAAGGACAATTAGATTTTTTATCATTGAGCGCACCATAACCCCGGCTCACAATACCCGGTTTAAAACCTGCCATTTTTAATTGCTTAACCAGCCAGATAACAAAAGGAGTTTTACCACTACCACCAATATAAATATTGCCGACAACGATAACCGGTAGTGATGAGGTATATGAATTCAATAAGCCAGTTCGATAAAACAATCGACGTATAGAGACAAGTACACAAAAAATCAGACTCAATGGGGATAAAATAAGACTGATAATATTAATTGTTTGCCAATTATGAGAAAAAAATGAGTTCATCAATATAAAGAGAAGTTTTTATTCCGATTCAACTGCAGAGAAAGTAATATGAATAAAACCTACCTGACGAGCAGCATCCATTGCTCTCATAACTGATTGATGAGTACTTTTCTTATCAGCAGAGATAATAATCCTGGGATCATTATCACCACCTGCGGCTTCGCGCAGATTACGTTTTAATGTAAAAATTTTAGAATTAATCAGAACCTGATCATTAACAATATACTGACCATCTTTTTTGATAAAAATTTCAATTTCTTTTTCTTCTGACTCAGTTATTTCCCCACTGGCCTCGGGTAACTCAATATTTAATTCTGATTGCCGGTCAAATGTTGTAGAAACCATGAAAAAAATCAATAACAGAAAAACTACGTCGACTAAAGGTGTAATATTAACATCTAATTCTTCTGGATTTTTGTGTCTGAAATTCATTTTAGATACTCTGTTCTGAACGATCACCATGAATCACTTCAACCATATAAACAGCCTGAGCTTCCATTTTTAAAAGCAGTTCATCCACTCTGCCGCGCAAATATCGATAAAACATCAACGCAGGTATCGCCACAGATAAACCTGCTGCAGTGGTAATCAGAGCTTCGGAAATACCATCCGCCAGAATTTTCGGATCACCAACTCCAAGACTGGTAATCACAGCAAATACTTTAATCATGCCAATAACCGTTCCTAATAAACCCAGCAAAGGGGTAATAGAAGCAATAGTTCCCAAAGTATTTAAGAAACGTTCCAGATCAAGCGCCACCTGACGCCCTTCTTCTTCAATACTTTCTTTCATAATAGCCCGCGAACCATTATGATTCCTCAGGCCAACAGCTAATACACGTCCCAGTGATGAATTACTATAAAGTTTTTCAATCGCCTCATCATTAATTCGTTTTTGCTGATACAGGCTTAAAATTTGTTCCACTAATAATGGAGGGGTAATTTTTTTCTCCTGTAATGTCCAGAAACGCTCCATAACAATGGTAAATGCCAGGATTGAGCACAATATAATTGGGAGCATAACCCAACCACCAGCAACAATTAATTCAAACACAATAATTCCTTAAGTTATTAATCTGATAATCTTCTTTTCTTGAGTGCTAAAAGATATCTGCATGAGCGTATTATATCAATCATGAATCAGTTTCTTAAGTGCTTTCAAACCTTTTTTACGTTTTGCATGAATAATAGCAATTTCTCTTTTCACCATTTTATATTCACTTTTACCTGGCTTTTCATTACATTTTGAAATCAACTTATTCTCTTTTTGTTTTAGTTCCTTAAGGAGAATTTTTAACTCTTTGGCATTCTTCCTGCGCTTTTTCTTATCCATATCAAAAAAATCACCTAACTGACTCAAAAGATTCTTGCTACTCATTGAATTTGTCTCCATTATTTATAGATCCTTAAAAATTTATTTTTTAGGAACCCTTATCCTGTTTATTAGGGTTAGGAACAACTACGTTCCTTAATTATTTTCTTCATTTTCTGTTTGTTCTTTAATTTCATCTAATTCATTATCATCCAATTGCAAAGCACGTTCTGCATCACTCAAATTACTTCCACGTTTAACAAATAATGTCTCACCCATCTGCACCAGGTTTTTAAAGAAACTGGTTGCATAAGAAACATCATTCATTAGAGAAGTAGCCATTTCAGGGGTTATTAATTCTTCTCTGATAGAATTTGCCAGCCATTCATTCATATTAGAAATATGCTCATCTTGCAGTAACCAGAGATGATCCAGTGAAAATAAAGAACCTTTTTCTTCACTTTCAAGCCGAATCGATTCCAGTTCACGAATCAATAAAGCCAGTTCAACTCTTATTTTTGTATAGGCTTCATGCATTTTAGGATTAGATGAATTAGTGTAAATATTCAGATTTTTCTGTAAATGTTTGGTATCTTTAATAGCATCTGCAATATTCTGATTAGCCTTACGCAGCCAGTGAATCTGACCGGACTGTTCCATTTCCCAGGAAAATCCAGCCTTGCTGATAAAAGCGACAATTGCACCGTAGAGAGACTTGATATTACGTGTATAAGCAGCATCAATATCATAAGACGGCAACTTATGTTGAGTTTCAGCAATTTTATAAAGATCGTTCTCGGATAACAGATCTGAACGCTTGAAAGCAAAAGCACCGGAAAATAAATTAATCGAATTATCCCAAACACGCAAGGTTTCATTTCGTACTGCTTCTGTTGCAGTATCAGGATAGTCAATCACTGAATCAATCAGATATAGCGGCTGGCTTCTTTGTGCTTTCTTGGGAATAAACAATCCTTCCAGAAAATTAACCAGCATTCTGATAAAGGGTATCATCACAAGAACACCCAGCAGATTGAAAAGTGTATGAAAGACTGCTAATTTCAGAGTATAGTCATCACTGGCAATACCGACTTCTGCACTGATCCAATCCACAGCTGACATCATTTGATAAATGAATGCAATTGCAAGTAGGCCGGTCACCATATTAAAAATGAGGTGTGCACCGGCCAGACGTTTGCCCTGTTCATTAGCGCTCATTGAACCAATAATAGCAGTAATTGTCGTACCCACATTGGCACCGATAGCCAGTGCTAAAGCATTTTCATAGGAAATCTGCCCTGCTGCCAGGGCAGTAATGGTTAGCACTAATGTCGCATGACTGGATTGCATTATCACAGTTGCCGCAATACCAATAGCACAAAACAAAAACAATCCCGGATAACCGGCAACTGCAAATTGAGCCAGATCAATGGTATCCTTAAAGGTTTCAAATCCTTCTTTCATATAATGGATACCGAGAAATAAAAAGCCCAGTCCACTTAGAATATAGCCAAAACCCTTCAGTGTATTGGATTTCTGGAATATCAGTAATATACCAAACACCAGCATTGGCATAGCATAGGCAGAAATTTTAACTTTTAGTCCAAAACCTGCAACCAGCCAGGCTCCTGTAGTGGTTCCTAAATTAGCACCAAAGATAATCCCGACACCTTCATACAAGCCCAGCAATCCGGCACTCAGAAATGAGATAGTAATTACCGAAACCAGTGAACTGGACTGCATGATTGAAGTACTGACCACACCAAAGCTGATACTTTTCCAAAGTTTATTGGTGCTTTGTTGTAATATTTTTTCCAGTGTACCACCGGTAAATGCTTTGAAACCGTCTTCCAGAGATAACATACCAAATAGAAAAATAGAAACTCCGGCAGCAATTGTTTTAAAATCAGGACTGGCCCAGAATCCCCAACCTAATATTATAAAAATTGTTGGTAATAATATTTTACGCAGCATCAGAAATTCCTCATAATACTCTTTTAATTTGGTTAATATTTATTAATTTACACTGCTATAATCATCAGGTCAATTTAAAAATTTGTATTTTAGAGGTACTCTGGTTTTCGATGCCAGAAACGCCTGTTTTTAATACGATATTGAACTATCAACCAGGAATAATTATCTGAGTCTCGTCGCATCTCAATCGCCCCATTGCTTGTAGTATACAGCTTTATTTTTCTTTTCTTATAACGCTGCACAACCCGATTTGCAGGGTGATGAAAACGATTACGATAGCCATATGAAAATAAAGCTATTTCAGGTCGGATTTTATCAAGAAAAGCATTTGAAGAAGAGGTCTTACTACCATGATGTGGTACCAGTAATATATTTGCTTTTAATTCAGGATAATTCCTGAGCAATTGCTTTTCTACAGTTTTTTCAATATCACCCGTTAACAAAATTTTCTGATTTGAAATAGTTGTTACTAAAATAACACAAGATTGATTATTAGCTTTAGGTTTGGCTTTAGTGATTGTACTTAAAGATTGAAGCGGGGATAATATTTCAAATTTAACACCATCCCATTGCCATTGCTGTCCCTGATGACACTGTTCTACTAAAACATCGTTTATATATGATGATGCACCTTTGGAAAAATATTGCTGATACTTATTTTTTATTTTCTGCGCCTCACCACTTAAAATCTGTTTAATTGATAATTTCTGTAATTCAGCAAAAGAACCGGCATGATCGCGATCTGAATGACTAATCACCAGCTTATCAATTTGATCAATGCCTTTTATCCTTAAAAATGGAATACTGACCATGTCTGCCATATTAAACTGTGGACTGAACTTATCGCCCGTATCATATAACAAGCTATGATGACGAGTGCGTAAAACAACAGAAAGTCCCTGCCCCACATCTAAAACATCGATTGCTACCTCCCCTGCTGGTATTTCAGCAGATTCTTCCGCAGCTGAAAGCATAAACGCAGGCAACAGCAGAATCAAACCTGACCAGCGAGCAGGCCAGCCTGTTGGCATCAGTAACCAGAAGCAGGCAATAAAGACCAGCATAATGGATAATAATGATATTTCAGATAGATAATAATAATTCACTGGAAAAAGGCTCATTTGTTCTAAATACCAGAACAGGGTATCGATTGGCCATTTCAGCATTTCAAATAGTAAGATGCCTAATGGCTCAATAATAAATAATAAGGCAGATGCCAACAAGGTCATTGGTACAATGATAAGACTCATTAAAGGGACTGCAATCAAATTAGCCAAAGGTGATATCAGGGAAAACTGATGAAACAACAGCATCATCAAGGGTAATAGGCCAATAAAAATTGCCAGTTGTATTTTCCCCAACTGAAATAGTTTTGATAATCGTTCAGTATTAATAGAAAGACGGCTGGAAAGCAAAAAAATAATAATAGCCACTGCACTGAAAGAGAGCCAAAACCCCAGAGATAAGGGACTCAGCGGATCAATAATTAAAACCATTAATAAGGCTGATGATAAAACATAAGCAGGGGCAATTTCACGCTTGAGCATCAATGCAATAAAAACAACCAACAGCATAGTCAATGCTCTTTGGGTCGGAATAGAAAAACCAGCCAAAGCGGCATAAACAACAGCAGCCAGTAATGCAGCTATCGATGCCGCATAATAAGCCGGTATCCTCATATTTAAATGTGAGTTAATTTTCCAGAGTAAATTAACCAGCAGCCAGATTAGAGAAGATATCAGACCTATATGTAGTCCGGAGATTGCAATTAAATGGTTTGTTCCTGTCTGTAAAAATAGTTGCCATTGCTCAGGCTTCATATCATAACGATAGCCAATAGAAAGCGCTTTTATCAATCCCTTATAAGGATAATCAGACAGGGAATTATCCAGTTTATCTGATAATTTTTGCCTTAAATTTCTCAAAAAATCAATCACAGAGAATGAATGTTCCGCTGTGTTAATTTTGTAACCTTCTCTCACATAGCCGGTTGCAGCAATTCGATTTTGAAACAACCATTTTTCATAATCAAACCCTCCTGGGTTCATCAGACCATTGGGTTGTTTTAAACGAATATCTAATTGCCATTGTTGACCAATAGCCAGTTTAGGTCCATTCACTTGGGTGACTTCTTTTTTCACAGCACTATACTGTGTATACTAGGAAAGTTTAACCTTAGCCTGAAAAGAATGATCCCACTGTTCCTTTTTTTCAGTAGTTTTTCGTGCTTTAATTTTGAAGTTAAAAGTTTGTTTAGTCTCAGTAGAATAAGGAATGGAGTCAACCGTCCCTATAACCCGAATAGTTTCCCCTTCCCATTGTTTCAGTTCGAGATGCTTCACATTAAAGTGAATATACAGTGAGGTGTAGACTGCTCCAGAAAAAACACTGAGTGCTAACAGACAAAAATAATAAAAAGCAGAGCCTGGACTAACAATTTTATGGTGGACTTTGTATAATAAAAACAGCAGAATAAAAATGATAAAAAGGCTGACCAGAGTGGTAGATTGATCAGGCAGATAGGGCCAATAAAGCAAGGCAATATTTCCCATTAAAAACGCGACAATCCCTGTTCGCATGATCTATTTCCTGGTTATTTATTTGAGAATTTAACTCCGCCCCAAAATTGGTCACATTATGCCAAAAAATTTTATAAAAAAATATATGCCTGATCATACAACAATCAGGGAACACAAGCATTTAAAAATCTTTGGTAAGTTATTGCATAATGGTAATCTCTGGCACTTCAATCGCCGTTCTGTCTCAGGTGCCTTTGCCGTCGGTCTTTTCTGTGCTTTTATTCCATTGCCTTCACAAATGATTTTTGCTGCCGCATGCGCAATTTTACTTCAGGTTAATTTACCCATATCAGTATCACTTGTCTGGATTACTAATCCAGTGACCATGCCTCCAATTTTTTATGGATCTTATAAATTAGGTGCCTTTATTCTGGGATATGAGCTTTTAGAAACAGATTATCAAATGAATGTAGAATGGTTTTCTTCACAAATAGAACATATCTGGCAACCCTTTTTATTAGGCTGTTTCATTGCCGGCACTATCAGTGCATTGATTGCTTATACGACGATTCGTCTGCTATGGAGATTACATATCATTCAACACATTAAAGCACGTCAGGCTCGCAGGACACCTAAGCGTAAAGCAAAAAAAGCGGATTAATCCCAAACCGGTTCAATGCTCACTTCTGATTTAACTGATTTAGCTAAAAAACATTTTTCATGTGATTGATGATGAATTTTTTCTAACACATCCCTGCTCACATCTATTCCAGCAGCAAAAGTAACCTTAGGTCTTAATATGACTTTGGAAATAATTAGACCTCCCTGTTCATCCGGTTCCAGAAACGCTGTTGCCTGATCGGTATAATCCTGGACGACTAAACGCTTTTTTGAGCAGATAGCGATAAAAAATAGTAAATGACAGCTGGAGAGAGAAGCAGCAAAGGCACGTTCCGGATCAGCATATTCAGGATTACCTAAAAATTCCGGTGCTGATGAGGCATTCACCACAAGACCTTCTCCAAAATCCCATTGATGATCCCGATTGTAATCCTTATAAGCAAATGATTCCGTCTGCTTAAACCAGTTCAATGTAACATTATGCTGTGACATGATGATATTCCAGTCAGTTTAACTTTAACTAATAACATAGAGATGAAAATTAAATGCTTACACACCGTGTTTCTTGGCTTTTTTTAATAGCTTGTTAATTGCCTTAAATTCTTTACAAAGATTGTAACAGGCCTTACTCTTTTTATCTTTTTTAGCTTCCTTTCTGATTTCTTTTTTGATTCTGTCTTTTTTATCTTCCAGTGATTTAATTAACTTTAAAAATTTATCATTTTTTGCTTTTTGTTTTTTCTTTGACAAGTCAAAAAAATCATCCATTTTGTCTATTAATTCTTTAATCTTCATATTCATCTCCCAGTTCTTTGATTTCATAATCATTAATCCACAATACCACGGCAGAATTCAATAACTTTTTACAAATACTATGTGTAAATCCCACATCATTGATTAGAGAAGAAGCCATTTTTGGTTCGATTATGTTATCTCTGATCAGTGTATCAATATCCTTATTAATCATTCGTTCATTATCATTTGATTTTTCTTTCAGTATTTCGATTTGAGTTAAAATTTCAGATTCTTCACCCTCGAATTTTCTTATTTGCTGGATTTCACGTAAGTTGACAATCAGTTCAGCCCTTAATTTATTATATTCATTAATCATATGATTATGCTTTATCTTCTTATAATGATTCAGATTTTTTTGCAGCTCTCTGACATCTTTCACCATTTCAATAATATTTCTGGCCGTTAATCTAAGTTCATAAATCCTGTGATTACCTTCCTCATCCATATTACTCTGTGACATTGAAGAATAACGGATAATCGTACTATAAAGATTTTTTAAATCGTCCTGATAAACTTTATTAATATCAATTTCAATCTTGTCTACTGACTTTTCAACGATAACCTCAATTTTAGTATCAGAATAAATTTCTTCACGATGCAGGTTCATTGCATGAACAATGGCTTCCAGTGATTTATCATAAAGATGAATGGTTTCTTTTCTAAGAGCTTCCAGAGCTGAAGCCGGAATCTCCATTACCTCAGAGGTTAAATATTTAGGCTGACCACGTCCCTTATGTCTGTGACGAAACAATGTTTCCAGAAATCGAACCAGAGGCTTAATAAAAGGAGATACAATCAATACCCCCAGCACATTAAAAATAGTATGAAAAAGTGCCAGTTTCATGGCTACATCAGCTTCATCTATTGATAGCTTTGGAGCCAGAATATCAACCAGATCTTTTAATTGATAAATTAAAGCAATAGCGACAACACCCGTGATAATATTAAAAATAAAATGAGCGACTGCCAGGCGTTTACCATTTTTATTCGATGCCAGCGCACCTAAAACTGCCGTCACTGTTGTACCCACATTAGCTCCAATAGCCAGGGATAATGCATTAATATAGTCTATCTGTCCTGTAGATAATGCGGTAATAATAATGGCCATAGTGGCACTACTGGATTGAATAATCACAGTAGCAATTGCACCAAATAAGATATAAACAAAAACACCTAAATAGCCTTGCATAGCATATTCAGCCAGATTCAGTCCCTCTTTCAGGGTTTCAAAACCTTCTTTCATGTAGGCAATACCCAGAAAGATAAAGCCCAGGCCGATCAAAATACTACCTATTCCCTTATAAGTATTATGTTTGGAAAATTCCATAATGACACCAAAAATCAGCATCGGCAATGCATAGTGCGCTATTTTTATTTTTAAACCAAAAGCAGATACCAGCCATGCGGTTGCAGTAGTACCGATATTAGAACCAAATACCACACCAACAGCTGAAGTTAGACTAATTAGTTCTGCAGAAAGAAACGATATAACAATCACTGAGACTAAAGAGGAACTTTGCACCACTGCAGTAGCAAGAAAGCCGGTTCCAATTGCCTTGGGAGTGGTACGGGTAAATTTCTCA
The DNA here is from genome assembly GCA_025655455.1 of gamma proteobacterium symbiont of Taylorina sp. Classification (GTDB taxonomy): domain Bacteria; phylum Pseudomonadota; class Gammaproteobacteria; order GRL18; family GRL18; genus GRL18. The sequence goes on from JAHXIV010000040.1 coordinate 15,021, forward strand.
AGAACAGTTTCCAAGGCACCGCCACTAAAGAGTTTAAAGCCATTTTCCATATAGTGCATACCAATAAGAAAAACAGCAATACCGGCAATAATGGTTTTAGCATCATTACTGGTCACAACAAACCAGGCAAAAACCAAAAATAATAGTGGAGATATCAATCTTTTTAGCATAAGTTTTATAAGCTCTTGGTGTGAAAGTTATTAGCTTTAAAGTAGATAAAGAATATGCCTAATCCACAAAATTTTCAATATAAAGTTTAACTTATTTTACTTAGGAGCTATCAGTAAATAAAATTTATCGCTGTCATTTTGCTAGCATTAAATAGCAAATAAGACAGTGAAAATTTTATGTTTCATATGAGTAGTTATAATTAAGGATTTGTTTTCTATTCTTTTGATACAAAAATATTCCCTGCAGTAAATTTTTCCATAACCAAATAAAATTGATCATCATTAGTATTGCCGCCAGCCAAACCCATTGCGGGAAAAAAACTGAAAAAATAAGCAAAAATAATGACAGGCAATGAAATAAAAATTGTATTTTTGAATTTTTTGTACTGATAATTTTTTTCATATTAGGCACCAGACTAATAGTCCCGGGGTGCTTTAGTGACAGACGCTGCAAATGAAGAAAAATGAGGAAGGGAACGATCTTTTGTAATAGACCAATAATGGCTGATAATGCCAGGCCGTAAACCAGTGATATTGCTAATATAAATTCCATCTGCGTTTTCAGTAATTCCTCTTCCGCAGATATCACCTGAGCATAAAACCACCATAAAATAATCACGACCAGCAAAGAAAAATGTGCTATACGAAAAAAACTGATTGTCACATCTGCTAACTTTCTTTTTCGGTGCTCAATCAGCCATAGAGAATATAAAGAAAAAACCAACAATTCAATTGATAATAACAACTCAAAAAATATACCGGAGAACAGCTTATCCTTTATCAGCAGCAGAGAAAAAGATAACATGATTAATGTCAAAACAATCGCCATTGAGAGTAACTTAAGAGAATTTTTAGAAAATTCAGGCGTCACATAGAACATTGGAATGACTTGTGAACTCACAGCCATAATTAATAAAACTGTCCAGCCAAGCAAACCCCATAAGGCATGAATATCTGTATATAATCTATAGTTTATCAGGCTATCAGGAAAACTATAAGAAAAAAGCATATACAAACCAAAAGCGATAGTTATTGCCAGAACAACAAGAAGGATTCTTAATAAGTACACCAGCAGATGTTTATTCAGTTGTGCTATTAATAAAGGAATTAATGAAAATGCAAACAAGCTTAATGAAAGAGCTAATGAAATCAGGGCAAGGACATACAAAAAAATAAAATGGCTTAAAAATGCAGCTGCCAATGAGAATGTTCCGATTACAAGCAAGGAATGGATAACAGGTGCTAAATATTGGCCTGCAGGAATTAACTGCCCCACCATTACAGGAATAAACTGGTAGAGCCCCCCTATCATTACCATAAGCATAAAACCCAATGTAACAAGATGGGTGAGAGCCAGGCTGCTAAAACTCCAACGGGATAGCCAGATATCAGAACCCTGGTAAAAAATTAACAGGGCAGCACAGATGCCGAATAATGGTGCGGTCAAAAAAAACCGCAATGGAATTAATAAGGGAGGGATGGTGTCAAGGGACAAACCTCTGGTGTTCATAAATAAGCTATTTAGCCGGTGAATTAGAAAAATTCATTAAGCAGAATTCCTGTACTGATATATCCTGAGAATTCCAGATAATAATTTCCCACTCAACCTGCTGGCCAGGAAACATTCTGCATTCATAGCCATTTTCCTGCAACATTTGAATTAAGGGCAAGGGTTCTTTGCGATGCAGCATACGAATATACTCACCGCTTTTTAATTGTGAAACAAGTTTGACAACCTCTTCAAAAGGTCGAGGTGCCTCGTATTCACTGACATCGATTAATAACTCTTTTGCTGTATTATCCAGACGATTAGCCGTCACTTTCAAACCATACGGGCAATAATATCAGTCACATCAGGCATTGCGTGATCAATCATAGGATACAACATCTGCTCTTCCTTCATGTTATGCTGTTGCATAGTCACCATTAAAGTTTCACTCAAGCCAAGAAACTGTTCCATATCCTTATCAGCTGCAGCTTTACTGAGTTCACTGACTAAGGAACGCATTTGTTCATGTTCCATGCGCATCATTTGTGTCGGGCCACCAACAGATCCTGTCTTACTTTCAAATTCCGGAAATATAATAGTTTCCTCACGACTAAAATGATTTTCCAGTTCATTAGTAAATTCCAGCCATTGACTGACGCCGTTATCCCAGTCACCACTTGCAATTGAGTTTTCTGCAGCAGCAAATAAATCATCACATTCCTTGTGATGTGCACTCATAAAAGTATTGATTGTGGTGGTCAACAAAATGACTCCTCTATTAAATGTGGCTGTAGTCTGCATCATTATAGATTGATCAAGAAAAGCATCCTTAACCCATATCAAGATTTTATTATTGATTTATTAACGCATTTTGACTGGCAAGAATTTGATGGAAATTACCACGAAAAATAATTTGATTTTGTTTCTTTTCCAGCTGATACTCATACATGGGATCATAATAGGATGTCAGTAATAGCTCAATCCATTGACGATGGGAGTCAACAAGTTTTGTCGCTTTATGATCATTAAGCGCTGCTGTCATTAATAGTCGTATTTTCTGATAACGCTCCCCGCCAAGACGTTTTTGTATTCTATCCAGACTGGATAATAAGTAATCTGCAAACATTGCAAAAGGATCAACTGACTCATCAGAATAGAGATGTGAGCAATAATTAATATAATAAGCCTCTAAGTCAATCACATAATCCTTCAAAGTCACGCCAATACGATAGGAGATATCTTCTTCCAGCATCACCAGCGGTGCCTGTTTCATTTTATCCTGCAATGATTGAGGAAGCACACGGCTTCCAATCAAACGACTCTCATCTTCTAACCAGAAGCGACTCATATTACGATTTCGATACTTCATTAATAAAATGGATAAGGTGTTTTCGAAATTAATCTGAGACGGCTGTCCATCAGGGAAACGTCCAAAACTTGAACCGCGGTGATGTGCCAAGCGCTCTAAATCAATAGACTGACTTAATTCTTTTAACAGCCAGGTTTTGCCTGTCCCTGTTTTCCCCCCGAGAACAACAAAATGTGAGCTGGCTATAGCCTCTTCAAGTTCATCAAGTAATACACGCCGCATGGCTCTATAACCACCATTAATCAATGGGATATTAATTCCATTTTCCTGCAGCCATTGTTGTACTGTTCTGGATCGCAAACCACCTCGAAAACAATACAAATAAGCATTAGGAGATTGTTTAATAAAATCTTTCCATTGCTCTATTCGATTTTGTTTTATTTCACCACTGACTAATTTATTGCCTAATTTAATGGCTGCATCCTGACCATTGCGCTTATAACGAATACCTATATCATGACGTTCCTGATCATTCATCAATGGATAATTCACGGCATGAGGAAATGCACCCTGTAAAAATTCAACAGGAGCCCTGACATCCAATAAAGGTATATTATTTAAAAATAAAGAACGAATTAAATTCCTATCTATAGGATTGGACATGATAAAGACTCGTGAATATCAAAGCAGGGATTGTAGCAGAATAAGGGAATTGATGTGAATAAAGCAGAATAGTTGAGCTAGAAGGGCAGATAGTAAAAAGCCCATTAAAAATGGGCTTTTTAGCTATTAACTTAAACAAAATCAATATATTACCGATAACTTATTTTAGCAGAGATGATTATAGCACTTTTACAAAGAACTATTAAAAAACTGCTTTTTGTTATTTTGGCTGTACATTTAATTTTAATCGTTATTATTCTTATTAACTGATGTACTAATTGACAGAGTTTAAGCTATGCTCCCCCTATTCCCCTTGGAAGCGTGTATATAAGAACATATTTAAAATATAGATACTAGCAGGGAAAACCCTAAGAATTGGATAAATTGATTAAGTTTGGAGTGAAGGGGGAAACTATTTGGTTCAACCACCTCCTTCACCACCCCCGCAATCAAAACCACCATCTCCACCCATACCACCATCACCACCCCCAGCAGAGTGCCAGTCAAATGGGAGTTCAGCCCACCGAAATCCAATAATAATCAAGATTACAGGTGCAAGTAACAATAATTTAAATGATGAGAAGGAGGCTAATATCAAACAGCCAGAAGAGATTAATCCCCATCCAAGCCAATTTTTTCTATCAGGTTCATAACCTTGATATAATGATGCGATACAAGTAGCAAAGATAGCGGTTGCAATACTTCCTGCTATGCTAAAACCTAGTGGTTCATTGATATAATGATATCCCACAAGAATAAGCAAGAAAAATCCAACGTAATTTGCAAAAGTAATCATGAGGTTTGGAAACCCTTTATCCTAAGCAAGGTTATATGAACAAAAAGCCATGCGAGATTTAACGCGACGACGAGAAGACTCAAAAGCAATAGGTTAGTTCATCTTGGATTCATCACAATGAGTCACAAATGTATTTCATTGTTGCTGGGTAGAATCTATGCCATTATTTTTAATGAAATGTATGGAACGACATTTAAAATAATAATGGCAAGCTTATATTGTGCAACATATTGAAAATATATTCTTGGCAATTCTTCAGCATTTACTTTAAATATTTTTTCATGAAGTTTTATTATTGACTCACGCATTAAAATAACTGCCAGAGTAGTTGCTGCTAATAAGCATATATTGATAAGTGAAGACCAACCCATAAACTCTGTAAGTTCTGATATTGTGAGCATTTTATTTCTCCTGATTTACGGTTGACAACTTTCAGTCTATCAAATTATCTACAACAAGATCAGACTTTTCCTGCATATTTTCAATTCTCATCCAAATATAATTATCTCACACACTTAATATGAGCTGAAGTTTCCTGGAAATTAATTCCCTTTTTATAATAAAGCCAAAATCTTAAATATTAGCACGCTCTAATATTAAAGATTTTTTAGTATTTCGAAAGTTATTTCTTAACGTTACTTGATTACCACAAAGCTCCGCCATATTTGAATTATGTGCTATAATCACTATAAAACTTTCAGACTTTTCCTTCTAACTAAGTAAAAAAATTTGCTCTACCTTTTTACTTAGTTTCCTGATGGTAGCCCAAATTTTTTAATGGGCTAAGGGCTACATACACTACAGATATACTCACTTATAATTAACTAAAATTAAAATCAATCAGCCAGGGTGAATTATCTAATCTTGAAATAGGGGTTCATGCTTTTAATTGTGTTGAAAAGCAGAAAGGTAGGATGTCTATTAGTGAGCATTGACCAATATCTAAATATTTTAATTTTTAATTTTTAAACTGTGATAAAAATCACAGTTTTGTTTAAGAATATATGTAAAAATGACAATCTGCATAAAACCTCATGGAGAATTTAGATGAAGGTTCTAATAAAAGCTTTTTCAGTTATAACCTTATCTTTCAGCCTATTGACCACCGTTTCAGCTGAAACAGATTGGGAGAATGTAGCGGGAACGACTATTGGCACAGTGCTTGGTGGTGTAATTGGATATCAGTTTGGTGGTGGTACTGGTAAATACGTTGCAACTGCAGCAGGTGCAGTCATTGGTGGTGCTGTCGGGAATAGAGTATCTGGTGGTGATGGCTTTGGATTCAGAGATCCTGTCGAGACTTATAAATCAGAATATGTATACCCAGCGGATGGTCAAGGAAATCAACCAGTTTATGTTGGAGAAGATGATTACTTAATCAAACAGCGCCTAAGTGATGCAGCTAAAAGACGTAATATGATTAGAAATGGCGAAGCAGATCCTTATGAACTACCGCATGACATATCAAACACCCAAACAAGTTGGGATGATCCTTTTAATTAAGCAAACTTTGTATTAAATGAAGAGTGAAATTTCAGCTCGTTACTATAATTTCCTGTAGTTGGTTTTACAGGAAGTGGTAGGTATATTAGTCCGCTGGCATTTTGTTTAACACAAGACCACTCGACAGCAATATCTGGTAATTCTTGTCCAGTGTCACTAATTTTAATGTATGTATCACCTGCATAAACAATTTTGGCGAAGAGGAAAATTGAAATAAGGATGACAATTTTCATTTAATAATCTCTGTTGAGTTGGAATTTTCTGTAGAATAACACTAACTGCTTAGCAAAAGTAACCTCATCTGAAGGTGTACTCAAGATCTATCAAAATAATCAGAAAAATTCTACATATTATTTTGCTACGCGAGCAGCAATAAGACTAATTATAAAAATACTGCTAATCATTAACAAAAAAAATGATAAAACAATTAAAGCCTCAGCCATAGTTACGCCAAATAACAATTCAGGTGTATATCCGCAGGGTTCCCAGACTTTAAAAATTAATGGCATCCATTTATCCAAAGCAAACCAATTAGGTAACCCAGACTCCATACTGCAACCACCATCTATAAAACCACGTTCAGTACCAAACAATTGATAGGAGCGCTCAAACAGTCCTGCCATTAATCCCGTCATAGTTATATGAGCTAAAAATAAAATATTATTATTCTGAAAAAATAATATGCCTAATATTGATATGGTAAAAATACCTAACACCAATATACGAACATGAATGCATAAAACGCAGGGAGCATATTCAAGCCCATACTGATAAAACAAAGCAATGGCTTCAAAGTTGATACTAAGTACCAGCAATCCTAACCAGTACCATCTACTTTTAGAAAAACTCAGAATATTTTTTATCATATGCAAAGTATAGCAAATAAATTTTGTTTATTAATACACACTAACATTTTGAGCATGCAATAAAAAAGGGCATTATTTAAAATGATACCCTCAGAGTTTTCCCATAATAAGTGATAAAGGTCCGTTTTGAAATCTTGCACTTTAGTCATTATTTTAATAGACTAAATAAATCAAATTTTGCTGCTTTTTTATCAAAAGTAAGCGTTGTAAAACAGGATTTTTTATTAGCACAGTGTGCAATTAAAATATCAGACAAATCAAAGTTGCTTTCTCTTGCGCTGTTAAGAAAGTCTCTAAGTGCATTTTTATGTTCAAACTCAAGAATTGGCATCAATAAAAGATTATTTACAGCATCTATTATTTCAGCACCGGGAACATCATAAACAGATTCTAAAACCCAAATTACTTCGAGTGTGACCAGAATAGGGATGAAAAATTCGTCCTTATTTTTCTCTGCTTCAGAAAAAAATGAAAAACTTTATTCGCCTGTTTTTGATCATCTTGAACAAGAAAGCGAATAAGAATATTGGTGTCCAATGCCTGCATTAATACTGTTCTTTTAGCCTATCTCTGATAGTTTTATCCATATCCTCAAGTGATACAGCCTTTTTTTCTTATAATGGGCTAACTTACCGTATATATCTTTAACCTTATTATTAACAGGTTTTAACACCAATTCAATAGTCTCATTAATGGTAAATTCAACTTTATCGCCTGAATACAGATGAAGCATTTCTCTTAACATTTTCGGGATTGTAATTTAACCTTTACTGGTAATAGTAGTTGCAGACATTATTCTTACCTATAAATATTTTCTGACTAAAAGTAATACTAATACCTTTACAAATGAAACTCCAGTTTTTTGATTAATAAATCAAACTTCGTAGTTTCGTAGAATTTTTACTGAGCGATTATCAACAAAGCAATAAGATGATGGCTAAATTCAAATTTAGCTGAAAGCTCTTAAATTGAAGGTTCGTAAATTCGTTTAATTCGCAAAAACTATTTTAGCAATTCTTTTTAAATTTCATTGATTTTACTATTCCAATATTCTATATAAGCACTGTAAGCCCTTTTACTGGTTAAAAAATAAATATGCTGATCAACTCACAATCGATAAACCGGTAGAGCTTTATCTTGTGTGGTTGCTGTTTGCATCGATTTTATTCTTATCTGTTATATTGATATCAGGTATATGCATGGTTTAGAAAGGGAATTAAAAATATAAACCTCAAAAATTAGCAAAAATGATAGTATTAACTATATTAATCAGTTCATTTTATGATACGATTATTAACAATATTCGTATCATTAAGGATCGTGAACAACAATGTGGATTTGGCAAGAGGATAACTGGCCTCATTTTAACTATGATGCAAAAGCTATATTACCTATATTGGAACAAACTGTTCGGGCTGTTTCACCTTTATGTGCCTTAGCCAATACTTTAAGCCTGGATAAGCAATTACAGCTAGAGTCATATGTTCTATTAGAAGAAGCACTGGCCAGTGCCAAAATTGAAGGAGAAATATTGGATCGTGAATCTGTTCGATCCGGTATTGCCAACAGATTAGGAATTGGAAATACACAAAAACATTCTAAATCTGATGCTGCATATATTGACATATTGCTTGAGTCTATTCGAAGTGCACAAAAGCCTCTCTCTGAAAAACAATTATTAAAATGGCATAGTATGATGTTTCTTGAACGCCCCATTCTATATGACATGATCATTGGGGATTATAGAAAGGATGAAATGTCAGTTATTTCTGGTCGATTTGGTAAACAAACGATCCACTTTAATGCCCCCTGTAGCGATTATCTTTGTGTAAAAAAACAGATGGATTGTTTTTTTGATTGGCTTAACCATGATTTTAAACATGATAACAATTCAAATAGTCACCAATCTGGTTATATTAAAGCAGCTATTGCTAAATTTTGGTTTGTAACGATTCATCCCTTTGATGATGGTAATGGGCGCTTTTCAAGATTGATTGCTGAATCTTGTTTAGCACAAACTGAGGGCATTCAATTAAGACTGTATTCAATTTCATCACAAATTGAAGCTAATAAAAATGAATATTATGAGATATTAGAATCTTGCCAAAAGGGTACTTTGGATACTACTACATGGATAATCTGGTTTTTACAGCAAGTCACTTCTGCAGCCCAAGAAGCAATGAAAATATTGCAACAGATTAATATTGCCACAATATTTTGGGATCAATATCGACATGTAGATTTTAATCAACGCCAGCAAAAATTACTAAGATATATGTTAGAACAGGGTGATTTTGTAGAGGGAATATCACGAAAAAAATATAGAAATTTAAATAATATCTCTGATATTACCTCAACCAGAGATTTAAAGAATTTAGTTGCAAAAGGAGTAATGGAAGTATCTGGGGCTGGGCGTAGTGTCAGGTACAAAATAATTTCAGTTTAAATAATCTGAGGACTTAGCCCATCTTCGTGACCCTATTAAATATTTCCCTTATTTTCAGTTAGTTAATTTTTTTAGAGTGAAAAGTTGGCACTACATATTTTAATTTTGATTCTATTATTTTTTTTTCTTTCCCATAGGATATGATTGAATGCTCAAAGCAAGCGAAAGAAATAACCTTACAATAAGGCAACAGGGATCAGCTAATATTCATGGGTACTGCCAATAGATGTAATAAGGGATAACATTACGATGCCATCAAAAAATATTAAACTGGATTTTGGAGGTCTTGTGCTTGAGGTAGAACTTTTTGATACCGAGATAGCAAGCAAGTTTTTTGATAACCTGCCTTACTCAATTAATGTGACTCAATGGGGAAATGAACTGTATGGTTCTATAGGTCATGACTTAGGTGAAGAAAACCCCATACCAGAAATCCCACAAGGTGGTATTGCCTACACAAATAATGGAAATTATCTCTGTGTCTTCTATGGTCAAACACCTGCATGGCCTGTTGAATATATAGGTCAGATTAGGAATAACGAATGGAAAAAATTGCTTGAAATTGACTCGTTGAGTTTATTGAAAATTTATTGTTGATTATCTTCAGCTATTTGTGAATTAAGCGTCAATAAATCATATAAGTAACCAATTAAAAAGAAACCTCCAGTGAAAAGATAAAGAATGGCGGTTATCCATTTTTCCAGATAAAAACGATGTGCACCTAAAAAACCAAATAACCAAAAAATATATCCAAATAATACGCTATGAGTGTCCTTTTCCATTTTCAATGGTACCTGATATAAAATTCGATTAATAATTATAAAACTTTATTAGTATGTCTCAATTATCCTAGGCCAGCGATCATGAATCTGTCTGGTCAATTGATCGGATTCTACCGTCACCACATAAATCCTTTGTTCATCATTGTAATGTGCAACTAATCCCTGAATAAATTGTCCTTCCTCTAATTTAAACCAGTGAGAGTCTTTATTGTGATCTTTTTCCATAAAGGCATCAACAATAATTTTCACAGGTGTTGGCTTTACATATTCCCATTTACCGGAATTAATAGAATCAAGCCGTGCCCAGCCACCTAAAGCTAGATTACCTTCCTGCTCTTTCCTTCGTCCCCAGGGCATTAATAAGATATTGCCATCTCTCATAAGAACAGGGAGTTTTGCTTGAGGATTTGGGAAATAAACTCTAACCGTTTCTTTATTGGTTGTATATCTGATGCCACCACACATGGTTTTAATCTGTTACAGTAACCGTACTTCTATCACTGGCAACTGTTTCACCAATAATTTTCCCCTGCTTATCCAGAGCAAAAAGACGTACTTCTATAACTACACCATCAAAACCTTTTGGTAATGGCAAAGTAAAAATAAGTAAACCGTCATACTTAATATAAAAATTAGAGGTCAGGACAACTGTTTGCTGTTGAAATTCAGCACTGGCGGGATTTTCTTCAGAAAAAGCAGATCCTGGAATATTAAATTCCAGTAAATAACTATCAGCATCAGGATATTCCGTCCAAATAAAGAAATTATTTTTCCCACCATAGAGTTTGTCATTATCAATAGGCAGTACCCATGAGGTACGTGGAACAATATCCTGTATGACTGTGTTCTGTCCTGCTGTTAGAGTAGTGGTTTTACCTTCCCTGTCAGTGATGCCTACTGTTCCGGAAGTTACTTTGACGGTTAATGTCCCATCGATACCATCCTGAGAATAAGTCGTTGTGAATTTAGCCGTGCTAGCTGCCCTCTGTGTTGAACTACAGGAACCTGGTACTTTAATATCTGCTAAGGCGGTACGAACTTCATAATCATTGGTATTTGTACAATCTACAGTGGTTGTAATTTCACCTCGAATCAATGTATTGCTATTCGTTGTTTCAACATGAGGATTTAAAACGACAATGGTTTCTGGTTTAACTTCAATAATACTACCATCATCTCGTTTAAGAGTGGTTGTTGAATCTTTTTGTGTGAGTATTGCTGTTGTATCTGGGACTGTACTTGAAGCAGTCGGTATTTCTACAGCAACGGGAGTAATAGATAGGGATTGACCAGTTGTGCTTTGTACTTTGGCTGTTGTTTGAATATTGTTAGAAGGTTGCCCTGTACGAACGAGACGAACAAATAGATCTTCATCTTTAGCAATGAAGCCTGATGAACCATTTGTAAACAAAATATAATAACCATTATTCTGATCTTTGGTTGTAGATGACCAATATGCTACCCATGTTTGTGTTAATGGAAAGAAATCGCTATCAATAGTGGGGTTATTTTCAACTTCCACTAAGCTTTCCAGTTCACTAAGGAGAGGAAGGCGCCAATCATTAAAACCACATAAACCTTGAGCATTAAAAAGATTTACAAAATCAATAGTTTCAATAAAATTATAAGTATCATCACTATCATTTAATCCTCTATCATTATTTTTAACTTCCCATATCAATCCACCGGCATTTTGTTTAACACAAGACCATTCAGTGGCGCTATCGGGTAATTCTGCACCACTAGCACTGATTTTAGTGAAGGTATCACCTGCATAAGCAAAATTGGCGAAGAGGACAATTGCAAAAATGATGATGATTTTCATTTAATAATCTCTAATGAGTTGGAGTTTTCTGTAGAATAACACTAACTGCTTAACAAAAGTAACCTCGTCTGAATTATTTTAAATCTTGATTATATTTAATGTTTGTTTAAGGCTGGTGCAATACAGCCTGGGGTATTATTATCCCATGAAAGATAAAAACATCTTCAAAATACTTAAACTTAAAAAGGATATAATCATGAAAACTTTAACAACTTTAATTGCCGTAGTAGCTACCTCTTTCGCCCTGAATGCTAATGCTGAATTTATTGATACCACAGCTTTAGGTGTTGGTGAAGTATTTCCAATACAAAGCACTATTGTTCAAGATAATAGCGTTGCTGGAAACACGGATGGATTAGTGTATGACATTGATTCAGAAACTCTGGTTTATCTAAATGCATCTGAGAAACAATCTGTTGCAAGTGCTTTACGTGAACTGGAAAACAACCCCCCTGCAGCAGGCAAATCAGACAACAATAGCTCATTCCCTTCTTATTTCTGGAATGAAAACCTGCAAAACTAATAATACAGTCAATAATAGTGTCTGCCTTTCATCCTTTTGTCAGGCACTATCACTTTCAGAACTTCTGGAAGACAGTTAAAAAAAGGATAATCTTCAGCTTTAATTTAAACCCGTAAGGGGGAATCTCCTAACGGGCTAAATTAATCAGTGTTTTTCTTGTTTAAATTCTGTACTCCTATTCTACTTCCTAACTTCCTCATGCAACAATTTTAAAATATTATTACTATACTAAATTAGTGTGTCTTTAATCACAGAGAAATAAACCAGTTAACGATAAAATATAAACCATATAAATTTCAGAAATCTTCAATAAACCCCAAATTGGAAAACTTTATTATTAATTATATGAGGAAAATATTATGAACTTAATTATTGTAAAAGAATTATTATTATCTATCTCGCTTGGTATTGTTGTTACATCAACAGTAGCACTAACTATGGCATTTGTTGTTCCATCCACATGGTATGGGCTATAGAATTATTTATTATTAAAAATGGGGTGGTATTTCTCCACCCCTGATAGTTACTTTTCCCCTGCCTCCACTATTGCATTTGCCTTGTACAACAATGAAGTCATAATATTACTGATAACACTCAGATAATACTCAGATAATACTCAGTATCGCATGGTACACTGCCTGAAGTCATATTTGTTAACTGAAATATCTCTAATTTTATGCAGCTCAATCATAATTCTAATAGAAACGGGCACTTCCCGGTAACCTGTTTTACCTGCACCTTCATCCTCACCACGAATAACGGCCATGATTCACCTCTATTTTTCTGGTGGTATAGTGACAACCAACTTCCTCAGCCTCACAATTAATACAATTCATAAGATCAATCGCAATACCGCTTATTGCTTTGAAAGCATTTAATTCATCATCACTTTGTCTGGACTGTTCCAAAGCTTTAACTGCCAAATTAGAAGTACCTTCAATCTTGGAGAAGCCTTCCTGAGATAGTGCATCCATATCTGTGATGGCACGTTGAAGACGTTTAGCATCATTGTTTTTTGTATTAGACATGACTTACCCCTTATTAAAATGCTGATTACATTCATGGTGAAATTGAAGTAATTGAGCCACTGTGAGCGATTTCACAGACTTATTGATAATAGGTATATTGGTTATTACTGTCTGTAATACTACCTATTTCTTTGCAGACTGAGATAAGTTTTAATTCATCCTGCAGGGTTTTATTGTCCAGTTCTTTGTGATGGCCAGAGTGCTCCGCCATATCTGCTGATGTTTACAGCTGCTGGGCTAAGTGCCTGGCTTCACCAGGTGTGAACAGGTAGTTTTTATCTGTGCTCAGTAGAACATTGCGACCTCCAACGGAAGCAGTTCTTAAAGGGTTAAAAGGTATGTTTTGATTTCTGTCAGACGGATCTGTCTGTTGGGTTTGTGTTGGCATGATGCCTCCTTTTGCAATTTAAAGAAGTCCACCACCAATAGCTGTTAATCTATAAAAGGTGGCAGACAAATACCGGGTTAACAGACCGAGCAAAAGGGATCGGCAGGCCGAAGCCTCCCAGTATTCATCCACCATAGAGCAGACACAAAAAAAGACGCAATAATATTTAGAGGCGTCTTATGTGTCGCCTTTTGCTTTCCGGGCTGTTAATCCCAAGCACTGGATTTTGACAATGCTATGTTTAAAATACGCTCAATATTTGATTAGTGCAAGTTTTTTCTGTGTTTCATGGTGTATCAGATCGTATCATGCAGTATCAGTCTTGACTTTGATAATTATTGTGTGTACAATTAGTGCTATGGAAATCACTTATGACATACAAAAAGACCAGATAAATATAGCTAAGCATCAAGGTATATCCTTGAGTGAAGCTCAAAATATTGAATGGGATACTTTGTATGCCGTTGAAGATCAGCGCTTTAATTATGGTGAAATTCGCATGCTTGGTTATGCATTTATGAGTGATCGCTTGTACTGTGTCGTTTTTACTGACAGAGGTAACCAGCGTAGAATTATCAGCTTGAGAAAAGCAAATAATAGGGAGAAAAAAGCTTATGTACTTAACTACTAAATCAGGCCGTAAGGTATATATGAATACAGATGAAGAAGATGCAAAAATACAAGCAGGAATTGAAGCAGATCCCGATACGTATGAGGTCACTGATTTTTCTAAACTTAAAAAAATTGGTAGACCGGTTAGTGATAAAACTAAAGATCGTGTGAATATTCGGTTAGATAAGGAAATTACTACGTACTTTAAAGCCACCGGAAAAGGCTGGCAAACTCGCGTGAATGATGTGTTGGCTAAGTATGTGGCATCGCATTAAGGAGCTTTTTCTAATGAATATTTTAGACCGAATAACTGAAGAAATAGGGCATTTATTTTTGCGTCTGACTCAGATAGCTCTTATTTTTATCGTGTTTTTGTCTGTAGGCGTATTTTTTTGGTTGGCTTTTAGCAGTACTGAACTAATTGTTTTAGGTGTTGTTGCTGTTCTTTATCTGTTGAAGGATCATTTTATAGGTGAAACTTAAACAGCAATCATCTGGTTATTAGAATTGCTGTATAGCATAGATTTTATCGACATTAAGATTAAAAATTAACGTTTATTGGGTAAATTAGCAGTGCTTGATCACCAAGTAAGTCTTTTATTGTCGTGATCAAAAATGTACTAAAAAAGCCGACATCTGAATTATGGCTGGATTTATTTTAATTAACAGTTAAATTGTAATATTTATTATATCGTTTCCTAAGTTTCTCTTTGGTTAAAGAATTTTCTCCAGTAATTTCTAGTTCTTTAGTTGTTTTCTTAAATGAAGTGCCAAATTCACTTGATGAATCACTGATAATAGTAGTCCATAATTCATTTAATGATGGTGTTTTTCTATTCTTTTTTTCATACTTTAGGATTGAAGAATATATAAGGTCAAATATTACATCTTCAGTCTTAGGTTTCGTTATGGATAATATTTTTGATTGTTGCTGAGGTAAAGACTGTATTTTATTAGTTGATTGTTTTTCAGGTAATTCTTGAAAAATCTGATCTTTAGTATAAATTCTAATTCCCAATCACCAATCACCAATCACCAATCACCAATCACCATTTTCATCTTCACGAGTTTGAGGCATAAAAACAATATCATCTTGTCTGGTAAAATGAGGATGTATTAATCCATCTTTATGCTCATAGCAGGGAAAAAAATAACTGGGTTGGGTTTCTCCTGTGTATTTAATGTCATTTACTGAGCATTCTTCTAATTTTACAATCTTATATACTTTTAATTATCTTTGAGGGTGGCTGAGATCTGTTACTACTCCCGTTATATAATCCCTTTCTAATACTGTAAACCATGTGCCATAACCATGATAATAAAGCAACATTTTATCACCTCGTATAAGTGTTATTCGTATTTGAGGAACCAGTCAGGATAATTACGATTTTATCTTTTCGCCCGCTAAAGCTAGACTGGTCAATGCTTATTTTAACCTAAATGTGCCATTGCTTCATGTGTAATATCATACAAAGTATTACGTTCTACCAGGTGAGAATATCTTAGCGTGGTTTGCGTAGATTTATGACCTAATATTACACCAATTTGCAATAGACTCTGCCCTGCTTTGGCTAAATTACTGGCAGCAGTATGTCTCAGTGAATGAAAAACAAAACTTTTATCAATATCGGTATTATCACGGGCTTTATACCATTGTTTTCTAAATTCAAAAGGTTCGTCCACGTAAGGGCTCATAAAAACAAGGCCTTTAAATTCCCTGTGACTCATCAATTCTTGCATAATAGCTGGTGATGTGAATGGTTCTTAAAACCTGTTTTTTGCGCTCCCTGATCTTCTGCCCGGATAATGGCAATGCAATCTTTCCATTGAATATCACGCCATTCAATAGCAAGTAGCTCTCCCTTTCTGGTTCCTGTACTTAAAGCCATTAGAAGTTATAAATATAATTTACCCCATATTTCAGCCTCTGGATCTTTTCTAGTTGCTGAATCAATCAATCTGACTTGTTTTAACAATTTTTTTTGTTGGTCATTAGAAAGATAATCTTTACGCCCAGAGGGTTCTGGTAACTTATCTATACCACGGTGAGGATGCCATTTTTTAGATATGGACTTGGCAAAAGTTCCAAATGTTGCTTTATAGCGGTTAACGGTGGCAGGTGCTAACTTTTTAGCCAGTTTTATTAATACTGCTTCAGATTTTTTTTGAATGTTTTGGTAATTGTTTTTAAGGCAGTACGAATATGTACCCGGTAAGATTTTTTTCCAGTACGGGAAGAAACTAGCGTCTTGATGTGAGCCATGACTTTTTCCTTGTGTTACGAAATGTTACGAATTCAAAGTTTGTAGCCGTTGAAACGTATCATTCAAAACAAGAAAATCGTTATTAACCAATAACTTATTGGTGGGTAATATAAGATTCGAACTTATGACCCCTGCCTTGTAAGTCTTACTTTAGATTTATCGTACACTAACAAACACCATTACACAATGAATTATATCAATAACATTGTTGTTTATTTGTGCAAATACGAGTGTGTTGGAGTGGGTTTGTGCACCTAAATTGCATCTAAAGTTAAAATAATCACCCTCCCCTATTCCACAACTTCATCACAGTGAGTCACAAAATATTTCATTCTTGCTGTGTTGGGATTAAACTAATTCATAAATAAATTAATCAGGTTGATTGCACATGTTAATTGGTTTGTTAATGTTGATTATCCCCATTATAGTTTTTTTAATTACACTACCGTTTTGTAGGCGGTTTAAGCCTAATATTTGTAAGCTATATAAAATAGTTGGTGGTATTGTTGTTTTTGTTGGCAGCAGTATTTCAGTTTACCTTTCAGCATATACTGGGGATCAAGGGGGTATAGGAGCCTTCTTTTTCCAAATAACCGTGATTTTAGCCTATTTACTATTCTCTATCATGATCATAACCTTAAATTGGTTATTAATCATAAAGGCTTCTAAGAAGCAGGATAACTGAATTATTATAATCCCTACACCAAAATCAGACTTTTTCTACAGACAAAATAATTTAACTACCGGATAATACACCCACACCAGTACAATTGTTTCTAAGTCCAGACTATCCCTCCTCGTGTCTGGCATAGCATTTGACTTGATCCTTAGTACCAACTTTGTCAGGTCATTAAATGATCGCTGGTGTTCTTATTAATTCTGAAAGGTGAATTATGTCTGATAGTGAAATAATGAAGCTGGAACATAAGATTAATGGGATATTAGCCCTCACTGGTAATAAAGAGAATATTACCATTCTGCTGCATCGTCAGCGGATTAAATATTTAACACTGAAGTTGAATGTAGCATTATGACTAAAGAAGTTCGAGATTTAACCTGGCATTTTAATCAAGCCAGAAAAAAAGTACGTGAATTGGGTTATAAAGATTTGCTCGATTTGGATATTAAAGGTTCAGTGGAACATAAACAGTTGATCCGTGATATTTATAAATCTCCACAGCCTTTGATAAAATTTGAAGATAAGGGATATTGAATACTTACCGGTTATTGAAAACAGTGTAGATAAGGATAACCCGAAATCAGGCTATTCTTTTAATAGTTTTAATCTTTCACCGTCACTGAACTACTATCACTTGAAACACTTTCACCAATAATATTCCCGGCAGCATCTAAAGCAAATAATCGCATTTCTACCACAATACCATCGGCACCTTTGGGCAGAGGCACTGTAAAAATAATTAGTCCATCATATTTTGATGTGGTCTAATGGATTTGTACAGTCTAGTTAAGTAAGATCAACTTAACAGGAGACTGAGAAATGAGTAAAAGGAAAAAATATACAA
>JAHXIV010000083.1 GCA_025655455.1 gamma proteobacterium symbiont of Taylorina sp.
ACCAATAATCTTTGCTTAAGCAACTTTTGTTTTACGCGTAAGCGAGTACAACCGAGGAACCGGATGCGAGAAAACCGCACGTCCGGGTCTGGTGTGCCACGAGAGCATGAAAATTGCTTGCAACTATAGGAAAGATGGAGGAGGGTCCTCCGACGACGACTTCCAGAAGTAGTTGTCAAACCGCCGTAAGCTGCGTTGATTAAGAGTCAGGGTGGTGAGCGTTACGGGAAAAGGCAGAACAAAAGATTTTGTCAGGTATGAGATTTGGAGATGAGCGTAAGCGAACTACTGATTACGTGTCGAAAGCGTGTACAATGATATCAAAAATGGGGTTGCAGATCTGTCCCATGAAGAGTTCAGGGATAATCTGGTTATTGCCTGAATGGTGTCCGGCATAAAGGTAGCATGAACTTATCTTAGGCTTTCTTATGGAACGTGGGAACCTGTCGTTTCGATGCTAAGGGAGAAATTCAAGCAGAAGCCCTGCAAGAATGAGAGTACCAATACGAAGCACAGGGGCGGATCAGCTCGTAGTAGTGATGATGTTTCTGTAATGGAAATGGAGCAAAGGGGCTGACATATCCAAACATAGAACTTTGGTCAACCATAAAAGGGAGGAACCTGAGATTTATGAAAACTTGGAGGTTTTCAAGGGATATGAAGAGCCGTATGAGGTGAGAGTCTCATGTACGGATCTGTGAGAGCCTGAGGGGGAGGTTCCCTTGGGCGACTCGACTGCGGGGGGGCACTGGGTAACTGGTGTTCCTACCGTGAGAGAATTTATTCTGGCATTGTGAACACCCATTCCGGCAATCTGAACACTGATCCGGAAATTTAACCAAAAGTGTTCACGTTGAAACCAGAATCGGTGTTCAGATTAAACCAGAATATGCAGTATTTAAGTGCTCAACCGTTTTTTAATATCCATTGCATCATAGATAATGCGGACAATGAGAATATCCTGCTTTCGCTTACGGTAAAATATGATATGACGCTCGTATTCGTGGCGATGATACTCTTTTCTGATATAATCGCATTGTCGTCCTAAATCGGGATTGCCTGCTATCAAATTGATTGAATGTTCAAGTCCGTCATTATATTTATCCGCTTGAGCCATTCCCCATTTTATTGCGGTGTCCAGATAGATTTTTTTAACATCATGCTCAGCGCGGATTGAATAGGTGTATTTACTCTGCATTTAATTCAGCTTTCGCCTCGGCAATGATTTCAGCATGGCTTTTATGACTTTCGCCACTTTCTTCTCCCTCGATCAATGCTTGTCTTAAAACTTCAAGTTTGGTTTGATATTCTGTCTCTTGCTCTTCAAGCAGACGCAGACCAGCCCTGACCGCTTCGCTGGCATTCTTAAAACGTCCTTGAGCTGTAAGCTGGGTAATTACACCATCAAAGTGATTGCCAAGTTTTACACTGGTTACTTTTTCCATTGATTCCACCTTTTGTTATCCATACTATAAAAGTACTACATAGTCATACTTTTTGCAAATTATTTTTGTTGTGTTTCTCTCCATTCTTACGCATTTTTTAACCTTTAACCATTATGGTTATGATAAACGTGCTGGAAAGTATAAATTTATGTCTAAAGAAATTATTGACGTGGTCAAGTTTTTCTGGACACCTCAGTTAAGCTGCTTTCTCTAATTCCAATAATTGTTACCAGCAATCCAAAACTGATCCACCTCACGGGTTATTTTTGAGCTTTTTTTTGGCTTTGCATAAATCTAAAAGATGTATTTCCTGTTTCAATAATAGAACAGTGATGTGTAATTCTATCAAGTAATGCTGTTGTCATTTTAGGATCGCCAAATACAGTTACCGCGAGCGGGTTAGGCAGATTAACGAGGGTTAATTAATCAAACACTCGTTTTGATATTCTACCATAGCATCTGAATTTGTCGAATTGCCAGGGTCTAAGTGTCGTGTATCATGAGGGACGACATTACAAAAAAATATCAAATTTTCTGATCAGCATAAAAACAGTTGTGTGGAAAATGTGTGTGTAGTAGGATGTATACATATGAATCACGCTACTGAGTATAATAATATGCCCAACCGTTCAGTTATCTCCGTCCATACTAAATCTGAAATATCACAGCGATTAGGTGAACTTGCAACACTCACACATCGCTCAAAATCATTTCTAGCAAATGAAGCTATTGAACGCTATCTCAAAGAGGAAGAAGCGTTTATCATGTCAGTACAAAAAGGTCAGGCTGATATTGCTGCCAGTCGTGTGTACACAACAGATGAAATGCGAAAACATCTCAAAAAGTTTATCTCCAAGAAAACTGCTAGTACAAAAGACTCATGAAACTCCGTTGGTCGTTGCAATCGCTCCGAGAGATAAAAGGGATTGTCGAATATATTGCTCTGGATAATCTAAACGCTGCACTAGAACTTGGTGAACAAATATTTTCTGTAGTTGAAACTACTTTGCCTAACAATCCTCATACAGGTCGTCCAGGTCGCGTTGATGGCACTCGTGAACTGGTAGTACATACATCATACATAGTTGTGTATGAAATTACTGACACTATCGGTATTATTACAGTTCGGCATACTGCTCGTCCGTGGCCGGAAGAGTTTTGATAGTACTATTCTGGACTATTATTGAAAACCTCAAACCTTGATTTTCTAGGTAGTTTGGTCAGTTCGGAGTAGTATTCCGTTTATTACAAATAGCGATAAAAGTTAGAATTGTGTCTCGTATCGCCCAGCAAATATTCCCAAAATAGTATTTTAGGGTTCTAGGCAAAGTTATCACGGCTTCAAAGCGATTGGCTGCTTTGTGATCAAGCCAGTGACATTTACTGGGAGCAAGAAATGGCTATCATTCGTGGAAAATCTTATTCCTTTGTTTACCATTTTTTCAGATGATCCAGTGCAAGTGAAAAAAACACCTCTAAATTCCTTTTCATTGAAAAATCTCTCTGACTTTTGAAACCATAACTTTTGATCCATTGTTCTTGATTGCTTATTCTTTAAAAACTCGGTTAAGGTTTTTGCTTTCATATCCATATATTTCGAACTGGTAACGCCCGTCACTTGTAAGCATTTTTATAATTTGCCATTGTCCTTACATAGTCATGATAGACCAATTACAGTAATGTTATGTAAATTAACAACATCCTCTATCAAATCCTTTTTAGTATAAGTGGGGATGCCTTAAAATTGGTTATGTTAATATAAAGCTTGATTAAAATTTGAGATAAATATTCTGTTTGTCGGAATGGTGTAAATTATCTGTAGTCCACTTTGTCACCATGCAGTGTATTATATTGACTTTACCTGATTTTCTTATGTGATAGTAATAGAGCAATATGAAGGAGTTAGAATGATGGATAATATACAAACCGAAAGCCCAAAAGCCAGCCGTGTTCAGGTGCGCTTGCCAGAGGCATTGATGAAACAGGTTAGATTTCGCACGGATGAACAGGGCTTATATGCCGATTCCAGTGATTACATCCGCGACCTCATCCGTAAAGATGCAGAGGCGACACAAGATCCGAATGAGCCTCTGTATGAGTTTCTTGCAATGGGAGCCATGGCAGATGAAAGTGAATTTAGTCCCACCTCACTTGATGAAATAAAGCAAATTGCAAAAGAAAAATTCAACAGTAAGCGCTATCAATGAAAGAAAACGAATCACATTATTATCCTGCAAAATTACAAATGGCTTGGGCGTATCACTATAATGCAACGCATTACAGTGAAAAATATGCCGAGCAATATATTGAGAAAATGAGGCAGGCAATTAAAGAAAAGCAGCTATCTGGTGAACATAGGCGGTTTAAGGAATACAATAAAAAAAAGCTGCCAAAATTGTAAAAGATAATGTGTATTCGTTTCGTTGGACTGAAAAAAACCATCAAAAAAGAGGCTACACTATTTTCTATCGTAAAATGTCAGGTGGGAATATTGGCGTTATTGGTATCCTTCAAGATGGTGCAGGTTTTCCTAATTATAAAGTGCAACAGTAGAGCGGCCGACAAGTGCCGACAGGGCTTTGGAAGAGAGTTTTTTCTGTTTACGCAAGATGCGGATAGTGTTTGGA
The DNA here is from genome assembly GCA_025655455.1 of gamma proteobacterium symbiont of Taylorina sp. Classification (GTDB taxonomy): domain Bacteria; phylum Pseudomonadota; class Gammaproteobacteria; order GRL18; family GRL18; genus GRL18. The sequence continues at coordinate 4,073 of JAHXIV010000083.1, forward strand.
AGGAACTTGTCTTTTTCAGTAATTAATCTGTTATTTTCACGGGATTATGGATCCGCATATGAACTAATTGAGTTGGCTTCTTATTTAGGTCATAGCGATATTCACTTGAATAAATTTTGAATTCCAAATTTTTGTAAAATGATAAAGCAGTAAAATTTTCTTGATAACAGGATAAATGAATTTCTTTTAGTTGTAGCTTTTTAAAACCATAATTAATCATATATTTCAGTAACTTTTTTCCCATCCCAAGTTTTCTCTTTTCAGGCTTTATAATCACATTACCAATAAAAGCAATATTGTGTTTTTCTACCTGATAAAAATTAGCAAAGCCGACAATATCTTTACCTTCCAACATGGTTATGGATTCATGACGTCTTGAAAGCTGTTGTTTCAGCTGCTCCATTGTTAATGGGAAAGTAGCTGAAGGGAAAAAATAAAATAATTCAGTTTTATTCAAAGAAAAATTTAATATCAGTTCAAGATCAGAAGTTTTTGTCTTGCGAAATGAGAATTGTCGCATACTGAGTGATTCAGATATGATGATCAACATTAAACCTGGAAAAGTCAGGCTTTACTTCTTGCTTCATGCTGTGAGCAATGTTTAATACCTGCTTGATCTCTTTTATCAGTAGTTCATCCGGGATGTAATGTAAAAAGCTCATAGTGCTTTTTCTTTATTGTATAAACAGGTTAGTTCGTCATGTAGTAGACGCAGTGCTTTGCCGCGGTGACTCATTCTATTTTTTACATCTGGATCAAGCTGGGCGGATGACATATTATGTTCCGGCACCCAGAATAAGGGATCATAGCCAAAGCCATTATCACCCACCTGTTCATGCATAATAATACCTTCCCAGGCTGCCTGGCAAATAATCGGTGTAGGATCGGCTGCGTGACGCATATAAACCAGAATGCACTGATAACGGGCGGTGCGAAGCGCCTTATCTTCAACCTCTTTCAGAGCATCTAATAGTTTAAGATTATTATTGGCATCAACTGAGTCGCCGCTGCCTTGAAAGCTATCATCTAAAGTAGAGTAACGGGCAGAATAAATACCGGGTACACCATTGAGATAATCAACCTCAATGCCTGAGTCATCAGCAATGGCCGGCATACCGGTTATTTCTGCGGCATAACGTGCCTTAATAATGGCATTTTCAACAAAAGTGGTACCGGTTTCAGGTACATCACCAACGCCTAATTCAGTCTGTGGAATAATATCCAGACCCAAATCGGTGAACATTTTTATAAATTCCCTGACTTTACCTTTATTACCACTGGCTAAAACAATTTTTTTATCGAGTCCCATTATCTTTCCTGATTTATTCTATGAGTTTAAAGCAATGCTTCATTTTGCTTTTCAATTAAATGCTGAATACCTTTTTTTCCTAATTCCAGCATGGCTGTTAATTCTTCCGGTTGAAAAGCATGACCTTCTGCGGTGCCCTGTACTTCAACAAAACCACCGGCTTCATTCATGACGATATTCATATCTGTTTCAGCATTGCAATCTTCTGCATAATCCAGATCCAGTACTGGTATGCCTTTATAAATACCAACTGAAATAGAGGCTACCTGACCATGCATAGGATTTTTCTTAATCAATTGTTTATCAAGCATATAATTAATAGCATCTGCAAGAGCAATATAAGCACCGGTGATAGAAGCAGTACGTGTTCCACCATCTGCCTGAATTACATCACAGTCAAGGGTAATCGTGTGTTCTCTCAGAGCTTCCAGATCAATCACGGCTCGAAGTGAGCGGCCAATCAGGCGTTGTATTTCCATTGTTCTTCCACTTTGCTTGCCGGCGGAAGACTCACGGCGCATTCTACTGCCCGTTGAGCGGGGCAGCATTCCATATTCTGCTGTTACCCAACCCTGTCCCTTGCCTCTTAAAAAGCCGGGCACTCTGGCTTCAACGGATGCAGTACAGAGTACTTTTGTTGCGCCGCTTTCAAATAATACTGAACCCTCAGCATGCTTGGTATATTGACGGGTGATTTTGACAACACGCTGTTCATCATTAGCACGACCACTGGGACGATTTGTACAGCTCATAGATAAAATATCCTTGTTAATAAAACCGATTATTGTAACATTCTCTATATAATAAAGATGTAAGCACTTTATATACATTTTACAAAATTAGTGCATTATGCTAAAGTATTTGACCGTTTTTTAGGAAAATGTTATTTCAGGATAGAATGATCAATGCAGTGTTCGATGCTTAAATGTAAATTACATAGAGTCACAGTGACTCATTCAGAACTCGATTATGAGGGATCCTGTGCTATAGATACTGAGCTGATGGATGCAGCCGGTATACTTGAGTATGAACAGATAGAAATTTATAATATCACTAATGGTGAACGTTTTTCTACTTACGCGATTAAAGCAGAAACCGGTTCCAGAGTCATCTCTATTAATGGTGCTGCCGCTCATAAGGCCGATCCGGATGATCTAATCATTATTGCTGCCTATGCCAGCTTAAATGAACATGAATTAAAAAGCTATAAGCCCACACTGGTTTATGTTGATGAACATAACCGCATTACACATACCAATACACAAATTCCAGTACAGGCGGTTAGCTAGTATCACAGATCAAAAACATGCATCAAAACAAGTATAAGTCATTGATTTATTGTTTTAAGCATTGTTAAATCTATAATATTCAATAATCTTCGTTTCACAATAAAAATATCATAAGTTTACGTTTATATTGATTCATATTCATGAATTACAGTACTGGTGTGATCAAATTCCAGGTTTTAAATCTCATACCTTCATATACATTTCTCCATCCTGGTTCTATACTTAACACCTAACACCTAACACCTAACACTTTCTTGGAGTTCTTATGGAAAAAGCGGATATTGGTCTGATTGGCTTGGCTGTGATGGGGCAAAATCTTGCTCTGAATATTAATGATCATGGCTTTCGTCTTGCTGTATTTAATCGTACTACGAGTAAAGTGGATGATTTTCTTCAGGGTGCCGCACAGGATACTCAAATTATAGGAACACATTCCATAGAAGAATTTGTGGCCAGCCTGACCTCTCCCCGTCGCATTCTGTTAATGGTAAAAGCCGGTGCAGTGGTGGACAGTTTTATTGATTTGCTGACCCCTCATCTGGATCAGGGCGATATTATTATGGATGGTGGAAATTCACTTTATACGGATACAACAAGACGGGTAAATAACTTGCAGCAGCAGGGTATTATCTATATGGGGACAGGTATTTCAGGTGGCGAGGAAGGTGCGCGTAATGGGCCGTCTATTATGCCTGGTGGTAATAAAGCAGGCTGGCCTCTGGTCAAAAACATATTACAAAGTATTGCTGCAAAAGTAGATGGTGAACCCTGTTGTGAATGGATTGGCGAAGAAGGGGCAGGGCACTATGTCAAGATGGTTCATAATGGCATTGAATATGGTGATATGCAGCTGATTTGTGAAGCTTATCAATTTTTAAGAGAGGGACTTTCTCTTGACGTTGATGAAATTGCTGATATTTTTTCACAATGGAATGAAGGGAAACTTAATTCTTATCTGATAGAAATTACCAGTCATATTCTCAGGGTAAAAGATGTTGATGGAGAACCATTAGTGGATAAAATTCTGGATACTGCGGGACAAAAAGGAACCGGGAAATGGACTGCAATAAATTCACTGGAATTAGGTATTCCATTAACCTTAATCGGGGAAGCTGTTTTTGCACGTTTTTTATCTGCTCTAAAAGGAGAACGCGTTAAAGCAGCAAAGATACTGGCCGCGCCTGAAATGACCTTTAACTATTCAGAACAGGAAAAGCAGGCTTATATTGATGCGCTTAAAGATGCTCTCTATGCCTCCAAGATTATCTCTTATACACAGGGCTACATGTTGATGCGGGAAGCCGCCAAAAATTATCACTGGAATTTAAACTATGGTGGTATTGCATTAATGTGGCGTGGCGGCTGTATTATTCGTAGCCGTTTTTTAGATAGTATCAAGCAGGCTTATACGGACAATCCGCAATTAGAAAGCTTATTACTGGATGATTTTTTTCAAAAAGCCATTGCCTCAACACAAACAGGCTGGCGTAAAACAGTGGCGCGGGCGGTTGAGTCTGGAATACCGGTTCCAGGTTTTGCTGCGGCTCTGACCTTTTATGATGGTTATCGATTAGAATCAGTGCCTGCTAATTTGTTACAGGCGCAACGTGATTATTTTGGTGCCCATACATTTGAACGAATTGATCAGCCCAGAGGAAACTTTTTCCATCATGACTGGACAGGTGAGAGTTAATCCTAGAAAAATCAAGCTATCAATAGTCATCCGCCTTTTTATCCTTAATGGCCTGGGTGTACAGGTCGAGATATTGTTTTGCACTCTCACGCCAGGAAAATACCTGTTTCATGGCATTCACCATGAGGTTTTTCCAGACGGTTTTATCCCGATAAAGTGTTGCAGTGAGGTTCACTGCATCAAACAGGTTTGAATGATGAGTCTCATGGAAAATAATACCAGTGGCCGTGTTAAGGGTGATATGTTCCTTGGATGCATGAATGACTGTATCGGCTAAACCACCGGTATCTCTGACGATCGGGATGGTGCCATAACGCAGGCTATACAATTGATTCAGGCCGCAGGGTTCAAAACGTGAAGGCATTAAAAAGGCATCAGATCCGGCTTCAATTAAATGTGAGAGTTCTTCATCGTAGCCGATTTGCAGCTGAATCTGTTTAGGGTATTTAATCGACCATTGTTTTAAACGGGATTCCAGCTTTGCATCCCCTGATCCAAGAATGGCAATTTGCACGGGGAGTTCTAATATTGCTTCCATCTGTTCCAATAAGAGATCAACGCCCTTCTGATATACCAGTCGTGCAACCATACCTAATAATAAGATATCTTTATGATCAGGACGAGTTAAAGGAAGTTTAAAGTGTTTTTGCAGGGCTATTTTGTTCAGCTGTTTATTTTTAATGGTTTTAATCGAATAATTTTTATGAATCATTGGATCTTTGGCTGGATCCCATTCTTGCATATCAATGCCATTTAAAATTCCTGAAAGCCGTTCGTTGCGAAATTTGAGCAGACCAGCCAGACCATAGCCAAATTCTTCGGTCTGAATTTCTTTGGCATAGGTTGGACTGACAGCATTGACTCGATCGGAAAATACCAGGCCGCCTTTCATAAAAGAGAAATTATCATGAAATTCCAGCTCATGATGATTCCACAAAGAAGGATTGAGCTGTAATGCTTCAAATTGACTTTTAGAATAAATGCCCATGTGTGCCATATTATGAATCGTGAACACAGAGGCCGGTATTGAAAAGGCATTTCTTTTCTTTTTTTCCAGATGCAGGAGTGCAGCGATTAATCCGGTTTGCCAGTCATTGCCATGTACAATATCTGCATGCCAGTCCAGACTGGTGTGACCCATTGCAATTTCAACGGCGACATAATTCAATAGAGCAAAACGCCGATCATTATCAATCCATTCATTGCCAGAATCATCCAGATAAGGCCCCCCTGAACGGTTATAAATAGTGAATTCAACCATCCAGACTTTAACATGGCTGCCCGGTAATTTGGTTTCCAGGATAGTGACATAGGGTATTTGACCAATATCGGAAGAAAAACCCATATTTCCGGGGAAGCCTTCCTCAGGCAGATTAATAGTCGCTACAGGCTTAATCGTTTTTGCTTTTTCAAGCGCAGAAGGATAGGCGGGGATTAGAACCCGGATATCCTGACGCAGAGATTTTAACGCTTTGGGTAAACTACCGGATACATCACCCAGCCCGCCTGTTTTTACAAACGGATAAAGTTCGCTGCTAACGAATAACACCTTATATCTAGGGGTGCATTCAGGTTTGTCTGCTATTGCCAATGTGATGTCCCTTTCTTAGCTTTTTTTTCTAATAATTAAACCGGCCAATGGAGGCAGAGTAATGCTGATAGAGTGATCTCTATTCATCCATGGAGTTTCTTCACTGATGATGGGATCACTATTACCGGTATTTGAACCATTATAATAACTGGAATCAGAATTTAATAATTCTTCATAATGACCGCCAAAAGGAATCCCTATGCGATAATTTTTTCTGATAACCGGCGTAAAATTTAATATAATGATCACTGAGTCATCCTGAGCATTACGCTGATAAATCAAGATGGATTGTTCAGAATCATTACAGTCAACCCAGTCAAATCCTTTTTCATCAAAATCATAGTAATGTAGTGCAGGGATTTCAGTGTAGAGTTTATTAAGTTGTGAAACCAGTGCTTTAATACCCTGATGAGAAGGAGATTCGAGTTCTTGCCATGGTAATGCCTGATTAAAGTTCCATTCAGTGCGTTGAGCAAATTCACAGCCCATAAAGAGTAGTTTTTTACCGGGATAGGTAAACATAAAGGTATATAATAAACGTAGATTGGCAAATTTCTGCCAGTCATCACCGGGCATTTTTTCTAAAAGAGATCCCTTGCCGTGAACCACTTCATCGTGGGAAAATGGCAATAGAAAGTTTTCAGAAAAACAATAGAGCAGGCCAAAAGTCAGGCGATCATGATGATAATGACGGTGTACCGGATCTTTTTTCATATAATCCAGGATGTCATGCATCCAGCCCATGTTCCACTTCATAGTAAAACCTAATCCACCGACCCATGCAGGACGGGTCACCTGAGGCCAGGATGTGGATTCTTCTGCAATGATCATAGTGCCGGGATATTCGACATGAGTCAGGTGATTTAATTCTTTAAGGAAATCAATGGCTTCAAGATTTTCATTACCGCCATATTGATTAGGCAGCCATTCACCCTCTTCACGTGAGTAATCCAGATACAGCATAGAGGCTACAGCATCAACTCGTAAGCCGTCAATATGGTATTCATCCATCCAGAAAAGCGCACTGGCAAAGAGAAAGTTCTTCACTTCATTACGGCCGAAGTTATAGATTAATGTGCCCCAGTCCTGATGTTCACCCAGGCGGGGATCTTCGTGTTCATATAAGGCACTGCCATCGAAACGAGCCAGACCGTGTGCATCCTTTGGAAAATGAGCAGGTACCCAGTCAACCAGAATACCAATCTGGTGCTGATGACAATAATCAACAAAATATTTAAAGTCTGACAGATTACCAAAACGCCTGCTGGGTGCAAAATACCCTGTCACCTGATAACCCCAGGAATCATCCAGAGGGTGTTCTGTAATGGGTAATAGTTCGATGTGAGTAAAACCCAGGGGTTTGATATAATCAACCAGTTGATGAGCCAGTTCACGATAATTGAGAAACAGGTTGTGTTCATCACGCTGCCAGGAGCCAAGGTGCAATTCATAAATTGACATGGGATCGTGTGCCCATTGACTTTCCTGACGTGCATTGAGCCAGTCATTATCCTGCCATTGGTAATTGTCTATTGCTGTTGTAACAGAAGCAGTGGCAGGACGTAATTCAAACTGATTGGAATAAGGATCAATTTTTTCCAGTATTTCACCGGATTGATGATTCAGGATTTCATATTTATATAAAAACTCTGCTTTTATTCCGGGGATAAATAATTCCCAGAGGCCGCTGGAACCTCGGGCACGCATTGGATGACAACGTCCATCCCACTGGTTGAAATCACCAATCACACTCACTCGCTGAGCATTGGGTGCCCAGGTGGCAAATAAAGTCCCCTGGATAGCATCGACTTCAATCATATGAGAGCCGAGTACTTTATAGCATTGATAGAGTTTTCCTTCGGTAAATAAGTGCAGATCAAAATCACTGATTTGTGGTGCGAAGGTATAGGGACAATATTCAATATGCTCATAGCCGCTTTTGTCCAGCCAGCATAATTGATAATGAGTACCAGGTTCTTTTATCAGTCCATGCTGTTCACTGTTTTTATACTCAAAGAAATCACTTTCAGGAATTCTCTGAGTGGCTTCTTTATGACCATCAATGAGCAAAAAAACGCTTTCTGCATGGGGTAGAAAAAAACGCAGCAACTGATTTTTTTGATCAAGACCAAGAATATTGAATGGATCATGGTGTTGTGCATTCACAATTAGAGACAGCTCGTTTGCCAGGGCTGATTTTTTGGACTTCTTCGGCATGTTTACTCCATCAACTTAATTGATATTAGTTTCGTCATTATACTGTCATTTTCTTTGAATAAAATAGTCTTTTCTATGTAGTTGTGAAAAAGACATCATCGTTTGACAATGATCATTGTTTCATTATTATATTATGAGAAAATAATATACTAAAGCTACTATTACCATCCATGTATATCATGGTGAGTAGTTACTTTTATTTAAAAATGCTTCATAATGCGCAGATAATTTTAAATTTTGCTGTAAAATATGCTTTTAAGATGTCCTACTTAATTGCCATAGTCTGGCTATAGGAGTCCTACCGTGTCAACTGATAATTCCTCACGTACTGTAAGCCGTTTAACCCGTGATACCATGGCCATTATTCTCGCTGGAGGGCAGGGTTCGCGTTTAAAAGAACTGACGGCCTGGCGAGCTAAACCGGCTGTTCCTTTTGGTGGTAAATTTCGTATTATTGACTTTCCTTTATCGAATTGTGTGAATTCGGGTATCCGGCGCATTGGGGTGGCAACACAGTATAAATCTCATTCCTTAATTCGTCACATACAACAGGGATGGGGACATTTTCGTGGTGAATTTAGTGAATTTGTTGAATTATTACCGGCACAGCAGCGTGTTAAAGAAAACTGGTATCTGGGTACAGCAGATGCGCTTTATCAAAACCTGGATATTATTAGAGCTCATAAACCTGAGTATATATTGGTGCTGGCAGGGGATCATATTTACAAAATGGACTATGGCGTCATGTTGGCTAGACATTCAGAGAATCAGGCTGATTTAACAGTCGGCTGTTTTGAAGTACCGTTGGAAGAAGCCAAAGAATTTGGTGTAATGGCTGTTAATGAAAGTAATCGAATTATAGAGTTTGCAGAAAAGCCGGAAAGTCCAAAACATCTCCCTGGAAATCCTGATCTTGCTTTGGCTTCTATGGGCATTTATATTTTTAATGCCGATTTTTTGATTGAGCAATTGATAAAAGATGCCGATGAAAAAGACTCTTCACGTGATTTTGGCAAGGATATTATTCCCAATGTAGTGGATAAGTATCGTACTTTTGCCTACTCCTTTAATAATAAAAAAGAACAGCATCAGACCTATTGGCGTGATGTGGGTAATCTTGATGCGTTCTGGAAAGCCAATCTGGAACTTATTGGTGTTTCACCTGAATTAAATATGTATGATGATGAGTGGCCTATCTGGACACATCAGGAACAGGTACCGCCGGCTAAATTTGTTTTTGATGATGATGGACGTCGTGGTATGGCTGTTGATTCAATGGTTTCAGGTGGTTGTATTATTTCCGGTGCTAAAGTGACTCATTCATTATTATTTTCCAAAGTACATGTTCATTCTTATGCTGTGGTTGAAAATTCAGTCATAATGCCTAATGTTGATATCGGGAGAAACTGTATTATAAAAAATACAATTATTGATAAAGGCACTACCATTGAAGCAGGCACTATTATTGGTGTTAATCAGGAAGATGATAAAAAACGCTTCCGTGTCACTGAAAATGGCATTGTACTTGTGACACCGGATATGATTGGTAAAAAAATACATACATTTCGTTAAGTTGTTGATCAAAAAAATAAAAACAGGGAGTTAAGTTTTCAGTGAGTTCTTCTGAAAAAGGTAAGTTAAAAGTAGTGATATGCTGGCATATGCATCAGCCGGAATATCGGGATTTAAGAAAAAATGAGTATCAGTTACCCTGGACTTATTTACATGTTATCAAAGACTATGTTGATATGGTAGATCACCTGGAAACCATTCCAGGTGCCAGGGCGGTAGTTAATTTCACCCCTACTCTTTTAGAGCAAATTGAAGATTATAAACAACAGGTTAAGGAGTTTTTGCGTCATAATACGGCCTTACGTGATCCTTTGTTAGCCAGTCTGACCAGTAAACAATTACCCTCCAGCCCGCCGCTGCGCCTACAGATTATCAATGATTGTCTAAGAGCCAATCGAGAACGTTTGATCGATCGTTTTCCAGCCTACCAAAAACTGGCGAATATGTCGGACTGGTATGTGAATAATCCGGATACAATTTTTTATCTGGAAGAACAATATTTCTTTGACTTATTGGTCTGGCATCATCTTGCCTGGCTGGGTGAAACAGTCAAGCGCAATGATCGTAGAATCAAACGCCTGATTATGAAAGAGAGTGATTATACCCTCAACGATCGTTATCTGTTGTTAGAAGTGATTGGTGAATTGCTCAATAATATTATTGATCGTTATCGAAGTCTGGCACAATCAGGTCAAATTGAACTATCAGTGACCCCTTATGCCCACCCTATTATTCCCCTGATGCTGGATATTAATTCTGCCAGAGAGGCTATGCCGGAAGTGCCGTTACCCAATGAAACGGTCTATCCGGGTGGTGAGGAACGAGTTCACTGGCATATTAAACAGGGTCTGGATATTTTTAAAAATCATTTTGGTTTCAAGCCAATTGGCTGTTGGCCTTCAGAAGGTGCCGTGAGTAATGCCACATTGGATATACTTTCTGAATATGGTTTTAAATGGACCGCAACGGGCGGTAGTGTTTTGAACAATAGTCTGAGTCAGGCAAATATTCTGGATGAAGTGTATCAACATATTGGTGTGCATCGGGCATATACAGTTAAAGGATGTCCAGGCACTAAAGAAGTACCAAAAGGAAAAAAATCAATTCAGCAGATTGATGAATCTATCAATTGTTTTTTCCGTGACGACGGCTTGTCTGATCTTATTGGTTTCACTTATTCCAGATGGCATGCTGATGATGCGGTGGGCAATCTGATGGATCATCTGGAAACAATTTATGATTATCGGGAAGAACAGGAAGGCCGGGTAGTCTCTATTATTCTCGATGGTGAAAATGCCTGGGAATATTACCCTGAAAATGGTTATTATTTTCTTACAACGCTTTATAAACGTCTCGTTGAACATGAAAACATTGAACTAACGACTTTTTCAGAATGTGTTCAACCCAAATCAAAAACAACAGAGCTGCCCTCGCTGGTTGCCGGAAGTTGGGTTTATGGTTCTTTCTCAACCTGGATAGGTGACCAGGCAAAAAATCGTGGTTGGGATATGTTGATTGAAGCTAAAAAATGTTTTGATAAAGTGGTTGCACGCGGTGATCTGGATGCAGCTCAGCTCTCGCGTGCAGAACAGCAGTTAGCAGTTTGTGAAGGTTCAGACTGGTTCTGGTGGTTTGGTGATTATAATCCCGCTGATTCTGTTAGTAGTTTTGAATCCTTATTCCGCCTGAATTTATCGATTTTATATCAATATCTGGGTGTTTTACCTCCCAGTTATTTGACTCAGGTGTTTACTCAGGGTGGTGGTACACCTGCAACCGGCGGCACTATGCGGCCTGGACAGGAATAATATGGCACAATCTAAAACACGGACTCAAACTAAAATACAAGGGCAGTATAATCAGTCTATCCCTTTGGATAGAAGACGTTCGGGGGTTTTGCTTCATCCCACTTCACTACCAGGTTCCTATGAGAGTGGTGTATTAGGTGAAGAGGCTTATCGTTTTATAGATTTTCTTCAGGATGCAGGTTTTAGTCTCTGGCAGACATTGCCTTTAGGGCCGACTCATGGTGATGGTTCGCCCTATCAGTCTCTTTCGGTACATGCGGGTAATCCGCTACTGATTGATCTGCAATGGATAGTGGACAAAGGCTGGCTGCAAGAGAATGACTTTCATAATTGTCTGGCTGATGTTTTTAGTCGTTCAAAATGTATTCTAATCGCATTTAATACCTTCCACAAACTCTGTGAACAGGATAAATATCATACGGAGTGTATAAACTTTCAGCAATTTGTAGAAGAGCAATCCTTTTGGCTGGATGACTATGCCCTGTATTGTGCATTAAAAAAAGAATACCAGCATAAAAGTTGGCTGGATTGGCCTGATGCCATAAAAAATCGCCAGAAAAAAGCTCTGGATGAAGCGAGAAAAATACATAAAATAGACATTTTTTATTTTCAGTTTGAGCAATATCTATTTTTTAGCCAATGGCTGTCAATAAAAGAATATGCCAATAATAAAGGCATTTACTTATTTGGAGATCTACCCATTTTTGTGGCGCATGATAGTGCCGATGTCTGGGCACAAAGATGTTTTTTTAAACTGGATAAACAGGGTGAATCAGAAGTGGTTGCCGGTGTGCCGCCGGACTATTTTTCGGCAACAGGGCAGCGTTGGGGTAATCCTCATTATCAGTGGGATGTGATTGAAAAGAACAAATTCGGCTGGTGGGTTGATAGGATTAAAACTCAGCAGCTATTATTTGATCTGGTACGTATTGATCATTTTCGTGGTTTTGAAGCCAGCTGGGAAATTCCGGTAGAGGAAGAAACCGCAATTAATGGACAATGGGTTAAATCTCCGGGTGAAAAATTATTAAAGGCCTTATATAAAGCTTATCCTGATCTCTCACTGGTAGCAGAAGATTTGGGCGTTATCACAGAAGAAGTTGATGATTTAAGAATGCAGTTCAATTTACCCGGTATGAAGATTTTACAATTTGCTTTTTCAGGAGAGTCAAGTAATCCTTATTTACCCCATAACCACCAGCTCAATAGTGTTGTATATACAGGCACTCATGATAATGATACAACCTTATCATGGCTTAATACTCTGAATGATGATGAAAAACAATATATTCGGCAATATTTTAACTTCCCCTATGATCCGCTCAACCAGGTGTTGATGAGCAGAGCTATGGCCTCTGTGGCAAAATTGGCCATATTGCCATTACAGGATCTAATGAATCTGGCTGAAGGTCATCGTATGAATACACCCGGAACGATAGAAGGAAACTGGCAGTGGCGATTTAATTGGGAACAATTGACTGACGAAGTCAGACAACAGGCACGCCAGATGAATACAATCTATGGTCGTGTTTAGTTAGAGTTAGGTAGTATTGTAGGATGTACTGAGCACAGCGAACTATCATAAAGTTTTTATGAGGTTGAAGGTGAGAGGGTATATAAACAAATGTCTGTCATAAAATTGTCATATTTTTATGTTATAAACTACCCCGGAATTTAAAATAAGTAAGATTTAATAAACAGAGATGACTATGAAAAAACAGGTTTTTGCGTTTGAAGAAGGCGATGGTAAGAACAAGACTTTATTGGGCGGCAAGGGAGCCAACCTTTGTGAAATGACTCAAATTGGCTTGAATGTTCCCTCCGGGTTTGTGATTACAACTGAAACCTGTCTGGATTACCTGGACTCTGATGAAGGGGCTTTACCTGAGTCTTTAATGGCTGAGATTCGTGACCAGATGGTCTCTCTGGAAGAAAAAACTGGTAAAAAATTTGGTGATGCGAATGATCCTTTACTGGTTTCAGTTCGTTCCGGATCGGCTATGTCTATGCCGGGAATGATGGATACTATCCTAAATCTGGGTCTCAATAGTGAAACTCTAAAAGGTGAAATTCAGCAAACTGGTGATGAACGCTTTGCTTATGATTCCTATCGACGTTTTATTCAGCTGTTCGGTAAGGTAGCACTGGGTATTGATGATGAGCCTTTTGATAGAGTTTTTGAACAAATAAAGAATGATCGGCATGTTAGAGAAGATGTTGGACTTTCAGCGGATGACCTGGCATTGATCTGTGAAGAATTTTTGGAGATCGTTAAACTGGAAACAGGACGTGTTTTTCCAGAGGATCCTTATGAACAACTGGAATTGTCAATAAAAGCAGTATTTGGATCATGGATGGGCAAGCGGGCGATAGATTATCGTCGCGAATTTAATATTACTTCTGAAATGGCCAATGGTACTGCCGTTAATATTTGTACCATGGTGTTTGGTAATAGAGGGGATGACTGTGCTACAGGCGTTGCATTTACACGAAATCCAGGTACTGGTGAAAACCGCTTGTATGGTGAATATTTAATCAATGCACAGGGTGAAGACGTGGTGGCAGGGATTAGAACGCCCAAATCCATTGAGTTGATGGCGAGTGAAATGCCTGAATTACATGTGCAGCTGGAAGAATTGCGTGCCAGACTGGAAGGTCATTATCATGAAGTTCAGGACTTTGAATTTACCATTGAGCGGGGGATTTTATATTGTCTGCAAACGCGCAATGGCAAAATGAATGCGACTGCAATGGTCAGAACTTCTGTAGAGATGGAAAGAGAAGGCCTTATTAACAAAGAGCAGGCCTTATTACGTATTAATCCACTGCATCTTGAACAAATGTTATATCCTCGTCTTGATCCTGGTGTTCGTGTTGATGCTTTGGCACAAGGGCTGCCAGCTTCACCGGGTGCTGCCAGTGGTATGGCAGTTTTTGATGCCGATCGGGCTGAGCTGTTAGGTAAAGCAGGGGAGAAGGTTATTTTACTGCGTGAAGAAACCAAGCCCGAGGATATTCATGGCTTTTTTACCTCTCAGGCTATTTTAACCAGCCGCGGCGGTAAAACCTCTCATGCAGCTGTAGTTGCTCGCGGTATGGGTAAACCCTGTGTAGCAGGTGCTGAAGGTATTGAGGTTGATGTGAATCTGCGTCAGGCTATTATCGGTGATATTATTATTAAAGAAGGTGATTGGCTGACTCTGGATGGTACCAGCGGTAATGTGTATCTGGGAAAAGTAGCGACAGTAGAATCTGAATTTACTTCCGAACTCAATACATTACTGAGTTGGGCTGATGAAGTGGCACGACTTAAAGTGATGGCCAATGCGGATACACCCAGCGATGCGACAAAGGCCATTCAATATGGTGCCATGGGTATTGGTCTGTGTCGTACTGAGCGCATGTTTAATGATCAGGAACGTTTGCCACTGGTAATTGAAATGATTGTGGCGGAAAACAAACTGGAGCGCCAACAGGCTTTAGATAATTTATTACCGATTCAGAGAGCAGACTTTAAAGGTTTATTTGAAGTGATGTCTCCGAGAAAGGTGATTATTCGCTTACTGGATCCACCGATTCACGAATTTTTACCTTCTGAAAATCAGTTAAAAAGTGAAATCAAACAACTAAAACACCTATTAGACATGGCTAGTGGTGCGAGTGTCTTAGCCGGTACGATGAATTTACTGGCTAGTGGTGAGGGTCGTAGGTTGATGGATAAGGTGCCATTACCTACCATGGTTGATCCATCGCTGGTGGAAGAAGCCATTAATAAAAAGACCAGTATGTTGAAAAAAGTGCGGGCGCTCTATGAAACCAATCCCATGCTGGGACATCGTGGTGTCAGACTGGGTATTACTTTCCCTGAAATTTATTCCATGCAGATTAGAGCAATCCTGGAGGCCAGTGCGGAATGTATTGCCAAGGGTGTTGATGTGAGACCGCATATTATGATCCCACAGGTTTCTACTGTAGAAGAGCTTAAATTTATTAAAGAATTCACTGACTCAATCCATGCAGAAGTGGAGAAAAGTTATAATCTGAAAGTCAATTACAAATTTGGTTCGATGCTGGAAGTAGTAAGAGCCTGTATGCGCGCTGAGTCTTTGGCTGGAGTGGCAGAATTTTTCTCCTTTGGTACTAATGATTTAAGTCAGGCAACCTTCTCGTTTTCAAGAGAGGATGCAGAGAATAAGTTTTTACCCCTTTATAATGAACGTGGTATTTTGCAGGATAATCCTTTTGAAGTTTTAGATAGAGAAGGTGTGGGTAAATTAATGGAACTGGCTGTTAACTGGGGCAGAGAAAGTCGTAAAGATATGTCGATTGGTATCTGCGGTGAACATGGAGGACATCCGGATTCAATCCACTTCTGTCATCAGATAGGCCTGGACTATGTTTCATGCTCAGGTCCCAGAGTGCCGATTGCCAGACTGGCAGCAGCTCATGCAGCTTTAGTTCACTAAATCAAATAGTTGCTGTTCCCTCTCCCTCAGGGAGCCACAGGATTAGAACTTTACAAGTAAAGTTCTAAAGGACTGGGCTGAGGGTTGTTTTGCTGCTAAAAATTCTCAGTTGATGTAAATAAACCCACTCTTAGATCTTTCATGGTATAAATTTCTTTATCATCAACATACATGGCGGCATCGGCGACGCCCATAATCAAACGGCGTGTAATAACCCGTCTTAGATTAATTTTATAGGTCACCTTCCCGGCAGTAGGCAGAACTTGCCCGGTAAATTTAACTTCCCCTACCCCCAGTGCACGTCCACGACCTGGATTACCCAGCCAGCCTAAATAAAAACCAACTAATTGCCAGACAGCATCCAGGCCGAGACAGCCCGGCATCACAGGATCTCCCTGAAAATGGCAATCAAAAAACCACAGATCAGGTTTAATATCTAACTCAGCAATGATTTCTCCCTTACCATGTGCACCGCCATCTACATTAATTTCAACAATTCTGTCGATCATCAGCATATTGGGTAAAGGCAATTGGGCATTGCCAGAGCCAAATAATTCACCTCGACCGCATTGTAATAATTCTTCACGACTAAATGAACTCTGTTTTGTCATTGTTTTTCTCTTGAGTAACAAAAAATTGACACGAATGATTTAAAGCCATTTTTATGTTACTTAAAATAATTCGTGCCAATTTTTTTGGCTGATGGCTCTTGAGTAACAAATAATTCGAACCATTATATCAGACTTTATTGATATAGCCATTAAAGACTTTCACTAAAGTTCTAAGAATTACAGACGCTAAAGTGATTGAGGTATTTTAAAGCAGGGAAACAGGAGTCCATTAAGCTTTGATGCAAATAACAGCAGACACATTAGCAGGTATTTTTTCTCCAACCGCTTATGAATCAAATTCAGCGCAATTTCTGCATGATAAAGAAAAGCGTGAAGTGCTTCCTGTACCTGCAGAGAAAACAAAGAATGATCAGGTAAGCCTCTCTGACGAAGCCAAATTATTAAGTGCAAACGATAACTCTGAGAAAACTCAAGCCGCAGATGAACAGTTAAAAGATCCTTCTCTGGCAACTTCTCAATCAGGTAAACCACTGACGGAAGAACAGCAGTTAGAGGTTGAGGATCTTAAAAGAAGAGATGCAGAGGTACGGGCACATGAGCAGGCACATATGTCAGCCTCTGGAGGCTTGGCTCAGGGAGGGGCACAGTTCAGCTATGAAAATGGTCCGGATGGAAAACGCTATGCAGTGGGTGGTGAGGTCAGTATCGATATTTCGACTGTATCAGGTGATCCTCAGGCAACCTTAATCAAAGCACAAAAAATTCGCAGGGCAGCATTGGCTCCCGCTGATCCGTCATCCCAGGATCGCTCTGTCGCTGCAGACGCGACAAGCATGGAAGCCCAGGCTCGTGTAGAACTTTCCAGACAAGGTAAAGAAAAACAGTCGGAGTCTATTGCAGGAAAAGATCCTGAAGCTGATTTTTTAGCCTCCAGTATCAAACAAAATGAAAAAAATATTCAGGATAGCTATAAAAATATTCAAAATACACAAGTTCTGCAGCAACAAAGAAACTTTGTTGACTTTTTTGTTTAGGAACATTCTCGACGTCATACCTCCCTGAAGTGGTCAATTGTGATTACTATTTAAAATTAATGCAGTTGCGTCCTTCTGATTTAGATTGATAAAGTGCCTGATCAGCTCTCTTTAATACATCAGTGAGAGTGTCCTCTTTTTTTCGTTGTGCAAGACCAATACTTATAGTCATATTCTTTTCCACATCCTTAAAATTTAAATTTTCTATTGCTAGTCGTATACGTTCTGAAAAATATTCGGCAGCAGATCTATCACTATCAATATATATAATTATAAACTCTTCTCCACCCCATCGTGCTGCAAAATCAGTCTTTCTAACAGTATCACTAATACATTTTGCAATGCTGACTAACACATTGTCACCAATATCATGGCCGTATGCATCGTTTACAAGTTTGAAATAATCAATATCACACAGAGCAATACAAAAGTCTGAACCTGTCCGTTTAGAACGATTGAATTCTCTTTGGTATTCATTATCAAAATGTCGACGATTAGGTAGTCCTGTTAAAGCATCGGCAAGCATCAATTTAGTAATTTCCAACTCTTTCCTTTGAAGAGTTTCATTGGCTTTTTTTAAATTAATTGTTCGAGCATCAATTCGATGCTCCAGTTCTTTATTGATAATTGATAACTTAGCTACAAACATCTCTTTTTGGCGATAATAGTAGAAAAGCAATGTGAGCATAAAGGCCATGATAAAAATAATTAACGTAAAAACAATAATTTCAATTTTGTATTTATCCATTAAACTGGGAGTAGTATTAATGATCTCAGCATTTTCCGGTAGCTTGCTTCTCACTATGTTAAACCTGTCCATGTAGCTCCGGTCGAATATTATACTACTCTTAGCAGGGACAATTCTGGGTGGATTAAAAGGTCCTTTATCGAGAGCTAGTAAGGTTTCTTGAATTATCTGAATACCCACATCTTCTCCTTTTGTTACCAGACCTCCTGTAGCACCGGAGCCAATCAATGAGTCATGGAAAGCAAAGATTGGAAAAGGGACTTGATCTGCAATAATTTTAAGGGCATGCTTTGGAAGTATAAGGTTCCCCAATCCGTCACTAAATATAAGGTTATAAAATCCAATAGCATCTTTAGGCAGGGTTTTAGCAGTTTTTTGTAAATCCTGAAATGGCATATTAAGAAATTCAATCTTTATGTCTGTAACTCGATGCAAATAATCCTTTACAAGTTTCATTGATAACCGAGATCCTGAGTGAGTGGCATCACCAATTAGGTAGATTGTCTTCGGGTCAGTTAATTCCAATGCCATGTCTATTGTTTTTGGTATGTTTTGATGGTACTCGATAAAACTATAAGCATCAGGTTTATGCTCTTCAGGAACTATACGAGTCTCTCCAACCATTGGTACATCTGGCATAAGAGGGTAAAGATATTTATTATAGAATGAAAATATAACTGGTGAACCGGAAATCGCTATAGCATCCGGATTACTGATTTTTAGCTGTTCAGCTTTTTTTCTGTAGTAGTGATGTAATTTATCAGCATCAGTAAAACGCTTATCCTCAAGCGACTGAATATCAAGTAATACTGTCTTTTGGTTTCTTGTTCCCTCAAAAGCAAGACCATCAACTTTAGACTTAACGTAGGGATAGGTAATATCTAGTGAAAGTAGTACCAATATCCGAACTTCGTCTTTAGCAGAGGCAATTTCGATTCTACAGGCTAACAAAACCAAAATAGATAAGAAAAAAAACCTATTTTTCAAAACAAATCTCCACGTAGAAAAATAGTAACAAATGATAGGAATTTCAATGTCACTTTGCAAGCAATAAATCATAAACTTAGGATATGATCTGGCTGATTTTTCAAAAACTAAGTGAAAGATAGAAGATTTTTACTTGAACAAATAAAAAATATGGGGATGTAGTTACCAACTTATACGCTGAACAAATTCATAATCAGGCGTTACATTAGGCAAAATAATATTAGGCAAGGATGATATTGTAGTAAGATTTTTCTTAATATTATACTTGTGTGATCTCTATTTTGTGACTATTAAATTCAGTTCTGGTGCCATTTGACTCCGATCCCTGGTTATACTTAAAATTCATTGGCCGAGGACTCTTATAAATAAAAAGCCCCGTTTGTCATTACCTTCGATGAAACTTTCATCGCCATTTTAACCGCAGCAGGTAAATTAGCCGCACCAGCATTTTCTGCTATGACGGCATGCTGCAATTCATCTATCTTCATTTGTTCTAATATGGCACGACTTTTATGATCATCAGGACTGAGTTGTGCCAGATGCTGATCCAAATGACGTACCACCTGATGTTCTGTTTCAGCAACAAAGCCCAGGCTCCATTGATCACCTGCTCTTCCGGCAATGGCACCAATAGTAAGAGAGCCAAAATACCAGAAAGGACTTAAGTAACTCACATGGGTGCCTAATTCTTTGCAGCGCTTTTCACACCAGGCGAGATGATCATTTTCTTCCTGTGCCGCGCGTTGCATTTGCTGACGAACCTCAGGCAGCCTGGCTGTCAGAGCCTGTCCCTGATAAAGCCCCTGAGCTGATACTTCTCCTGCATGATTAATACGCATAAGACGTCCGGCCAGTTCTTTTTCAGCCCCATCAATATCAGATTCAAGCTGAGTATCAGAAGGATTTTTCCTTTCAGTTACCTCAGGTGCCCCGAACATAGTCCGCATCCCTGTATCAATATTAATCAAAAAATGATCAAATGCTGAAAATTGACGCTCTATTAATGACATAACTATACTCCCCTATAAAACCAATATACAAAACCCTAGCCCTCACCCTTATTCTTCCCCCGCAACTGCCTTGCCAGCAAAGAAACCGGGTGAATGACCTCAACTTCATTTTTTTGACCCACTTGATTTAATCCCTGCTTAAAATGTAAAGCACAACTGATATTCGATGATACAATCAGTTGATATTTATTTTGCATGATGTCATCTATCTTATCACTAAGTAATTGCTTTGACACTTGCGGATATTGCAGCATATAACTTCCGGCAGCACCACAACAAAACTGACTATTAAGCTGCTTAACTTTTATACCCGGGATCAATTCTAACAAGTCGTATAATAATTGTTCTTCTTTAAGAACATTTATTAAGGAACAGGGTGTATGAACGGCAACTTCCTGCTGTAGCGGTGCAAAGCTTAATTGAGTTGTTTTCAGCTGCTGGTGTAGAAAGGCAATGATATCTGAAGTTTTATCAGCAAAGATACCGGAATGAGTGATGTCCAGATCAGCATATTCAATCAACTGACCGGAGCAGCTATTGTTGATAGAAACAATCGCATGATAATCAGCTAATAGTGGAGTAATTGTCTGTATATTTTTTTTCGCCAGAGAAAGCATTTCATCGGATTTACCATGACGGAGTTTAATTGCACCACAACACTGCTGTGTATTAAGAATTTTTACATTAAAGCCGCAGGCCTTAAGTAATTCTACACTATCAATAAGCGTCTGTTGTTCAAATAAATCAGCACTACAGCCTTTAAATAAAATAACAGAGCCTTTGGCATTAGAAATAAAATTGCTTTCCCGTAAAGAAAAAGGCAAAGAAGCATTAGATGCAATTTCATGCAGATAGAATGAAAAAAATGTTTTCTTTTTCCAACGATTGATTGGTGCTAACATTAGGGCTATTTTTTTAGCAAGGGGATGTAATAAAGGACTCAGCAGCAGTTTTTCTGAAATTTTTTGTAGAAAAGATTGTCTGGATGCTATTTGTCTGCCTTTGCTGCCGCATGTGAGTAATTTTCTGCCCAGATGATTAATGCGTGAGTAATTGACCTGTGAAGGGCACATTTTCTCACAGGCACGACAGGTCAGACAATGATCCAATGGAGCCAACATCGCTTCATCGAGCTTTAAAGAGCCTTCAGCTAATGCCTTAAATAAAGAAATACGTCCTCTTGGTGATTCATTTTCTGTATGAAATACCTGATAAGTAGGACAATGAGGCAGACAAAGACCACAGAGTACACATTGATTGGCTAGTTGTGAAATGGTTTGTTGAATTGACAAAAAGAATCCCGGGTTGTAATGGGAAGGGGAGTCATTGACGCCGCCCCCTGATTTTGAGTTATTATAGCACCAGCTAAATAAAGGAAGATAATAGAAATGTCATATTATTCTAAACATGTTTTTTTCTGTACTAATGATCGGCAAGATGGTCAACCTTGTTGTCAGCGCTTTAACACCCGGGCAATGCGGAAATATGTCAAAGATAAGTGTAAAAAATTGGGTATCCATGATGCAGGCAAAATAAGGATTAATAGTGCAGGCTGTATGGGACGTTGTAACGAAGGACCTATTATAGTGATTTATCCTGATGGTATTTGGTATACTTTTGTTGATGAAGAGGATCTGGATGAGATAGTAGAACAACACCTGTTGAAAGGGAAAATAGTTAAGAGATTGCAACTGCCGGCAATTGTTTAATTCTTTTTAAAATTATCTTGACAATTAAACGCTATATAAGTATATTATTATGCAACTGATTACTGTTATATAGAAATAACAGCAGTTATTTATACCTCCATCCTCCTTTGGTGGTTTTTTAAAAAGGCGTAACTCCCCCCCCCTTGGTTACGCCTATTTTTTTTCCTCAGATTTATAATTAATGATAAAATAAATTTTAAGAAATCCTTTGATATTATTCTACTTTCATGTATAATTTCGGGCTCTTTGTAATACAACCAAATATACAGGCGCTGTAATAATGAAAACATATACTGCTAAACCGGAAACTGTCGAACGTGACTGGTTTATCGTTGATGCTGAAAACAAAACCCTGGGTCGTTTGTCAACAGAAATTGCCAGACGCCTACGTGGAAAGCACAAGCCGGAATACACTCCTCATGTTGATACAGGTGACTATATCATTGTCATAAATGCTGAGAAAGTTTATGTAAGTGGAAACAAGAAAACTGATAAGATGTATCACCACCATACGGGTTATCCGGGTGGACTAAAAAGCATTAGTTTTGAAAAGCTGATTGACAAAGCGCCAGAGCGTGTGATTGAAACAGCAGTTAAAGGTATGCTTCCTAAAAATCCATTAGGACGTGCTATGTACAGTAAAATGAAAGTTTATGCGGGTAGCGAACATCCCCATACAGCCCAACAGCCTAAAACTCTTGAAGTTTAAGCAGGATAAAATATGACTACTCAATATTATGCAACAGGTCGCCGTAAAAGTTCATCGGCACGCGTTTATCTTCGTCCCGGTAATGGTACGATCACAATCAATAAGCGTCCAATCGAAGTATTCTTTGGTCGTGAAACATCAAGAATGGTTGTTCGTCAGCCATTAGAATTGACAGAGTTACAGGAAAAGTTTGATGTGACAATCAATGTTAATGGTGGTGGAATTACCGGTCAGGCTGGAGCGATTCGTCATGGCATTACCCGTGCACTCATCGAATATGATGAAGCACTGCGCAGCCCACTGCGTAAAGCCGGTTTCGTAACCCGTGATGCACGTCAGGTTGAACGTAAGAAAATTGGTCTGCATAAAGCTCGTAAACGTCCACAATACTCCAAGCGTTAATCTACGTTCTACATATTGTGTCAAAAAAAGCCCTGCGAGAAATCGCAGGGCTTTTTTTATGTGTGTGATTGTCAGTATATGATTTTTGAAAACCTTCTATTAGTAATTCATTAAATATTAAAGTCTTGTTGCAATAAAACAACAGATATGAAAAAAATTGTTTGCAATATAGAAAAACAAACTATCTATTTGAATAATAAAGATAATATATTTCTATTGGTTTTTTGTGTTGCAAAAAACTAACAATATTCGTAGATTAATTTTAAAAAAATGTGGTTTTTAAAAAAAAAAGTGTTGTGTTTTAGATAAAAAAGGAATAAAGTGGTCTCCGTCAGTGAAACATTGCGACAAAAATTTCGATAATGGTTAAAGTAATTAAAAAATATTATTTGTCTTTATCAAACGTTTTCAAGCAAAAACAAGATTTCAAAATCTTAAACAAAACTTAAGGAAATAAAATGAAAAAAATTATTGCTGCTGCTGTAGCTGCTGCCATTATCGCACCTGCAAGTGCTATGGCTGCTGGACCAACTCTATATGGTCAAATCCATACATCTATCGATAACAAAGATAATAATGGCTCCGGTGCTGCGGGTTATGACGAGTGGAGCTTAAACTCAAACTCTTCACGTATTGGTGTTAAGGGTTCTGAAGATTTAGGTAACGGCATGACAGTCGGTTATTTAATCGAGTGGGGCGTTGATATGGATGGTGACGGCGGTGACCTTTCCGAGCGTAACCGTGCTGTGACATTATCTGGCGACTGGGGTACTGCTCTGGCAGGTAAATGGGATACTCCTTATAAGTCTGTTGGTCGTAAAACTGATTTATTCGGCGACAGAATTGGTGATACTCGTAACATGAATACTGGTGCAATGGATGCTCGTGCTCATAACGTGGTAGCCTATGTTACTCCTAATATGAACGGCTTTAGTGCAACTTTTGCTTATGTTATTTCTCACCCAGGCGGTCCTGATGGTGCAACTGATGAGAGCGATGCATTTTCTTTCAATGCCATCTATAACAATGGTCCAATGCTGATTGCTTTCGGTTACGAAGATTATAGCGATGGAATCGTTGCTGGTAATGATAACCAGACTAATATGAAACTGGCCGGTTCTTATGCATTCGGTGATTTCAAAGTATTAGGTTCCTGGGCAAATGCTGATGGTATCAATGGTAACAGCAAAGCAGATGCTGATATCTGGACTATAGGTGGTTCTTACACTATGGGTAATAACGTGATTAAAGCTCAATATGCTGATCGCGGTGAGTCACAAAGTAAAGCTAAAGATGGAGCAGATATGTGGGTAATTGGTTTAGATCACAAAATGTCTAAACGTACTACAGCTTATGTTGCCTATGCATCAACCAGTAATGATGATAACTCTGCCAGCACATCCTGGGGCGGCGGTCATGATGGTGAAGGTAGAGGATTGGGCGCTGCAGGTAAAGATGCAGACTCTTTCTCTGTTGGTATCATCCACAAGTTCTAAGTCTGACTTAGCTTTTATAAGCTGAATACAGAAATAGAATTGTAAAAGGGTAATCACACTTAAGTGATTACCCTTTTTTTATGAAGTTTAAAAAATTAACTTAAGAATAAAATTAATGTACGATATTCTTGTAAAATAAATAGCTGTAGAGTGAATATCGGAGAGCTTAATGCTATGGAAGAGTTGCAAAACAGAAAAATTGAAGCTGAAATTGCCAAATTAATGGTTGAAACAGCCAAGTTAAATATATGTGTGCTATTGCTTTAATTCCTACAGCTAAAGCCTTGGGACTTTGCTAATAACAACCCCAGCCTATTCTATAAGTTATACTCATTATTTATACAAAATCATAATTTTAACTTGATAAAAATAAGTTAAACGTTTATACTTACCCGTCTTTTTTTGACTGGGATGTTTCCAGTCTATTGTTTTAATAGTGTGTTTTATCGTGTGGAGAAATAAAGTTTATGGCAACTACCAACCAATTGGTACGTAAACCACGTAAACGTCAGATAACCAAGAGTAATGTACCCGCATTGCAGGCTTGTCCTCAACGTCGTGGTGTTTGTACTCGTGTTTATACAACAACACCAAAGAAACCTAATTCGGCTTTGAGAAAAGTTGCACGTGTTCGTTTAACCAGCGGCTATGAAGTCTCAACCTATATTGGTGGAGAAGGTCATAACCTGCAGGAACATAGTGTGATTTTAATCCGTGGTGGTCGTGTTAAAGATTTACCTGGTGTTCGTTATCATACTGTACGTGGTACCCTGGATACAGCCGGTGTTGATGATCGTCGTCAAGGACGTTCAAAATACGGTGCTAAACGTCCAAAATCATAGTTAAAAATTGATTGAGCCGTGTTAGCCTGAGGCGTTCTTATAATCAGTGCAACATTAAGCAGTTTTTAATAAATAAAAAGCAAGCGCATACAGATCATTTTATGTTGGCTGATATCTTTGAATATTAGCTTCCAAAAGCATAGTCTGTAAGTATCTTAGAAAAGGAAATATATTATGTCTAGGAGAAGAGCCGCAGTAAAACGCGAAATTCTACCTGATCCAAAGTTTGGCGATAAAAGCCTGGCTAAATTCATCAATATCATTATGTATAGCGGCAAGAAATCTGTTGCTGAAAAAATAGTCTATGGTGCTCTGGAAATTGTTATAGAAAAAACCAAAGGTGAACCTGTTGAATTGTTCAATAAAGTGATTGAAAATATCAGACCAACAGTGGAAGTAAAATCCCGCCGTGTCGGTGGTGCAACTTATCAGGTGCCTGTTGAAGTAAGAACTGAACGTCAGGCCACTTTAGGCATGCGTTGGTTAGTCGATGCTGCTAGAAAACGTGGTGAAAAATCTATGGGTCGCCGTTTAGCGGGTGAAATGATAGATGCTCTTGAAAACAAGGGTTCTGCAGTTAAGAAACGTGAAGATACGCACCGTATGGCAGAAGCTAATAAAGCGTTTGCACATTATCGCTGGTAAAATGTATAGGGGGGCAATCAAACTATTAAAATTTGTTTGAGAGCCCCGTTTTTGTTCCCTCTACTAAGGTTGTAAAGTCCGTGGCTCGTGAAACTCCGATTACCCGTTATCGTAATGTAGGCATTATGGCTCACATCGATGCGGGTAAAACTACGACAACAGAACGTGTTTTATATTACACTGGTGTATCGCATAAAATCGGTGAAGTTCATGATGGCGCAGCGACTATGGACTGGATGGAACAGGAGCAGGAACGTGGTATTACTATCACCTCAGCTGCAACTACCTGCTTCTGGCAGGGCATGGATAAACAGTTTGAAAAGCACCGTATCAATATCATTGATACACCGGGGCACGTTGATTTTACCATTGAGGTAGAACGTTCTTTACGGGTTCTTGATGGCGCTGTCGCTGTTTTTTGTGCGGTGGGTGGAGTAGAACCACAGTCTGAAACCGTATGGCGTCAGGCCAATAAGTATGAAGTCCCCAGAATGGCATTTATTAATAAAATGGATCGTTCCGGGGCAGATTTTTTACGTGTAGTCGAGCAGATAAAAACTCGACTGGGCGCAATCCCGATACCCTTGCAACTGCCGATTGGAGCAGAAGAAACTTTACAGGGTGTGGTTGATCTGGTCAAAATGCAGGCGATCTTCTGGGAAAAAGAAAATATGGGGATCAATTATGAGGCCAAGGAAATTCCGGCTGATATGATTGAACTTTGTAATGAATGGCGTGAGCAGTTGCTGGAAGCTGCTGCTGAAGCCAATGAAGAATTAATGGATAAATACCTGGAATCAGGTGAACTCAGCGAGGCTGAAATTCATCAGGGTATAAGGGAGCGTTGCATAAGTACTGAAATAGTACCTGTTTGCTGTGGTAGTGCATTTAAGAATATTGGTGTACAAGCAATGTTAGATGCTATTGTTTATTATTTGCCTTCACCGACAGAAGTGAAAGCAATTAATGGTGTATTAGATGATAAGCATGAAACAGAAGCTCATCGAGAAGCATCAGATGATGAACCCTTTGCAGCATTAGCTTTTAAAATTGCCACAGATTCATTTGTTGGTACTTTGACATTTTTCAGGGTTTACTCAGGTATTCTGAAATCCGGTGATAGTATATACAATCCGGTTAAAGGTAAGAAAGAACGAGTGGGGCGTATTTTACAAATGCACTCTAATTCGCGTGAAGAAATAAAAGAAGTTAGAGCTGGTGATATTGCCGCTGCAGTTGGTTTAAAAGATGTCACAACCGGTGATACGCTGTGTTCTAATAGTGCAGTTATCACGCTGGAACGGATGGAGTTTCCGGAACCGGTCATTTCTGTTGCCGTTGAGCCGAGAACTCAGGCTGATCAGGAAAAAATGGGTATTGCACTGGGTAAATTAGCCCACGAAGATCCTTCCTTTCAGGTGCATACCGATGAAGAGTCCGGTCAAACCATTATTTCAGGAATGGGTGAACTGCATCTTGATATTATTGTTGATCGAATGAAGCGTGAATTTGGTGTAGAAGCAAATGTAGGCGCACCTCAGGTGGCTTATCGTGAAACAATTCGTAATAGCGTCGAGGTTGAAGGTAAGTTTATACGTCAATCAGGCGGCCGTGGTCAATATGGTCATGTCTGGTTAAGATTAGAGCCTTTAGCTAAAAATGAAGAGTCACAGGCGGGTTATGAATTTGTCAATGAGGTGGTTGGCGGTAGCGTCCCTAAAGAATATATCAGTGCTGTTGATAAGGGAATTCAACAGCAAATGCAAAATGGTGTGATTGCCGGTTTTCCTCTGGTTGATGTTAAGGCCACTTTGTATGACGGTTCATACCATGATGTTGACTCTAATGAAATGGCCTTTAAAATTGCGGGCTCTTATGCTTTGCGTGAAGGTGCAATGAAAGCCGACCCCATATTGCTCGAACCCATGATGAAAGTAGAGGTGGTGACACCGGAAAATTATATGGGCGATGTGATGGGTGATCTGAATCGACGTCGTGGCGTTGTTGAAGCCATGGAAGACACGCCGACAGGAAAATTAGTTCGTGCTGATGTGCCATTATCTGAAATGTTTGGTTATGCAACGGATTTACGTTCTGCCACTCAGGGTCGTGCAAATTATTCAATGGAGTTTAGCAAATATGCTGAAGCGCCGAGGAATGTTGTCGAAGCAATAACCAGAAAGCATGGTTAAAGCTGAAGTAAAATAGGGGTTCGGAGTCAAATACTTTTTTAAAGTATTTGACTCCGAACCCAATATGAAATGAGCAGGAAGCATTCTTATGACCAGATTATAAGAATGTAAACAATTTGGTGAAAATGTTTTTTTAATATAAGTTACTAAAGTTTGGGAAAATAAAATGTCTAAAGAAAAGTTTGAACGTACAAAACCACATGTCAACGTTGGTACAATTGGCCACGTAGACCATGGTAAAACAACATTAACGGCAGCCATTACCAAGTGTATGGCAGAAAAGCACGGTGGTGAAACCCGTGCATTTGATGAAATTGATTCAGCACCTGAAGAAAAAGCACGTGGTA
>JAHXIV010000057.1 GCA_025655455.1 gamma proteobacterium symbiont of Taylorina sp.
TTTTGTATATTTTTTCCTTTTACTCATTTCTCAGTCTCCTGTTAAGTTGATCTTACTTAACTAGACTGTACAAATCCATTAGACCACATCATTTACCATTTAGTTTACGAATAAAATAAAAAGTTTTTTGATTTTTTGTCACCCTTAACTTTAGACCATAAGAGTCAGTATCATGATAAACAATATCTTTATCTGAATCAGAATATGAAACTTTATCAAGTTTTCTTTTTGAAAATTTAAAAGTACGAAGATCTTTGATTATTTTTGTCATTCAAATCACCTAAAATGCATTTTTTCAGGCAACCTTCAGGTCACCTGAATGTCATCAGGACGCCTCTAGGCAACCTGAATCATACATTTAGAGTAATAACTATTAAACGAACAATCAATTGTAAGCAACTGATTAACAATAATAAATAAGGACAAATAAGATTAAGCAGCTTTCATTAATATCGCTATGGTGTTTCCCTAGGGGACGCCACTTTCTTTTTAATTTTAAGATTTCTTTTATTTTTTATCTCCATGGTCTATAGTATCTTATTAACTAATACAGTTAATTTTTTACTTTATCTTTTTATAAAAGTTTATGATCAGAACCATATCTTCTAAACAATTAAAGCTGGGCATGTTTATTCATAAGCTTGATACAACATGGCTTAAACATCCTTTTGCTCTGAATCAATTTAAAATTGCCGAAACCTCAGATATAAAAAAAATTATATCTGCTGACATAAAAAAGGTGCAAATTGATACTAATAAAGGATTGGATATCCCACAGGAAAAATCATCTGAAGCAACCTCTAAAACTGAAAAACAACCTTCCCCTGCTATTAATAAAAAAACGCTTAAGAAAAAAACACCTCCTGTTAGAAAGTCCTTAACCAAGCTGCGAAAAGATGCAAAAAGTATTAAAGATCATGCAGAAGAAGCCATTTCAACTATTATGGCTGATGTTAAATTAGGGCAACAGGTTGAAATGGAACTTGTCACGCCGGTTGTTGATAAAATGGCAGAGTCGGTTTTAGAAAACTCTAATGCACTATTGGGTTTATCCAGAATTCGAACAATGGATACCTATACTTTTGAGCACTCTGTTAACATTAGTGTTTTAATGATGTCATTTGCCAAAACCCGTGGTATGCCCACTGAGTTTATCCACGATGTTGGAGTTGGCGGCCTGTTACACGATATTGGTAAAACATTAACACCACCTGAAATATTAAATAAAGCCGGCAAACTCACCGATGACGAATTTAAAATCATGCGTCGGCATGTGGTTGACAGTCGCCTTATTTTAGAAAAAACGCCTGGAATTAATCAAAATGCTCTGGATGTCGCTGCATTGCATCATGAAAAATTTGATGGCTCCGGTTATCCTGATGGAAAAAAAGGCGATGAAATCAGCATCGTGGCACAAATGTCCGTAATTGTTGATGTTTATGATGCCCTCACTGCTGATCGCTGTTATCACAAAGGACAGGATCCCTCAGTAGTATTAAAACGTATGCTCTCCTGGGGTGGTTCACATTTTAATCCCCAGTTAGTGCATGAATTTATTCATTGTGTCGGCATCTATCCCCCTGCTACTCTGGTCATGCTCAGTAATAAGCATATTGCTGTCGTTGCAGAAAACAATGACAACCTCCTCGCCCCCAATGTGGTGATATTTTTAAATAGCAAAACGCGTGAAACAATTAAACCAGTATTAGTTAACTTATCCAAACAACAGGAACTTAAAGTTATCCGTTCTGAATCTGACCAAAACTGGCAGATTGATCCACAAAAATTTCTTGACCTTTCTTTATAGATTTTTAAAACCTTTGTACTACACTTCAACTAAATATCAATTAATTCCCCATTTATAGTGGAGTACTCAATGGATCGTCACTTATCACTCTCTCAGGCCGCTCGTCTTATTGGTGTCAAACGCAAAGATGTGCAAAAAAAAATTCAGGAAAACAAATTAAAAGTTATGGAAGGAACAGTCGTACTTTCTGACTTAAAAAGAGCTTTTCCTGATGCACTGTATGAAGATAATACCATGTTGGAAAAAATGGAAAAAAATATGCGCGATGCCGTGCATAAAATGGCTCAAAGTGAACGTGAAGGCTCTCACATTGATGCCTTAAGCCGCCGCTTACTTAAATTAAATAAAGAACTGGCGGATGAAAGAAATCGTGCCAGTCAGATGGAAGAATTACTCGACAGTATGAAGCAAAAGTTTCTATCCATCAAACTCAGCACCGATGAAGATAATCCTTTTAATGAAATCAAAGACTGGTTTAATGAGTCATTAATCAGTCTTGACGATGAAATAAATATCAGTCCACTACAGCAGATGGAAGAGCAAATCAAACAGTTTATGCAGCCTCATATACGTTTACTACCCAGCCGCCATAATTATATTTCTGATAAATCTGAAACTTTACTGGAATCTGCATTACGTTCCGGTCTAGCCGTGGACTATGGTTGTAATAATGGTAAATGCGGCAAGTGCAAGGCAAAACTAATCTCTGGTCAGGTTGAAAAAACAGCGCATCAGGATTATATTTTCTCGTCCAGTGAAAAATCCCAAGGCTATATTTTAACCTGCTCAAATACTGCTATAAGTGATATTACTTTGGAAACAGAGGAAGCAGTGAGTGCCGATGATATCCCTTTACAAACACTCTCTGCAAAAATAAAAAACAGTCAACGACTTGGTGATCATATTATTAAATTAGCATTAAAATTACCTCGCAGCCAACGCCTGCGTTTTATGGCAGGGCAGCATCTGGAATTAAATCTGAATAATCATACAAGAGAAGATGGCAGTACTATTAATGCTGAGTATTCTATTGCAAGTTGTCCCTGTGAACCTCATAATCTGGAATTCCATATTCCTGTGCAAGAAAATGAACCTTTTTCAGAAATTATTCTAAACCATTTAAAGAAGGATGAACCTGTCACTTTAACTGGACCTAGTGGTAGTTTTGTTCTGGATGAAGATTCACCTAATTCTTTAATTTTTGTTGCCTGGGATACTGGGTTTGCTCCAGTAAGAAGTTTAATCGAACATGCGATATCACTGGATTTAGCAGAAAACATTCATCTCTACTGGATAACCACTAAAGTTGAAAATCATTATCTGGATAACCTCTGCCGTTCCTGGAATGATGCACTGGATAACTTTAGTTATACGCCAGTGCTGTCAGAACCTAAAACTGATATTGTGGCCACAACACTCATACAGCATTTACATGATGAGCACAGTCATTTATTAAATTTTGATTTATATATTGCCGCACCCGGACATCTCAATCAGCATCTTAAACCTTTATTAATTTCTCATGGTATCAAAAGCCAGAATCTGTATTTTGAAAGTACTTTTCATGGGGATGAGATATTTGATTAGTCTCTTATCCTGTTTTTTAGATTAGACTTAGATGGTCACTTATAAGTGACCAAGCTAAGGAATAAGAAATGATTTTCTATACAATATACAGCAACTTCGTTCTAGCATCCCAGATAATATTATTACTGCTGAAGATATTGAGAAGGCAATTGAAGAACCGAGGACGATATTTGAGTTTTTTTATTTTACAAAAACTTTATCTAATTAATTTTTATCCACAAAATCATCGCGACTTTGTTTTGCTCTGACAAAGATTTGCTTTAAAGTTTCTCCGTCACCTTTTTCCAGAGCTGATCTCAACTGGTTTAAATCTTCTGTGAAATGATCCAGATGTTCTATTAAAGCCTCTTTGTTAGCCATACAAATATCCTGCCACATGGATGGATCGCTGGAGGCAATACGGGTAAAATCTCTAAAACCACCCGCTGCATTTTCAAATATCTCCTGCTTTTCATCCAGGGTAGTCAAAGTATTAACTAGAGAAAAAGCTAATAAATGTGGTAAATGACTAGTTGCCGCCAACACCTGATCATGATGCCGGGCTTCCATTAAAACCACTTGTGCACCAGCTGCTTTCCATAATATTGATACTGTTTCAAGTGCTTTGGAATCCGTATAATCTGATGGTGTTAATATGACTCGATGATCCTGATATAAGGTGGCAAATGAAGATTCAACTCCACTATTTTCAGTCCCTGCAATAGGATGACCCGGAACAAAATTAACTGGAAGTTCATCAAAAACAGTTTCAGCAGCAGCAATGACATTGGCTTTGGTACTGCCGCCATCAGTAATAATGGTATTTTTCTTTATATGACCTTTTATTTGACCCAGAATATTTTGCATACTGCCCACCGGAGCAGCAATAAAAATTAAGTCAGCATCTTTAACGGCTTCTTTAATATCCACAGAATAGTCATCAATCACACCCAGCTGCAGAGCTTTATCGAGGTTATCACGATTTCGACCTGAACCGCTGATACGATTGACCAACCCGGAAATTCGCATGGCTCTCGCAAAAGACCCGCCAATCAGGCCGATGCCAATAATGGTAAGGTGATTAATCATCACTGAGCTATTATCAAACATAAAACTTTACCCCTGTCTTATTTGCTGATGGCTCTCATCTTTTGACTGATGGCTCATATTGATAATACTTTTTCCAGAGCATTTAAAAATCGCTGATTTTCATCCATTGTACCAATGGATATTCTGAGATGCTGCTGCATTTGATAGTTAGCAAGCGGACGGACAATCACAGCCTCATACAATAATTTTTCATAGATTTGAGCACTCTTCTCACCAACTTCTACACAAATAAAATTACCAGCTGAGGGTATATAGTTAAGCTTCAATCGCTTAAAAGCATCCGTTAAAAACATCATCCCCTGCCAGTTTAATGCAACACTCTGATTAATATGCTGTTGATCATCCAGAGCAATAGCGGCCGCTTCCAATGCCAGAGAATTATTATTAAAGGGTTGTCTAACTCGATTTAGACAATCAGCGACAGCAATTGATGAAACAGCATAGCCAATTCTGAAACTGGCCAGACCATAGGCTTTGGAAAATGTTCTGGTGATCACCAGATTATCAAATTGCTTTAAATCTGGAAGCATGGAATGATAATTTTTAAAAGAAGTTGATTGTGTATATGAGGCATATTCTTCATAGGCTTCATCAATAACAACGACAATATGTAATGGTACTTTTTGCAAAAACTCATGTAGATCTTTGGCTGCCAGACATGTCCCTGTAGGATTATTAGGATTAGCAATAAATATCAGTGTAGTCTTATCACTAATAGCTTCCAGCATCGCATTTAAATCATGTCCCCAGTTTTTTGCCTTAGTTACAATGGCTTTGGCACCCACCGCCTGAGCAGCAATCGGATACACAGCAAAGCCATATTGAGAGAAAATAACTTCATCACCTTGTGCAGCATAGGTTCTTGCTAAAATATCCAGCACATCATTAGAGCCATTACCCAGAGTAATTTGTTCAACTGAATCCAGACTTAATTTTTCCAGTAATTTATTCTTTAAAATGAAGCCATTACCATCAGGATAACGAGATAATTCTGCTGCCTCTTTTGAAAATGGAGAACCGAGCAATTGAGTCAAGTGTTCAATCACTTCAGGTGAGGGCCCCAGTGGATTTTCATTAGAAGCCAATTTAACCGCATGGCTTACCCCATATTCACGTTCCAGTTCTTCTACCGGTTTACCTGGAATATAGGGGCTTAAACTGGCGACCCCGGCAACTGGTTCTGGCAGAGACGACATAATACCGGTCATTATGCTATCTTCCATTAAAAAACGGCCTTCGGATAAGAACCTAGAATTTTCATCAAGCTGGCTTTTTTATTCACTTCCTGTAATGCTTTTACAACAGAAGGATTAGTAGTATGACCATCAATATCAATGAAGAAAATATATTGCCATAAACCACTTTTGGAAGGTCTTGATTCAATTCGAGTCATTGACAAGCCATTTTCTGCCAATGGTTTTAATAAATTAAATAAGGCACCTGATTCGTTGGCGGAAGTCAGCATTATAGAAGTTTTGTCTAGTGCAGAAACATCAGGGGAATCATCACTCGCTTCAACATCCTGTTTTCCCAGAATAATAAATCGGGTGGTATTATCCGGCTGATCTTCGATTTTATTGGCTAAAAGATTGAGCTGATAAATTTCAGCAACGCTGTTGCTGGCTATTGCCCCGCTCCCGCTTTCCAATGAAGCCAGTCTTGATGCTTCAGCGTTACTATTAACGGCAATACGTTCAGCATCCGGACAATTTTTATCTAACCAGCCGCGACATTGTGCCAGAGACTGCTGGTGAGAATAGATTTTTTTGACAGCAGCCAGATCATCGTGCTGACTCATTAAATAATGATGAATACGCAGAGAAACTTCACCACAAATTTTCAGTGGTGATTCCACCAACATATCCAGTGTATGACTGATCACACCTTCTGTTGAATTCTCAACCGGAACAACACCATAATTACAAAGGTCTAAATCCACATCACGAAACACATCAGCAATAGTGAAACATGAAATAGTATCCACAGAATGACCAAAGTGTTTTAGAGCAGCGGTTTGAGTAAAAGTGCCGTCCGGTCCCAGAAAAGCAATTTTCATGGGTTGTTCCAAAGCCAGACAAGCTGACATAATCTCACGAAACAAACGTGCCACTTCTTTGTCATCAAGAGGCCCCTGATTGCGCTCCATAACCTTGTGCAACACAGCAGCTTCACGTTCAGGACGATAAAACAGAACCTCAGCACGACTGGCAGCTTCCGCCAGCTTCACCTCAGCAACCTGTTGGGCAAGCTGGGCACGCTGATTGAGTCGATCCTGAATTTCCTGATCGATATTGTCTATTTTTTCACGTATTTCCTGTAAGTCTTTACTCAAAACAATGTTCCTGTCCGGGTCGGAGCCAAATTATGACAATACTCTAACCGCCAGCACACCGTCAATTGCCGACAAAGTTTCAATCACCTGATCGGCAACCGGATCATTGACATCAACGATAGTATACGCCAAATCATTTTTAGATTTATTCACCATATCTGAAATATTCAAACCTGCCTCAGCCAGAATAGAAGATATTTGACCCAGCATATTAGGTACATTAGAATTAGCAATAGTAATACGATGACCACCTTCTGGTTTCGGCATATTAATTTCAGGAAAATTCACTGATAATTTTATATTACCATTTTCAAGATAATCACGAACATTTTCAGCGACAATCACAGCACAATTATCTTCTGCATCCTGAGTCGAAGCACCAATATGTGGTAATGTAATGACATTCGGCACTTCTTTTAAAGTGTTATTAGCAAAATCATTGACATAACCATAAAGATTTCCTGCGCTTAATGCCTCTGCCATTGCAGTATCATCAATAATACCACCACGGGCAAAGTTTAATACTGTAGCATTTTTCTTCATCAGTTTAATACGATCCGCATTGAGCATATTTTTTGTCACATCAACTAGCGGTACATGAAAACTGATAAAATCCACTTCCGGCAGCATAGCATCAAAACTAGCCGCCTGCTTAACACTGGAAGATAACATCCAGGCTCCTTCAACGGTCAAGCCGGGATCAAAACCAATCACATTCATACCTAAATCTTCAGCTACTTTAGCCACTGCACGTCCAATAGCACCTAAGCCCACAACACCCAATGTCTTACCAGGTAGTTCAAAACCACCAAATTTTTTCTTGCCGGCTTCTACCGCCTTAGAGATTTCCACATCAGTTCCTTGCTGATTTTTTGCAAATTCCCAGGCGGGTCCGATATGACGAGCAGACATCAACATACCAGCAACCACCAATTCCTTAACCGCATTGGCATTAGCACCCGGAGCATTAAAAACA
Organism: gamma proteobacterium symbiont of Taylorina sp.; assembly: GCA_025655455.1. Taxonomy (GTDB): domain Bacteria; phylum Pseudomonadota; class Gammaproteobacteria; order GRL18; family GRL18; genus GRL18. The sequence goes on from JAHXIV010000057.1 coordinate 7,792, forward strand.
GGAATCCCTTTTTCACTCATTTTATCAACAGGTATATTATTTACACCGGTTCCTGCACGCCCTACTGCCTCCAGACTTTCAGGAATATCCATATCATGCATTTTAAATGAACGCAGTATAATCGCATCTGGATGTTGTATTTCAGAAGCCACTTCATAGGTTTCTCTGGGAAATTTTTCTAAACCAGCGACTGCAATATTATTTAATGTCAGGATTTTATTCATTGTTAAGCATTCTCTTTAATAGTTAACATAAAATTTGTCACTGTCTTACTTTGCTGTATAAATTTTAGCAAAGCAACAGCAACAAATTTTATTTAGTTGAAGACTCTTTAGCAAATTCATTCATATATTCAACCAGTATATCAATTCCTTCTGCAGGCATTGCATTATAAATACTGGCACGCATACCACCAACAGAACGATGTCCTTTCAATGTCGCCAGACCTTTTTTAGCCGCACCTTCAAGAAAGTCCGCATCCAGATCAGCTGACTTTAAAGTAAATGGTACATTCATCCAGGAGCGATAGCGTTTCTCAACCGGATTTGCATAAAAATCACTACCGTCAATAGCAGCATAAAGTTTAGCTGACTTATCCTGATTAAATTGTCCCATACTTTCCAGTCCGCCTTTTCCAAGTAGCCACTCAAAAACCAGACCAGCAAAATACCAGCTATAGGTTGGCGGTGTGTTGTACATAGAATCTGTATCAGCATGAGTTTTATAATTTAACATAGCCGGTGTATTGTCAGCCGCATGACCAATTAAATCTTCACGAATAATCACCAGAGTCAAACCTGCCGGTCCCACATTCTTTTGTGCACCAGCGTAAATCATACCGTACTTAGACACATCAACAGGACGCGATAATATAGTAGAAGACATATCAGCAATTAATGGCACATCACCAGTATCAGGAATATAGTCAAATTCAACACCACCAATAGTTTCATTCGGCGTATAGTGAACATAAGCCGCATCCGGATTCAATTTCCACGTAGAAAATTCAGGAATAGTAGTAAAACCAGATTTTTCAGAAGTTGCCACCACATTCACATCACAATAACGCTTGGCTTCTGCAATCGCTTTTTTAGACCACATACCGGTATTAACATAATCAGCAGTCGTCTTATCACCTAACAGGTTCAAAGGAATTGCACCAAACTGACTACTGGCACCACCCTGCAGAAATAACACTTTGTAATTATCAGGAATAGACATCAAAGTTCTTAAATCAGCCTCTGCCTTAGCAGCAATAGACATAAATGCCTTACCACGATGAGACATCTCCATTACAGACATCCCTTCACCACGCCAGTCCAGCATTTCTTCACTGGCTTTTTTAATCACATCTTCGGGTAACATCGCAGGACCCGCACTGAAATTGAAAACTCTAGACATTTTTTATCCTTAAAATAAAAAGTTAAATAATAATAAGTTTATAACTATTCTGTATAATCTCCCGTATCCAGTTAGACAGATCTTTAAAACAGGCTGATATAGTTACATAATAATTTTTAGGTTAGGTAATTTAGCACACGCTTAGCACTACAACTTAACTTGAGAGTAGTTTTATACTTGTTTTTCTCTGCTATCAATCTTGAAATCTAAATGGCATACAGAGTGCTGGGGATTCTGGTTTGTATTTATGAGGTCTATGAGCCATGGACAACTCCGGCGTCCTCATAAAGATGAACCAGATTCCCCAGCACGGTTTAACTGTACTAAACTTTCTTTAATTTCCTGTTGGCTCTTGGTTAGATGGCGGCTGTTGATCCGTTGATGATTCCTCACCCTCTTCCAACGGTTCATCATCATCCGTTTCAGTCTCACAAACCCGTTCTATCTGTACCAGTTTTTCACCCTTGGTCAGGCGAATTAATCTTACACCCTGAGTATTTCTACCTACAACAGAGATTTCAGTAGATCGGGTTCTGACGATTGTTCCACCATCAGTGATCAACATAATTTCACTTGTTTCATCTAATAAACAGGCACCGACTGATGAGCCATTTCGTTCAGAATTCTTTATTGCCAGAACACCTTTACCTGCTCGTCCCTTAGCTGGATACTCGGATATTTTAGTGCGTTTGCCATAGCCATTTTCAGTGGCTGTCAGAACATAACGATCATCACATTCCGGCGGCACCACAATAAGTGAATGAATATGATGTTCTTCCGGTAATTTCATACCCCGGACACCTGTAGATACACGTCCTACAGAACGGACTGTCGTCTCATTGAAACGAACCGCCTTGCCTTCTGTGCTGAACAACATAATATCCTGCTGACCATCGGTTAACTGCACATCAATTAATCTGTCACCCTCACGTAAATCAATGGCACGAATACCATTCACTCTTGGTCTGGAGTAATCTAATAACGGTGTCTTTTTCACCGTACCATTAGCTGTTGACTGCAGGATAAACTGACCATCCAGGAATTCTTTAATGGGTAGAATTGCATTAACCTGCTCACCTTCAGATAAAGGCAGGAGATTAATAATAGGACGACCTCTGGAACCACGACTGGCCAGTGGTAATTGATAGACTTTTTTCCAGTAAACCTGTCCGGCATTGGTAAAACATAAAATAGTATCATGGCTGGAAGCAACAAAAAGCTTGTCAATGAAATCTTCTTCCTTCATTGAAGTGGCTGACTTGCCCCGTCCGCCACGACGTTGTGCTGCATAATCAGATAAAGGTTGTGTTTTAACATAACCCTCATGAGATAAAGTCACCACTCGATCTTCCTCAGCAATCATATCTTCATAATTGAGATCATCCTGTGATTCTCTGATCTCAGTGCGACGCTCATCACCGTATTGACTTAAAATGGCTTCTAATTCTTCACGAATCACACCCATTAGAATTTCCTGACTGCCTAAAATGGTTAAGAACCATTTGATCTGTTCGATAATTTCTTTATATTCAGTAACAATTTTATCAATTTCAAGTCCGGTTAAGCGATGTAAACGCAGTTCCAGAATGGCTTGCGCCTGTACAGGAGACAAATGATAGCCATCATCAAATAAGCCATATTGTGCTTCCAGACCATCAGGACGAGACTGCTCGCCACCGCCAGACAATAATTCCTTAACCAGTCCCGGCTCCCAGCTTTTATCCAGTAATTTTATTTTGGCTTCCGCAGGATTAGCTGATTCTTTGATGAGTTTGATCAGGGGATCAATATTGGCTAAAGCAACCGCCTGACCTTCAAGAATATGGGCACGGGCACGGGCTTTTCTTAATTCAAAAACAGTGCGGCGGTTAACCACTTCGCGACGATGACGGATAAACTGTTCAATAAGTTCTTTCAGGTTAAATAATTTTGGCTGCCCATCCACCAATGCAACGATATTAATACCAAAAACATTCTGCATTGCGGTATGTTTATACAGATTGTTAATTAAAACATCGGCCTGATCGCCTCTCTTAACCTCAATGACCATACGCATGCCGTCTTTATCAGACTCATCACGCAGTTCAGATATTCCTTCTATTTTCTTCTCTTTAACCAGTTCAGCAATACGTTCTAATAAGCGTGCCTTATTAACCTGATAAGGCAGTTCATGCACAACAATACGTTCACGGCCATTAGGCATTTCTTCAATTTCAGTACGAGCCCTGATCTTAATACGACCACGACCGGTATGATAGGCCTCATGAATACCACTGGAGCCATTAATAATTGCAGCAGTCGGAAAATCAGGGCCGGGGATCAATTCTATCAGTTCAGGAATGGTAATTTCAGGATTATCGATATAAGCCAGACAGCCGGTAATCACTTCATTGAGATTGTGCGGTGGAATATTGGTTGCCATACCCACGGCAATACCAGATGAACCATTAATCAGAAGATTAGGAATTTTGGTTGGTAAAACATTTGGCTCGTGCTCAGATTCATCATAGTTCGGGGTAAAATCGACAGTTTCTTTATCAATGTCAGCCAGCAGCTCGTGAGAGATTTTGGCCATACGAACTTCGGTATAGCGCATGGCAGCAGGTGAATCACCATCGACAGAACCAAAGTTGCCCTGTCCATCCACCAGCATATAACGTAAGGAAAAGTTCTGCGCCATACGCACAATCGTATCATAGACCGCTGTATCACCATGTGGATGATATTTACCCAACACTTCACCGACAATACGAGCCGATTTTTTGTACGGTTTATTGAAATCCATGCCGGCTTCATGCATGGCATAAATAACACGTCTATGAACGGGTTTAAGACCATCGCGAACATCAGGAAGTGCTCTTCCTACAATGACGCTCATCGCATAGTCCATATAGGACTGCTTCATTTCCTCTTCAATGTTTACATGGAGGAGTTCTTTTGCAAAATCTGACATGTTAGACGTAATTTATCCATTAAAAAAAACTGCCACATTTTAGCACAGTTCCATAATGCTTTGTAAGGTAATTTTGAAATCTCAAAAACTCAGATGGTGATAAACAAAATTCACTTTAGCAGAACTCATCAGCATATCTGATATTAAACTGATTTAATCATAGACATACTTGAAACGCAGCCACCAATAACGACCGCCACGAGGATAATCATCCTCATAACCGGGATAGCGGTTTCTGAATACATCCGTAGTCATGCGTGCAGAATATCTTACATCTTCATTAAAAAGGTTATCCACTCCAAGCTGCAGTGATGCGCCTTGAGTAAAAATATTATTTAATCTTGCATTAAAGTTTACCACACCGTAAGCGTCCAGTTTTTCTCTGGGATCATCACTTTCACGATATTTCTTGCCCACGTAACGATAACGTAAAGAAAAATCATAAGCTGTCTGTGGCTGATACATAAGTTCAATATTGGATAACCAACGGGTTGTTCCGGGAATATCCTCTCCGGTTTCACTATCTTTAGTTTTGTTATAGGACAAATTAAAACCAGCAGAAAGTTGTTCGCTGAAATCATGTTCCATTTCCAGCTCGACACCCTTTATAAATATATCATCCTTATTCTCATAGATGTCGACACTGAGTGTTTCATCGACAATATTTTTTAATTTTGAATGGTATAGAGTTACATTGAGTCTGTTCAGCCGGGTTTTATAGATATAACTTATATCAAAGGTATCATTTGTTTGCGGGCGTAGATCAACCGATCTGGCTTCTTCAATAAATCTTGATTTAATAAATGCCTCAGCATATTGTCCCTTAATAATATGTCTTTTATTAATTTGATACACTGCAGCTAAACGCGGCGACCAGTTATCACCTACATCACTATAATGATCGTAACGTAAACCGGCTGTTATTGACAGGGCTTCAGATGCCTGATATTCATCCTGCAGAGTCAGGCTGAACAAGCTGCGTTTTTCATTCTCAGCAACCAGACCGCTGCCCTCTTCAAAGGTAAATTTCTGGATTGAATCCAGCGGATAATTATCTAAATCAGAGGCAGTGCCATTAGGGTGCATATTGCTTTTTTCCCAGGCTTCTTTTACTTTTATTTGTGAATAATCTAATCCCAGGAATAAGGAATGATTGTCTGTCATCTGCCAAAAAAAATCAGCCCCTCCATAAAATTTGTTATCTTTATAATAATCTTCCAAAACATAGCCATTTTCAAGGGTGATAGGAAAGCTTGGATAATGCCATATAGCATAACCTGGAGGTAAGAAACTATAATCAGCATCATAACTTTGCTGCTGCCAGCCCAGTTTCAGATCAATATCAAGTTCCCTCGACATGGCAATTTTTTTATTTAATTCAATAGTTGTAATATCCCCGTCAAAGTTTTCATTTTCATCAGGTAATACATTAAGTGCACCAAAAAAAGTACCATGGATAGTATTTAGCCAATGAAATTTCAGCTCATAATCGGCCAGAGTTAAGTTAAATAGAACAGACCTGTGATCCTTATTTTCCATAGAACTTCCAGGAGCTCTGGAAACATTGGCCTGACTAAATATTGTAGCTGCTCCTCCGGTTCCATACAAAGCATCTGAGTCATTGGATGTTGTGATCCCGTCCGTTGAAGAAAAAGCAACATTGATGTTTGCTTTTATTTGTTTCTCCGAGTCTTCCCAAAAGTAGTTTCCCCCCAGTAAATGGCTATTGTTTTCTCCTATAGTAGAGTAGAAATTCTTTTGCTGTTTTTTGCTGATCACATTGATCACAGCAGTGTAAGCATATTCACCATGCAGAGCAGACCCCGGACCTCGAATCACTTCTATACGTTCAATTTGTTCCACAGGAAGATCAAAGATAAGTTGCGAGTATGGTGATATTGAAGAGTTCATATTAATATTATCCAGCATCATTTTTATATCGCCAAAGGCGATTTCTCCGCCAACGCCTCTTACTTTAATGCTTCGGGTACCAGAACTACGTATATAAATCTCTATACCCGGTACTGTTTCCAGAGCATCTAAAACTGAGTGAAGACCCTTACGCTCCAGCTCCTCTCCGTGTAATATCGTCACCATGCCCGGTACAAAATCAACATTCATTTTAGTCTTGGTGGCAATTTCAGTTTGTTCTTCTAAAAGTGAAAGAAAAGCTTTTTCTTCAGTGTCCGTGATATCGTCAGATGGCTTAATTTCTGATGCGATCAGGTTATGACAGGATAAAATAGCCAAAAAACAAATAAAGACTAACTTAAGCATTGATATTTCCATAATTTTATAAAAAATTAATGTATAATTCCAAGAAAATGAATGATGAAATAAAGTCGTTGAACTCCTAAGTAACTTTTGTTATCCCCTATCATTGATGTAGAAATTTAATGTTACTACAAATGATGGAGAATAAATTCAAGTTTGGCTGAAGGCTCTTTAATAATCTGAAATAAAAGATCACTTTCTATTTTCATTCTCATCCCGACCCAAAATTGTATCATAAAGTGATTATCAATAATAAAATTTTACAGCAATCGATTATGCCTATCTACAAGTTGCAGTCATGAATCCCATGCGATTGATTCAGCTTGCTATTGCTCTTTTATCTCTTATTAATATAACAGCCCATGCCGGTGGTACATCTGATGCTCGAATTAACATAGGACTAAAACTATTTCGTGCAACTTTATCCGCAGATCAGCAGTTAACAGCTAAACAAAAAGACCATCACCTCAATTTATATATTCTCTATAAAGAGAATCACTTTAAAGGACAAAAATACAGCCGTAAACTTTTAGATTTGGGTAAGGTAAACGGGCAGGCTCAAATCAAAAATATTCCCTTAAATGTGAGCCCTGTTTCTTACCAAAAATTCTTATTACAACAACACGACATACCTGCAGGAATTTTTCTGGTCGATAAAATGTCAGCCAGAGAACTGCAGCCTGTTGTTGCTTATGCTATTAATAACCATCTTATTTTGTACTCTCCCTTTGAAGGTGATGTAGAAAAAAATATTACCGCAGGTTTATCCATTGGCGCACGTGTTCAGCCTGTTATTAATATGCAGACACTAAAGGCATCTGCCATCCAACTCAAATCTTTTTTCCTCAAGGTTGCCCATCAATATGAACCTTAATCTAAATCCAAAGATCTTACTCAATGATATCACTGAACATATAAAAATAAGCTTATTATTTTTTGTTTTAGTCTGTGCTATTGAGGCTCTCATTCTTTCTCACTGGTTTTTTATTCTTAAGCCTGCGGTTCAGATTGATGCGAATGCAAATGCACAAATTATTGCAGAATCTCAGGGACGTCTGCTTGCTCAAAGTCTAATGTCAAAACAGGGTATATTACAATTAAATAATGTGGATGATGTCATTGATCGATCACTATTATTAAAAGATCCTATACTGGGTGAATTCTTTTTTAAGGGTGTTGAAATAGAGTTGGATCTGGATATACTGGATGAAAATCAAGTTGAACAATATCTGGATAAAAATGAACTGCAATTTTTTCGTGGTGATATTAGCTGCTTGAGCTGTTTTTCAATTGGCGTCGGTTTATATGCCCAAAGCAGTAATGAGCTGTTCGGACTGGCTTCTTTTTATGTCAATGATGCCATTTTTCAAAAATTCATATCCGATATAAAACAAAAGATTTACATTGAAGCCGGCATTGTTTTTTTTATTGCATTATTTGCCTGGTTCGCAGCGATTCAATTGATTAAACAACTGCGCTTACAAATCAGCGAACGTAAAAAAGCCGAGCTTGAATTGATTCATGCCAAAGAACAGGCCGAAGCTGCTTATAAAGTTAAAAGTGATTTTTTGGCTAATAGCAGTCATGAATTAAGAACCCCGCTGAATGCTATTATTGGCATTAATTATCTGCTTTTAAAAGGTAAACTTTCTGAGAAACAGCGCGAGTATGCGCATAAAATGGATCGCTCTGCTCATCTTTTATTAAATTTAATTAATGATATCCTTGATTTTTCTAAAAATGAATCAGGCAAAGTGGTTTTGGAAAAAATAAATTTTAATCTTGCGGATGTTTTGTCCAATGTACAAAAGCTTATTGATGTTCAGGCACAGGAAAAACAGATTAAATTAAAATTTTTAGAACTAAAACAAGTCCCTCCTTATCTAAATGGTGATCCCAACAGGTTGGGACAAATACTTTTAAACCTTTGCAGTAATGCAGTGAAATTTACCCATCAAGGTCAGGTTTGTGTTTCAGTTGATGTTGTTCAAAGACTTGATAAGTCTGTCACACTCCAGTTTTCTGTAACAGATACAGGAATTGGTCTTGATCAACAGCAGCAGAAAAAGTTGTTTCAGTCATTCTCTCAGGTTGACAGTTCAACAACCCGCCAATATGGAGGAACAGGATTAGGTCTGGTTATTTGTAAACAGCTCAGTGAATTAATGCAGGGAAAAATTTGGGTAAAAAGTCAGCTAAATACCGGCAGTACCTTTTCTTTTACGGCTGTTTTTGCCATTGCACAGGAACAAAACTCTGATGAAAACGAGCCGACAGGTGATACTGAAATACCATGTTGGGCACAGGAAAAACTCTTACTGGTTGAAGACATCATTATTAATCAGGAAATTATCACAGCCATTCTTGAAGAAACCCGGATAAATATTGATGTTGCTGATAACGGCATAGAAGCAATAAAAAAAATACAGGAAAATTATTATGATGTAGTTTTAATGGATGTACAAATGCCTATAATGGACGGCATTGAAGCCACTAAAATAATACGTCAGAAAGAAAAAAATAAAACTTTACCGATTATTGCTTTAACAGCACATGCCTTATTTAAAGACAAAGAAAAATGTTTACAATGTGGAATGGATGACTATATTTCTAAACCAATTATTGTTGATGACTTGTTTTCTAAATTAAAACACTGGCTGCCTGAAACGCAGCTTATGATAAAACCACAAACTATCAATCAATTTAATGATGTGATAGAAAATAACATAGCAATTTTAAATAATGAGTTTACAGGCATGGATGTTGTTGAGGTGTTTAGTCGATGTAATGGAAAAATAGAGATGCTGTCAGACCTGCTGCAAAAATTTGTTAGGAAGGGTGAGCAAAGCCTGGTTGTTTTAGATGAATTCATTTACGGGAACAACTGGCTGCAGGCGGGAAAATCAATCCATACTCTAAAGGGAACGGGGGGAAATTTATGTGCAGAGGATATCTATGATATTTGTTTGCAATTTGAAAAGAGTATTAAAAAGCAAGATGCTGAACAGAGTCATCAATTAATACTACAACTTGCTCTGGCATTGAATGAAATTAACAGATTGATAACATTGTTACACGATATGACAGATAATCATCTTCACAGTTCACAGACTAAACAACACTCCATAGATGGTCAGATAGATCCGGTGGTGATAAAACCTTTAATAAAACAACTGGAAAAACTTATTTTAAGGAATAATTTACAGGCAGAACAGCTCGCAGAACAGTTAAAGCAACAGATTCCTGCCGGCTCTCTTCAACCGGAACTGCAGCTGCTTTGCACTTATTTGACAGATTTGGATTTTGACAATGCCTTGTTGTCAATTCAACAAATTTCTCTGCAAGTGAGCGAAATAGAATTTAACTCGAACGATAATGATGTAAATAATGAAAAATAAACCTTTAATCTTGATTGTTGATGATGAAGTCATTAATTTGCGTGTTATTGCCAATTTATTGGAAATGACCTACGATATTGCTATTTCTACCACAGGTGAAAGGGCTATTGAATTAGCACAACAAAATCCACAGCCGGTATTAATTTTATTAGATATTATGATGCCGGACATGGATGGTTATGAAGTTTGCCGGCAATTAAAAAAATCTCCGCTGAGTGCTCAGATACCCGTCATATTTCTTACCGCTAAAGGTGAAGACAAAGATGAAGCTAAAGGCCTTGAAATGGGGGCGGTAGATTTTATTACCAAGCCATTTCGCCCATTAGTCGATTTAAAAAGAATAAAAACACATATTAAACTTCATCAGGATAAAAATCTTCTATTAGATCAGTTTGTTGATACACTGCCTTTTGCTACTTTTGTTGTGGATAAAGATCTGTCAATAGAATCATATAATTATTTATCACAGCAATTGCTGGACGATGCGCAAAGTCATTTTATTCTCAGAAACAATAAGCTGGTCTATAGCAGGCAAGCTTCTTTACTTGCAGATTTAATCAATAATATCCATAATACAAATAATGATGCCCCTTCTGCCGGTATTCTTCATATTATCAAAAGCCCGACACAAAATTATCGTATTTTTATTACGCCACTAAACGATGAAAAGCATAATCAGGATGATTCACCTGATAAAGCAACATATCAATATGCTATTCATATCAATAAATATAAAAATGTTCTTCAGGTAGAAACACAGTTAAAAAAAATTTATGATTTAACAGCAGCAGAAGCACGTTTAGCCAATAACATTATCAATGGTATGACATTAGAAGAAATAGCAGAACAGGGTGACTTAAAATACAGTACATTGAAAAGTTATTTAAAAATCATTTTCCAGAAAACCGGGACAAAAAAACAGCATGAACTGGTTTCAGCTATTTTAAGAAATTTTACCTGTACAATATAAGTCATCTTTTAATTATTCAGGTTTATAATTAATCGACATTAAGGCTTTTATTTTCTCAGCATCCGGATTTAAAACAACCCCTTTTTCCGTCACAATAGCATCTACTAATTCAGCTGGCGTCACATCAAAGGCAGGGTTTCTGGCTCGGGCACCTTGTGCAGCAACTTTATTTTCAGCAAAGCCCAGAACTTCTGTATCAGCCCGCTCTTCAATGGGAATTTCTTCACCAGAGGCTATATTCATATCAATCGTAGTCGTCGGTGCCGCCACCATAAATTTAATACCATGATGTCGAGCTAAAACAGCTAAAGCATAAGTACCAATTTTATTGGCAACATCACCATTGGACGCAATGCGGTCAGAACCGACAATAATCCACTCAATGGGATTGTCTGTCTGTTGTGAGGTCTTAATAATATGTGCTGCTGCACCTTCTACCAGTAAAGAGACTGGAATATCATCCTGCACCATTTCCCAAGCGGTTAAACGCGCCCCCTGCATCCAGGGACGGGTTTCATCGGCATAAACCAGACTGATCTTGTCCTGGGCATAGGCACTGCGGATCACTCCCAAAGCAGTTCCATATCCACCGGTTGCCAATGCACCTGCATTACAATGCGTTAATACCGCACATTTTTTATTAATCAGATCGGCACCCAATGCGCCCATTTTGACATTGGCGGCAATATCATCTTCATGCACCTGTTTGGCAATCGCCAGTAATGTGGCAACAGGATCGGTAACATTGAGTCCTTTAATTACTTCACGCATCATATCTATAGCCCAGAACAAATTTACAGCAGTGGGACGTGATTGTGCCAATATCAATAAATCTGCTTCAATATCCTCTTTCCAGCTTTGCGGACTATCAGCAAAACGTTTTCGAGCAGCAATGACAATACCATAAGCAGCAGTAATTCCAATTGCAGGAGCACCCCGCACCACCATATCAGTAATAGCCTGAGCAACCGATTCCACATTTTTTAGTGTGACATAAGTATGTTCAGCCGGTAATATTCGTTGATCCAATAAATCAAGATTATCATCTTTCCATATAATGGGTTTAATGGAATCATATTTTTTAGGTTGAGTGGACATAGGTTTTCCTGTTATCAATATTTGTTTGTCAGGCATTTTTTAACGTGCTATCTTACTACTTAAATTTATTTTGTAGAAGGGGCGTATTAAACTCCAACCCCGTATTTCCTAAGGAACTTATCCATTTTGCAAGCCGTAGATACAATTATTCATGCCCGCTGGATCATTCCGGTAGAACCTGAAAACACGACATATGAATACCATTCTCTGGTCATTAAGCAGGGGAAAATTCTTGATATTCTAAGCACTGAGAAATGTCAGAAAAAATATCAGGCTGCAGTAGAGCATGATTTAAAATCACATGCTTTGATTCCCGGTCTGATCAATACTCACACTCATGCAGCAATGAGTCTGATGCGCGGCATTGCCGATGATCTGCCACTGATGGAATGGCTTTCTGAACATATCTGGCCTACCGAAGGAAAATTTGTTGATTATCAGTTTGTCAAAGACGGGACAACTCTGGCCATTGCAGAAATGTTACGTTGCGGCACCACAACCTTTAACGATATGTACTTTTTTCCTGATGCTGCGGCAAAAGCTGCACAGGAAGCAGGGATTCGCGCCTGTCTAGGCTTAATTATTATAGATTTTCCTTCTGCCTGGGCCAAAGACAGTGACGATTATCTGCACAAGGGTCTACAATTACACGAGCAATACCGAAATCATCCTCTCATCACCACGGCCTTTGCTCCTCATGCACCTTATACTGTGTCAGACGACCCCCTGAAAAAAATCCAGTCCTATGCTGAAAAACTGGATATTCCCATTCATATGCATTTGCATGAAACGCAGGATGAAGTACAGCAGGCTTTAGATAAAGATGGCATACGCCCTATAGCCCGTATGGAGCAGCTGGGTCTATTATCTCCATTGCTCATTGCAGTCCACATGACACAACTTGAAGATGATGATTATAAGCTGCTTAAGCGCTATGGAGTCAATATCGTACATTGTCCGGAATCTAATTTAAAACTGGCCAGTGGTTTTTGTCCTACAGGTCAATTATCTATAAATAAAATTAATGTCGCTCTTGGTACAGATGGAGCCGCCAGTAATAATGATTTGGATATGCTCAGTGAAATGCGTAGTGCAGCTCTGCTGGCTAAAGTCGTAGCAAAAGATGCTTCTGCAATACCAGCTCATAGCGCACTCAGCATGGCCACCATTAACGGCGCAAAGGCACTCGGACTAAATCATTTAACAGGTTCCCTGAAAAAAGATAAGATGGCTGATATCACAGCTATTAATCTGGATACCATAGAAACTCAACCGGTATTCGAAGCAATTTCCAGTATTGTATATTCAACCAATCGTGAACAGGTCACTGATGTATGGGTACAGGGAAAACACCTGCTCAATAACCGTAAACTCACCACTATTGATGAAAAACAGATTAGGAAAAATGCAAAGCAATGGGGTGAAAAACTAAGTTCTGATTAATCATCAGGTGTCAGGGTTAAAAGAAGATTGACTCCACACATTTCTATAATGATAATAGATATTAATCCAATAAGCAGGAATATTAATGAGCCAGACCAGTTATAGCAATGTTGATCCACAAGAAGTGGCAAAATTTGAAGCCATGTCCACTCGCTGGTGGGATAAAAATGGTGAATTTAAACCTTTACATGATCTCAACCCGGCTCGTCTTGAGTATATTAAGCAAAGAGCCATTGGTCTGGCAGGAAAAAATGTACTGGATGTCGGCTGTGGTGGTGGTATTTTATCTGAAAGTATGGCGCATGAAGGGGCGCATGTAACAGGCATTGATATGGGAGATGCTAATCTTACCATTGCAAAAATGCATTTATATGAGTCCGGTGAAAAAGTTACTTATAAAAAAATGATGGTAGAAGAACTGGTTGAACAGCAGCCTGAACAATTTGATGTGGTTACCTGTATGGAAATGCTGGAGCATGTTCCTGATCCGGGTTCAGTGATCAGCGCCTGTAAAAAATTAGTCAAACCTGATGGTCATGTATTTTTTTCTACTGTCAACCGCAATGCTAAATCCTATGCCATGGCAATTGTCGGTGCTGAATATATTATGAAATTACTCCCAAAAGGCACCCATGATTATAAAAAATTTATTCGCCCCTCTGAACTCGATCAATGGATACGTCAGGCTGAACTAAAAACTCTGAATATTTCAGGCATGACTTATAATCCACTTACAGGTCATTGTGTGCTCAGTGATGATGTTGATATAAACTATCTGGTTCATGCATGTCCCATCAATTCCAGCCATTAAAATCTGCTCATGATTAAAGCTGTATTATTTGATCTGGACGGTACTTTTGCTGATACTGCACCTGATCTGGCAGCCGCTCTGAATCAGGTGCTTACTGAAGAAGGTCATGCACCTCTGGCTTATGAAACTATCCGTCCCATGGTCTCTCATGGAGGAATAGCTTTAATTAAACTTGGTTTTAATTTATCTGAACATCATACTGATTTTGAGCGCTTAAGACTGAGATTGCTGGATATTTATCAAAGTAATATAAGCCATTTAACCACCCTTTTTGATGGTATCGATAAGCTGTTGAAAACATTAGGTGATAATAATATTGTCTGGGGAATTGTCACTAATAAACCAGCCTGGTTGACCGATCCTCTGATGCAACAGCTGGGATATGATAACAAGGCGGCCACCATTGTCAGTGGTGATACAACTTCTGAACGTAAACCTCATCCTGAACCACTTCTATATGCCTGCCGGGAGATTGGCTGTCAGCCATCTGATTGTTTATATGTCGGTGATGCCGAACGAGACATCATTGCCGGTAAAAGAGCAGGAATGTTCACGCTTACTGCTCTATTCGGTTATATTGAAGATAATGACAGCCCGGAACAATGGGGTGCTGATGCCATGATCCTGCATCCTGAAGAAATAGAAGCCTACTTAGGACTTTAAAGTACCTCTATTGATTAGGATTATCTTCTACGGCGGTCTCTTTAACAACTGATTTTGAGCCGTATTCTCTGGAACCATAATCTACCGCTGTTTTGGCATCTTTATAGAGTTCTTTACTTTTTTGCGTCACATCTTTCTGCATCGCCTTAAATTTTTTACTGATTTCTACCATATCACTTTTTTCTACAAAGGGATTGGTTAATAAAGGTTGATCCTTTCCCAGATTGACACCAAACCATAAACCGATGATACCACCGATTAGACAACCCAATATTAAGTCTTTCATTATTAACCTTTTATCTATCATATTAATGAGTATCAGATTGAAGCCGACACCTGTTTACTGAAATTACAATATGGAGTATATTACATTTTTATCCGCCATAAGAATAGTTAATTATCAAGGCAATCATAGTTTATGTTAGCCAATTCTCAAATTTTATCCAATGCTTATGAGCATTGTATGCATATAGCTCAAAATCATTATGAAAATTTTCCAATTGCTTCGCGCTTTCTAAATAAAAAACTACGTTATCCTGTTAGTGCTGTTTATGCTTTTGCACGAACTGCTGATGATTTTGCCGATGAAGGTCATTTATCTAAAGAACAGCGCCTGGCATTACTTAATGATTATATGAGTGAACTACAAAGTATAGAAAACTCTCATCATGCAAGTCCTTTTCATCAGAGTAATAATCCAATATTTATTGCTTTAGCCGATGTCATTGTTAAATTTAATATTCCCATCAAACTTTTCAATGACTTATTAGAAGCATTTATCAGTGATATAAACACCATCCGTTACCACAATTTTGAGCAGGTCATAGCCTATTGTCAAAAAAGTGCCAACCCTGTCGGTCGAATTTTATTATATTTGAATCATAGTACAACTGAAAAAAATCTCATTTACTCAGATGCCATTTGTTCCGGCTTGCAATTGATTAATTTTTATCAGGATATTGCTCAGGATATTGATGAAAATAATCGTCTTTATATCCCTTTGGATGAAATGGATCATTTTAATGTCACCATTGATGATATTAAAAATAAAACTAATAACCTGCACACCAGGGCATTAATGGAATTTCAAATTCAACGTAGCAAACAACTTTTTTTATCAGGCAAATCACTCTGCACTCATCTATCAGGTAGATTTGGCTTTGAAATACGTCTGATCTATTCTGCCGGGCAGATTATTCTGGAGAAATTAGAAAATCAGGTGTCATCCATTTATCTTCGTCCAAGATTACAAAGGCGGGATAAATTTAAAATTTTATGGAAAAGTTTTTTTTGCAGGTGAGAATCCGTTATAATCTGTTTATGCCTACTGATTCAATAAATACATATACTCCCTCTTCTACTTCCGTGAGAAGACGCCTAACCCGAGATTTAACTCTACTTGTACTATTACTTATTTCTCTATTTGTTTTTTTATCCTATTTATATTCTAAACAAATCCAGAAAAATATTACTATTGCAGTCATTGATGCTACACAGAACTTAAGTATTGAAAAAAATAACCGTTTATTCGAACCAATCACTAATAATCTGGTATTATCAAAAAAATGGGCTCAGCTTGAATATTTAACGCCTGAAAAACATAATGTCTTTAATAAGCGCTTTATTCCTATTCTGGAAACTTTACCACAAATATCTTCTGTGATTCTGGCCAGCTCGGACGGCAGGGAATACTTCTTTACTAAAAGAGATGACGACTGGGTATCTCGCTATATCAACCCTGAAAAAAATGGCACCGATAGCGCCGTATGGAAACAGTGGAGCAGCAATAATCAACTCATCAAACAATGGGAAGAAAATACTTCTTATCGGCCACTAGAACGTCCCTGGTACCAGCTGGGTATTACAAGTGATCAAAAAACACCCATAAAGTGGACAGAGCCATATAGTTTTTATACCAAACAAATACCCGGAATTACAGGGGTCACCAGCTGGATTGATAAAAATATTACCTATGTACTGGCATTTGATGTCACTTTAACTGAAGTGGCTGCATCACTGACCAATACCCGAGTCAGTAAAAATGAGATATCCTATTTAATGAGCGCACAAGGAGAAGTCATTCTTCCTCCTGGAAATAAGCATGAGGTCAAAGGCTCATCAAAAGAAGGTAGTTTATATGCGCCTGGAAAAGATATGGGCAATTATATTATTTTTGATTCTGTCAATCACTGGTTGAATCGAAACAAACCATTGGAACAAATTAATACCTTTTCCCGTAACGGGAATGTATGGTGGTACAAAATATTTAATCTTGAACAGCTGGGTCATTCTATTTATACCGGTGTTATCGTACCTGAAAAAGATCTCACCGATGTCATCAGTGAAAACTTCAAATTCATGCTTATTGGTATTTTAATACTCATTTTCATAGCTGTTATTATGGCTAAGTTTCTGGTTAAAAAATATGCTCATCAATTAAAAGATGTCCCAAAAACATCCATTGCCAATGGTGACTTCAGCAATGAGATTTATCACCTGTTACGTGAGGGTGAAAGTGAAACTCTGGAATTCAAATCAACCATGAGGAAAAATCTTAAGTCAGGTAAAAATGGTAAAGAAATTGAAATTGCCTGGTTAAAGGGGCTGGTAGGATTTATGAACACCAATGGTGGAATATTATTGATTGGTGTTGATGATGATTCCAATATTCTTGGTATTGAGGCCGACGAGTTTGAAAACGAGGACAAAGTACTACTTCATTTTAAAAATTTAATCAGTCAGCATATTGGTCTTGAATTTTCCCATTATATTCATTTAATCATCAACCGGATTGAAGAAAAAATGATTCTGGTCATTGAATGTGAACGAGCCAGCAGACCGGTGTTTCTATACCATAAAAATGAAGAATATTTTTATATTCGCAGCGGTCCTGCCAGTGTGAAGTTAAGTATCAGTAAAGTGATCAGATATATTCAAAATCGATATAATTAGTCACTTCTTTTCCTAATGACCATAAGCCATAATATAATGAATCCAGACGAGTATTGCCAGGAAAAAACTCAGCAAAGCAGTTCCAGCTTTTATTATAGTTTTCTATTTCTGGATGATGTACAAAGACAGGCAATGACGGCTTTATATGCCTATTGTCGTGAAGTGGATGATATTGTTGATGAATGCTCTGACCCTTCTGTTGCTATGCAGAAACTCAATTGGTGGCGAGAAGAAATTCATTGTCTTTTCCATGCAACACCAACACATCCAGTAACCCTTGCTTTAAGAACAGCCTTAAAGCAATATCCTCTACAGGAAAAATATTTTCAGGAATTAATTTCAGGTATGGAGATGGATCTTCATACAGCACAATACAGCAGCTTTGATGAATTATCACTCTATTGTTATCGAGTGGCTGGAGTGGTTGGTTTACTTACCATAGAAATATTAGGTTATCAGCATCCTGAAACACAGGACTACGCAAAAAATCTCGGTATTGCCTTGCAGTTGATCAATATTTTACGTGATGTTAAAGAGGATGCACAGCGAGGACGTATTTATATTCCACAGGATGAACTGGCTCACTTTGAAGTTGAGCAATCCATGCTGACAAATACTTCGAATAACAGCAAGACTCTGGCTTTATTTGAGTTTCAGGCTGATAGAGCTGAAGATTATTACCACAAAGCATTTTCTACACTTAAACAGTCTGATCGATATCAGCAGCGCACCGGTATTATTATGGCTGAAATTTATTTTGCCTTACTCAAAAAAATTAAAGTCAGGCATTATCCGGTATTAAACAAACGCGTTAAAGTCTCTAAGCTAAAAAAACTCTGGATAGCCTGGAGTACAGCACGCAGGGAATACAAGCGAATGCAGCAGACTAAAATTTAATCATAATGAAATCAGCCTCATTAATAAATCTTTCAGATAAATCGATTTTCATTGTAGGTGCCGGCTGGAGTGGTCTTGCCTGTGCAGTTACTCTGGTCCAGGCTGGTCACAAGGTCTGTTTACTGGAATCTGCCCGACAGGCTGGTGGTCGAGCCAGAAGTATTAGCAGCAAGAATTCTCACACAATGCATCTCCCGGGATTGAAGCTGGATAATGGTCAGCACATTATGCTGGGGGCTTATTATTTTACACAAGAAATATTTAAAACTCTGGGGCTTAAAGAAAGCAATATTTTACAACGTCACCCTCTTGAACTTAAGTTGTTTTCTGCAGCAGAAGACTCTATTCATCTTAAAGCATCATCGCTGCTGCCCGCCCCTTTGCATCTATTAGCTGCATTTTTAACGATGCAGGGACTCAACTTGAAGGATCGTTTAAAAGTCATAAAAATGGCTCTAATGCTTTCAATGTCAGGCTACCGCTTAAAAAAAGATATTTCTGTAGAACAATTATTAGCACAGCACCAGCAAACTAAAATATTGATTAAAGCACTCTGGGAACCCCTCTGCCTCGCCACCCTGAACACCCCAATTCATTATGCTTCTGCACAAGTTTTTCTTAATGTACTGAAAGACAGTTTCAACAGCAGCAAACATAATTCCGATTGTTTATTTTTTAAACAGGATTTATCACAAACATTCTGCTTACCTGCAATTCGCTTTATTAAAAATCATAATAGTGAGGTCAAGTGTGCAGAGAAAGTATTAGACATACAAATCAGACACTCCGGAGTAAATAAAAATAGTAGTGAATTTTACATTCAGACAGGACATCATTTTTATCAATGCAATCAGCTTATTCTGGCCACTCCACCTCACATCTCTAAGAAATTAATCGATCAGTCATTACTGATAGGCAAAAAATCTTCTTTTAATTTTTTTTATGAACCAATCGTTACAATTTATATCCAATATCCATCTGAGATTAAACTACCACAGATCATGGTTGGTTTTTTTTCAAGCAGTTCTGAACATACATCTCAGTGGGCAATTGACCGTTCACTGACAGGTCAGAATGGCCTTATTGCCGTTGTCATTAGTGGGTCAGGTAAGCACATGCAGCTGTCATCTTCTCAATTGGTTCATGCCATTCACCAGGAACTCAGTCTGGTCATTAGCCACTTGCCTGATTTTCATGAATACAAAATCATTAAAGAAAAAAGAGCCACTTTCAGATGTCATGTTGATATTGAAAGTCAGCGCCCAGGTACTATCACCACAGTTTCAGGTCTCTATCTGGCTGGTGATTATACTGATACCGGCTACCCTGCTACCCTTGAAGGTGCAATTAAAAGTGGAGTCATGGCTGCCAGACAAATTATCCGACAAAAATAAGACAGAAAAACAAACTTAAGAGACAGCTCAAGAGATAAAAGAAGGGGCAATGTTCGGATAAGTTCCCGGGGAAATGATCCTCACTTTAGAGGGATAATAGAGCAAGAGCATAAATAATCTTAATACTGACCTATACACTCTAAAGTTCATATCACCTACATTATTTCCAAACTTTCTTTAATGTTGTTGAAACAATAACATTTACTCTGGTTTCGTCCCTTAGCATTAATTTTGGCTTCTTTTTTAAATTTGAATCTATCTGAAAAAGCAGCCATTTCCAAATCGAAGAAATAGAATATTTTTTGAAAATAAGGGTGACTTGATCTAGCCAAACTGAGACATTCTAATACGAAGATAAAATGGTGCCAATGACCTTTTCCAGTAGTTAGAGAGGGATATGGTTTCAAGGCTTGATTTCCAGTTAGCTGACATTTCAAATTACTCAAAAAATATAATAAGTTTAAAAAAAATGCCTTTTCACAGCATTTAACCGTCAATCTGAATTTTTTTACAAAATGACGGCTTACCGATCCAGTGCTAACATTCTAAGTTACAGGATAAGTCGAATTGGTGGAATCCACCGTACAAAGCCGTTATTCTAGTAATTCTAACCAGGGTTTCTCCAGATAGAAAAGCAGTAATTTTAAATTCAGCGGTGTACCCCTGTCTGTGCCTGTTTGCTTTTAACATGTGCTAACGATACATGATTCATGCTACTTTTGGTTTACATTTGTATTGAGGTAATTCGTGTGCATTTTATCATAGTGACATCTGCTTTTTTTTGAACTACACTACTCATAATAATGTGAGACAATTTTATGCAATAGTGTCATCCAGGTTAACACTTAGCGCAGACATAGCTTATTAATATCTGATCGAAAAGCAATAGTAGAGGTAGAGTTTTGGCAAACTGTTTGTGGTGCTATTCTCCAAAATTATAATTGGAAAAGGTTAAGGTATAACTATGTCTACTGATCAAGAAGCTAATAATAATCATGCAGCAAATGAGATTGAGACTAAAAAATCACCTAAAATTGCACAAACTAAGGCTAAACGAGATCCTGTCCGAACCATCACCATTGTTTTAATTGCTGTATGCCTTTTTCTTTTTATCTGGCATGTTGCTTCTGATCGCATGGCTCCCTGGACTGATCATGCCCGAGTACAGGGATTTATTATCCCGATTACTCCAAAAGTGTCGGGTAAGGTGAAAAAAATTCATGTCACTCAGGATCAAATGGTTCTGGGTAGTGGTTTGATGATAGAAATTGAAACAGATAAATATGAATTAGCAGTACATAAGGCCAAATCACAATTAGAATTAGCTAATCAGGATGTGGGAGCCAACACTGAAGCAGTCGTGGCAGCTCAGGCCAATGTCGCTAACGCTAAGGCAAGTGTTAACTACGCTAGAAAAGAGGCGCAACGATATAAGGCTCTCGCTAAAGATGGGGTGATATCACAATCAAAATCGGATCAAATAACAGCAGAAGTAGGTAAAGCTGAAGCACAATTTGCCAATGCCAAAGCAAGTTTGGAAAAAACCAAAAAGCAATTGGGTAAAGAAGGCCAGGACAATGCTGGTTTTCAAGCAGCATTATCAGCAATGAAATTGGCACAGAAAGATTTGGCTGATACCAAAATTTTTGCACCGTCTCTTGGGTGGATTGCCAACCTTAAAATTGATGAAGGTCATTATGCTAAAGCTGGCGTGCCTTTGATGACGTTTATTTCGGGTGATGACGTTTGGGTTACTGCCTACCTGCGTGAAAATAGCATTACTAATCTTAAAGTGGGTAACAAAGTAGATGTTGCTCTGGATGTAAAACCCGGTGCGATTTTTCCAGGAGAAGTGACTAGTATTGGCGGTGCGATCAAACAAGCATCAGGTGGTGGCATTGGTGATCTGGAGTTCATTGAAGATGATGGTAAATGGCTAAGAAATGCACAACGTTTTCCAGTCATAATACGTTTTACTGATGACAGTGTTACGGGTTATCGTAGACATGGTGGACAAGCAGATGTGCAGATTTATACTGATGAGAATAATACTATTTTAAATAGTTTAGGCTGGCTATGGATACGTTTTTTGAGCATCCTTTCTTATGTCTACTAGAATCGAGGTAAAACTTCCAAATACAGTGCTTGATAAGAAGCCTGACGTGACCCAATCATCCTGGCGTAATGATCGACTGCAGGTTAGAATCCTGCGCTTTGCACTGGGATTGACACTCGCAGTTGCTATCGTATTTGGTTTTGAATGGCCATTGTCTTTTGTGACACTTGTCTTTACGGCTCTATTTTTGTCTTTGCCTACACCATCTCCAACTGTGCATATTTTGCTCAGGTTAATTGCCTATGTAATTATTGCCTTTTCTCTGGGTTTATTATTTACAGTGTTTTTTATTCCCTATCCCTTCATTTATCTTATCATGTTAGGTCTGGTATTATTTCATCTTTATTATTTTCTGCATCGAGGTGGACCAGTATTATTTGTTATTTTATGTCTTGTGTCCGTCCTTTTACCTCCCATTATTGGCATGCAATCGGATGCTTATGCCATTGGTTTTTCCTTGTATTTTGCGATATCGGCTATACTTGCAGTGATAATTTATGGCATATCACATGCTGTTTTACCTGAACCGGAAAATAAAATTCAGCCTGTTTCATCGACTGGCTTTCAGCCCGGCTACTCAAAAGAGGCTGCCATCACAGCTCTTAAAGCGACAGTGGCCGTTTTTCCTGTGGCTGTGTTTTTTATCGTATTTAATTTAAAAGGTGAAATTTTATTATTAGTCTATAGCGCAATTTTTGTTATGTCAGCTGAACTTGCTAAGGGCTCAGCAGCAGCGTTTAAGTCACTAAAGGCGACCTTACTTGGCGGCCTGGCAGCCATTGCATTTTTTACCTTGCTTGTGCTGGTTCCACAGTATCATTTTTTGATTTTACTGATGTTCCTGGCATGTATGCTCTTTGGTATTGGGATTTTCACTGAGCATGCTTATGCAAAATATATGGGCTCAGCAGCCATTGCTTTTTTTATTTTAATCAGTTCCAGTATTTCAGCAGAAACCAGTGCCTTTCATAAGCTATTCATCAGAGTGCTATTATTATTCGGTGCAACTGCTTATGTCATACTCAGTCTGGCAATACTGGAACGTTTCTGGCCTGCAGAAAAACAAAATTAATATTCGGATATCCAGGAAATACTATGAAAAAAGCTGTAACAAAAGCGGATAACTATAGTTACATGCTAATTGGTTTAACTTTTTTATTATTTTGTAGTGCCGTTGTGGATGAAATAATGCCTGAAACTGGCCAGCATATTGTTCTCGCATCGATGGTCATTGCTTTAATGTCAGGGGTTTGGAGTATTCGCTCAAATCATTTCGTATTTACTTCAGGCATTGGTTTTGTTTCTGGAGTGATTATTGTCATCATAATGGGATTAATACTTGATGTGACTCAATTGGATGTTATTCACATGCTATTAATGTTATGTTTTTTTTGCATGACTCTCTGCTATGCAGGCAAACAGGTACTTTTATCCGGAAACATTACTATCAACAGTATCATTGGTTCAATTTGTATTTTTTTACTGCTTGGCTTGATATGGTCTCTTTTGTATTTGCTTTTAATCGAGTTTTCACCTGAATCATTTTCTGGTATTAGCATTAATTCATGGATAAATAACTTCCCTGAAATGGTCTATTTTAGCTTTATTACACTAACAACTTTGGGTTATGGCGATGTTTTACCAACCAATTCTATTTCACGTTTTTTGGCTTATATGGAAGCTATAACGGGGTTATTCTATATGGCTATAGTCGTATCCAGTTTAGTTGGCGCTCAGCTAAACAATGAGTCCAATAATAATGGGAATATGAAATAGACTTTATTTCATTGATTTAGATAACATTCAATTTAGGAGTCAAGTAATGTACGAAAATTTAGCAATTCTGGCCATTTTTGCTTTTATTTACAGTACTGTCGCTGGCAAATTAGAAACAACAATCATATCAGGGCCACTGGTTTTTATGGTTTTTGGTCTGATAATGGGACCTAAAGTACTTGGCATTCTTCAAATGGATGTCACGCAATCTGAGCTGCGTGTGCTCGCAGATATTACTCTGGCACTCTTTCTCTTTGCTGATGCAGCCAACGCAAACTTGAATGTCCTTCGAAAGAATTTTCAAATTCCTCAAAGAATGCTATTTATGGGTTTACCTATGGTAATTCTACTGGGATTTTTGATTGGGCTACTGATTTTTGATGAACTTGGCGTGTTTGAAGTTGCCTTATTAGCAACTATGCTGGCAGCAACCGATGCCGCTCTGGGCAAGGCAGTATTAACCAATAAAGCGGTGCCTGCCAGTATTCGTGAAGGACTTAATACAGAGAGTGGTCTTAATGATGGTATTTGCGTTCCTATTCTTTTTGTTTTTCTTGCCTTAGCTGTTGGTACTGAGATTCAAGGCAGTAGCATTGGGCTGGCATTAAAGCTGGTTATACAGGAAATTGGTGTAACTGTTCAGCGTAATTAAAATTAAAAAAGATGGAAAAAAATACTTGACAGGTATTTTAGTTTACATTTGAAAAAATCACAGTATTTT
>JAHXIV010000079.1 GCA_025655455.1 gamma proteobacterium symbiont of Taylorina sp.
TACCACGTGCTTTTTCTTCAGGTGCTGAATCAATTTCATCAAATGCACGGGTTTCACCACCGTGCTTTTCTGCCATACACTTGGTAATGGCAGCCGTTAATGTTGTTTTACCATGGTCTACGTGGCCAATTGTACCAACGTTGACATGTGGTTTTGTACGTTCAAATTTTTCCTTGGACATCGCTTGACCCCAATATTATGCTAGTTAATAAATTTTGCTTCTTTTTTAAACTATAAGGCTTT
The DNA here is from genome assembly GCA_025655455.1 of gamma proteobacterium symbiont of Taylorina sp. GTDB lineage: Bacteria > Pseudomonadota > Gammaproteobacteria > GRL18 > GRL18 > GRL18. The sequence continues at coordinate 244 of JAHXIV010000079.1, forward strand.
GGAGCCCATGGCCAGAATTGAACTGGCGACCTCATCCTTACCAAGGATGCGCTCTACCCCTGAGCTACATGGGCATTTACTATTTTGAACTATTAAATATCAGTATAATAGATTCAAAATAATAAAATGGAGCGGGTAGCGGGAATCGGACCCGCATCATCAGCTTGGAAGGCTGAGGTTCTACCATTGTACCATACCCGCAAAACACTTTTAATCCTGCTTAACTCATTGTAAACCTTACAAGTATGTTTCCAAGACATTGTAAAATTTTAAATAAATGATTAATAAAACAGGCAGGTTAAATTTATATTTCCGGGAACATCATTCAACTCTGACTTAACAGTAAAAATGATGGTGGAGGGGGGAGGATTCGAACCTCCGAAGGCTGAGCCAGCAGATTTACAGTCTGCCCCCTTTGGCCGCTCGGGAACCCCTCCATACCTCAGAAAGGTCGGTATTATTGGTTAATTTTATGAATCTGTCAAGAAAATTATTAATTATTTTAAACAAAAAGCTAAACCAATCCATCTAATCCGAATGCTCTTTTACTTTTGCTCTTTCGCCCATAGAGAGGGAATGACGTAAGAGCAATTTGGTGTATGGGTTGTGGTTTAGGAGGCTTATCGAGCCACGCGCAACACCCGCATCCTGCCTCAAGTTGCATTTCCACCGTCCATGGTGGTCAACATGGATGACCTTTGATAACTAAGAGATTGAACGTCCTCCTAAGCTACAATCCATACACCGAAGTGCGTTTTTAATTATCATTCCCGAACGCCCTTTTTATCGATCAAATATTTCCAATATGCCTAGAATTTTTTTATTGTGATCGGCCACAATTAAGGCTTTAATCTTTTTTTCCATCATTAAAGATTCTGCATCCACTAACATCATAGATGGAGCAATGCTAATGGGGCTTTGTGTCATGATTTCATTGATTTCTGCGTGATTCATATCCACTTCTTTAACCAGCGCCCGACGTAAGTCACCATCGGTTACAATACCTGTAACCTGATTATTTTCAATAACAACCACCAGACCCAGCCGACCCTCACTAATGGTAAGCACAGTTTCTTTCAATGAGGCATTGACTGAAATTGTCGGTAAACTTTTTGTATGCATAACATCTGAAACTTTGGTTAATAAGCGTCGTCCAAGGCTGCCGCCCGGATGATAGCGTGCAAAATCCTCTGCCTGAAAATTCCTTTCTTTAATAAGGGCGACCGCCAGAGCATCCCCCATCCCCATAGTCGCCAGTGTTGATGTCGTTGGAGCCAGGTTATTTGGACAAACTTCACGTTCAACTCTGACGCTTAAAATGACATCTGAATTTTGTGCCAGCGTTGAATTAATATTACCTACAATTGAGATAATTTTATTGCCAAAATGTTTAACCGAAGGCAATAGATTGATGATTTCTGCTGTTTCCCCACTATATGAAATCAGAATTAACAAATCTTCTCTTGCCAGCATTCCCAGATCACCATGAAAAGCTTCCGCTGGATGCATAAAGAAACTTGGCGTGCCTGTTGATGCAAAAGTTGCTGTTATTTTTTTCCCCACCAGACCCGACTTGCCCATACCACAAACCACTACTCTTCCTTTTGTTTGCAATATCAGCCCCACAGCTTTTACAAATTCATCACCCAAGTCCTGTGATAAATTCATTAATGCACAAGCTTGTTCTGTCAACGATTCCTTGGCAATTGATAAAATGGAGCTTGCCTTCTCTTGATTAGAGAAATGATTAGTGGTTTGATTTTTCATCATTGATTATTCAGTATTTTTTCTACTTTAGCAATATCAGCTTCCACATCGACACCATGCCCAGGCTGATCATCAACGATAGAAACATGAATTGAAATACCATTATAAAGCATTCTTAATTGTTCCAGTGATTCTATTTTTTCTATAGAACATGAGGCTAATGTGATATATTTTTTTAAGGTGGAAACACGATAAGCATACATGCCAATATGGCGAAACCAGTTATTCTCAATCATTAATATCTTTATTTTTTCTTTATCTATAGTCTTGCTGTCCATAAAGAAAGAATCCCTGTCCCATGGAATAACCGCCCGGGAAAAATAAAGTGCACAGTTCTGATAATCCATCACTACTTTAACGATATTCGTATCAAAAATATCTTCCAATCGTTCAATCGGAGTCGCCAATGTCGAAAGTCCGGCCTGATTATTATTTTCTAATGCTCCGGCCACTAATTCAATATGCTCTGCTGAAACCAGTGGCTCATCTCCCTGAACATTAACAACAATGGTATTATCATCCCAGTTTTTAATCTCAACTACTTCGGCCAGACGTTCAGTTCCTGAATTATGATCTTTTGATGTCATAACAATATCACTGGTAAATTGACTCACGGCATCAGCAATACGTTGATCATCTGTAGCAATCACAATCTCTCCAGCCATACATTGCCTTGCTCTTTCATAAGTATGTTGAATCATTGGCTTACCGGCAATATTAATTAATGGCTTGCCCGGCAGCCTGGAGGAAGCATAACGAGCCGGGATAACAATTTTAAAATCAGATGAATTTTTCATCATGGCTGAAATTCTTTACCATCATTATGTCCCTGAGCCATATGATTATAGAGTGTATCCAAATCAAATTGTGCATCTAAAATCAAATCGGCCACTTCTCTGGCCACGCCCTGCCCGCCTTTTGCAATGGTGATGTAATCTGCCTTTTTTTTCACAAAGGAATGTGCATCCTGAACAGCAATAGACAATCCAACCTGAGTCATTACCGGCAAATCAATCACATCATCACCCACATAAGCAGCTTGTTGCGGATTAATCGACAATTTTAACAATAATTCACTAAAGGCCTGATTTTTATTATTACAGCCAGGGTAAAAATAAGTGATAGACAGATCATTCATTCGCTGCAGCAATGGTTTTGAATCTTTGGCTGTGATAACGGCGACATCAATTTCATATTGCTGTAATAATTTAAGTCCTACACCATCTTTAACATTAAATTGTTTAAATAATTCTCCGTCAGAACCATAATTAAGCATGCCGTCAGTCAACACTCCATCCACATCAAAAATAACCAGTTTAATTTGTTTTGCTTTTTTTATTAACATAAGATCCGTCGCTTCGACCCCATTTGTTGCACTAATTTTCTGGTAATTTCATTTAAAACCAGCCATTTCTTATTACACCATGCCGGAGCCAATAAGAGATCTTTAGATGCTGTACCAGTCAGACGGTGAAAAATTATCTCTTCAGGAGTCATTTTAACCATATCAACCACGATATCAACATATTCTTCCATGCTGAGAGGCTGATATTCACCCTGTTTCCACTGGCGGGCAATCTGGGTGCCTTTAACAATATGCAATGGATGTATTTTTATCCCCTGAGGTTCAGTTCCCAGTACCTGAGACATACTATCCAGACTCTGTTGTGCGGTTTCTCCCGGCAAACCGACAATGAGATGAGTACAGACCTGTAAATTATAGTGTTTTGCCCGCTTTATTGCATCCAGATAATCTACATAAGTATGACCTCGATTAACCCGTTCAAGCGTTTTATCAAAACTGGATTGTAGACCCAGTTCAAGCCAGATTTCATAGCCCTGTTCCTGATACTTTGACAACAATTCCAATACCCCATCGGGAACACAATCAGGACGGGTACCAATTGACAGGCCTATTACATCCGAATGTGATAAAGCATTGTCATAAAGTTCTTTTAAATAATGAATATCCGCATAAGTATTGGTATATGCCTGAAAATAGGCCAGATAATGAAACGCACCGGTACGCTTAACAATGACTTTTCGCCCGGCTTCTATTTGCTCGTCAATTGAAGGCGGTTTACGGGAATTGGGACTAAAAGAGGTATTATTACAAAAAGTACATCCTCCAATACCTTTTGTACCATCACGGTTGGGACAGGTAAATTCTGCATCAATTGCCAGCTTATGCACCTTAAAACCATATTTCTCACGCATTGCCCGACCAAAGGTCAATACGCTTCGATCAAGATACATAAACCGGAATCATTTTAAAGCCTCTGGATAAACAGCTGATTTTGATAAGCCAAAAAGATTATCATAAATGCCGTCAGCTAATTCTGAAATTTCATTAATCACGGGCTTTCCGCTCTTGACTAAATAGTTATGCCCTACCCCTGCTGCAATGCCTGCTTTAATATCACCGAGTTTATCACCAATTAAAATAGATTTTTTGAGGTTGATATGATGCTCAGTTTCTGCCTGCTTTATCATACCCGGTTTTGGTTTTCGACAATCACAATCTACCTTATATTGATCTTGTCCCTGAGAGGAATGGTGCGGACAATAATAGACATCTGTTATTATCACACCCTGTTCTTTAAATTGATTGCACATCCAGTCAGTTAAACGCTTAAAATCATCTTCTGAATAAAAGCCTCGCGCAATACCGGATTGATTAGTAATAATAATAATTTGATAGCCTGAACGAATAAATTGCCTGCAGGCTTCAAAAACACCAGGAATAAATTGAAATTTCTGAATTTTATAAACATAAGCATGATCTTCATTAATCACACCATCTCTATCAAGAAAAACTGCCGCCTGAGATTTTTTCATTTTTGTGCAAATGGCTTTTGAGCCACCAGAAGCGCTTCATTACGAATTCCCTTTGTTATATCGCCAACAATACCTTCTTCTCGATAATAGCACAGAGTTAAATCTGCAAAGAGCTGCAGCAATTCATTTTTTTTCAGACGATAACGGGGATTTTTCGGGCCTTCAGAGCAAACTTCTTCTTTTTGGCAAAAAGTTTGATAAAAAATCAATCCTCCGGGTTTAAGAGCCTCAATCAATGAAGGGACAATGTCTCTAATTAAAAAATGGCTGACAATAATCACATCAAAACTTTCCAACGGCAGCTTTTCCTGGCTTACGTCACATTGTTTTGCCAGCAGTTTGATTTTTCTCTCATGAGCAAATTCCTGTAACTTTTCCAGTGCAGAATCTGAAATATCCCAGGCATGACTTTCATATCCCAGCTCCGCCATTCTTAAGGCATTACCACCCAGACCACAGGCAAAATCCAGAGATTTCCCATTAGCAGACAACAGGTGCTGGTTTAATTCTAAAACCTCAATCACCTGGTTAGGCACATAGGCTTTATTATAGCGCTCATTCCATTTGTTTCTTGTATTTTCCATAAAAAGAGCCTTCAGCCCAAAAAATTAGCTGCTATCTTTTTTGCTAACATTTTAATAGCACAAAATAAGATAGCAGCTAATTATATGCTTAATAAAAATCACCTAGCGCCGCCAGAATGACGGGGTGAGTATCACTAATAATGTAAAAATTTCCAGACGTCCCAGAATCATGGCAAAGCAGAGTACCCATTTAGAAAAATCATTAATACCCATATAATTTTCACCTACATCACCCAAACCCGGCCCTAAATTATTCAAACAGGCAGCCAAAGCAGAAAAGGCTGTCACTTGATTAAGGCCCGAGGCCATCAACAGCAGCATCATGATACTAAAGCTAGCCACATAGAGAGCAAAAAAGCCCCAGATAGCATTAGAAACATTTTCCGGCATTGCCTTACCACCTATTTTAACAGGAATTTGTGCACTGGGATGAATCAACCTGAAAATTTCTCTTAAGCCCTGTTTAAACAGCAAAATAAAACGTATGACTTTCATTCCTCCACCTGTTGAACCCGCACAGCCTCCGATAAAGCTCAAAAAAAGCAGCATAACCGGTAAAAAACCTGGCCAGTTATAATAAGCTGCCGTAGTAAATCCCGCAGTTGTGCCAATAGAAATAGTTTGAAAAATACCATGATGCAGGGCATTTCCCCATGTGTCGAAAGTATGAGTGAAATATAAATATAACACTGAAATCATGGAAGCAGTTGCTAAAATTGCCAGATAAACTTTAAATTCTACATCAAAAAAATAGACTTTTAGACTATTTGAACGTAATGCACTGAAGTGTAAAGCAAAATTAACACCTGCCAGAATCATAAAAAATCCAGCAATAATTTCAATTAACTCGCTTTCAAAAAAACCAATAGAGGCATCATGGGTTGAAAACCCTCCAATAGCGACAGTAGAGAAGCTATGGGCAATCGCATCAAACAAGGTCATTCCCGCAAGCCAATAAGCAGCCGTACAGGAAATTGTCAGGCCAAGATATATATACCAGAGAGCTTTGGCTGTTTCCGTGATTCTGGGAGTGAGTTTATTGTCTTTAACCGGCCCCGGAGCTTCAGCACGATAGAGCTGCATACCACCAATACCTAACATCGGCAATACGGCAACCGCTAACACAATAATCCCCATACCACCCAGCCATTGTAATTGCTGTCGATAATAGAGAATTGAACGGGGCATTTCATCCAGGCCGGTAAAGACAGTGGCTCCTGTTGTAGTCAGGGCAGAAATCGATTCAAACAGTGCATCGGTAAAACTGGCTTGCAGAGTATGAGAAAGGTAAAGCGGTATTGAACCCACCAGACTGAAAACAAACCAGAATAACACCACAACAATAAAACCATCGCGAATTTTTAATTCACGATGATAACTGGTTACCGGCAGCCAGATTAAAAAGCCCATACCAAGAATGGCCAGAAAGGCATTTAAAAAAGCACGGGTTTCAGTATCATCATACCACCATGATACAAGCAGGGGCGGTAACACAGTAGTACTGAAAACCATCAGCAATAAACCAACAATTCTGAAAATAACAAATGGCTGCATAATTAACTGATTTTTTCCATTTAAATGTTATACCCTGCTGCACTTTCTTGTTGGAAACATTTAAATAAAAGTCACTTTGACCTGGAAAAGCTTTTCCACATCAGCAATATGACGTTTATCTACAAGAAATAGAATGACATGATCGTCAGTTTCTATCATTGTATCATGATGACTAATAATCACTTCACCTGAACGGACAATGGCACCAATAATCGTCCCGGGCGGCAGCGGAATTTCTTCAATACTGCATCCAACCACCTGAGAAGTTTGCGCATCTCCATGAGCAATCGCTTCAATCGCTTCAGCAGCACCTTTTCGTAAGGAATGGACTTTGACAACATCACCCCGTCTTACATGTGTCAGTAAACTACCAATGGTTGCCTGCTGGGGAGAAATAGCAATATCAATATCACCGCTTTCAACCAGATCAACATAAGCCGTACGATTGATTAGAGCCATGACTTTTCTGGCTCCCAGTCTTTTTGCCAGTAATGCCGACATAATATTGGCTTCATCATCATTAGTTAATGCAATAAAAACATCGGTTCCTTCAATATTTTCTTCCATTAACAATTCTTCATCGGAGGCATCCCCCAATAAAACAATGGTTTTTTCTAAATCTTCAGATAAAATTTTGGCATGCGCTTTGTTGTTATCAATGATTTTAACATGCAGATGACCTTCAAGGGTTCTGGCCAGGCGCTGGCCAATATTACCACCGCCTGCAATAATAATACGTTTAAACGGCTTATCCACACGCCTGAGTTCTGACATAACTTTACGCGTATTACGCCGATCAACAATGAAAAAGACTTCATCATCTTCTTCAATAACCGTATCAGCCTTGGGTGTAACAGGGGTGCCCTTACGATAAATTGCTGCCACCCGTGTATCAATATTGGGCATATGATCACGAATTTCATGCAATTCATGCCCCAGCATCGGACCACCTCTGAACACCCGCATCGCCACCAATTGTACCTGACCTCCGGCAAAATCCAGCACCTGTAAAGCACCCGGATATTCGATCAGGCGTTTTATATAGTCCGTCACCAACTGTTCCGGACTGATCAAAACATCAATAGGCAGGGCTTCCTGAGCAAATAATTGCGGATAGCTGAGGTACTGATTTGAGCGAACTCTAGCTATTTTGGTGGGTGTATGAAAAATAGTATAGGCGATCTGACAGGCAATCATATTTGTCTCATCACTATTCGTGACGGCAATTAACATGTCTGCGTCATCACAACCTGCTCGACTTAATACTTCCGGGTGAGAACCACGTCCTTTAATAGTTCGAATATCCAGTCGATCCTGCAATATAGCTAGTTGACGACCATCTCGATCAACAACAGTAATATCATTATTTTCACCCGCAAGATGTTCTGCCAGGGAAGAACCAACCTGACCGGCACCTAAAATCAAAATTTTCATAGTGGCTTATTTTACTAAAGTTTCGGGGTTCATGATTGACAGGGGGCGGAGTCAAATAACATATTTCACTGAATAGGTATTAGCTCAGTGTGTACCATTTGACTCCAACCCCTGATAGTTTTATCTTTATCTGGATTTTTTTACTATTTTTTTAGCATCAATTCCCAGCGCCTTCATTTTACGATACAAATGAGTTCGCTCAACTCCTGCCAGTTGTGCTACTTTTCCTACACTGCCACCGACTGCTATTAATTTTTGCTCCAGATAGGATTTTTCAAAAATTTCCCGTGCTTCCTTTAAAGGCAGTTCAAATAAAGCCTGCAGAGCATTATTCTCAGAACCACCATACAATATATCATCTGGTTCCGTTCTTCCCTGCTTCTGCATAATTTGTTCAAGACAACTTTCAACTTCATCCAGTGTAATATTTTCCTCTTCAGAAAGGATCAATAATCTCTGCACCAGATTTTTTAATTCCACTAAATTGCCCGGCCAGGCATAATTACGCAATCGGTTTAAAGCGGCAATAGAAAAATTACGATAATTAAATTGTTCCTGCTGAACAAAACGATCACGATAATAATTTAATAAGTCAGGTACATCTTCACAATGATCTCTTAGCGGTGGAATGCTAACCGGTACAACATTAAGTTGAAAATAGAGTTCTGCCTTAAATTTTCCTTCCGCCACCAACTGCTCAAGCTTATACTGACTGGCCGTCACAATACGACAATTAAGACTGATTGCATCATTGCCATCAAGACGATGAAAGCGCTTTGTTTCAAGAGCATTGAGTAAACGTCCCTGAGTCGCTGTATCCATATCAGCAATATCATCAATATATAATGTCCCCTTACCCGCTTGTTCCAGCAACCCATAGTAAATTCGACTATCCTGCTCTGAACCAAATAATTCACGCGCAGAATTTAAAGGATCCAGAGTGGCAACACCCACTTCAATATAGGGCTGCTCAGAACGATCACTTAAGTGATGCAATAAACGCGAGTATTTACTTTTACCACTGCCCGGCTCACCAAAAAATAATACTCTGGAATCATGCTGTGCAATTTGTTCTATTTCATGACGCAGGGTTTTATTGATGTTACTTTTACCAACAGGCTCATCCACAGCTGATAACTGCTGCCGCATACCCTGGTTTTCCTTATCCAGTTTATAGGCCTGTAATGCATGTTCTATAGTTAATAGTAATTTTGCCAATGACAAAGGTTTTTCCAGAAAGTCATAAGCACCCAGGCGTGTTGCTTCAACAGCTGTTTCAACACTACCATGCCCTGACATCATAATCACAGGAGAGTCACCAATTTCATTATTCTCCGACCATTCTTTGAGCAAACTGATGCCGTCAATATCCGGCATCCAGATATCCAGTAAAACCAGTTCTGGTCGTCTAATACGAAAGCTTTCCCTGGCCATCTGACCATTCTCGGCCGTTTCCACCTCATACCCCTCATCCTCCAGTATTTCCTTAACCAACTGGCGAATATCCGGCTCATCATCAACAACAAGTATATAGGCAGATGCCATTGTTTTTCCTTAAAATATTAGTTTTCTCACCACACACCACTAGTTCAACTTCCATAGTACGAATTACCCCCCTACACCACCGGCAGTCGAATGGTAATTTTCGCCCCGCCATCCACATCATTCTCCGCCGCAATAGAACCACCATGCTCTTCGATAATTTTCTTCACAATCGCCAGTCCCAATCCTGTACCTTTTGGTTTATTCGTTACATAGGGATCAAAAATATTATTAAGTAATTCTTCCGGAAACCCCATACCATCATCACTCAGTTCCAGCACACAATAAGAACGATTGACTTCTTCACGTATACGGCCTTTAATTTTCAGACAAATTTTGTCCCGTTCTGCAGCCGCTTCAATCGCATTTTTTATCAGATTATGAAAAACCTGACGTAAACGTCCCTGATCAGCTTCAACCAGGCTCCCAGCAATCAATAAATCCTGTTTAATGCCTAGTTTATCGTGACTACGGTAGAGATCAACTACTTCCGTCAATAAACTTTCAATTTCCAGGGACTGCATTTTCAATTCCGGCATTTTTGCATACTCTGAAAACGCCTTAACCATCTCTTTCATGCTGTCAACCTGGTTGATAATCGTTGCCGTCAGACGATCCAGAGTTTCAGCATCTTTATCCTGCATCGTTCTTAGATACTTATGTCGCAGACGTTCCGCCGATAATTGTATGGGTGTTAAAGGATTTTTTATTTCATGTGCCAGACGTCTGGCCACCTCTCCCCAGGCAGCATCACGTTGCGCCTGCACCAGAGAAGTCACATTTTCAATAACAATCACATAGCCGCCATCAGCCAGTGCATTACCCCGGCACAATAAATTTTTGCTGCCGCCTGATTCACTGAGAGTCATTTCTTCATTCCAGTGTTTTACCCGGTTTTCAATGGCTGAGATAATCCAGTTTACCAGGGGTTCCAGCTCAGATTTTTCACTGGTAAGATCAAGCAATGGTTTAGCCTGATAATTATTGACATTAATGCCGAGAATAAGACTCACCTCAGGATTACAGGTACGAATTTCCTGGTTTTCCGATAAACTGATAATACCCGATGACAGACTGCCCAACACAACTTCAAGATAATCTTTTTGACGCTTTTCCTGCTGGTGACTTTCTTCCAGAGCCTTATGCGTACGTGATAAACGACGCACCATTTTATTAAATGACTCAATTAACAAACCAAAATCATCATTATTCAGTATTGGAATAGGTTTGTGATATTCTCCCTCAGCAACCGCTTTGGTTCCTTCAGATAAATCCCGAATTGGAGCTGCAATGCGTTTAGCAGATGAAAAGGCAGCCCAGACTGCACTTAAAATACCCAATAATAGTACCAGTGAAAGAGTCAGGGTAAAGGTTGTTTTTAGTGGTTTTCGTAAATAAACCAGTCCCTTATATTCAGAGTAGGCCTGTTGTACTGTAGCTGCCAGACGATGAAGGCGTTCACTGATCGGTGCCATTGCCTGCAGCACCAGAAAATCTTTTTCACCTTTAATACTCACCCGTGTTAAGACACGGATCATACGATTAGAATCATCACTCAAATCCATCACCACATGATCACGTCCTTGGCGCAAGGGTAATAATAAATCTGAACTGGGAATATCTGGTACAATACCATCCTTTTCAATGGAACTGGAACCCAATACCCTTCCCTTGGAATTCATTAGAGCAATTTCATAAACACCACTTTTTTCCCTGATTTCATTAAGAGAAACAACCGAAATAGTCTCCGCATCCACCAGCATATCATCACTCAGGCGACGCATCTGGCGTAATAATGTTTTCTTTTTTTCGTCCACAGCCGAACGGCTTAAAGTCATCGCATCTTCCAGAGCGCTTTCCACAGTGACATCAAACCAGCTGTCAATACTACGATGAATAAAGTGGATGGAAAAACTATACACAACCAGAGCAGGGAAAATGGCCAGGCTGACAAAAATAATCACCATTCTTAATGTCAATTTTGAACCGGCCACGTGTCTTCTCAGCTGATGCAGTAGACGCCATGCCTTACGACTAATAAGAAAAATCAGCATACAGAGAATAACAAGATTGACTGCCAGCAGGATATAATACAATTGCTGAAATTGTGCCACATCCATAACAGCACTGCTGATAATTCTTAAGGAAAAAAATAGTAATAACAAGAGAATAATAATGGCTACAGGACCACTAAACAGCTTTTTTATCATGGTAATTTCTCTAGCGTATTATCAATATTAATGTTCCATAGATACCAGGGACTCTTTAGATACCATGATGAAGATAAGGAGGCAATTTGTCTTAATGTCAGAGGCAGGCTGTTAATATGCAGAGATGTTCGCATTTGAATACTATATTGTTTATCCTGAGCCAGCATTTTTTTATCAATCAAATGAGCACCACGAATCGTACCTAAAACCGCCATAGCATCCTGACGGCTATTAAAACTATATCGATCACCGCTAGCCATATTTTTAACTTCATGAATATTAGTAAGAGGATGATAGCGCAATTCAAATAATTGCCGGGATTCTTTTATTATACTATTACGCCATAAAAAACGTTCGCGAAACAACTGAACCTCAACCATAATGGTTAAAGGAATACCATTTTCTAATGCCTCAGCCACTTCCTCAGAAAAATTCATAATCATATCAGCATCAAGCACAATACCATCACCCACAACATAGGAACGGGCAGACTTTATATGGAATTCATCCTGAGCGGTAATACGAGGAAGAAAATTAAATAAAAACAGAAAGATAAGGAAAAATAAAAAAATCACAGCAATGCTGATCAATAATTTGCAATTTTTACTGCATTTGTTTTTTTTATATTTTCGGGTCATTATGCCGGTATTTTCTACTGAATCAGGGGTCGGAGTCAAATAATCCAGATCGGGGGCGGAGTCAAATAAACTCTGCAGTTAAATTTCAATCAGGCTCCATCTTAACTTAATTTATTTAAGACTTTATTTGACTCCGAGTCCTTTTTAAACAACGCATAATAAAAACCGTCCATATTATGTTCACCCGGCAGAATTTGGCGTCCTACAGACATAGCATGTCCCCAGTCAACATTAATAGGTATTTCCTGAATGTCATTAGAGCTATTCTGAATACGCTCAATAAAAGCAACGGTCTGTTGATCATTTTCAGATCTCAGGATTGAACAGGTCGCATACAATAATGTACCACCCGGTTTCAGCATAGCCCAGCAGTTGTCCAGAATCTGCGCCTGCAATGCAGTTAAATCTGTAATATCTTGCAGCCTTCTCAGTATTTTAATATCCGGATGACGTCTGATAACACCAGTTGCCGAGCAGGGTGCATCTAATAAAATGCGTTCAAAAAGCTGCCCATCCCACCAGTCGGAATGACTGGCATCGGCGGCTATCAAGTCAATTTTTTCAGCTGGAACATTCAATCTCAGGCTATTTTCCCTGACTCGTTCCAGACGTTCCCGACTGACATCCAATGCAATAATTTTTTCCAGCTCCATTTGTTTTTCATATAAGTGCATTGTTTTTCCGCCTGGAGCAGCACAGGCATCTAAAATTCGATCACCAGCCTGTGGTGCTAAAAGAGCAGCCGCCAGTTGCGGGGCTGCATCCTGCACAGAGACGCCACCACTTGAAAAAAAAGGCAGTTGTTCAACCGCCACCGGTTTTTCAAGAGTAATCGCTTCAGGAGCACAAGTCTCTTGCAAGCAATAGGGAATACCGCTTTTTTCCAGACTCAATTGATAATCGGTCAGTTTATATTGAGCATTCACCCGAATAGTCATGGGTGGACGCTGGTTACCGGCATCTAATATGCCTGCAATAGATAATTGTTCAGAATGTTTAACAATGTCTTTCCATGATAACTTTATTTGTTTAATCAGCCATTCAGGATAGGCATAAAGCGATTCCCATGAAGCGTCTAAAGTATTCAGCAAAGTCCCTTTTTCTCTAAGAAAACGTCTTAAGATGGCATTGACCAAGCCTTTTGCCCAGGATAATTGTAATTCATCACAAATATTGACCGTCTCTTTCACTGTGGCATATTCAGCCTTATCGAGATAGTTGATCTGATATAAGCCCGCTAACAACAGATAATGCACGGTTATTTTTTTTCCTCTGAGCGGCTTAGTCAGCATCTTGGACAAAAGAGGATTTAATCGAAAATACCAGCGCAGCACACCAAAGCTGATTTCCTGAGCCAGTGGGCGCTGATTTTCTTTAAGCTGATCTAAATAACGTGGTAACACGGCAGATAAGGAATGTTTAGACTCAATACATTCCTGTACCACTAAAACAGCTACTGCCCTTGATGAGAGTCCTCGACCTGTAAACTCGCCCGCTGTCGTTTTGCAAACATCTTCATCTGCAGATAAGACAGAGGGAGAGTTTATATTTGATGAGAGATCAGACATCTACAGCTGCTTTCCCAGCACATCAGCCAGTAAACTTTGACCATTGATAAAATCTTTCACCATAATGCGTTTCTTTCCAGGCATTTGCAGCTCCAGAATCCGTACCATGCCATTTTTGGCAAGAACATCAATCCCTGCAGGCGATTCAGCAATGACTTCACCATATGAAGCATTATTGTCTTTAGGATTTTCAGCTGTAATGAACTGAGCCTGCCACAGGCGTAAAGGTTTTCCCTTATTCTTGTCTCCAGGAAGATAGGTATAAGCAACAGGCCAGCTGTTAAATGCCTGTATTTTTTGTACAATGAGCTGTGCATCACTTTGCCAGTCAATCTCAGCTTCTTTTTTATCCAGCTTATGAGCATAAGTAGCCTGAGAGTTATCTTGTTTGCGTGGCTGTAAACGATCTGCAGCAATATCATCCAGTGTCTGTAATAATAATTTTGCTCCCATGGATGCCAGACGGTCATGTAAACTGCTCCCGCTATCCATCGCATTAATATCACATATTTCTGTCATCAGCATATCACCGGTATCCAGCCCCTTATCCATTTGCATAATAGTCACGCCGGTATGACTATCACCCGCAAGGATTGCACGTTGGATTGGTGCAGCACCACGCCATCTGGGCAGGATTGAAGCATGAATATTTAAACAACCATATGCAGGCGTCTTTAAAACAACCTCAGGTAAAATCAGACCATAAGCCACCACCACCATCACATCGGCCTGACAGGCAGATAATTCTTTTTGAGCATCCATATCTTTAAGACTCAATGGTTGAAATACTGCAATGTCTGCTTCAAGAGCCAGTGCTTTAACTGCACTTGCAGTCAATTTTCTACCTCGACCTGCAGGCCTGTCAGGCTGGGTATAAACAGCAACCACTTCATGCTCAGAATCTAATAAAGCCTGCAGAGCAACTGCTGAAAAGTCCGGGGTACCGGCAAATAGAACTTTCATTATAGCTTCTGTCTCCATTGTTTTTCTAATTTCTTACGAATACGATCACGCTTCAATTTTGACAAATAGTCAACAAATAACTTTCCTTGCAAATGATCAATCTCATGCTGTATGCAAACCGCAAGCAAGCCGCTTGTTTCCAATGTCTGTTCTTTTCCCTTTCTATCCATATATCTCACCACCACAGAATCTGCCCGCTCAATTTCTGCATAGGTTTCCGGAACTGAAAGACAGCCTTCTTCCATCGTTTCCTGCCCTGAACTAGAAATAATTTCCGGATTAATAAAGCAATAGGGGTCTGCCTTATTTTCAGAAACGTCAATGACAATAATCCGCTCATGCCGGTTGACCTGAGTCGCTGCCAGACCAATTCCCGGGGCTTCATACATTGTTGCCAGCATATCATCAATAAACTTCTGATGCTCCAATGTAAGACTATTCACTTTTTTTGCCCTGGTACGCAGTCGGTCATCGGGAAAACATAAAATATCCAATAAGGGCATCAGGTCTCTCTTTTTGTTAGGATTAGGTCAATTATAGCCAATAAATAGTGCTCATATTAATTTTATCAATAAAATGGGTTATGATGATAGAAAGAGTTGATAAAAATAGCGAGCTTAGTCATGTTTTTATCAAAAAGACTTTATATTTAATGAAAAACCTTATAAAGTTAAGCTAATATCTGGATTTTATTAAAAAAAGGCTGTTTTTTTTTCAGTCTGCTTTTATAATTAGTACTTCTATAGTTAAAGATCGCCTGACGATACTTAGGAATTCATATGAAAAGCAATAAACAATTTTTCTCCCTGATAATTTTTATCTTCGTAATAATACTCTCCTCCCAAGCCTCAGCAAATCAGCAGGTTGAAACATTGCAACTTAAAGCCGGGCATCCTGAACAATATATTGTCAAAAAGGGAGATACCCTCTGGGGTATTTCCGGTATTTTTCTAAACAAACCTCAGGACTGGCCTGAAATCTGGCAAATGAATTCACAAATTGATAATCCTCATCTGATTTATCCGGGAGATGTACTTTATCTGGTTTATGTGGACGGAAATCCTTATATAACACGTGATAAAAATGGTAAGCGGACTGTTCGTCTAAGTCCTGAAATACGCTATGAAGAATTAGAGCGTGCTATTCCAACCATTCCCCTTGACTTGATTGCCCCTTTTCTTTCACAAAATCGAGTTTTAAATCCGGGTGAATATTCTGCATCACCTTATATTGTCGGTATTAATGACGATCATATGTCCGCAGGTGCTGATAATTTAATTTATGTGATGGGTATTACACGGGACAATCCTCATAAAAGCTTTGGCATCTACCGCAAAGGCCGTTCTTATAAAAATCCTGACAGAGGTAATCAAACTCTGGGTCACACAGCCATTTTCCTTGGCGAAGCAACATTAGAACGTCCCGGTAACCCTGCCACTCTCTATGTGGAAAAATCTAAAGCTGAAATTTTGAAAGGACACCGTCTTATTGCTCTTAACAATAGTGAAATTATCGATGCAAATTTTTTCCCAAAAAGAACTTCTGTTAAGCGTCCCGCTACTATTATTGGAGTATTGACCAATGGCAGACAACCCGGAGTCAGTTATGTCGGTGCAATGGATGTGGTTCTTGTTGATGTTGGATCTGACGATGGTGCAGAAAAAGGGGACGTCTTTGATATTTACAAGAAAGGCAGTATTGTTAAAGATCCTCTGCGTAGAAACAGCCTGATTAAATTACCCAATGAAAGTGCCGGCAATCTGATGATTTTCCGCACTTTCAAAAAACTCAGCTATGCACTGGTCATGGATACCAGCAAAACACTACGTGTAGGTGATGTCATTAAAGCACCATCTGAGTAATAAAAGTTTTAAGTGTTAGGTGTTGAAAAATCATGGATGATTTATCTTATTGGCTGGCTTTGCACAAAGCGCCTGGAATCGGCAGCCTCAGTTTTAATCAATTAGTTGAACAATTTACTGATATAAAACAACTATTTGACTCACCCGGGGTGGTCAATCAAAGTCAGCTGTCAGCAGCCCGAAAAAAATCATTAATTCACTATCTGCAATCCCCTGACTGGCAATCAGTGGAAAATGAGTTACACTGGGCTGAAGCTGCTGAGAACCACATACTTCATTTTAATCACCCCGACTACCCTGAACTGCTCAAACAAATACATTCTCCTCCTGCAATTTTATTTGTTAAGGGACAAACTGATGTACTCAATGAGATTCAACTGGCCATTGTGGGCAGCCGCAATCCCAGTGTTGATGGCTCTGAAAGTGCCTACCAGTTTGCTCGTCATCTGGCGGGCAATGGTATGGTTATCAGCAGCGGTATGGCTCTGGGCATCGATGCACAAAGTCACCTTGGTGCCTTATCCTGTCAGGGCAGGAGTGTTGCTGTTGCCGGCACAGGTCTGGATAGAATTTATCCTGCCAGGCATAAAGAGCTGGCCTGGAAGTTATTAGAAAAGGGCGCTATCATTTCAGAATATTCTTTGGGAGTCGGCCCTGCAAAACAAAATTTTCCACAAAGAAACCGTATTATCAGCGGCTTAAGTGTTGGTACTCTGGTCGTTGAGGCTGCACTTAAAAGTGGTTCTCTGATCACTGCAAAATATGCCCTGGAGCAGGCACGTGAAGTTTTTGCCATTCCAGGGTCAATCCATAATCCACTCAGTCGCGGCTGCCATCAATTAATAAAATCCGGAGCCAAATTAGTGGAAACAGCTGAAGACATTCTGGAAGAATTGTCCAGTTTAATGCTGGCTTCCCGTTTCAGCCTGGATAATGATTTCAAACCTGCTGTATCCCAAATCGAATCAGAACAGAAAATTGATCCTTTGTTGCCAAAAATACAACAACTTATTCTAAAAAATATTGCTTATTCACCTGTCTCTGTTGAAGTTTTGATTGAGCGTTGCAAGCTCAATGCTGCTGATATTAGTGCCAATCTGATATTACTCGAAGTCAATGATTATTTACAAACCCATCCCGGCGGAATGGTATCAAGAAAACCGTAAAGATGGAGTCGGAGTCAAATGTTAAGAGCCAAATGTCACTTGTGTCATTTGGCTCTTAACATTTGACTCCGACCCCTGTTATAATGACGACATGAAAACTGAAGTATTTGACATTCTGATGTATCTTTTTGAAACTTATCTGGATGATGATCAGTCCGAGATCCCCAGTGAAGATAATATTCGCAATGAACTGACTCGCATAGGCTTTCAGGATTCCAAGGTGAATAAAGCCTTTAACTGGCTGGATGATCTGGCTACATTAAAAGATAATGATCTCACTATCAAACAAATTGACGATAATAGCTTTCGCAGCTTTAGCTCCATAGAAGTAAAAAAGTTTGATTTTCAGGCACGACGAATACTGACTGAACTGGTCGAACTAAAAATAATTTCTCCTACCGAGCGAGAGATTATTATCGATAAAGCACAGGCATTAGATATCGCCCCCATTGATCAGGAACAGATGAAATGGGTGGTTCTAATGGTGTTGTTTAATATGCCTGATTCTGCCGGTTCATTTACCTGGATACAGGATTTGCTGTACCAGGATCATCCAACACTTCATTGAGTAGCGATCATACAGTCTTACCCCGTTCATTAGACGAATCTATCCGTCATGCGGCTCATATTCTCAGTCAGGGCGGCATCATTGCCTATCCAACCGAGGCGGTATTTGGACTGGGCTGTCTCGCTGACAATACGCAGGCCATCAACAGATTACTTAAGCTGAAACATCGCCCTGTCGATAAAGGACTGATTCTATTAGCCTCTGAATTTTCTCAATTTGAGCCATATATCGACTCTGTTGATGACAATATCTTAAGAAAAATTCAGACATCCTGGCCCGGTTCAACAACCTGGATAGTACCAGCCCCGGCACAAACCTCTTCTTTAATTCGCGGACAATTTCACAGTGTTGCTGTGCGTATCAGCGCCCATCCTGTCGTTATGGCATTATGCCGTCAATGCCGGTCTCCTCTGATTTCAACCAGTGCCAATATCTCTGGTCAAAATATGACTTATTGCACTGCGGATGTTCGTTTACAGTTTGATAATCAACTGGACTATATACTGGACGCTCCGCTGGGTGGCAATGATAAACCAAGTATTATAAAAGATGCTCTCACTGATCAAATCATCAGAAGCTAAGGACAACCGTAAACCTAATAGACAAAAAAAGCCCCAACTTCCTACAAAGTCGGGGCTTTTTGAGATACCGATTAAACGGGGGATGTTTTACATCATACCACCCATTCCACCCATTCCACCCATACCGCCGCCCATATCAGGCATACCACCGGCAGCACCACCTTCCTGAGGCTTCTCACTAACCATTGCTTCAGTGGTCAACATCAGACCGGAAACAGAGGCTGCATGTTGTAATGCTGAACGAGTTACCTTGGCTGGATCCATAATACCCATTTCAATCATGTCACCATACTCTGCAGTAGCAGCATTGTAGCCATAATTGCCTTCACCAGCTTTAACATTATTCACAACAACAGAGGCTTCATCACCTGCATTCACTACAATCTGACGCATAGGCTCTTCCATTGCACGTTTGGCAATATCAACACCTACTTTTTGATCATGATTAATGGTTGCAACATCACCGATATCCTGAAGAGCACGGATCAAAGCAACACCACCTCCTGGAACCACACCTTCTTCAACTGCAGCACGGGTAGCATGCAATGCATCTTCAACACGCGCTTTCTTTTCTTTCATTTCCACTTCAGTTGCTGCACCCACTTTAATGACGGCAACACCACCAGCTAACTTGGCCACACGTTCCTGCAATTTTTCTTTGTCATAATCAGAAGAAGTTTCTTCTAACTGACGACGAATTTGCTCAACGCGAGAAGCAATATCAGCTTCCTGACCTGCACCATCAATAATAGTAGTATTTTCTTTACCAACCTGAACTCGTTTTGCAGTACCTAAATCGTCAAGAGACACGGCCTCAAGAGTCAGGCCAACTTCTTCAGAAATCACAGTGGCACCCGTTAAAATAGCAATATCCTGCAGCATCGCCTTACGACGATCACCAAAGCCAGGAGCTTTAACTGCGGTGACTTTAACTACGCCGCGCATATTATTAACCACCAGAGTTGCTAAAGCTTCACCTTCAATATCTTCAGCGATAATGAATAAAGGCTTGCCTGACTTGGCAACAGCTTCCAGTACTGGAAGTAAATCACGAATATTAGAGATTTTCTTATCATGTAATAAAATGTAAGGTGCTTCCAGATCAGCTGTCATGCTATCCTGATTATTAACAAAATAAGGAGATAAGTAACCACGATCAAACTGCATACCTTCTACAACATCCAGCTCATTATGCAGAGCAGTGCCTTCTTCAACAGTGATAACACCACCCTTGCCCACTTTTTCCATTGAGTCTGCAATAATATTGCCAATGCTTTCATCAGAGTTTGCAGAGATTGAACCAACCTGACCAATCTCAGCAGAATCTTCACAAGGCTTGGACATGGCTTCAATTCGAGCCACAGCAGCGATTACGGCTTTATCAATACCACGTTTTAGATCCATTGGATTCATACCGGCAGCAACCGCTTTCAAACCTTCGTTTAAAATGGACTGAGCCAATACCGTCGCAGTAGTTGTTCCATCACCTGCAATATCAGAAGTTTGTGATGCAACTTCTTTCACCATCTGAGCGCCCATATTTTCAAATTTATTTTCCAGTTCAATTTCTTTTGCCACTGAAACACCATCCTTAGTGATGGTGGGCGCACCAAAAGCTTTATCCAGAACTACATTACGTCCCTTAGGACCCAAGGTAACTTTAACCGCATTTGCTAGTGTATTGACACCGGCAATCATTAGATGACGCGCGTCATCTCCAAATTTTACATCTTTAGCTGGCATTTCTTATACCTCAATTAATCTATTTTATAAAATGAAATTTATATTTTTGTTTAGTCTGCTTATTCTACAATCGCTAATACATCTTCTTCGCGCATAATCAGTAGTGTTTCATTATCGACTTTGACTTCACTTCCGGAGTATTTACCAAAAATGACTTTATCGCCATTTTTAACTTCCATAGCAATCAGATCACCATTATTAGCAGCACGACCATTGCCTACAGCAACTACTTCACCTTCGGATGGTTTTTCAGTTGCAGAATCCGGGATATAAATACCACCTGCAGTTTTTGTTTCTTCTTCAAGACGACGCACAACGATGCGGTCACCTAGTGGACGAATATTCACGTTTACTTCTCTCCTTAGGATGATTAAAAAACCGGCTATTCATAAACTTAAAAATATCCGGACATTCTTTATTGATTTTTAATAATTTAACAAGAGATAAAATTGGGACAAGCATTATTTTTTCAAGTATGAATATAAAAAAATTCACATTTAATTTTTATTCTCATCAAGCTGACCCTCAATAATATTACCTGTCTGGCGTTCGCTATGGTCTTGATTACGCAGATGTTGCTGCTCCGGCGTAATATTTTCATATTCCCCCTCTAAATAATCGCCCTGTTGTTGATGAAAACGGGATTTAAAAACTGAGTTTCCAATTAACTGAGCAGCCAGAAAATGCCGCAAAGGCGGGATCAATAATAAAAAACCCAAAGTATCAGTAAAAAACCCGGGGATCAGTAAACAAATCGCAGCAAAGAGCAACATAATACCTTCAAACATTTCCAGCGCAGGCACTCCGCCCTGATTCATGATGATCTGAGCTTTCTGCAATGTGGAAAAACCCTGAATTCGAATCAAAGTCACCCCCAGAACAGCAGTAAACACCACAGCAAATACAGTAGTTAAAGCACCAATAGCATTTCCAACTTCAATTAACACATAAATTTCTACCAATGGAATCCCGATAAAAAGGAGTAAAACAATGGCTAGGATTGGCATAATAGTCTCAATATTTTCCTTAGGTTTGGCATTATTCAAAAAGAATCCTGGTTATCATTAAAATTAATTAACTTATGTTCTTATTACGTTTATGATATGTTTCACCTTTAAATGGGGTGAGAGGATGCTTTTTTCAAATGAAAAATGAAACAATGATAAATGAACAATCAAACTACCAGTTGGTACTATGTACCTGCCCTAATGAAGCCAGTGCGATGAATATTGCAGAAAACCTTGTTGCACAGCGCCTGGCAGCCTGTGTCAATGTTTTACCATCACTCTACTCAGTCTATCACTGGCAGGACAATGTTGAATCAGCACAAGAGAGTATGATCTTTATTAAAACCAGTCAGAAACAATATGCTTCCCTTGAAAAAGTGATTACTTCACTACACCCTTATGAAGTACCGGAAATTATTTCTGTCAATATAGATAATGGTTTACCTGAATATCTTAAATGGCTGGGAAATAGTATAAACTGATTTGATTAGTCCCTTCCGGGGTCGGAGTCAAACAGGTACCAGATTTAATACTGATTCTGGGACAAAAAATTATTAATTCGTTTAAACTCAGAGTATTGGAGTGATTTGACTCCGACCCCTGTTTCAACAAATGGCCTTATAACAATGCATTTACAATTAATTTTATTATTATTGCTTTCAATGATGAGCTTTTCTGCCCTCGCAGAAGAGGATTTTCTACCTCCCGAACAAGCCTTTGCTATTCAGGCAGGCAAAATAGCTGATGATGGTCAATCTCTGATAGTGAGCTGGACAATTGCAGATGACTATTATATGTACCGCGACAAGATTTCTTTTACCAGTCAGGATGATTCATTGCTACTGGATGATATAAAACTATCAGAGAGTGAAACAAAAATCGATCCCTATTTTGGTGAAATACAAATTTATAAAAACAAAATAACTGCTGAAATCCCCTTCTCTTCAACAAAAAAACCGGGGGAATCATTTTCTGTCATAGCAAAATCTCAGGGCTGTGCATCCGGCGGTATATGTTACCCCCCTCTAAAACAAACAGTCTCTTTTATTCAGCCTCAACTGATTCAAGCTAAAACAACTGACATTCCTGTTCAAAATACATCGAATAGTTTAAAAACTTTAGCCAATCTGGGCAATGCTGTCATGCCGGAAGATGATTTTCTGGATATTGAAGAGGCTTTTAAATTTTCCCTTTCAGTAGACAAGTCTGATCCTGATAAAAATCAGCTTTCCGCTATCTGGTCTATTGCTGATAAACATTATCTCTATAAGAACAAGGTTAAATTTGAACTGATTAATAGTAATGGTTTTAGCCTTGACTTAGCTGAACTTCCAAAAGGCAAGGAAAAAAATGATGAATACCTCGGTGATTATGAGGCTTATTATAAAGATCTGCAGATCAACCTTCCCATTAGCGGAACTGGCGACACATCCAAACCATTGATTGTCAAAGCAAGCTATCAGGGCTGCTCCGAGTCCGGAATATGCTACCCGAAAGTAAAGAAAACCATTGAACTGGATATCGCCTCTTTTGTAGCGAATCAGCCTGTTAAACCCGCCGCTGAAACACCTCTTATTGAAAAAAATGATAATAATACCATTCAATCAGAACAAGACGTATTAGCTGGAGTTCTAAGTTCAGAAAATACTTTTATCGCACTCATTACTTTTTTCTTTATTGGACTGGGACTTGCATTTACACCCTGTGTGTTCCCGATGATCCCGATTCTTTCCGGCATTGTGGCCGGACAGGGTGAAAAAGCCGGCAATAATGCCTTTATGATGTCCGTCGTTTATGTCTTGTCCATGGCTGTTGTTTATACACTGGTCGGCGTGATTGCCGGATTATCCGGAAAAAATATTCAGGTGATATTCCAGAACCCCTGGGTTTTGAGCAGCTTTGCTTTTATTTTTGTCATGCTTTCTCTGTCTATGTTTGGTTTTTATAACCTGCAGCTCCCTTCCTCATTGCAATCCAGACTTTCAGAATTTAGTAATAAACAGGAAGGTGGTACAATGATTGGCGTGGCCATAATGGGTGTGTTATCCGCATTAATTGTCGGCCCCTGCATGGCTCCACCGCTAATGGGTATTTTACTATTTATTGGTCAGACCGGAGATCCGATTTTAGGCGGCAGTGCACTGTTTGTTATGAGCCTGGGCATGGGTGTACCACTGGTTATTATCGGTACTTCTGCAGGTAAATTAATGCCCCGAGCTGGTATCTGGATGGACACCGTCAAAGCGGTATTCGGCGTATCCATGCTCGGCGTTGCAATCTGGATGATGGAACGGGTACTACCCGGAGTCGTCATCATGTGGCTATGGGCAATATTATTATTAGCTTCTGGTATTTACATGGGTGCTCTCACTCCGATTCATGACAATACCACCGGCTGGTCACGTTTGTGGAAATCTCTGGGACTGGTATTGATGCTTTATGGCAGCTTACTGATTATCGGTGCGTCATCCGGTAATGATGATTACTTTCAACCTCTGAGGAGCCAGTTTATTTATGCATCAGGAGGTAATAATGAAATGCCCGGAGCACAACATGTCAGCTTTGAAAAAATAAAGTCTATAGCCGATTTGGATAAAAAACTGGCACTGGCAAAACAGCAAAATAAAATGCTCGTGTTAGACTTTTATGCCGACTGGTGTACTTATTGTAAAAAAATGGAAAGTACAACTTTCAAATCTGGCAAAGTTATTTCAGCATTACAGAACTTTATTGTTTTACAAGCCGATGTAACCGCAATGGATCAGGAGGATGAAGCTTTATTAAAGGCTTATAAAATTCCCGCACCACCAGCCATTTTATTCTTTAAACCACAAACCGGTGAAGCAAAGAATTATAGACTGGTCGGTTATAAAAATGGTGATGATTTTGCACAGCATGTCCATCTATTCCTTAAGTAATATAGAATGAAATCTTTAATTATCTCTACTGCTGCTATTTGTCTGTTAATCACAGGATGGTTTTTTATTAGCCCGAATAAGACACAAGGCAAAGCTGACATTATTAATAAGTCTCATGTACTAAAACAGCTGAATTTTACCCTGCCCGATCTCAATGGCCGGCCGCAGCAATTTTCTCAATGGAATGGCAAGGTGGTATTACTTAACTTCTGGGCAACCTGGTGTCCGCCCTGCCGCCGTGAAATACCCGATTTTATTGAAGTCTATGAACAATACAAGGATAAAGACTTTATGATTGTCGGAGTCGGAATCGACGATGAAAATGAAATTGCCGAATTTGTCAAAGAGCTCGCTGTCAACTACCCCATTCTGGTTGGTGGTCGGGCAGCCATGCAGGTTTCCCGCCAATACGGTAATCATAGCGGTGCATTACCCTATAGCATCATTGTTGATAAGCAGGGAAATATACGTTTTCGTGCCGGCGGTCTGATTTCAAAAGATAAGTTATTAAATCAGATTAATCCCTTACTGTAAAACCCTGTATTTCTTATATGCGTACAGCAAGGACTGGATTAGCTGAAATTTACTCTATTTTAAAGCCATCTTTGCCAGGGTTGTTTTCCCGGCCTGACAATATCCCAAAATACAACGGGATATTCCTTAAGTAATTGATGCAACTCATTTTCTATGATACATTATTTATTGAATTTGAAAAGGGTGAAATAATTCGTGATGAAACACTGAACTGGAATACCAATATTGGCTATACATCAAATGGGATTGAGGAAATAAAGACTTACGGCTTAAGCATTCTGCACAAATTTATTGGCAGAAATAAGTTTAAACCTTTATCACCAAGACTTATAAACCCATATTTTTTATACATCGCTGCCGCAGAAGTATCTTTTGCATCTAAAGTAATACCTGTAATTCCTACCTGCTCTGAAATAATAATTGCCTTATGAATCACGTTAGCCAAAAGTAATTTAGCATAACCCTGACGTTGTAATTTTTTATCTACTGCTAAACGAGCTAATTTTAAGACAGGCAAAAGGTGAGGATAACGATTGTATTTTTTATCCATTTGAGGTGATTTTATAACGTCATCATTACTGAAAATATGCAACAGCCTAAATGAAGAGAAATACAATATCACTATTTTAACAAATTACAACTGGAGTGAAAAATAAGCTCCTCTAATTCTTTTTTAGAAAATCCTGCCTTTGCCATAGTAATCATGCCTGTTATTAATGCAGTTACATGATTAGCAATTACTCTACAATTTATTTCTCGATTTATCTCTCCTGTTTCTTGACCTTGCTTAATACGTTTAGCAATTGAATCCCGCAAAAGGAATAATGCTGAATCTAATATTTTTTTTGTTTTTGTATCATGTTGCTCACTTTCTAGTAATGACAGAACAACCATACATCCCCCTGGATGTGACTTATTAAAATGCAAGTGTATCGTTTCATTCAAAACATCATTCAGTGCAGTTTTTACTGATTTTTCACCCTCTAATGATTCGATAAATCCGACAAGAGCGCTTTGTAGATATAAGTTAAGTGCCCTTACAAACAGCTCGCGTTTATTACCATAAGCATTATAGATGCTTGTAGGCTTGAGCTCCATGACATGCTCAAGATCTTTCATGGATGTTGCTGAATAGCCTTTTTTCCAAAAAAGCAACATTGCTAACCCCAACACTTTCTTTTCATCAAAACTCTTAGTTCTAGCCATGAGAATACCTTTTAGTGAAATCATTTATATTATAGCATTTACTACAAAAAGGTTGACATGAATTAATTACAAGATTATTGTAGTGATCACTACATAAAGTAGTTCTACCTTTTAGAGATATAAGGAAAAGCGCAATATGAGTAATTATTCCAAAGCAAGTATAGGAAAACTAAACAATTTAGAACAACATGTTTTTGCACCAGAAGGATTGCCAATGAAGCTTGTAGGTAAAGCTTTTCTTGGCGATCTTGTTAATTTAACATCTATGGAGGTATCACTCAACAAGGATGTTCCAAATACTGGCGTCAACTTTTTTCATTCGCATAAAAACAACGAGGAATTATATATCTTCTTAAGCGAGCATGGTGGAACACGGGTAAAGAAGATCTTTATTACATAGTCATTCAAGCACAAACAGATGGGCTCAAAGCGTCAAAACTGAATGATGCCGAAATTATTGAGGAAACAGTGCCATGGTTGTAAGTTTCTTAGAAGCCCTCAGCCAAACTTGAAATTAGCCGACCATCGTCTTGGTAACATAAAATACCAAATAAGATGGTTGGAAAATTTTAAGTTACTTAGAAGTTAGGAAAAGTAATAGTATTGAGTTTTAATTCTGCTCTACAAAACAAATCAATTAAACTGAATCCATATGGAGAAAGCATGATTCTAAATCTTTTTGAAAATGCAATTGTCGATGATATGACACCAAAACAGGTGCGTTATATAACCCCTATTTTACCTCGCAATGTTGAAGGACGAACCAAAGAAATCTATAAACAGATTAGAAAAGACTTTCAGCTTGTTCCCCCTTTAACTCTATTTTCACCTTCAGAGGAATTACTTGCGGGTGTATGGAGTATATGGAGAGAGTCACAATTTGCCGTTGGAAAAGTTGACAGGCTAATAACTGAAATGATTGCTTCTACGGTTTCCAAGTTAAATACATGCCCTTACTGTGTTGATGCACACAGTGGTATGATACACGCTTTATCAGAACATCAGGTTGTTTCAGCACTCTATCAAAATAAAAATGAAATGATTAAAGATAATAAATTACGAAAAATAGTTGAGTGGTCTCAAGCAACTCGAAATCCTGATGCAAAAATAATATTATCACCACCATTTAGTCGTAAGGAAGCTCCAGAGATTATTGGAACTGCAATTGTTTATCA
Organism: gamma proteobacterium symbiont of Taylorina sp.; assembly: GCA_025655455.1. GTDB lineage: Bacteria > Pseudomonadota > Gammaproteobacteria > GRL18 > GRL18 > GRL18. The sequence goes on from JAHXIV010000079.1 coordinate 28,102, forward strand.
TTTTATAAACAGAATGGCGAATATATTTCTTGAGCCATCACCATTACCAGTACCTAAGAATTGGACTCGCATTAAAAAAACTGCATTAATAATTTTTGGAGCCACGGTAGCTAAGCGTATCGTCAAACGAAAGCCAAAATCAGGTGAGTCTCTACAGTTTATACACTATGCTGATTTACAACCTGATTTAACTTGGGCCAAGGACGATGCTGATATAGCTGCTGCATTTTCATCATTTTCTATGATAATAGATAACCTGAAGCTAACAGGATTGACAGATACAGGTAGAAGCCTTATACAGCAATCTATCCAATCCTGGCGAGGTGAGGATATGGGCTTAAGTAGCGCATGGGTAAACGATATTTTAGAACAGATGGTTGATGAAGATAAAATCGCTGGAGAACTTGCTCTACTAACGGCACTTGCTCCACATCAAGTCAGTAAAAATATAATAAGTAATTTTCAATCAAGATATTCTGATGATGTAGCATTATTGAATATAACCGCCTGGGCTAGTTTTACTAGTGCAAAACGAATTGGAGAGTGGCTGAAATATTAGATATTTGTATGTTGACAAAAAAAGGTTGATGAGATGATATACATATCACGACTACTACGCTACAAGAGATATTTTTCATCTTCTCAATAATATTAGCTTATCCAATTCAATAACCGTTTTCATGATTTTTTTAAAAATCGTATAGACCCAGCGATCAAATCCATGACCTTGTTAGCTATCATATTTTTGTTTTGGAGTATTTTTATTCTATTTTACTGCCATATTGAGGTAGGTTTTCCAAGAGCTTAGTAGCAACTCTTTTTAAGTATTGTTCCTCACTTTCTTCATAAAACATTTCTAATGTATTTGTTGACCCAGCTATGCGTTTGCTCTTTCCTTTTCGCATCATTGCTGGAGTGTAATCAGCAAACAGTTGATTTCCATCGAGATCATACAATCCAATTATAAGTTGCATGTTATGTGCTTTCCTATTTGTTGTAGCACCGAAACTCATGTTAACGGCTGAGCATTTCCGAATATAGATGGCGAATATCCAATATAAAATTTTTCTCTTTTAACTTTTGTAGTCACTTGGCTGATTAATAAACTCTGATTTTAATAACTGATATTCAATAACACATCCTATTTCACCTTGACTTTTAAGTTGTAAAATCATCCAATGGGGTAGCCTAATCGTCACTAATTCACGCCTTAAATAGTTAGCTACTCTTTTTCTTCCACTGCCTTTTCTTTTTCCACCGTGCATTTCATCCTCCCAAACTTGATTAACGTATAATGCTAATCAAGTTTATATTTTTTATTTGAATTAAAATGGAAGATCTTCTTCATCAATACTCACATCTTCAGGCACATTAAAATCAACACATCGCTCATCACGTAGATATTCCATAATCTGTAGCCCGTTCAACCCGACCTTTTTCATTACCACGGTAAACAGCCACAGGACGAGGTTCATAATGATAATGAGCGGCAAACTCCAGCAGTTGTGGATTGAAACGAATTGCATCTCCCTGCCTCTCCAATGTTGCTGATTTGAGGTTGTCATAGAGCAACACTTTTGGCAAACCCTGCCAGTGTTCAAAGGCCGCCACATGACCCCGTAAAAAATTACTGGTTTGCTGATTCAGATAAAAGCGTAAAAAGATTTGCCGACTCCAGCTCAGTACTATCACAAAGGCCATCAGCGGCCGCCTTGCCTGACCAATGATAATATGTGAGAAGTGCCCCCAGTCGACTTGTCCCTGATCACCCGGTAAGGTTTTTAAGCGTAAAAAAGCTTCTGCCACCTTTCTGGGACGATACTCAGCAATCAAGTGACGAAAGTGATCAGAACCTCCGGGATAATCCCGTTCTTTGACCATGCCATAGAGACGACTGGCACACAGGCTGGGATATTTTTCCAGTGTTTCTTTGATAAACGGCAGATAAGGATCAATAATTAATTCACGTAACGTCCGTTCTTTACGAGTTATTCCAGTGGCCTGAGAGAGTACACGATGAACCGTATCATGGTGGACACTGAATTGTTTTGAAATGGTAATTGCTCTGCGTACTGATGTTAATAGAAGTGCATGATCTTCTGAATTATTTGATTTTATCAAATTTGATGCTTTTTGTAATTTTCTATATACATCATCTGAATGAGTTGAGAAATAGTTATTTGCCGTATTCTGTACATCACTAAGAAAATCATTTTTATTTTTTTGAGTGTTTATTTGTTTCTCAATTCTTGAAGCATAGTTTAGACATCTTGTGCGGATTCATTCTAATATGGGAATTAATAGCAGATAATCTTACCCGATATTGTATTTTTATAGAATCATATCGATCTGTAAAAGCCGCAGCATCATATTCACCAAAACCTTGAGGAATCTTTAAATCAGAAATAATTTCTTTAAGATCCAGGATATAACTCTCTTAAAAAAATAGGTAACTGTTCAGCGTAATTAAAATTAAAAAAGATGGAAAAAAATACTTGACAGGTATTTTAGTTTACATTTGAAAAAATCACAGTATTTT
>JAHXIV010000054.1 GCA_025655455.1 gamma proteobacterium symbiont of Taylorina sp.
TGTGGGCAGATGTACATGCAGGCCGTTCTGTCCTGACCTTTACAACCATCACACTTTTCTGTGCGTACGAATGTTGGCATCGTTTTTCCTTTAGCTAGTATTAGTAACTCTTTATCTTATTGCCTTTTAATAGGCGCGATAATTATACAGAAGGCAGGTAGGAAAAACTACATGAATTTAATTTTTTTGTGTTTACAAATAGATATGAGTCAATACTTATCTGTAAATAGGACTTTAATCAGGGATTAAGCATAAGATCCGGGAAAATACCGAAGCCTGATAAATTGGATTTTAGGAAATCAGAGGAATTATAAAGCTCATTATTGGATGAAAATGTAGTATATTTATCCAATACATGATTACTACCCGGTAGTGAGAATAATCCGGATTCTTTTATTGGATTGATGGCAAATGGATTTCCCGCTTTACCTGGAAAATCATCTACCATTGAAAAAATATTATGATTCAGACTGCTCTTACTATAATCAGAGTTAATAAAGTCTGTATTATTCAAATTATAATCATTAATATCGGAATATGATTCTAATCCTGAATTTTGACGATAAAATGTATTTCGACTGTAATTATAGTTATTATTGTTTGATAATAAATCATTTTTATAGACATAGACTGGTACCGGAACATAACGAATATTTTCCTTATGAGCAAATAATCCGTCTCTATTATAAGGATTATTATAGGAATTGTTATAAAGTGTATTTGAATATTTTTTTGGTTCAAAATCACTTATATACATTAATCCAGATGGTACTCTACTATTTGTTTGAAAAGCCGGAGCAACTTGATCCCGGTTATCGAAATTGTTGTTCTGAACATATTTTTGAGCAATGACAGCTTGTTCTGGATTAGAAAATGTCGGATCGTAATATCTAACAGAACTAGAATTCACAGCTCTATTTCCATAAAAATCAGAAACATAAGCAACATTTCTAGAAACCTTATTAGTAGACTGATAAGGCTGAGATTTATAATTTTGTTGTTGTTGTCCCGGAGAGAAGAACTTTGACTGTTTGACGGGCTGGCTGTCATTACATCCCTGTCGAGATGCATTGATCACGTCATCAGGAAACATATAAACAATTTGATTCTGAGCATACCTATCCATAGGCGCAGCATGCACGGCACTAAAGCACCATGTTATTGTGGTCAATAATAAAAGAACTAAAATATTCATTAAAGTTTTTTCTCGTTTCGCATTTCCATTTGTCTCTGTTTTTTATTATACAACCATTGCCAAAAATATCCACCCGGTAATTCACTCCCCGTATGAATATAATTATAAACATTGACATTACTCACAGTCCATTGCATTAAATTCATACTTTCTTTATCACCGCAAATTAACAACTGGTCATTTTCCTGCAATAAGAATTGATTATCAGGTAATAAATGATCATTAAATTTTCTGGATTTATGTGTATTATTGATAATATAAGTATCACTGGACTTGTTGTAAACCGTTCTGGAACCACGTTCAATTTTTCGGTGCACTAATAAAACGATACAATTTAATAAGTTATCGCGATTTCTTGGTGAACGCAGCAGATCTTCTATACAAGTATCCCCCTTTTTTATATATGGCATTATTGCCGGACTATGATTTTTAGATATTTCAATCATCCAGGTCGTTGGAACATCATATTCGATAAAATTACTGATACGGCTAATTAGTAAATTCGCCCATTCATCCTTTTGCCTTCTGGCCAGCAATAAAAAATTTTTTAATAAGGGAGTCTTGATAATAGAAAGAATTTCCCCTGCAATAATTCCCGCCGGCTGCATAATAAAGTCCAGCTCAGCCTCTTCAAAAACTTTTTTATTGCGACTATAGTTTTGTCTTGCAATGGTAAATAATTGCTGATCAGGAAGCAGTAAATTTTTTTCTGAACTTGAATTAATTGTTTTAAAATTATATAGTTCACGGTATTCTTTATTTCTATTATATGCATGATTAGTGCGTCTCATTTCATCCTGAGCCGTAATAATAATTGATAAGTTATTGGCATCATTGTCGGTGCCCGCAACAATAGCAACAGCTTCAGTAATCTTTGCTTCTCGTAAAGTAATTGCTTCAGTGCCTCTACCTTTAATAGAGCCTTCCGGAGACTGGGTTTTCTCAGGCAAGGCTTCAATAATGATGGTTTTTATACCCACATAACTTAAATGCCTCGCAATAGCCTTACCGAAACGACCATAACCACAGATCACCCAGGTGCCTTTTGGCGGGACAATGGGTTCATCTCTCACATTATGGTAGGGGTTGGTCAACCATTCATAGATAAGATAAGCACTGGGTGAACGAACTGATAAAGCCAGACGTTTGGCATAAAGTTCAAATGGATTAATAATATGGCTGGTGCCAAAAGAGGACATATTGGCTTCTGATTCATTTGATTGAGCCTTACAAATGATCATCAGATCTTTATCTTCTATAATACGTTTTTTACTAAGCAGCCTTGCCGTAATGGCAATTTTAAGATTGACTTCATCTTTATTAGTTAAGGCAATAATCCCTTTGCATGATTTATGAGTCAAGCCGGCAGTTTCTAATACTTTTGGAAAGGAAGCATTAGCTGCCAGTGCAGGAATACCCATATTAGGCTCATCAATTTGCAGATTATCAACTCGTTCCGGATCAATATCAACGACGACAGATAAAATATTATGCTGAGATAATTCATGAGCTAAAACTTTGCCGGTATCACCATATCCACAAATTAGGTAAAAGGGATCTTTTATACCTTTTATTCTCTTTTTAAATTCATTTTCTTTAAGGATTTTTTTAAAAGCAGGATTCTGCAGAGTACTAAGCACAGCACCAATACTATATAACCAGACAGTAACAGAAATATAAATACTAAAAACAGTCCACATTCTTTGAGCATTAGTAAATTCATAAGGTATTTCACCAAAACCAATGGTTGACCCCATAAAGCTCACAAAATAAAATGCATGGAAGAAGCTCATATACCAAACATTACCCTGATCATCCTGACCCGGTATTAGAACAAATCCGATGATAACGATAGCATAAGCGCTAATCAGTAAAATAAGCGGTAGGCGAAGTCGCTTTAATAACAGGAAAAAAAGTGTATTCATATTATCTGTTCTATCTTTAACAAGAGCTAACGACGATGAACAACAGTCTCAACCACAAGAAGAACAACAGAAGTAATATTAGCAATTAAAGCACCACCGGAAACAGAAACAATCGTGCTCATCATATCAGGTGTTACTCCCGCTTCAGTGATATGTTCTGCAACCCCCCAGATGATTGCTGCCCCGATAAGATGTATGTCAGCCACTAAACTGGTCGCTAACAAAACTGCTCCAATTTGAGAACGATCACCCAATTTAAAAACAGTGGCAATCAGACTGATAACAATAGCGGCAAATAATTCATAAACATGATGATGAGAGAGGTTATCTATTTCACCAATAAAGAAACCAAAATTTAAAGTCAGAGCAAAAACAATAAAGAAGGCAAAAGATACTTTTTCAAAATTCATAAAAAGACTCCGGGTGGTATGGGAGTTTATTCTGAGCTGGAATTTTTAAGCTTCTCGGCTTCTTCTTTACGTCCCATGGGATCTGCAAAATTATCATTCAATGTTTTCACAAAGGAATCTGCCTCATTTCTAACATTATCAATAATTTTAAGTGCTCTTCTACCCCATCCTGCTGGATTCCTGGAAAACACACTATACATTGGACCGGTATTCTTCAAGAAAGCGGCTGCAATATTACCCGGACCATTATCAGTGGGTAGAGTTTTAACAATTTTATTAGCCACTTTACCACGAACCCAATAATGAACAGAAAATAGAGCTGAAAAACTTAAAATAGCAGTCAGACCCTGAGCGATAACATTACGTCCTAATTCTTCCAGCATAGATCCCAGATAACCTGTATAACTGGCAAGACCAAAAACTGAAGCAATTAACAGGGTGAACAATACAACATCCCACTTCAGAACTGAACGAGACCAGGATTCAAGAGCAGTTTTGATCTGAGGTGCTGCAGATTGCTCAATTTGATTGGCAATATTTTCTAAAGTACCAATAATACGATACACCCGCTCAATTTTAACTTCCTGCATACGATTTAATATTTCATTCATATCCGTATCAAGCTTGTTTTTATAACGTAGACGCAAGTGCTCATCCTCAATTTTCGGAGCAATCCGTTCATTATAGATACAATAAAAACGTCCGGTTGAAAGACCTGTTGAAACAATAGCTCGCTGCCAGGCAGCAACTACCTGTTCCGCATTATCCTCTTTGGCTGTCGAGTCCATCTGATTAAGAATAAACAAGAATTTTCCAGCATCATTTCTCTGAATTGTTCTCTGCACCAGATGATCAAGGGTATCTTTCATTGCGCCGGGTTCAGGATGTCTTGCATCAAAGAAAACCAAAACTAAATCAGCCAGATCCATAATGTGATCGGTTATTTTCAGGGTTGAATTTCGCTGTTCATCCGCATCAAATCCCGGAGAATCAATTAGAATTTTTCCTTTAAGCGCATCTGTTTTGCATGTTTTTAGCTGCAGGTATGAATCAATGCGACCACCCTCCCCCTTAGAAACCTTTTCAATTTCTTCACTGATTTGATAAAAAGGCAGGCGGGGATCAGCATCAAGAGCAACACCGGGCAATGTTCTGATTCTATCTTCCTGGCTATAGCTAATCACTGTAAACTTGTCATCAACAGCCTGATTACCACTCAACTGTAAATCAACACCAAGATAAGTATTAATAAAAGAAGATTTTCCTGCAGAAAAAGTTCCTAAAATTGAAATTAACGGCCACCAGGAAATGGTTGTTGCAAAAGACTGGTTAGTATTCAATAAACCCATACGGTAGGCAAGTTTGTCCAATTCCTGAAAGGTATCAACCGCATCAATTAAAATGGGACTTTCTGAGGCTAAATTCTATTGTAGAATTTTTAATCTGGATTTAAGTATTTCACTGGGACCTGAAAAAAACATAATAACTCCTCAAAATTATGAAATATAGGGTTAATCAATATTATTTATCGAACCGGGCGAGGATAGCGCATGGGACCATGTGAACCCGCATTTCGTTTAGCGTTTCCCCAGGGAACCAGTCCATCAAACATGCTTTCAGCCGGATTTCTTAATGTATCATTCATACTCCACATATCACGCTGCATACCAATAATACCCGTACTCATCGTACTCATATTGGTGCTCATACCATCAATTCTATCACTCACATTCTGTGCAGTTAAGGTCATTTGTGTTGTATTTTTAGACATGATCGGCATTGTTTCAGCAACCGTATCAGCCATATGCGACATATTATTCTGCATTTGCGTCATATTCTTTGAAATAATTTCCATATTAATATTAACTGAGGCAGACATTTGATTAACTGCTCGAGTCATTTGTCTTACATCGTTACTAAGAGAATGAACATCATGAGTCAAATTAAAGATCAGGTAATAACCATAGGCAGCCAGAACAATAAAGGCAAACAAAGCAGTATAAACAATTAATTGTAAACGTTGTCCTTTAACATCAGAACCTTTTCTACGTTCTGAAAGCGTATCTGAATCAAAACCAGCGGCATCAGCCTCTGTTGTTAATTTATGATATAACCTTTTTATAGGCACGTCTTTCTCTCCTGAACATTAACTTTTTTCAAATAAAAGTTAATTGATAATATTTATTACACATTTGAAATTTTTATTACGTATAAACAAGACTGGCAAATTTATTCACTTCTGCAGCCGCTTTTCCTTTTGGTTCCAGTTCAAATACAGCCAGACCTTCACTAAATGAACGCCGATAAGTTGTTCTTTGGTATAAACGAGCCGGGATCAAATCAATATGAGGCAACATTTTAAGTGCTTCTTCGGCTTCTCCCGTTTCCCTTACACCAATATGCGTATCTGCCCGATTAATAAATCCCAGCATCTGCGGCATTTTATCCTTTCCATGGATATCACCAACCATTTTAATAAAACGCTGCGTTGACCAGATATCTGCCTGACTTGGAGGAACCGGGACAATAATTCGATCGGTTAAACTGATTGCTTTTTTCATCGCATCGGTATCTGCGGTACCAATATCGATTAAAATTTGTTCAGACTTTTCTGATCCAATTTCATCTGCATTATTACTAACAGAGATGGCAGGTTCATATTCATCTTCTTCCCGGATATCAACAACATCACTTAGAGTCGCCTGTGGGTCTAAATCAAAAATTTTCACCTTATGATCATTCAAAGCCAGCCATACTGCTAAATTAAAAGTGACTGTACTTTTTCCTGTACCACCTTTTAGATTTCCTACAACTGTGATCATTTTATAATTCCATAAAACATTCAAGAAACATTAGTTTCAAACCGGGTATGAGTATAACAAATGGCTATTCATCCAGATCACCTTTTAATTGAATACCCCGCCGACTTTTCTTTTTCACTACCTTTTTAGTCACCGGCTTTTTCGGACTTGAGACTTTCTTCTTAGTAACAACCGTCTTCTTTTTAACTACTGTCTTTTTCTTTTTCGGAGATTTCTGAACTGCTTTAACTTCAACAGCAGATACCTGCTTATTATCACGCTTAGTATTTATACTAGTCTCAATATTATCAGCAGTGTGTGAATCCTGTTTGTCCACCACATTTAAAGATTCTTTTTTCTCTTCCTTCACTATAGGAGATTGTTCAGCAATTGGTTCTTTTTTTTCTGCTTGTTTTTCACCAGTCACTGAAACCTGATTGCTATGATCAGTAGAAGCAGTATTAGTAGAGTGATTAGCAGAAGGTTTTGTCTGAGCAGCAGCTTTTGAACTTTCTGCAGGTGCTTTCTTTCTTTTGAACAGCACACTATAAATACCCTGCAGTGCCCACCAAATTATCTGCACAGTGGTGACAATGATATTAAACAGGCTCAATAAAAGCATACCCAAAAATGAGCCGCCTGAACCTTTCTTTTTTTCTGGTTTTTCAAGACATAGAGAATAGTCAGGATGATCATCGCGCATATTCTGACAAAAAGCATCACGTCCGCTATAACAGCCTAAAGGTATAACAATTAAGGTTAAAATAGTCGAAACAAATACACCAAACATCAAGGATACTGCCATTCCCTGGAAAATTGGATCAAATAAAATTGCTGTAGAACCTACAACCAAAGCAAGTGCCGTAATAATAATAGGACGAGTCCTGGTAATACAGGCCATAATAATAGACTCTTTGATTTCTCCACCCAGTGAAATCTCCTGGCGAGAATAGTCTACCAACAGAATAGAATTTCGCACAATGATACCGGCAAGAGCAATAAAACCAATCATTGAAGTTGCCGTAAATTCAGCTCCCATAATCCAGTGACCTGGAACAATGCCCACCAAGGTTAAAGGAATGGGTGAAATAATCACTGCAGGTAAAGTAAAATTACCAAATTCCCAAACCACTAACATATAAATCAAAATAATGGCTACACCAAATGCCAGTCCCATATCACGGAAGGTTTCATAAGTCACCGTCCATTCTCCGGTCCATTCAAAACCTGAAAACTTATGCATCTCCGAAGAACTCGGTGGTCCCATCATAGTTCCACTCAATTGTTCTTTGCGCGGCCCCAGATTTTCTTCCAGTTTCAGCATATCCTCTATTTCAAAAATACCATAAATAGGCGCTGCAAATTCACCGATCACCTCACCTATAACAAATTCAACATCTCTTAAATCTTTATGATAAATAACAGGTTCCTTATATCCCTTAGTGAAAATCCCCACTTCTGATAATGGCACATTGCCACCTTGCATAGTAGCAACAGGCAGCTGACTTAAATAATTAAAATTGGCTCTGATATCAAGAGGAACCTGTAACACAATCATGGTTGGCTCCAGCAGAGAACCATCTTTAATATCCCCTAAAATAAAACCACCCATCGCCATTTCCAGTGTCTTATTTACTGCATCAACACTGACACCGGTACGAATGGCTTTTTCACGATTGACTCTGAAATTCCAGATTTCGTAAGGTTTCTGGATCAGGTTGTCAACATCTGTTATGGTTTTTGCCTGTTCAAACAACTGCGTTAACTTCAAAGCAACTTCATGTCTTTCCTGTGCCGTCGGGCCATAGACCTCCGCAACCATAGATTGTAATACTGGTGGGCCGGGAGGCATTTCAACGATCTGAAACTTGGGCGCACCTATTTTTTTATAAACACCACTTTTAACCTTCTTCGCGATTAAACCATTCAATGTTTCCCTGACTTCTAAAGCAATTTCATGGCTGCTTCTTTCACGTTCCTTTTTATGCAGCAGTTGTACATTTAAATTAGCCTGCCAGGATTGTTGACGTAAATAGTAATGGCGCACCAATCCATTAAAATCATAGGGAGCAGCTGTACCAACATAGGATTGAATTGCCGTCACTTCAGGAACCCTTCTAACCAGTTCAGCCATTTGCCGAGTCAGGTTTGCAGTAATAGGCAAAGCGGTACCAGCAGGAAAGTTAATGACAACATTAAAAACAGATTTATTATCCAGGGGCATCATTTTTACTTTAACGGCCTTAAAGTAAAAAAGACTCAGACACAGAAAGAAAATGGCAAATAAGCTAATCAGAAAAGTATTACCCATAACTTTAGTATCAATTAACGGGTTTAAAATTCCACGATAAAAACCTTCCAGACGTTTAACTGTACGGTGCTCTACCTTTTCCATCTTTTGCAGAGAGTCCATATCAGGTTTAAATCGTAAAGCAAGATAAGGTGTAAAAACAAATGCCGCAAACAATGAATACATCATTGCCACCGAACCCAGAGCCGGGATTGGTTCCATATAAGGCCCCATCATGCCTCTAACCATTCCCATTGGCAACAGGGCAGCAATCACAGTAAACGTAGCCAGAATAGTTGGATTACCAACTTCTCTTACTGCATCAGCAGAAGTAGCATCTGATATTTCACCATCCATGGCCCAGCGCCGATACATATTCTCAACTACAACAATGGCATCATCCACAAGAATTCCTATAGAGAAAATCAGAGCAAACAAACTTACCCTATCAATAGTATACCCCATAATCAAAGCAAAGAAGGTGGTCACTAAAATAACATTAGGTATTACAATAAAACAAACCAGAGCAGCCCGCCAGTTCAAAAACCAGAAAATTAAAATAGTCACTGCAATTGTCACCAGAGCCAGTTTAAACATAAGCCCATTGACTTTATCCTGAGCTGATTTACCATAATTACGTGTCACAGAGACTTCAACATTACCGGGAATTAAACGTCCTTTCATAGATTCAATACGTTCCAGAATCTTTTCAACCACACTGACGCCATTGGTACCGCTTTTTTTAGCAATGGCAAGAGTGACTGCGGGTGCTCCATTAGCAGCTTTCTTTTCAGAACTAGCCGCACCCGTATAAAAGTTAACAAAACGATGCACTTCACCAGGCCCATGATAAACAGTTGCAATATCCCTGATATAGACTGGATTGCCATTATGCATAGCAACCACCAGACGTTCTATATCTTCAGCATTACGTAAAAAAGAACCAGTATAAAGATTAAAGTTGTTTTCTCCTGACTCAACCATACCTACAGTTTTTTCGCTATTAGCAGACATAATGGTGCTGGCGATCTGTTCCATAGTGATCTCGTACCCGGCCAGACGTTCAGGCTTAACTTCTACACGCAATTGCTCCTGGCGACCACTGATAACAAAACTTTTACTGGTTTCAGGGATCTCTTTAACTTCCTGCATAACATCGAGGGCAATCAACTTTAAAGCGGCATCATCTAAAGAATCCGACCATAGGGTCAGAGTCACAACCGGCACATCGTCCACGCCTTTTGGCTTAACTAATGGTTGTGAGACACCAGGGGGAATAATATCCATATTGGATTGTAATTTATCATACAATTTTACTAGTGAGACACCCATTTCCTCACCTACATCAAACTGCACGGTGATAACAGCCTGATCTCGAATAGAGGCTGAGTACACATGATCCACACCCGGAATTTCACTCATAATCCGTTCTAATGGATCAGCAACTAAAGAAGCCACCTGTTCTGTAGAAGCGCCCGGATAACTCACGAAAACATCTACCATAGGTACAGATATCTGAGGGTCTTCCTGTCTTGGAGTTGCGATAAAACCAGCAATACCGATAGCAAAGGTTGCAATCAGAAATAATAGGGTCAAAGGGGAATGCATAAAAGTCTGAGCTAAATTACCTGCAAGTCCCAAACTATGTTTTGTTTTTGAATTGTCCATATAACTTAAATCACTCTTATGTGTATTTATACTGACACTAGTTTCATTTTCATTAGAAGAAAGGAGAAGACTAATAAATTAATAGCGTAAAATATTACTTAATAGGAGAACCCGGCTTCCAGTTTTTCGGTGGGTGATCAACAATGCGATCACCTTTTTTCAAACCTGAAAGTACTGTATAAGATTTACCGCCATTGACTTTCTTACCTAAACGGATAACATGCAATTCTGCAATATTTTGATCATTCATGACCAGCACACTGGGTAAACTGCCCATATGCTTAAGAATGCTGGTTCTCGGGATAATAATAGAAGTACTGGGTCGGGCATTTTTAACAGGAATTGCAACTTCAGCATACATTCCGGGAACACCTCGAGTACCAATAGGTAAATCAAATTTAACAGTAACTGTATGCTTGCTATTATTTGCCAGAGGATAGATTTGCGCCACTTTGGCCGGGATCATCATTCCACCATCCGCATCCAGATAAGCATTCACAGTATCACCTACTTTTAAGTTGGAAACCAGGCGAACCGGTACTGCTGTACGAATCCTGATATAATCCATATTGGCATAAGAAATAAGCGGCATACCCGGTTGAACCGTATCACCTACCTCAACCATCTTCTTGATAATAGTCCCTTTGAAAGGTGCAATAGAACGTGTATCTCGAATTTTAGCATCTATTTCATTAATAGCAGATAAAGCACTCTTCACTCCTGCCTTAGCTTGATTAACTGTTGCTCCCTGATTATAAAGATCCGCCTGGCGCTGCACATCAGTGTCTCCATAACCCATGGAATCACCCATTTGTTTGGTAAACATCTGATCAAACATGCCCGGCATACCCATACCCGGCATCTGCGTTGCATTTTCAGTTTGCGGTGACCACAGTTCACGATTATATTGAACCTGTGAATTTTGCAAAGCTGCTACCGCCTGATCATAACGTGCAACGGCAGATTTTCTTTTCGCCATAATATCTTCATCACTTAAAGTCACCAGTAATGAGCCCATTTCAAATGAATCACCTTCGTTACCAGCTAAAAACTCAATGCGCCCCGGCATTTGTGCTGATAAAGTAACTTCCTTATAGGGTATAACGCTCCCCCCCAGATAGACACGATCCACATCACGATGAGATGCCACTGAAATAATCTCACTGGATAATACATTTCCTGTAGATAAAAGTCCGATACTGAGGAAGAATATGCCGCTTAAGCGCCTATACATTACTTGATACCTTTTAAATAAATGTGATTGAATTATTAGCTTAATTTGTTTTTATCGTTATAGTTTACAGCATTGATAATTTATATTTGTTGTTAATATTATCAACATTGGATATTAAATTAAAAATGCTTAAATGTATACAAAACTTTTAAGTTATTTTAGTATATAGTAATATAATTACATAATAAATTGCTAGCCAATCGAAACATTTGTACTAATAATAGTAAACAAAACCTTCAGAGTAAAGTTGGGATCAGAAAACATTTTAGGTTAAAATGTGATTTCAATTTATAGTTCCCCCTAAATCACAAGAGAAAGTAACACATTATGCGTACGTCACAATATCTAATCCCAACTTTAAAAGAATCCCCCGCTGATGCACAAATCATCAGTCATCAGTTAATGCTGAGATCCGGTATGATACGTAAGCTGGCTTCCGGATTATATTCCTGGCTGCCTCTGGGATTACGGGTTCTGCGTAAGGCGGAAGCCATTGTGCGTGAAGAGATGAACCAGTCCCATGCACAGGAGTTATTGATGCCTGCTGTACAGCCGGCAGAGTTATGGGAAGAAACAGGCCGCTGGCAGAAGTATGGACCTGAACTATTACGGGTCACCGACCGTCATAATCGTCGCTTTTGTATTGGGCCTACCCATGAGGAAGTTATTACAGATCTGGTGCGCGGTGAGTTAAAGAGTTACAAACAATTACCAGTGATTTTTTATCAGATTCAAACCAAATTTCGTGATGAAATCCGCCCTCGTTTCGGCATTATGCGTTCTCGTGAATTTATTATGAAAGATGCCTATTCTTTCCATAGCTCTCAGGAGTGTCTGCAAAAAACCTATGAGATCATGTATGATTGCTACACCCGTATCTTTTCCAGAATGGGACTTGAGTTTCGCGCTGTTCAGGCTGATACCGGTTCTATTGGTGGTAATGCTTCCCATGAATTTCATGTGTTGGCCGACTCAGGAGAAGATGCCATTGCGTTTAGTGACAAGAGCGATTATGCTGCCAATACAGAGCTTGCTGAAGCAATCACAACGGAGCAGCGCACTGCTCCTGATGAAGAAATGAAAACTATTGCTACACCTGATCAGAAATCCATTGAAGAAGTCAGTCAGTTTTTAAATGTTAAGCCGTCTAAAGTTCTAAAAACCTTATTGGTCAAGGCCAGTGAAGAATCTGAATCCAGTGTCATCGCCCTGGTGCTGAGAGGCGATCATGAATTGAATGAACTCAAGACTGAAAAGTTGGCTTTGATTGCCGAACCACTGACCTTTGCGGATGAAAAAGAAATTAAAGCAGTGGCAGGTTGTGATGCTGGTTCTATCGGACCGGTTGGATTGTCTATTCCGATTATAGTTGATCGCAGTGCAGTCATATGCAGCGATTTTATCTGTGGTGCCAATATCAATGATCAGCATTTATCCGGTGTGAACTGGGATAGAGATGCTAATGCCTCTTTTATTGAAGATATTCGTAGTGTAGTGGAAGGTGATCCCAGCCCAGATGGCAAAGGATTTCTGAATATTAAACGCGGCATTGAGGTTGGTCATATTTTCCAGTTAGGAAAAAATTACTCTGCAGCTATGAAGGCCAGCGTATTAGACAACAACGGCAAGGCAGAAATTATGACCATGGGCTGTTATGGTATCGGCATTTCACGTGTAGTGGCTTCAGCTATTGAACAGAACCACGATGATAAGGGCATTATCTGGCCTGCAGCTCTGGCACCGTTTAAAGTGGCAATTATTCCAATGAACCTGCATAAAAGTGAGCGTGTCAGAGAAACAGCGGATAAACTCTATATCGATCTAACCACTGCCGGCATTGAAGTACTCTATGATGATCGCAAAGAACGTCCCGGTGTGATGTTTGCCAATATGGAACTGATTGGTATCCCCTATCGTATCGTCATTGGTGAACGTAGTCTTGATAAGGGTGTGTTTGAATTTAAAGGTCGCACTGATAGCGACGCAAAAGAGATATCGATTGATGATATTATCCAATACGTTCAAGATCTATAAACTCTTATTTGCAGGTGAAGATGTTTGCAAAACAACAGCAGGCACGTTTATTGGCCGAGGTATCTACTGCCTGTTTTTCTTTTGTCTATTAGGATATACATCTGTCACACAAGCAGAAGACTATCGCACAAAAGTCGATGCACAATTAAAAACTCTGCTTAAAGAAGCTATTGAAGATACTTCCGGTTTTGAGGATCGCTTTGATGCAGAAGTCTGGCTGCTGGATATGTCCACACGGATGACAAAACAGGTTCCTGACCCTGAAGAACGTATGGAAATACTCAAAAATGTTCATCAAGAAGCCACCAGGGCTGGTCTTAAACCAGAGCTGGTTTTATCTGTTATTCAGGTGGAGAGTAATTTCAAACCTTATGCAATTTCCAGTGTAGGTGCCCGCGGCCTCATGCAGATCATGCCCTTCTGGTTAAAAGAAATTGGGCATCCCAATGATAATCTCTTTAATATTAGAACCAATTTGAGGTTTGGCTGTACCATTCTGAGTTATTATTTAAAAATAGAAAAAGGCAGTTTATTTCGTGCCCTGGGACGCTATAATGGCAGCCTGGGTAAATCCCGTTATCCTAAGCTGGTCAACCGGGCCATGCGTGAGAGGTGGTACAAACAATAAGGGGTTTTTAGGATAGATTGAACAATGCTATTATTGTCTATCCTTTTTTATTGAATATCATTGATAGAGATTAAATTTGAGTTATTACAGATAGGATTTTAGTAATGAAAAAAGGTAATAAAAAATTCTTAATTCATTTAACTTCTTTATTTTTGTTAGTATCATCAGCTGTCCAGGCTAATGAAATAAAATTAGCACTGGCCAATTCAACTTGTAATGTTTTTAAGAAGGTTGGAATTCTTTTTTCACAGAATCATGATGTAACAATAGAATATATCTGTAAATCTTCAGGTCGTCTTGCAAAGGGGCTTCGTGGTCAGGCGATAGTTGCAGATATTTATGTATCAGCTAATGAATCATGGATGAACTATGCCGTAAAAGAAGGATTAGTGGAACAAGATAAAGTAACCATACCATGGGGAAATACGCTGATAGTCGCTATGCCAAAAAGTAAGTCTGTGAAATTGGATAGTCTGGAAGATCTTAAATCTGAAAAAATTAAAACCATAATGATTGGTGATCCTGGTACGGCACCATTTGGCCGCTATGCAAAGCAATCCTTAAAAAAAGCAAATATTTGGGATGATGTTAAGGAAAGAATTATCACCAAAAAACATATAACCCTGTTATCTGATACATTAGCAACCTCAGATAATGGTACAGTTGGTCTCCTGTTTGAAACAAATTTAAACGAAAATTTGCATGTAATTCACAAAATTCAACCATCATTGCATGAGCCAATCTACTATTTTATGGCTCCCCTAAAAAATCAGGCTAACAAGAATAACGTTAATCAATTTCTTCAATTTTTACGAACGTCACGAGTGAAGGATCTATTTTTAAATGCCGGTTTTAAATTACACAAACAGGAATAGATAAATAACTTATGTTAAAACTATTCCCTAATTGCTCGCTATTTTGGCAATTAATATTACCAATCTTTTTAGTGGGTATTCTTGGTGTGACCGCCATAAGCTATTCAGCAATTGGATTAAAAACTTCAGTTGCTGCCATTGGTCAATTTTATAAGATGAGTGAATTAACAGTAATAAATCTTAGAAAAATAGATAAATTAATCTATGACTATCGAGCCTCAAGCCTACTGCATCTGACCTCAGAAAGTGCTAAAGAAATGCGCAAAATTGAGTCTGACTTAATCACTAACCAAGTTGAAATTTCAAACATCATTAACTCTCTATCAAAGCTGTATTTGCCTGATAATTTTGAAGTTGCTTATCAAATAAAATCTCTTGATACAGCAATGAAATCTTATTTTTATCATATAAAAAAGGTAACAGAAAAAAACTCAGATTTTGAGAAAGAGTTAGCTTTAGAACTTTGGCATGAAACAGAATTGGGAAATTTTTATGTTATTACTGATTTAATAGAAATATTACTTAATTACAAATTTCAGCATAATAAAGATGATGGTGATTATATCATGTCCAAAGTGGCTGATAATGTCAATTTGACTATAGGTATTGGTATTGGTGGTGGTGTATTGCTACTTTTAATAGCTTTTTATGTGAGTAATAGATTATCTCAAAGGTTATCAACTTTACTTAACTGGTCTATTCGTTTTTCGCAAGGAGACTATCATGAGACTTTAAAAAATGAATCTCATGATGAGATGGGAAAACTGACTGATGCAATCAATACTATGGCAAGAAAAATTGTATACGCACACACTGAGTTGGAAAGGCGGGTCAAAGAGCGCACAGAAGAATTGGCACTGGTTAACACGAATTTAAACAATGAGATAAAGCAACGAATACAAAATGAACAGGAACTCTGTGAGGCGAAAAATAATGCAGAAAAAGCAAATAATGCCAAGAGTGATTTTCTAGCATGTATGTCACATGAATTAAGAACTCCTCTTAATGCTATTATGGGATTTTCACAGCTTTTCAGATATAACGAAAAACTGGATGATCAACAAAGAGAAAATGCAAAAATGATAGAAGATGCAGGTAGGCACCTGCTTGAATTGATTACTCATGTACTTGATCTGGCCAAAATTGAGTCTGAAAAAGTGGAGTTAACTATTGAATCCATACCGCTACATAAGCTTTTTGATGATTGTAAAATATTAATAAAGCCCCTGGCTTTAAAATCAGACATTTCCTTACAGATTGAACAGAAAAAAGGATGTCATTGTAATGTTGCTGCTGACTATACAAAGCTCAAGCAGGTTTTATTAAATTTATTATCTAATTCAGTTAAATATAATAACAAAGGTGGAGTAATCACTCTTTCCTGTACAAAACAGGATGTATCATTTATTCGAATCAAAGTAGTTGATTCTGGTCAGGGTATTGATCCAGAACTACACAAGCAAATTTTTGAACCTTTTAATCGACTGAGTGCTGAAAGGGGTAATATTGAAGGTACTGGAATTGGACTCGTGATTACTAAAAAGTTAGTTGAATTAATGCGGGGAAATATTGGTTTTGAAAGCATACAGGGAGAAGGTAGTACTTTCTGGATTGATATACCAACTGATAATAATATTGAAAAAAGCACCTTAGTGAAAAAACCAAATGACTTGACAACAACATCAAAACATACCAATCACTCCCAAACGATACTCTATGTGGAAGATAATATAACTAATTTGCATTTGCTTGAAGAAATTATGAAGTTGCGACCAAATTGGCTGCTTTTACATGCACCAACAGCAAAGCTCGGCCTGGAGTTAGCAGAAACACACCAACCGACACTCATACTATTGGATATCAACCTACCGGAAATGAATGGATACGATGTATTTGTTCATTTACAAAAATCACCGAAAACCAGGCAAATACCAGTGATTGCTCTCAGTGCAAATGCAATGAAACACCACATTGATAAAGCGATAAAGATGGGATTTAATGACTATCTCACAAAACCCATTAATATTGAAGAGTTTCTTAAATATATTGATCAATTGTATGAAAAGACTTTTAAAACTGAAGTTTCCTAGAAAATTTTTATGCCACGTATATAGGGAAATTATTTTAATAGTGTTTGCAAATTGTAAGACAAATCCTCATTTAATGCCCATGTCTTTTTTGTAGGTCGGAAAAGCGCAGCGTAATCCGACATTTATCAAGTGATTATCAACTTCCATGGCGGATGACGCTGCGCTCTTCCTATATTTTTTTGCAATTTCTTGGAAACTTCAGTTTTAAAAATGCTAATGTTGTTAGTCAACTTGATGGAAGCAGACATTACAGAGAGTTAAAATTAGTTACAAGTATCCTCCAGCCTCTCATATTGAGGTTTACACCCCATTGGCAGTCATTTGAGACCAGAGTATTATTTTTTATACTTTGGGAAAGCGGCATATTCTTTCTATAATCGAGTCAAATCTATCGTTGAAAGCTTTGCAGTTCAGAAGTGGCTGAAAATGATTGTCCATTAAATACATTTTCTTAAAGTAATAGATCTTCTTCAATAGGATGATATTTAGTGGTGGCATCAATAAGAGAGTTGGCAGTGAGTGCCGGCACGCCATAGACCTGGGTCGTAACACCATAGTCCGCTATGATTTTTTGTAGCAGCAGGTCAAAATCTCCATCACCAGAGAGTAACACAACGGTATCAACCTCTTTTGCAACTTCCATAACATCAATGGTTATGCCCACATCCCAATCCCCCTTGGCGGTGCCGTCACTACGCTGGATATAAGGTTTGAGTTTTATCGTAAAACCGATATGCTTAAGGGCATCCTGGAACTTGATCTGTTTATTATCATTACGATAGATAGCATAGGCAGTTGCAGAAATAATTTCTCCTTCATAACCGATTTGGTTCCAAAATTTACGATAATTAAACTGGCGACCATAGGCTTGGCGAGTGGTATAATAAATATTTTGCACATCGACAAAAATGGCAATTTTTTTCTCAGGCTCGCTCATAGTTTAATTAACCGCATCCTTCAGTGCCTTACCCGCTTTAAATGCAGGGTTCTTTGATGCTTTGATTTGGATGCTTTCGCCGGTATGAGGATTACGACCAGTGCGTGCAGCTCTGTCTCTTACTTCAAAAGTACCGAAACCAATTAATGTTACTGGTTCACCCTTTGCTAATGATTCTGTAATTGCAGCAACCGTTGTGTCTAATACACGACCCGCATCTGCTTTGGTTAAATCTGCTGACTCAGCAATGGCACTAATAAGTTCTGATTTGTTCATATTAATAATTCCCCTTTGATTGTCAGAACAATGATACTATACTTTAAGTCTGTGCTTATCAATTACTAATGCAGGTGTTTGTGATCTGGTAGACAGAGTGAATTGATCTATGGATTACTCTTTACCAAACGTCAGACATTACAGGATATTATTCAGATGTTTAAATCCATACATTATTTACTCTTATTACCACTGCTTTTCACTCTCACACCTTTTAGCTGGGCAATGGAGTTCTCTGATTCTTGTGGTAAAGCATGGCAATGGACAAACCCCAGCCCACAAGGCAATACTTTAAATGATATAATCTGGTTTGATGAACAACATCAATTTGTAGCAGTCGGTGCGGTTGGGGCAATATTAACAAGCCATGATACAGTAAACTGGCAGACTCAAAATTCCGGTACAGACAAGACACTGAATGCCATCAGTAATAATAGTCATAATCAATTAATTGCCGTGGGTCATGGAGGGATCATTTTATCTAGTTCTGATGGGGTGAACTGGCAGACACAAACGTCTGGAACAACAGCCAATCTACATGCTATTCACTGGAATGGATCGTACTGGGTTGCTTCTGGAAATGTTATTTTAACAAGTTATGATGGTATTTTCTGGCAAAAAACATCTGATTTCGGAGTCAGGCATATTGACTGGAATGGTCAGCAATGGGTCGGTGTTGGCAGTTATGGATTAATCGTAACCAGTGCGGATGGTATCAATTGGTATCGTAAAGAAGTTGGCACACAAGGAATTACCTCTCAGGAATTTGCTAATGGTGTGGGAGGTGATAATTATAGTGCAGCGGATTTCTATTTAATATTATGGAATGGATTTCAATGGATAGCCTTTGGTTCTGATTCTCAAGAGGGTATCATCTATATGGTCAGTAGCGATGGGGATCGTTGGAAAAAAGGAGAAAATGTCGATCATGTCAGCTTTTTTCCAAATCAAAAAAGCTGGAATGGGGAGCTATGGATCTCTGTTGGAAGTAATGGCGCTATTTATTCCAGTCCAGACGGAATCCATTGGAAATGGCGATATTCAGGTGGATCAAATCTGTACGGTATCACATGGAATGGTGACCAATGGGTTGCTGTTGGACGCTATGGTGTGATTCTGATCAGTAATGATGGTATCAACTGGAAGCAACGATCATCTTCTGTTATTTCTCGTTCAGGAATTAATCTTTTTGGGCTTCATTGGAATGGTCAATTATGGGTTGCCGTGGGCTACAGGGGAACCATACTAAGCAGTGAAGATGGTATTCATTGGAAAAAGCAGACATCTGATTTATCTACCTTAACAGCGTACTTTTATGATGTCCACTGGAATGGTGAATTATGGATAGCAGTAGGCTCTAATGGTATTCAGAGCAGTACAGATGGTGTTTTATGGCAGAGGAGTTCTAATTATAGTCTCAGAAAAATTTTATGGAATGGTACTATATGGGTCGGAGTCGGTACTTCAGGAAAAATAGTAAGCAGCTCAGACAGTATCAATTGGGAGCAACAATCCTCGGGAACATCAGCTGATTTAGATACTATTGCCTGGAATGGAACACTCTGGCTTGCTGCAGGCGGACAAACGATATTGACAAGTAGCGATGGTATCAATTGGCAAAATCAAACAGACAATGCTAACAATCCTATTAAAGATATCTCTGATGTTTCATGGAATGGCCAATACTGGGTTGCTGTAGGGCGGTATAATACGATTGCTACAAGTTCTGACAGTAAAAACTGGCAGTTACAATCGTCAGGAACTTCAAATACTGTGACAGAACAACTGAATGCAGTTGCCTGGAATGGAACTTTCTGGATTGCTGTAGGCAGTGGTTTTTATATAGATGATCCCAGCACAGTTTTTATCAGCACTGATGGTATAAACTGGCAATTACAAAATACACTATCAACTAATGGTCTTAAAGATATTCAATGGAATGGTAATCAATGGGTAGCCGTTGGCCATGGCGGTACAATTTTAACCAGTAACTGTTACACCAAAATCAATACCAAACAAACCCATGCCATTATTATTGCAGGCGGCGGCAATAAGGATGATCCCCTTCAAGATGCCACAAATACTAATGCTAATTTAGCTTATCGAACCTTAAGACAACGTGGTATCTCTGCAGAGAAAATTCAATATTTTAATGCCATTGCCCAGGACGCTGATAAAGATGGCTTTATTGACACACAGGCTGTAGTTTTAACTCAAGATATCATTAAACAAAGCCTGACACAATGGGCTGTTGGTGAACTGGACAGTGAAACACTATTGCTGGTGTATTTAATTGATCATGGCAGCAAAGAATTATTCTATCTCAGCAAGCCTGCAAATGATTATGCACAGATCATTACTGCACCTGAATTTTCATCCTGGCTCAATACCTTGCAGGAAAATACATCAGCACGAGTATCATTAGTCTATGATGCCTGTCACTCAGGTAGTTTTATGAATGATCTCAAACACTTATCACTACAGAATTTTGACAGAATTACCTTATTTAGCAGCCAGACGGAACAACTCTCTTATTTTGGTGCCAAAGGCACATTATCCTATTCTTATTTCTTCTGGAATAATATTGCTCAGGGTATGGATTTACGTACAGCACATCATTCAGCAACGGTTGCTATTCGAGCCACTACACAAAATAACGGGAAAAGTTATCAAACAACCACAATGGATGATAATGGGGATGGAAAAGATAGTTGGGTCGATGGCTCACTGGCACTTGATACATATTTAGGCATTGATAATAATCAGCAAGTCACTTACCCGCAAATCGTTACACACCAGGAAAGTACCACCATTGATATTAGCCAGGATGGCACGCTGGATTTATTTGCCCGGGTGGATTTGGACAAGGACAAAATAGAACGAGTTTGGGCAGTGGTGATCCCACCGGATAGTAAAACAACCGGCAGTGAAGCTATAACAGAACTGCCGGTAATTGAATTAGACAATTATAACCCGGTCAATGGATATTATGAGGCAAGCAGTGATTTGTTTACCCAAAGTGGCCAATACACAGTATCGTACTATGCAAAAACCAAAGCCGGTGTAAACTCCCGTTTTCCTGTCGTCAGTTTAATCACAGTCACTGATTCAGGTTATCAGGCTTTAGAACAAAAGAATTTACATGCGGTTATTGTTGTTGGTGAGGATGCCGGCAGCAGTTTACATAAAGCAGCGAGCAATAATGCCAATCTGGCTTATTTAACCCTGAGAAACAGGGGCGTAAATCGGGATAATATCTATTATCTTAACAATGAAACACAAGATGCCGATGGTGATGGACAAACCGATACCCAATCCAAAATAGTAAGCTCCAGTGCTATAAAAAATGCTCTTAAGCAATGGGCACAATCCAAAGTCAATAGTAGCACCCCCTTACTGATATATTTGATTGGTAATGGCGCAGACAAAGAATTTATCGTCAGTAGCAGTGATACACTGTCAGCCGAAACACTGGCGAATTGGGTAAATGAACTGCAAAATAACACCAAAGCCCGGGTGACGTTTATCTATGATGCACCCAAAGCTGGTAGTTTTATGACGGCGATGGCGACACCGAATAAAGAGCATGAACGTATTAATTTGTTTTCCACCCAGGCAGAGCAAGGGGCTTATTATGGTGCTGAAGGACAACTATCTTTTTCCTACTTCTTCTGGAGTAATACCGCACGGGGATTAGATGTGCGCCGTGCTTTTTTAAATACCCGAAGAACCCTCTCCACCGCCACCCGAAGCCTGCGTAGTGTTGACAGCTATCAACAGGCTCTGATGGATGATAATGGAGATGGTGTATGGAATTCCCATAGTGATGGGAGTTTAGCCAAAGTGACTCATCTGGGACTCAATGCCGCCACTGCTTCAACTTTTCCTGTGATTTTTGAACATCAGGTGAGTGCACTTAATTCTGAAAATATTAAACTTTCGGCTAAAGTGGATCTGCCTCCAGAGCTGATTAAAAAAGTCTGGGTGCTGATTAATGCTCCACAGCAGAGCGTAACAACGGTGACTGCCATTAGTCAACTCCCTGAAGTAGAGTTGACGTACAATCCACAAAACAAAACCTTTGCAGGCACTACCGCTGCTCTAAGCCAGACAGGCAATTATACCCTGACCTATTATGCTCAAAGTACCCAAGGTAATATCTCAGAGCCTGTTAACAGTATTGTGCAAGTTGATGATTCCGGGCAATCATCATTGTTTCAATGTGCCACTATTGACAGTGATATTAATATTACCTTACCCTGTATTTCAGTGGGTCAACAGCTTTATCAGGCCAGTCTGACTCTCCCGCAGAATAGTGATTCTATTTTATGGCAGCTCAATAGTATCAGTATTAATCAAAGTGTTGCGGATAATGCACAGTGTACAACGATAGATAATAAGGCCAATCTGTTAATTAATTGCCTTCGTATTGGTCGTTCAGACTATAAAATTTTATTGAATTTTCATCAAAAGGATCAACAGTTCTGGTGGGAGTTTGGCGGACTTATTGAACAGTAATTTTCCTGGAATAATTTAATGATACATTTAAAAACTGTCTTTACTTTTATTTTATGTCTGTTATCAGCGGTCTCGATAGCCGCTGATGTGTATGAAAATGATAATACCAGAGAAACTGCTAAATTACTGCAAGTCAATTCAGATGTTATTGTTGTTCAGGATTTTGGTTCTGCTGGTGATGAAGACTGGTCGAAGGTTTATTTAGTTAACTCAGGGCTGGCCAGATATGTCTTTGAAGTCAAAAATCAACAGGCAAATGCAGATGCCGTAATTGAGTTATATGATAGGAAGGGCAAATTACTTTTTAAAATAGATGATGGAATTGAAGGTGAAGGAGAATATGAGTATCTAGAGGTTCAAGTCTCTGAAACGGGGTTTTATTACATCAAAATATCCTCGCATGATAGTCAGGTGTTTGGAGGGAATACCGCTTATGAGCTATATGTTTATACCCCATACTATCTGTCTATTGAAGACATTGCTGGAGATGTCATTCATGTAACCACGGGACAGGCCTCGTTGTTAAATGAAAATTCTAAACCCAGCAGTATTAATGCCACTATCCTGACTGCAGATAAGTCCTCAATGACTTTTAGTGAAAACAATACACCTATACAAGTGGCCTTGAATCAAAATTCAACGATCAATTTACTCACAGATGAGAACACTGCGAAGCAGACAAAAAAAAGAGCATCCTTGATTGAGGGGAGTTTAACGATAAGCATTGATGCTGATTTTGCAGATGAATATGAACTTACCAACCCCATAGTAACGATTAAGACTACCCCCACTGCAAACAATAAAAATAGACAAAGAGCCAGTACAGGTACCCAATTTAGCACCAGTTATACTCAGCAGGGTAACTCAGGTAAAACACAAGTGAGCGTCGTTAGCGGGACGGTAGATGTTATACAAGCTGGTGGCAGTAAACAGATTGTTAATGCAGGACAAGAAGTCACTATTTCAAGCATTGTGCCTAAAAGTACATGGGTATTACCTGTGGATGGTGGTGTACTCTTAGGGGGAAGAGATAACCTCTTTGCCTGGACAGTTTATCCAAATGCCAGCAATTATCTATTAGAAATAAATTTTCCCGTGCCTGTTTTTGCAGAAGAAAATGTTTCATCACCGGAGGATATCAATAAAACTCTGGTGATATCTACTGATATCATCTATCAAGACCTGGTTATATTTAACCTGCCATTACCCACTGGATTAGATGGAATAAAAATGGAATTAAGAATATTTGCTTTGGACGCAGAGAAAAAGGTTATTGGAGAAAGTGTTTCCAGTGACAGAGCAACGCTTGAATGGGTAGACTGAAGCTAATCTATAAGCGGTCACTCAGCAACAATTTTTCCCACTGTTTCCAGATCTGATAAAAGCAGACTCTGGGAGAACTTTTCTTTCCAAAGTCTCGCATTCAATTTTACAACTCTACTGGCAGGATGCTGATTAATTCGCTGTAACACATCCACATGATGATAATAGTTTTAGTCTGTCACCGTCACTGAACTACTATCACTTGAAACACTTTCACCAATAATATTCCCGGCAGCATCTAAAGCAAATAATCGCATTTCTACCACAATACCATCGGCACCTTTGGGCAGAGGCACTGTAAAAATAATTAGTCCATCATATTTAGTATAAAAATTAGAAGTCAGTGGTATGGTTTGCTTTGGAAACTCAGCACTGCTGGCATTGGGTTCATGAAAAACTGGTTCAGGAAGATTCAGTTCTAGTAAATAGCTATCGGCATCAGGATATTCCGTCCAGATAAACACGTTGGTTTTGCCGCCATAGATTTTGTCATTATCAATTGGTAATACCCATGAGGTTCTGGGTACTCTATCCTCTATAACTGTTTCTTGTCCTGCTGTTAAGGCGACAGTCTTGCCATTTCTATCAGTGACATCAACCGTTCCGGAAATAACTTTGACGGTTAATTTTCCATCTATTCCTGTTTGAGAATAAGTAGTTGTGAATTTTGCAGACTCAGTACTTCTTTGTGTTGTGGGACATGAAGTTATATTGGCAAGAGGTGTCTGGATTTCATAATTACAATTAACACTAGCAGTTACTTCACCTCGAATCAGTGCAATAGAGTTATCAGTTTGTACAGAGGGATTTAAAATGACAACTGCGTCTTGTTTAACTTCAATAACACTGCCATCATCACGCTGAATGGTTGTTGATGAATCTTCAAGTGTCAGTACAGCGCCTACATCAGGAATAATACCAGATGTTGTAGGTATTTGAACAGTAACAGGTGTTATTGAAAGTGATTGTCCTGTTGTGGTTTGAACTTCAGCTGTAAGTTTTGGTATAGCCTGAGGTCTAGTAACAATAATACCCTGCACAAAAGGATTACCGTCATCTCCGTTTGAACCATTAGTAAAGTCAATATCTATTATTCCATCCTGATCTGCAGCGACTGAGAATTTATAAATAACATATTGGTTATTAACCACAAGAAAATCATCAGCAAAAAGAGTCCCATTAACACTGATATCCATTGTTCGATCAGTTCCAAAGTTAGCTTGTGAACCGTAAAATAAGAGTTGGATATCGTATAACTGGCCTGTCACTGATGTGATATCAATAAATGGTGAAGTATGAATTCCAGAAGATAACACTCCATCTAAACCGAAATCACCAGAGTCTGGATAAGGACTTCCATTATAGGCAGCAGTCCCCCCACTTCCAAAGCTTATTCTATCTGTACCAGTTGTACCCGAAAATGCTATACCGCCTACTGTGTAGTCACCTCCACTGCCAAATGATGCTGCCTGCACATCACCACTAAGGTCAAGACTTGAAGACATATTTCCAGCTGTGAAAGTAGTCTGTGTACCATAGATAATTTCAGCACTAGCGGAACTTAACAAAAACAAAGTGAGGATAAAAGATAAATAAAGATAATAACTTTTCATTGACTTCTCCATGCCCTGTGAAGTAAAAATGCTAGTCGCTGGACGTTTTAATTAACTAACATTATCAATAATTCATCGGCTCTACAGATTATATAAGGCAGTTATAAAATAAATCTATATATTCACATGCATAGGATCATATGATTAAATTTCAGGTCATGTAATACGGCAGCAAAATGTATGCAATCTTAAAAATTCTTATATTTCTAAAAACAGCAACTTACACCTTGAGTTCTTCCTGACCTAAAAAACATATATGCTTTATTGGTCGTAACTAATTCTTTGAGCACGAATCAGAACCAGTATCTGTATATTTATTCATTCAAATTGCAGCCATAGGTCAGTGTTGATTGACTGAAAACCTGCTGAGCATGAACCAGAACCTGTATCTGTACCACCTTTAACAGTAATGGTGCTGGGTTTCCAATCAATTCTGTCAGGACTCGAAAGCCATCTCCATTTGACTTCTACTGAATAGCTTCCATCAGAATTTTTTATTGCAATAAAACCAAGCTCGCCTTCTGTAAAATGATAGGGAGCTAGGCCTCCAAGTTCTGTATAGCGTCCTTCATAGCGACCATTATTATAACTAAACCTAACAACACGACCATCACAGCCTTCCCATGATCCAATTAATTTATCGGAACCAACCGACACTTCAAATGGCTGACTGGATACTTTTATACCCAACTCACCTCCATCCATATAACTAATCAAATCTGTAAAAACCGTAACAGAAGCAATCATCTTATAGTCACCATCTTCCACATATTTGTGTTGTGGAATTATTTCAGAATTTGTATCAGCAACTATGTAAGTATTTTTATTATTATCTCCCCAATCAAATTTCACTAAATAGGGTGGCACAGCTCCACTGATAGTTGGCTGCCACGTATTAGTGGTATCTTTTTCAACTTGTGCATCACCACTACAGCAATTTATAGCTAAATATTCTTTTTCAACCACCTCTACAGTGAATTTCTCACTATCATCAACATTAAATGCTGAGTCACTGATCTCTACTTCAATAGTGTAGGTACCGACTTCATCGTAAGTATGCTCTACCTCCAGCTTTGATTTTTGCTCTGTTATATTGACATTTTGTATGATATCACCAGGCCCGTCACCCCAGTTAAAAACAAACCGATAGGGCATTACTCCAGCATTAACCTTAGCCGACCATGAGCCTTTCTCCCCTACTTCAATACGCGTAGGTCCATCACAGCAAAAAGCTTTGAAGTTTTTCTTGTTCTCCTCCATAACACCTCGCTGGCGATCCAATACAAGCTCATGACTGGCAATTAAGCGTTCAATCGTTTTTGAGCCGCTAAATTGAGCAATTTCTGAAAGCTGATATAAACAGTTTAAACCGGTAAGAGCAATAGCAGGAGTCAATGCGGTGGTCGCTGCCACAAAACAACTTCCAGCTGCTCCAACTGTATTAATACCTAAACTGGCCAATTCCGCTGTAATTTCTACAGCATCTGCAGTATCAGTTGATAGAGCCTCTGTTTTGCTATCGATGTGACCAAGAAGAAGATCCATACTTGAGACACATCCACCAGCAACCGAAGAAGAATCAAAAATAAAATCAGGTACCTTTGCAACTTTTGCTGCTAACACCACCGGTCCGACAGCACAGGAAATTATATAATAAGCAGCATTGCCTCCATCATATATTTTACCGGAAACATTCAATGTATCCCGTTTTTGCAGCAAAGAGTTATCTGCTCTTTTATGAAGAGCACTTTTTTTTGCCGCTGCATCATAGTCAATGTCGTAAAAATATTCTACTTCACCGTCGGTATCAATAATGGTAACATCAGCTAGTCCTTCATCTTGTCGAATATTCCCAATCTGGAAAATAGTATCTTCTACAACAAGATGTGTGGGTAAACCACTGGCTTCATCAATGCCAATGTTAAGAATTTGCCCCAGTGGGCTAATAATCGTTGTACCCACTAAACCTCCTGTCTCTGGATTGGCATTAAACTGGACAGAGGCCTGGCTTTTATGAGTATAAATATAGGGTGCGGATGGATTTCCCGTATCAAATAGTAAGCCTTTTCTGTGTTTTAGAGTGGTACTCCAAAGGTAATAATTTTCAAGTGGATTTATTCCGGCAGGAGCCTGTAATAGATAAAAAGAATAATCTCCTTCCGGTAATGATGATACAGGAATATCACCCAACAGGCTTTCATCAATACTCTTTGAAACAGCTTGTTTCCATGGAGGTAAAACTCCACTAAAAGGCACAAAGCCTCCAGTTTCTGTGATAAAAAAAATGGTGGATGGTGCCAGTTGTGGGACAAACATAGCAAAATACAAATCAGCAGCTTGATCCATAGACTCCAATTGTAGTTTTATACTCATAGTATCACCACCTTCGGCAACACTACCAAAGCCTATTGGCTTACTGGTATTTGCATCAGTCGCTACTATAGGATTTATGACCGGGCTATAGCTTGGAAAAATAATTGAACCAGAGGGCGTTTCCAATGCCAAGGCAGATAAGGGTGAAATAAAAAGAAGAGTTAATAAAATAGATTTTAAAAATCCGCTTGAATTAGACATAACCATTCCCTTGTTATCAAAGATTACTGTAATATAGATACACTTATGGATAAATAAAACGATGAATGATGTAGATAGTATAAGTCACTTCTGACAAATAACCAATAAGTATGAAATTTTCAATTATGATAGTAATTTAAATGATAAAGATTCGGCTAATTAATTAAGTATTATTAACTAAAGTTTCGGGGTTCATTTCAAACCCGCCGTCAGGCAGATTTCGACCCATAAGAGACTTTAAGAAAATGCTAATATTATTAGTAAAGTTAATGGAAGAAGACACGCATTGGAGAATGATAAATATCCAGTATATGCTATACTTTAATTACAAGATTAACTAAACCGTCTTTATGATCAAGAGCCTGACACTTCAAAAAGAAACATCAGGCTTGGTTTGTATATTAAACGGTATTCTGGACACTGTGAAAATAATAGTTTAAATTTCCTTTTAAAATTTTAAGCACACTGCGTATATATGCCCGGGTGCTGCTAAACCGTAATCCGGCTTTAAAACCTCAATCCCTCTCAATGCATCCCTGCATAAAGGACTATCACCACAGTGGTCGTGCTGTATATCCTCTGAAAAATGGACCCGGCACTCTGCCCACCATTTATTTGTGTCTGTTTTTAGGTACGAACTATATAGCATCCCTGATGAGCAACTCGCCCCTCCTCCTATTATTCTATATCCTACTGGGCATAGTACCTCTTTTACGTCTGTCGCCGACACCGCCTTCACTTCTAAACCTCCTCCTGGGGGGCCTTGTTCTCCCTGAGGTCCTGTATCACCTATAATCCCTTGGTCACCTTGAGGTCCTGGCTCACCTTGAGGTCCTGGCTCACCCTGGTCCCCTTGGTCTCCTTGTATTCCTTGTATTCCCTGAATCCCTTGTTCACCTTGTGGCCCCACAGCACCAATAGTCAGCATAAAACTAGCGGTTCTTACTGGTTTTTTATTATTAGTAACAACAAGTAATACATCTCCTTGAAAACCATTAACAGGCAGTAAATCGTCAGGAAGGATTGCACTGATAATTCCTAAGTCATCAATTTCAACTTCTTTTAATTTATCATCACCCATCATAATAGCTAATGAATCTGCATCATCAGGAAATCCAGAGCCACTAATCAAGACTTCTCCTTCTATCCAATCCACAGAGGCATACTTAATATACATGGCATTGGCTGATACCTCATCATTTACCTGACCGGGAGGGGCTGCACTTAATTCTGATACAACTACAAACATAAGGGTTGCAATTATGAGTATTGAGATTCTGATATTGGTGAATTTAACCATGACGACGCTCCGCATTATAATTAGCCCAAGTGAGCAAAATACAGGCAACCCAGCTATCTCAAATTGAGACCTGTGGCTTTCCGTCTCTTATATAATGTAAGAGTAGGCTTTGTCTGAAAAGAATTACCTTACAAACCTTACGCCTTTATTTAGCAATATCTATTGTACTTTAGTACTAGTTTTAAGGCTAAGTTTATTATACTTGATAAATATCAATTATATAAGTCTACTGTTTATTTATGAATAGAGAGACTTTAAAAGGTTGTTAGTACTGAACACCTGCCTGATATGGTCAATCGATTTAGCTGAAAAAACCTGATATTTCTTTCTAAATTCTAAAATAGTCCATATAGAGAAAATTTAATTTCTCTGCCATGTAATGGAATGACCAGGGTTTGGTATTAGTAACCATATTGAAAATTCTTAATGTTGGATATTTTATCAATTTTAAAATGGCTGCTTATTGAACTGGATTTCAATATTGATAATACACACGAATTAACACTAAGGGACGGAACCGGACAATTTTTGGTACGAGATATGTCAGTATAATTATTTTGAACTAACTACAATTTTATGGAGAAATAAAACCTAGAGTAATTCATATAATGTAACTGTTCAGCGTAATTAAAATTAAAAAAGATGGAAAAAAATACTTGACAGGTATTTTAGTTTACATTTGAAAAAATCACAGT
>JAHXIV010000020.1 GCA_025655455.1 gamma proteobacterium symbiont of Taylorina sp.
AGCAAAGATTATCAGGATTTGTGCCAACAGGATGTGATTGATTTTTTGACCTGGTTAGCGGTTGAAAGAAAGGTCTCTGCTTCCAGCCAAATTAAAGACAAAAAAGAATACAGACGTTATCATCTTCATGACACGGTGATTCAAAAAGCCACAAAAAAGGCTGTGAATTCAGCTCATATTATGAAAAGAGCCTCTGCTCATACATTTCGTCACCTCCTGCAAGAAAATTATGATATACGCACAATTCAGGAACTACTCGGACATAGTGATATCAGAACAACAATGAGATATACTCATACTTTACAGAGCAGAACAATTAAACAGGCAAAGAGTCCACTGGATTTTACATCTGAAAGTAAACAGGGTGAATAGCTGCGTTCTAATATCAAATGTTAGCCAGAAAATAAGCCTGAATCGCTGCTGAGGGACGATTTTACTAGTTGAAGTAACAGGCCAAAATGTCTGCTTTTCAAAATAAGAAAGTAATATCAAAATTATCTAAAAGGCAGAAACGGGTCGAATTTTGTCAACTCCAAAATTCTTTGACCTGTCATGAATTGGCCAGATCAGAGCCACTGAAATTTTTTAAAAAACTACCAAAACATCTCATATTGTTATAATTTTGAAATGGCCGTTTTCAATAAGGTTAACATTCACAGTTTATTGGTTCTTGCTTTTGATTTAGCTCTTGCTCTTTCGCCTTAAGTGAGGCACATGATGTTGGTAGTGATTGGTGATGTATGGTTGTTTTCTATCATATAAAAAATATACATTTATGTGATGAACCCTAAATAGAATTTTGCAATAACTTATTGGGAAGTAACTTCACTGTCACTAAACAGCATGGTATGGATAACTTCTTTATCTTTCCAGGTCAGTGCCAGCTGACCATTTAAAAAACTATATTTAATCACTTTAGACAGTGCATCCAGGTAGTGATTTTCCAGCTTCATTATATCATCAGGACAGGCCATACGAGTACCTGCCGGTTGACCGATAACTATATCACCAGACATTTCACCTGTTTTAATGCCGGCAAAATAGCGATTACAGGCACTTCTACCTGAAACTTTTCCCGCATTAATATTCATGCTTATGTTTATATTTTTCGGTATTTTTTCATCCCGGCTCATATGGCTCAACAGCCATAGTGTATTTTCCAGATCGGACAGAGATAAAATACCAAGAAATAGTGCCTTATTTTCTATCAGCTGATTATTTGATAATGACCAGCTGCGTAATATTGTATTAGTTGGACAACAAGCGGCATCATCTTTTCCAGCCTGAATAACATTCAATTCAATTATCCCGTCCTTGACACTCCCCTTCTGCAACTGCACCCGGTCACCAAGCAAATAAGTGGCCTGATTAATAATCTGACCATCATGGGAAGCTAATACAGCAATATAAACCCGATTTCCTGAGCCTCCAGAGCTTTCCCATAAAAAAACAACGCGCTCCTCAATACCATCACCGCTGAGATCACCGGAAAAAGTAAAATTATTGATAAGTCCGACTCTTGATCTGGAAGCTCCTCCTTTCACAAATGGCGTTCCAGACCATTCTCCATTTTTAAGAACAACAGCCTGATTATCATAAATCCCATGAAAAGTCATATTAGCAACATTGACAGATAGAGGTTCAGCCTGACTGGTACATGAGAACAGAATATTTAAGACAAGCAAATACATACTAAATAATAATCGAAAATTCAATTTCATGTTTATCTCCAAAAAATACTAATACCTGAAAATATATAATTATACCCAATTAATTTGAAAATGTATGAACGAAAACTTTGAATACAGTTGTAAATAACCCTTAAACTTAGTCTTATCTCTTTTGATGAACCGTAAATGTTAGAATTTATTGCTGGCCTATATCAATATACCCGCGTTCTATGGCTATATCTAATGCTTTAGATGCTTCTATCATTTCTTCATAAACCAGTCGAGACTGGTGAAGGTCTTTTGCCATTTCAAAAGTCACTTTCTGACCATTACGACTCAACATGGAGAGCTTAAACAATTCTTTTAAATAACGTGCTCTGGTAGTAGCAACCATTTTTATAATGGGATCGATATCTGCTAATACAAGTTCAGGAAATAGCGGATTGATTGTTTCCCGATTAATCTCTCTCATCAACTTTTCAATTAAAACAAGTAGCCTTTTATTTTCTATGGGCATAAGATTCTCCATTAAATTCAAGACAAAAAAAAGCCTGCTAAACACCAGCAGGCTCTATTGTAAATTAAAACAAAAAATGAGACTATAAAAGATTACTCATCTTTTTCTTCCGGTGCTGAAGGTGAATCGTCAGCTGGGTCATAACCTTCAGGTAACTGATGGGCAATTCCCTTATGACACTGAATACAGGTCCAGTCATTATCGATTGCTTCTTCATGACGATCTGAGCTGCGTGATTCCTGTTTATCAAAATCCATTGAATCGAATTCATGGCAATTACGACATTCACGAGAATCGTTACCTAACATACGTTTCCATTCATTAGAGGCTAATTGTAAACGCTTAGCTTCAAACTTTTCACGCGTATCAATGGTACCCAGCATCATGTGATATAATTCATTAGAAGCTTTAATCTTACGAATAATTTTATGTATCCATTCCTTGGGTACATGACAGTCGGGGCAGGTGGCTCTTACGCCAGTACGGTTTGAATAGTGAATGGTATCAGTATATTCCTGATAAACATTATTTTCCATTTCATGACAGGAAATACAAAAGGACTCCTGATTGGTGGCTTCCATGGCAGTATTAAAACCACCCCAGAAAATAACACCCAGAACAAAACCAAAAAATAGCACTTTAAAACTATTTCCCTTTGAAAATAAACCCATAATCACCATCCCCAAATAAAATTAATAACAAACATCTGATTGCTGGATTATATCCTGACAATCAGATGACTTTAATATACCTATAGTAATACTATGGATATATTATTAAATACCTTCATAGGTATTTTCAACCAAAGGATTATCTTTGATCTGTGTCGCATGACATTGAGTACAGAAATAACGACGACTGGATACATGTTCTAAAGTCTTGCCATCACGATCGATGTAATGACTATCTCCAACCTTCGGTGCTTTTTCTTTCTTATACGCTTTTTCACTATGACATTTCATACAACCATTGTTTTTAAGTGAAATCTGATACTTATCAGTGGTGTGTGGAATCAAAGGAGGCTGCAGCTTAAAGTTGCGTTTAATCCCTCCCTCCACAGTATTCACCTTGTGCTTGACAATTTTATTTGCCTTGTTATCCAAAGCGCTATCACCGCGCAGCGACTGAACTGACATTGCTGCCGATGAAAACATCACAGCAGTTATCGCTACCAGAAAAATCGACATGACTTTCCTTGATAGAGAGTGTGTTATTTTTACTGTTTTAAACATTTTTTTTCTCCATTTAAAAATCTGGAACCAGAGAATCTGCAGTTATAATGTACAAATTCTCAATATTATAGTTATCAGTCTTTTCTAACGCTTGGTAAATTCAAATACATTCACATCACAGATGTCGATACAACGACCACAATTAGTACAATTGATTTCATCAATCAATGGACTGAGTCCTTGCTCCGCTCCCTTCAACGCAGGTCTGATGACCTTTGGTTCAGGACACACAACAAAACAGTCATTACAATCATCACATTGATCACGATTAACAGCGCTGACCCTCAGTAAACTTTTTGCAGCTAACAGGCTGTAAAAAGCACCGACTGGACAGAGATGACCACACCAACCTCGCTGACTGACAAACAAGTCAAACAAAAAGATTGCAATAATCACCATCCATGCCCAACCCATTCCAAATATGATGCCGCGAAACATCAAGGAAACAGGATTGAACAACTCCCAAACAATTGCTCCGGTAATCGGTGGTAAAATCAATGTCAGTCCCAGTAACCAGTAGCGCGTACTTCTGGCAAAGTGACTCGACACTTTCAAACCGAGTTTTCTGCGCATCCAACCGGCTGCATCCGTCACTATATTGACTGGACACATCCAGGAGCAGTAAACCCGACCACCTACTAACAGGTAAAATGCCAACACAATGATGGCTCCAATCAATCCGGCTTGCGTCGGAAGATTGCCTGACATCAATGCCTGCAGCATCACATAAGGATCAGAAAGCGGTAAAATATCCAGCGTTAAACTGGAAGCCATATTACCTTTAACAATCCAGACACCCCACAGGGGACCCGCTAAAAACAAGGCTAAAATTGAGAGCTGACTGATACGGCGAAGTATCAACCATTTATGCGCTCCTAACCAGCCTTTCTTCTCAATGGCCTGTTGTCCAGCTGCTTGTGCCCGCTGTTTGGGTACTTTTTTTTCCTTAATTGACGCTTTTTCTGTATTGACCGTCATTATTTATTCTCCTGTTCCTGTAACCTTTTCAGGCTATCCAGAGGATTAGAAGAATATGGTGTGGCATCTGCCTCAACTTCAGGCGGCAGTGACAGCCCGCCCTTGTTGTAGTCGTATGTTACACCTTCAGGTAAATTATACTGATGTTCTACATCCGGTGTCACCAGACTCCGCCCGGCGACTTTCTTCTGTTTCCAGCCGAATCGATAGTGCTCACCGACCAGACCTTTTGCAAGCTCCATAGGTAAGACCTTGATTGCAGCTTCATCCAGAATACAAGCCTTTTCGCACTTACCACAGCCAGTGCAGGCATCAGAATGAACCACCGGTATAAACATCGCATGTTTACCCGAACGACGGTTATGTTGCATTTCAATTGTAATCGCA
The DNA here is from genome assembly GCA_025655455.1 of gamma proteobacterium symbiont of Taylorina sp. Lineage (GTDB taxonomy): Bacteria > Pseudomonadota > Gammaproteobacteria > GRL18 > GRL18 > GRL18. The sequence continues at coordinate 4,785 of JAHXIV010000020.1, forward strand.
TCACCCTGTACCGGGCAGACATTAAAACACACTTCACAGCGTAAACCCTGAAACGCAATACATTCTTCCTGATCAATCAGTACTGCAAGACCCATACGGGCATCTTCAATAACATCCAGTTCATGGCTTAATGCATTGGTTGGGCAAGCTGCTGCACAGGGAATATCTTCACACATCTCACACGGCTTATCCCGAGCGATGAAATAAGGTGTACCAAAAGAAACCGGTTCACCTAATTCCGCCAGTCTCAGCATATCATAAGGACAGTCTCTGACACAGAGTCCACAGCGGATACAGGCACCTGAAAAATCTGGTTCAGGTAATGCACCCGGTGGCCGGATAACCCAGGCTGGAGTGGACTCGACCTGGCGGGAGTAAGTCCCCATCCCGAGTCCCAGCAAACCTGCACCACAGGCAGTTTTTAGAGTATTACCTAAAAACTTGCGCCGGTTCAGTGTTGCCTTCTTTTCAATAGAAGTCCCAGTCAGAGCAGTATCCCCCCGCCCTTGCTTATTCGACATGTAATTATTGTTCCTCGTGTTTTAAGGTTTTAATACTAATGCGTTTGTATTTTAAATTTCTCCAAAACATTAAATTAGACAAGTAATCAGCTTAAGCTTTCACAATCTTACAAGCACATTTCTTGTAATCAGTTTCTTTAGAAAGCGGATCGGTTGCATCCAAAGTTGCTTTGTTGATCAGACGACCGGCATCAAACCATGGTACAAATACCAGACCTTGCGGTGGCTTGTTACGTCCTTTAGTTTCAACTCGTGCGGTAATCTCACCACGCTTAGTGATCAACTTGGCCTTAGAACCATTACGCAGCTTACGCTTCTTGGCATCTTTCTTATGCATATAAATCACTGCATCAGGCACTGCACGATAAAGCTCAGGCACACGACGGGTCATAGATCCGGAATGCCAGTGTTCAAGGACACGACCGGTACATAACCACAGATCATGCTCTTTATCTGGACTTTCTGCTGCTTCCTCATAAGGCGCGGAAATAATCTTCGCTCTACCGCCATTTTTCTTATGGTTACCATAGAAATAAGCAGCACCTTTTTTACCATCTGGATTATACTTGGTTACATAAGGATCATAACCTTCACGGAAACGCCATAATGTTTCTTTACCATCCACCACAGGCCAGCGTAGGCCACGTGCTTTATGATAAACATCAAAGTCAGCTAAATCATGGGCATGTCCACGACCAAACGAAGCATACTCTTCAAACAGACCTTTTTGAACATAATAGCCAAAATGCTCCATTTCATGGTTGTTGTATTTATTACCATCACTATCAGTCACTTGCTGAGCCGGGAACTTATTCACTTCACCATTTTCATATAAGACTTCATACATGGTCTTGTCTTTATATTCAGGCATTTTAGCTAACAGATCTTCCGGCCAGACTTCTGTCATCTTAAAGCGTTTAGTGAATTCCATCACCTGCCATAAGTCAGACTTGGATTCACCCGGTGCAGAAACCTGCTCACGCCAGAACTGGGTACGACGCTCGGCATTACCATACGCACCTTCTTTCTCTACCCACATTGCTGTTGGCAGGATCAAGTCAGCTGCCATGGCAGTCACTGTTGGATAAGGATCAGAAACAGTAATGAAGTTGGCAGGATTACGATAACCAGGCCATGTTTCTTCATTAAAGTTAGCCGCTGCCTGAGCATTATTAGTACACTGAACCCAATAAGCATTGAGTTTACCATCTTTCAACATACGGTTTTGTAATACAGCATGGTAACCCGGCTTGGCAACAATTGTGCCCTTAGGCAATTTCCAGATTTTTTCAGCTACATCACGATGCGCTTCTTTCATAACGACTAAGTCAGCGGGTAGGCGATGTGAGAATGTACCTACTTCACGAGCAGTACCACAAGCTGAAGGCTGACCCGTCAGAGAGAATGGGCCACTACCAGGCTTGGAAATCTTACCGGTTAATAAATGGATGTTATAGCAAAGACCATTTACCCAAACACCACGAGTATGCTGGTTAAAGCCCATAGTCCATAAAGAGGTAATCTTCTTGTTAGGATCGGCATATAACTTAGCCAGTTTTAGTAAGTTCTTCTCTGGAACACCGGATAATTTACTGGCATGTTTAAGCGTATAAGGCTTAACAGACTTGGCATATTCTTCAAAGCTGATCTTTGGATGCTTGCCTTTAGTCTTACCATTATTTTTAGCTTTCTTCTCCAGTGCATGTTCAGGACGCAGGCCATAACCAATATCTGTGGTTGCCTGATGGAAAGCCACATGTTCTTTAACAAAGTCTTTATCCATTGCATCATTTTCAATAATGTAATTAGCAATGTAGTTAAGAATAGCCAAATCAGTCTGTGGTTTGAATACCATACCATTATCAGCCAGTTCAAATGAACGATGGGTAAAGGTAGACAAGACATGAACTTCACAATCTTTCTTGGTTAAGCGAGTATCAGTAATACGTGACCAGAGAATAGGATGCATCTCCGCCATATTAGAACCCCATAAAACAAATGCATCAGCATGTTCAAGGTCATCATAACAACCCATAGGCTCATCAATACCAAAACCACGCATAAAGGCACCAACGGCAGAAGCCATACAGTGACGTGCATTAGGATCAAGATTATTAGAACGGAAGCCCGCTTTGATCATCTTGGAAGCCGCATAGCCTTCCCAGACAGTCCACTGACCTGAACCAAACATACCGACAGAAGTAGGTCCTTTATCTTTCAGAGCTGCTTTCCATTTGCCTGCCATGGTATCAAACGCTTCATCCCACGAAACTTCAGTGAAATCACCATTTTTATCATATTTTCCACCCTTCTTACGAAGTAATGGCTTGGTTAAACGATCTTTACCATACATAATCTTGGTTAAGAAATAACCCTTAATACAATTAAGCCCTTTGTTAACCGGTGCATCCGGATCACCCTGGTTAGCAACCATTTTGCCGCCCTTGGTTCCGATCAGAACACTACAACCTGTACCACAAAAGCGACAGGCTGCCTTATCCCAGCGAATCCCGTCATCAGCAGAATCTGCCGCCTGGGTAACGCTGACAGGTAAGGTAACACCTGCAACTGATGCGGCCGCAACGGCTGCATTATTTTTTATAAATTCACGCCTTGTTATACTCACTATACAATCTCCTCTTCCATAGCTTTGTCATCTGCTTCTTGGTGATAAATCATTGCTACATCAATCACTCCCTTGATATCATTTAGGGCTGCCATCCTGTCAGCCAGAGCTTTCTCGCCACAATCTTCCAATGTGACAATCAACTTCCCCTCTTCCACTCCACCAAAAACATCCACACCATCCATGTCTACTAATAAGTCACGGATTTTAGGAGCATTTTCAGGTTTTGCATTCACGATTACACTACAAATATTCATTTAACTTCTCTATATTCACTTTTTTTAAAGATTCAAATTTCATCATTTTCATCATTTTTACACTAGATGAGTGTAACTTATTATTGACATTATGCAACATTAGTTTGCGTGTTTATTGAATTAATTTTAATCACCTGAATCGGACACACTGAAAAACAAGCACCACAGCCACTGCATTGCTGACTATCCAGTACAGGTTCAGCGATACCACCCAGTTTTAGATTAAATTTAATGGCCTCATCATCACAAGATTCACCACATGAACGGCAAATCGTTGCATTCATTGAAAGGCATTGTGTCAGGTTAATAGTGGCTTTTAGCTGCCAGGGAGGGAGGTAAGATTCAAAATCAGCTTCAGCATCATCGTTCTGCTTATCAGGAATTTTCTTTAATGCACTGGTTTCACAGACATTTAAGCAGTCTTCGCAAAAATCACAGCCACCTTTATTAAAATCGATTTCCGGATAGCCACCACGGCCTTTAATAATCAATTCATCAAAGCAGGCTTCAATACATTTATCACAACGAGTACAATAGTCTGTAAAATATTGTTCCGGAAGTGACCAAGGAGGACGAAAAGGCTTATTTTCACCCTTAAAATCTCCTCTTAACAACTGCATACGACTGATCTGAGCCATCTAAAGAATCAATATCCCTCTGTTATAACCATAAATATAAGATACGCTCTACATAGTAACAGAGCTTTGATGTAAATCAAGAAATTCCTTACATTATTTGTGGTCAATAGTATATTGTTTTACTAGGTTATTGTAGGGAGTTGAGATTACTTTCAACATTTTTATACGCAGGACTGCCTTTAGGCAGTAATGGCAGGAGATTACCCCAAAATAATTTTGCTTCATCAACATCACCTGCGGTTCTTGCAAGCAAGCCGGATAAATATAAAGCATCGGCATTGTTGGAATTTTTATCCAGCAATTGTGCAAAAACAATACGAGCTTTATTCAGTTGATCAATTTCACCTGTTTTTATTACTGCATCAGCATAATTCATTAAGCTGTCAATATCAGTATTATCAATTTCAACTGCTTTAGCATAGGCATTAGCAGAATCAGTAAAACGTCCCAATACATCGTAGGACTTCGCTAATTTTTTCCAGCTTGCTATATCCTGTGGATTATCCTTAACTCGTTGTTCAACCCTGGCAATCATATTGGCAATAAATGTCTGTTCCTCTTTAGAACCGGTCATTTTTTGCCCGGGAGCAGGCCCACTTGGGGGTGATACAGGGGATTGAGAAGCAGATTGAGTTTGCTTAATAACAATTTGCTTGTCAGCAGGTAATTCTTTATTAAGTTCAGATACAACCCGAGCAAGATAAGTATTAACAATATTGGCCTGTTCCCCTTCAGCAGGCAAAATAGTTAATAAATGAGTCCAGAGTTTAACAGCTGAGACTTTATCCCCGGCTTCATAGTCAACAAAACCTTTAAACCATAGAGCGTCTCCATTATCCGGATCAGCCTTTAACATAGAAGCCAGCATGCCCCTGGCTTTCTTATAAGATTCCTTCTCCCCCACCTGCATCAGGGCTTCAACATAATTAATTTCCAGATCAGGTATTTCCTGATGGGCTGTTTTGTTAAGTTCCAGTGTTTTTTCATAAGCACTCACTGCATCTTGATAACGTTTCATTACGACATAAGAACGCGCAAGCATATTCCAGCCCTGAATGTTATCAGGTGATTCTTTAAGCTTGCCTTCCAGAGAAGTAATCATTGATGCAATATCAGGTGCCTGTTGTTGTGAATTCTGTTGAGTACTATCTGTCTCCCCCATAACCACTTGCTGAAAGTTCTGCGGCATGATAAAGGCATAGACTGAGATAGAAAAAACCGGTATAAAGAAAAGAAAAACAAAAGACAGATTTTTTGCATTTTTATTTGATAGTTGAACCAGTTCTGAATTTTGAGAAGTAGCTGCATCCTGAATTAAACTATGTTCAATTTCATTATAAGCCTGTTTTTTAGCTTCATCATCCAGCAGAGCATTATCATAATCCTGCTCAATTTGTACTTTCTTCTGTTCATACAGCTCGATATTCAGCGCCTTACGCTGATCAGCCTGTTTTTGATTTTCTGCTAGCTCACTGGCTGAATAAGTTTTAAATAATGGCCTGACCAAAGAAACAACGGCAATAATCAGAAGAACTGCACAACACACCCATAAAATCCACATGAATACGATTTCCTATTTATTTAGGGATCCTAAAAAATTTATTTTTTTGGAACCCTTATCCTTTTTTATTAGGGCTAGGTTTAAGAATAGCCTGAAGCTTTTCTTTCTCTTGCTCCGAAAGTTCAGAACTTGCAGTATTTTTTTCACTATTAGCTGCATTAATTTTTCGCAGCATTATAAACAGAGCAAAAAACATCAGTACAAAAGGTCCACCCCAGAGTAACCAGGTGCTTGATTTCAGTGGTGGATTATACAATACGAAATCACCATAACGATCCACCATAAATTCAGTAACCTGTTCTTTATTTTTACCTTGTTTTAACATTTTAGCCACTTCACGGCGTAAATCATCGGCCAATTCTGCATTGGAATCTATCAAATTCTGATTCTGACAAACTAAACAACGCAGTTCCTCCGCTAATTCCAGATAATCTTTTTCAATTTGAGGATTATTAAAAACAATAGGTTCTTTGGGCGTTCCTCTTGGGCCGGCTGATGATGCAGTTGGAAACACAAAAAAAATAATTAGCATGCCAAATAAAAAAGAGGTGTTTATCTTTACCATTATGATTCTGCCTTTAATTGTTCAGCTTTTAGTTGCTCAATAAGAGGTAAAACTTTTTCTGTTATATCATCCTGATAAATCGGTCCGGTATGTTTATACCGAATCATACCCTTGTTATCAATTACAAAAGTTTCCGGCGTACCATAAACTCCCCAGTCTATACCGGTACGTCCGCTAATATCATGGGCACTTTTAATATAAGGATTACCATAGGCAGATAACCAGCCGCGTGCATCCACTAATTCATCTTTATAATTAATCCCATAAATGTTAATCCCCTGTTGAGCCAGGGCATTTAATAAGCGATGTTCAGCCCGGCATGAAACGCACCAGGAAGCCCAGATATTGACTAATGAAACCTGACCTTTTAGTTCTTCACTGCTAAAATTCTTTTGTTGATCTCCTACTGTAGGGATAGAAAATTCAGGTACCGGCTTACCAATCAGAGGCGAAGGTACATCACGCACATACTTCGCTTTCATTAAACCAACGACTAATAAAACCACCAGAAATCCAAAGATAATCAGCGGGGTCATAAATTGTTTTTTCATTATTAGTTATTACTCATCTTTGTATTTACTTAATTTAGGTAAAATACGTGACAGGCAAATAGGTAGAGTAATACTGGGGACGCTTCAAGCCCATCCATGGGTCGCTTTAAGAAAAACATCCGTGTTTTTCTAAACCCCAGTATTACTCTACCTATCACCCTATCACTCAGTTTATACTTTGTTTGTTCCAGTGTTGTCCAAGAGCAGAAGATTAAAAAAACTTTATATTACTTATTTTCTTTTGACTTTGCTCTTGATATGGGACAACACCACTAAACACAAATGACATAAGAGTGTTTGGGATTCTGCTTCTTTGTTTATAAGAGCAGCGTCCTCATAAGCCTGAACCAGAGTCCCCAGCACGGATAATAATTACAACAGTTTAAACCCTCTTAACCTTCAACCGATAACGTCTATCCAATATTGCCACTAAACCACCCAATGCCATAAAAATACATCCTAACCAGATCCAGCGAATAAAGGGCTTATAATAAATTCTTAAACTCCAGGCTCCATTGTCCAGTTTTTCAGCCAGTGCGACAAATAAATCCCGGAACAATCCAGCATCAATACCCGCCTCAGTCATCGGCATACCACGCACCTGATAAGTGCGTTTTTCCGGAGTCAGAACGCCTATGGATTCTCCTGTTGGTGTTATCACACTCACTTCACCTTCATAAGCAATATAGTTAGGACCCTGACGTGATTTAGCGCCTTCAAAAGTGAAGGAATAGCCACCTAAAGTGATTGTATCTCCTTTTTCCATACGTAGATCTTTCTGTAAACTCATGGATTCTGTAAAGGTCACACCAACAATAAACACAGCAATACCAAAGTGGGCGATATTCATACCGTAGAACGATAAGGGGATTTTTTTCAATCCGACAGCAATACCATCTTTAAGATTAAGACGTTTCACAAAACTCACCACCACACTCATAGTAATTAAAGTAGCCAGACCGATACTTAAAGAAACCATAAATGATCCCTTTTCAATAAAGAGCAAAGAAATCCCCACCAGCAAAGCAACAGCAAGGGGAATAAACATCAGTTTAGCCACGCGGGAAAAAGAATCACTTTTCCAGCGCATCAGTGGAGCCATAGACATAAAGACCAGTGCCGGCAGCATAATCGGAACAAATACCGCATTAAAATAGGGTTCTCCTACTGATAATTTACCTAAATCAATCAGCTGATCTAATAGCGGGTATAAAGTACCCAGTAAAACCATGGCACAGGCAACTGTCAACAAAATATTACCCAATAACATAAAAGTATCTTTGGAAAACAAATTAAAGGTGCCGCCGCCTCCCATTGAGCTTCCTCGTATGGCGTAAAGCATCAAAGAACCACCAATAACCAATATCAAAAAGGCCAGAATGAAGGAACCACGAGTCGGATCAGAAGCGAAAGCATGAACAGAGACCAGCACACCGGAGCGAACCAGAAAAGTCCCCAGCAAGCTCAGTGAAAAAGCCATCAGTGATAATAAAACTGTCCAGCTTTTAAAAGCGCCTCTTTTTTCAGTTACCATCAGAGAGTGTACCAGAGCGGTACCCACCAGCCAGGGCATAAAAGAAGCATTTTCAACCGGATCCCAGAACCACCAGCCGCCCCAGCCTAATTCATAATAAGCCCACCAACTACCTAAGGCGATACCTAAAGTTAAAAACGCCCAGGCAATCACTGTCCAGGGACGAGACCAGCGTGCCCATGCTGAATCAAGCTGACCGGAAATAAGTCCCGCAATGGTAATACTAAACACCACTGAAAATCCCACATAGCCCATATAGAGCATAGGAGGATGAATAACCAGACCAAAATCCTGTAATAATGGATTTAGATCTTTGCCGTCTAATGCCGCTGGATAAAGACGTTCAAAAGGATTAGAGGTAAAGATAATAAATAATAAGAAGCCGATACTCAGCATGCCCATCACAGCCAAAACTCTGGATGTCATTGAGATGGGCAGGCTTTTACTAAAAAATGCAACCGCTACTGTCCAGCCTGAAAGTATTAGTAACCATAATAAGAAGGAACCTTCATGGGCACCCCAGACGGCTGATATTTTAAACATCATAGGTAAGGCTGAATTGGAATTTGCTGCCACATAACGTACTGAAAAATCATCTATCGTAAAAGAATATGCCAACGCAATAAAAGACACTAAAATGAAGAAGAATTGAGCCGATACTGCATATCTGGAAAACTGCATCAATTGAAGATTATTTCTTTGTGCACCAAACATAGGCAACATCGCAAGAAAAATGGCAATGGCCAGAGCAATAATCAGGGAAAAATTACCAATCTCAGGTATCATTGTGCTTTCTCTCCTGCATAGTTTCCTGCATCATCCTCTGCTTTCTTAGCCATCTTTTCTTTACCTTTAACATGAGCCTTATCCAAAGCATCCTGAACATCAGGCGGCATATAGTTTTCGTCATGTTTAGCAAGGACTTCTTCGGCCACAAAATGTTCCTTGCCGTCCTTGGTTGTACCATCTAATTTACCTGTTGCAACAATACCCTGCCCTTCACGAAACAGGTCAGGCAGAATACCAGTATAGGTCACCGCGATGGTTTCAGCTGTGTCAGTAATATCAAAATGAATAGTCAAACCATCTTTTTCACGTTGTACACTGCCATCTGTCACTAATCCACCCAAACGAAATGAATGACCAACAGGTGCTTCACCGGCTTTAACCTGTGTTGGGCTGAAAAAATATAATAAGTTTTGATCCAGGGCTTTTAAACCTAAAGTGACAGCTGCTGCCACACCGGTCAGAATTAATGCCACCAGGATTAAGCGGTTCTTACGTTTAGGCGTCATAAATTTTCCTGTTCTTTTTTAAGCTGATGACTTTCAATATGCTGATGGCTCTCACGATGATATTTCATCATTAAATCTTTTAATATGGTTTTTTTATCCATTACCGGTTTAATAACAACATAACCCATCACTATCAACGCCAGACCATAGGAAGACCAGACATAGGCACCATATTTACCCATTTGCAGCATTTCAAACATTTTTAGCTCCTGATTCCAAAGCAACAACTTCCTTTACCCAACTACTATTTTGTTCGGTAATAAGTACTTTATTACGAGCTCTGGATAACACTGCAGCGACATAGTAAAGTTTAAAACCAAAGGCCATCAACATTAATGGAATTAACATAGAAATGTGAATAGAAGGTTTGTCCAGTTTAGTCACTGTTGCCCCCTGATGCAGAGTATTCCACCATTCCACAGAATAATGAATAATGGGAATATTAACCACACCGACAATAGCCAGAATTGCACAGGCTCTTGCGGCAGAACGAGGATCTTCAATCGCTGATTCTAATGCCATATACCCCAGATACAAAAACAGTAAAATCAATTCAGAAGTCAGTCGTGCATCCCATACCCACCAGGCACCCCACATGGGCTTGCCCCAGATTGAACCGGTTACCAGAGCCAGAAAAGTAAAAGCCGCACCAATTGGAGCACTGCTGCTGGCAATCACATCAGCCAGTTTAATTTTCCAGATTAAAGCAATAGCACCGGAAGTTGCCATAACCATATAAATAAACATGGACATCCAGGCCGCCGGAACATGTATAAAAATAATTCGATAACTATCACCCTGCTGATAATCAACCGGAGCAATAAAGAGTCCGTCAATACTTCCGGCAATCAGGAGAATTGCAGCAATCCAGCCAAACCAGGGGATCAACTTCCCTGCAATTCGATAAAAATGTTTGGGTGAAGCCAGGTGATAAATCCATTTCATAATCGCTTTCATTATTCGAGACTAATCCTCAAAGCAGCAGATGTGGCAATCGGTGCCAATGTGAGACAAAAAACCATAAATGCCGCCAGGAAATAAAGTTGACCGCTGATTGACAGACCAGCCATACTACTACCAACAGCATTAGAGGAAAAAATTAAAACAGGAATATATAAGGGTAATACTAATAATGATAACAACATACCACCACGTTTTAGTGCAACAACCAAAGCCATTCCTATAGCACCAATCAAACTTAGAATCGGTGTTCCAAGCAGTAATGTAATCATAAGAGTAATAATGGCATCATCATTCAGGAACATCACAGTTCCAAGCAGCGGGGAAAATATGATAATAGGAAAACCGGTAATAAGCCAGTGAACAACGATTTTAGCCAAAACCATAATTGATAACGGGTATTCACTTAATAACATCAACTCCAGAGTACCGTCATCAAAATCTGATCGAAAGAGTGATTCAAGAGATAACATAGATGCCAGCAAAGCTGCAACCCAGATAATACCAGGACCAATTTCAGCCAATATCTGTTTATCAGGGCTAATACCCAGAGGAAAAAGAGTCACAACAATGACAAAGAAAAAAAGTGGATTTAAAATTTCACTTTTATGTCTAAATGCCAAACGTAAATCACGCTTTAATAAACTCAGGAATACCTTATACAATCCTATTTGTCCCAGTAAAAATATAAAGCGAGTATTCTACTATGTTATTTCACTGTATCATAGTTATTTATAGAGCAAAAATAACCTGGGTTTTATAATGAATTATATAGAACAGTAGAATATAAGTTTTTGAATAACCGGACTATTTACCATGTTTTAACAGAATAACTGCTCTTACTAATGGCTGATACTACCATCAGGTAATTGAAGAAATTTAATCATATAATTATTTAAGTTAACTTCCTGATGGGTGGTAAGCAAAATCATTCCCCCATTATCAACATGTTGCTGAATCATTTTTAGAAAAAAATCGACACCAACAACATCCAGCGAAGTAAAGGGTTCATCCAGTATCCATAATTTTGCATTACTCAAAATAGCTTGAGCCAGAGCCACTCTGCGCTTTTGTCCTGCAGAGATCTGGTTGCAATACATTTCCTCAAAGCCATATAAACCAACCTGATATAAGGTATCCATTATTTGCTGTTGGGTTTTTCTTTGGCCTAAATCGCAATAACTTTGAATATTTTCTACGGGTGTCAGCTCTAGTTTTATACCTGGTTTATGTCCCATAAAAGCAATATGTTCATTATATTCACTGCGATATTTTCGGCAATCACAGCCATCAAAGATCACTTCACCACTAACCGGTAGTGCCAATCCGGCTAATATTCTTAATAAACTGGTTTTTCCTGCTCCATTTTCACCTTTAACATGAAGAATTTCACCGGGCAATAGCTCAAAATTTAAATCATTAAATAATTCTCTATAACCTCTTTCACAGCTAAGTGATTTAACTTGTAGTCCTGTTTCAGTCTTACTCATATTTCTTCTTTCTAAAAAATTAATTTTTCAGCAGCTTCAATAATAATCAGTTTATCACCAATCCGCAATTCATTTACCACAGCAGGATTAAACTGATGTAGTAAATTCTGCCCGAACATAACCTTATTATTCTTTTTTCTATAGGTAGCCAGGGTTTTTAGTGGTTCCTGACTTTCTTTTTCAGCTGTTTCAGGGTTGATTGTCGTTACTATACAACGGGAACAGGGTTTAACAGCAAAAAAATCAATATTATTGATCTTAAAATGCCCTAAAGTATCTTCCGCATAAGGTTCACACCCGGAAATAACAATATTGGGTCGAAAACGATTAATAGTAAGGTGAATATCTACCCGGCTATTTAAATCTTCAAGAGAAGCCTCACTCACAATCAGATTTGGATAACCATCAGAAAAACTGGTAATTTCATTATTTTTGGCAAAATCAATATCCACTGCACGTAAAGTGCTCTCAGGCATATAGACCAGTTGGCAATCAATTCCCAGAAATTCACTAAACCAGTTATCAATAGCAGTATTAATATGATGAGCAATAATTTGATCATTCCAGCAGGTCACTTTAACTTCTTCAAGAAGTTCAATTTGAGGATCCGGATAAGGAATGATTAATGCCGGCATGTCGGGTGCTCTGACTGCTAAGCCGAAATCCGCAAGCGCGACACTAATTAATGCCATTTTAGAGATTTTTCGTTGACTCATAAAATGATTATTATCATCCACCAGCATCCAGCGTCTATCGTATTGAAAGCCCCTTTTTTCAAGTTGCACTTTATCCTGTAAAATACCCCCTAAAGACTTTATGGGATATATCCATAGCTCTGAAACAAAAGGTTCTAATGTAGTATCTATCATAAATTACCTGAACAAAGTTAAAACTAATGATTAATAGCACGAATCATATTAGAAAAAAAAATAAGTGTAAACTAATATATTTTTATTAATTTATAAAAAAGACTAGTATTATTTTTTTAATGTCATATAATACGCACCACTTTCTAGCGACGAAAATTCTAATTAAAATTTTTTAGCTAAAGGCTTCACGGAGCGGTAGTTCAGTTGGTTAGAATACCTGCCTGTCACGCAGGGGGTCGCGGGTTCGAGTCCCGTCCGTTCCGCCATCTTTTTTTAGATGTAAGTATCCTATGACAATAAAATTACTTACCTTTGATTTAGATGATACTCTCTGGCCTTGTATGGCCACAATCAATAGAACAGAAAAACGACTTCACCAGTGGTTTTCTAATTATCATCCACAAATCACTCAGCAATATACAATTCAACATTTACGTGATAAACGTTTACAAATCGCAAAAAAACATCAGCATATTGCACATGATCTAACTGCACTTCGAAAAAAATCTTTTTTGCAATTGTCAATAGAAATGGAATATTCAGCTTCAGATACAGAACAATTTATTGAAAATGCTTTCCAGTTTTACATGACAGAAAGAAATAAAGTCGATTTATATGATGATGTTATTCCCACACTGAAGTATTTAAAATCAAAATACCGGCTTGCTGCTGTTACTAATGGTAATGCAGATATTTTTAAAATTGGTCTGGGAGACTTATTTGAATTTTCCTGGTCTGCAGCTAAAGCCGGGAAGCAAAAGCCCCACCCCATCGTCTTCAAATCATTACTAGCTGCATACCAACTACATCCTGAAGAAGTCATTCATATTGGTGATGATCCCATAACAGATATACAGGGTGCACAACAACTGGGGATTCGTGCTATCTGGTTAAATAGAAATAAAAAAAAGTGGCCTGAAGAAATTAATCCTCCCTTTATAGAGATATATCAATTAAAACAATTGCCTGAACTTTTAATTAGCCAAGGACTTCTGAAGTCGTTATAATGGTTCTCCAAAATGCAATAACTCAATTGGAGCCACAAGATTATGATGGCATATATCATTACCTTTATTGCCAGCATATTATTGCTGATTAGTCTTTCTTTATTCTTTTTTACCTCATCAACAAAAAAATCACTTTATTTTTTCTTTGATGAACGCACTATTAATTTAGTCATTATTATCCGTATGTTAATGGGCTTTATCATTATTGGTGCTGCACCATTTACCGGCTTTCCCAATATGATGTTATTTTTAGGCATTGCTGTCATATTTCTGGGCATGACTGTCCCCTTTACTTCTGAAAAAACTTTAGACCAAGTAGCACAATGGTGGTTATTACAATCCAATTGGATGCTACGTCTTTATGCTTTAATTTTTGCTCCTATCTGGCTATTTTTTGTCTTTGCTTCAATACCTGATCCTGAATTATTAGAACAAATTCTGGGCTATATCCTTCCCCATCTCCATTAATCTGTTAATATCTATGTAAAATAATCTACAAGTGCCTTAATTCCTGTTAAAATAGGATGTTTTGAACAGAGATCGAACTGGTACTTTAAGCAATGCAAAATAAACTCCTTCGCAGCAAACGTTTTTCACAATTAGAATCTCATCTGAAAGAGGAAATTTTATTTCTCGATGGTGCTATGGGTACCATGATTCAAACTTATAATCTCACTGAAGCAGATTATCGTGGAGAACTATTTAAAGACTGGGCTAGTGATGTCAAGGGGAATAATGACCTCCTCTCTCTAACTCAACCGCAGATCATCAAAGCCATCCACTCAGAATATCTTGAAGCCGGCGCTCATATTATTGAAACTAATACCTTCAGTTCCACTGATATCGCCATGGCTGACTACAATATGCAAAGTCTGGCGTATGAGCTGAATGTTGCCTCTGCAAAAATTGCCCGTGAAGCCGCTGATGAAGCAGAACAAAATGATGGTCAATCGCGTTATGTCGCCGGTGTTCTGGGACCGACTAATCGCACTGCCAGTATTTCACCCGATGTGAATGATCCCGGCTTTCGCAATGTCAGTTTTGACCAATTAGTCAGCGCTTATTATGAAGCAATCAAAGGTTTGATCAATGGTGGAGCAGATATTCTATTGATCGAAACTATTTTTGACACACTTAATGCTAAAGCCGCTATTTTTGCCGTTAAAAAATATTTTGATGATCATCAGATTGAATTCCCGATAATGATATCCGGCACCATTACTGACAAGTCTGGCCGCACATTATCCGGTCAAACAACTGAAGCTTTTTACAATGCATTAAATCATGCTCAGCCTATTTCTATTGGTTTAAACTGTGCCTTGGGTGCCGGTGAATTACGCGCTTATATTAAAGAATTATCAGATATCGCCACTTGTGCCATTTCAGCTCACCCCAATGCAGGTTTACCAAATGAATTAGGCGGTTATGATGAATCACCTGATCAAATGGCCGAACAATTAGAAGAATGGGCAGCCTCCGGCTTCATTAACATTATCGGTGGTTGCTGCGGTACTTCTCCTGATACCATTCGTGCAATACGAGCAGCTATTGAAAAACATTCCCCAAGAGTAATTCCAAAAAGTGATAGACAATGTCGTCTCTCCGGTCAGGAAGTCTTTAATATTAATGACAACTCCCTTTTTGTCAATGTGGGTGAACGAACCAATGTCACCGGTTCTGCTCGTTTTCTACGTCTGATCAAAGAAGAAAACTATGAAGAAGCCATTTCAGTTGCTCAACAGCAGGTGGAAAGCGGCGCTCAAATTATTGATATAAATATGGACGAGGCCATGCTGGATGGTGCTGCTGCAATGACCCGGTTTTTAAACCTGATTGCGGCAGAACCTGAAATTGCTAAAGTCCCAGTTATGATAGATTCCTCAAAATGGGAAGTTATTGAAGCCGGTTTAAAATGCATACAGGGTAAGGGTATTGTTAATTCCATCAGTTTAAAAGAAGGCAAAGAAAAATTTATCCATCATGCCAGTCTGATCCGCCGCTATGGTGCTGCTGCTATTATTATGGCTTTTGATGAAGAGGGGCAAGCCGATACACAAGATCGAAAAGTGGATATCTGTACCCGTTCATACAAAATATTAACTGAGGAAGTTGGCTTTCCTGCTGAAGATATTATTTTTGATCCTAATATATTTGCCGTAGCAACCGGTATTGAACAACATAATAATTATGGCGTTGATTTTATTGAAGCCACCCGTATTATTAAAGACACCCTGCCTTATGCCAAAATATCCGGCGGTGTATCCAATGTCTCATTTTCTTTTCGTGGTAATAATCCTGTACGTGAAGCAATCCATGCCGTATTTTTATATCATGCCATTCAGGCCGGTATGGATATGGGTATTGTGAATGCCGGACAGTTGGCTATTTATGATGATATTCCTAAAGATCTGCGAGATAAAGTTGAGGATGTGGTACTTAATCGTGCAGAGAATGCAACTGATGCACTATTAGAAATAGCCAACGACTTTCGTAGTGAAGCTATTGGTGGAAAAGGACGCATTGTTGATCTCAGCTGGCGTGAACTGGATGTTGCTGCACGGCTTAGTCATTCATTAGTGAAAGGCATTACCGATTATATTGAAGAGGATACAGAAGAAGCACGTTTATTATTTGATCAGCCAATTGAAGTGATTGAAGGGCCATTAATGAATGGTATGAATACGGTAGGCGATTTATTTGGCGAAGGAAAAATGTTCCTGCCGCAAGTGGTAAAATCTGCCCGTGTCATGAAGAAATCTGTGGCCTGGCTGATGCCCTTTATTGAGAAACAAAAAGCAGAAGCTCTGGCAAAAGGACAATCTGTCATCAGCAATAATGGCAAAATCCTGATGGCTACAGTTAAAGGTGATGTACATGATATCGGAAAAAATATTGTTGCAGTTGTTTTACAATGTAATAATTTTGAAGTCATCGATATGGGTGTGATGGTACCTGCTGATGAAATTCTGAAAAAAGCAAAACAGGAAAATTGCGACATTATTGGTTTGTCCGGTCTAATCACTCCCTCATTAGATGAAATGGTTCACATTGCCAAAGAAATGCAGCGTCAGAATTTTAATATTCCTATTATGCTGGGGGGAGCAACCACCTCCAGTATTCACACAGCCGTAAAGATTGAACCTGAATATAATCAACCGGTTGTTCATGTAAGTGATGCTTCACGCGCCGTTGGTGTCAGTCAAAGTTTATTGTCACAAACCTTAAAGACTGATTTTGTCCGCTCAATTAAGGATAAATATCAGCTTATTCGTGATGAGAGAGCCAACAAGACTAAAAAAACCAACCGGATTAGTTTATCAGATGCACGCAACAATAAACTTAAAATAGAATGGAACAATGGCTATCAACCCGTTAAACCTGACTTTCTAGGAACTAAGGTTTTTACTGCTTACCCCTTAGCAGAATTAAAAGAATATATTGACTGGGGACCTTTTTTCCAGACATGGGAATTAAAAGGCCGTTTCCCAGCCATTTTTGATAATGAAAAATATGGTGTAGAGGCAAAAAAAGTTTTTCATGATGCGACCTCTATGCTGGATAAAATTATTGCAGAAAAATGGCTTCAGGCTAATGCCATTATTGGTTTTTACCCTGCCAATAGTATTGATGATGATATTGAATTATATCAGGATGATTCACGACAGGAAGTCATACAATCTTTGCATTTTTTACGTCAGCAAATGAAAAAACCACAAGGAAAATATAACCTTTGCCTTGCTGATTCAGTTGCACCCAGAGAGAGTGGTGTTAGTGATTACATAGGTGCATTTGCAGTTACAACCGGTCTTGGTATCGAAATAAAATTAGCTGAATTTGCACAGCAACATGATGATTACCAGTCTATTATGCTTAAAGCACTGGCTGATCGTCTGGCTGAAGCCTTTGCTGAAAAAATGCATGAACTGGTACGGCAAAAATATTGGGGCTATGTCGAAAATGAAACATTAGATAATGAGCAGCTCATTAAAGAAGAATATCAAGGTATTCGCCCTGCTCCCGGTTACCCGGCCTGTCCTGATCATACTGAAAAATCCACACTATGGAAGCTACTGGATGTCAAAGCAAAAACAAGTATTGAATTAACAGGCAACTATGCCATGATGCCCGCCTCTTCAGTATCCGGTCTTTATTTTTCACATCCTCAAGCCAGTTATTTTGGTACAGGTAAAATCCATAAGGATCAATTGAAAGACTATGCTGAACGTAAAGGCTTTACGATAAAAGAAATGGAACGCTGGTTATCACCGGTTCTCAGTGATTAATGCTGATAAATTAAAAATCAGGAATAAATATATCTAAAATTTTTCTTTTATACTAAAATTTAAAAAAATAATAACCACTTCTTATCCAAGACTTTAATAAATGAATTTTTATAGTATTAAAGATAAAATAATTTCTAATAGTATCGCTATCAGCTTTGGTTTTATTATTATTCTGATGTTAGGCCAGGCAATTTTATCAATCTGGCGTTTCAATGAAGTTAAAACTGAATTTGAAAGAGTGGTTGATGTTTATAATGTACGTATGGAATTAGTTCAAAAAATGCGTGTTATTTCACGTGAAAGAGCCCCCATTCTTTTCACCATGATAAATACCGAAGATGCTTTTGACCTGGATGACTTGCTCATCCAGTTTCAACATCTTGGTAGTCAATTTTTATCAGCCAGAAATTCACTCTTATTAACCGGCTTGTCTGAAACAGAAACCAAAATATTAGAAGAACATCGTGAATATGCCCGCTCCATTGTACCCGGTCAACGTAAAGTCATTGATTTAATTTCTGAAGGAGAGATTCTCTCTGCACGAAAATTGTTAGTAGATAAGGTTTCACCAGAGCAGATAGAAGCTTTAAAAAAACTAGACATGCTGATTACATATGAGAGTAAAAAGTCCAGACAGGCAATGGAAAAAGCTCGTGGTTTATTTGAGAATACTCAGCGAGACTTAGGTTTAACCACTATTATTGGTAGTCTAATCAGTATTCTCATTGGTATTATCGTCAGTATTCGTTTTGCCTATTACGTCAAAACCTTAAAAAAGAATAAAGAAGAGCTGGAGAAAACTGTCACGGAGAGAACCAAAGAATTGGTTGATTCAAATAAGCAATTGGAACACATAGCAAATTATGACTCTCTAACTCAACTCCCTAACCGTGCCCTGTTTATCGTGCTGCTTGAACAAGCTCTGAAACAAGCCAAACGAAGCGACTATTCAGTTGCCCTGTTATTTATTGACCTGGACGGATTTAAGTCTATTAATGATACTTATGGTCACAATTATGGTGATGAGTTATTACGACAGGTAGCCACCAGTTTACAGGCAACAGTGAGAGAAGCCGATACAGTTTTTCGTCTCGGTGGAGACGAATTTACTTTAATTTTATCCAATTTTCACGCTCTGGAAGATGTTGAGAAAATTGCCAGAAAAATTATTAAAATATTATCTGAACCATTTGATATTATTGATCAACAATGTCAGATCGGAAGCAGCATTGGTATTGCTTTTTATCCGGAACACGCAAAAAATCTCGATGAACTCATAAAAAAGGCTGATACAGTTATGTATGATGTAAAAAATTCAGGTAAAAATAATTATAAAATTTATCAACCTTAAGATAATCTTCTTTAATAATTCTTTTTTATCTCTTCCAACAAACCTTTACTCGCCACCTCCACCATATCAAACACATTTTCAAAGCCCTTATGACCACCATAATAGGGATCAGGTACTTCACTTAAAGGATAATTCTCAGCAAATTCCAGAAAAAGCTTTATTTTACTTTTATATTCAACAGGACAAGCCTGAACAAGTAATTCATAATTATCATTATCCATAGCCAGAATATAATCATAATAAGAAAAATCGTTCGCATCCACCTGTCTGGCTCTTAAATGACTCAAATCAAAACCACGATTTTTTGCCGTTTCCTGTGCTCTCGTATCCGGAGGATTGCCTACATGATAGGCATGCGTGCCTGCTGAATCAATTTCTATTTGTTGTGATAGATTTTCTTCATTAACCAAATATTCAAAAACACCATGAGCCGTTGGCGACCGACAAATATTGCCCATGCACACGAAAAGCACTTTTATCTTGTTATTACCGTCCATTATTATCCTCTATAAAGCCTTATTTAAAGCCATTTAATTGACTTTTACTATTTATTTGTCCTATACTGTACATTACTGTTTAGCGGTGTTTGTTGTACCCAGAGATGTACCCAGAATTGTATCGACCGACAATATATCAGGAAACATACAAATGAATGAGAAATCAATCAAAGCTCTAAAATGGAAAGATAAAGACCAGCAAGTTTCATTAGGAGGTGGCCTTTATATTCGCATCAAAAAAACTAAGAAAGTCTATATTATACGAAAGGCTGTAAATGGGAAAGCCCAGATTATTACATTAGGTGAATCCCCCGACCTTTCATTTAAAGACGCAAAATATCAAGCATCAATCCTATCCAGAAAAAAAGACGTATCAAGCGTTACTGTTTCAGAACTTAAAGAAGATTACTGGAAAAATGTTGTTGAACCAGAATCTAAAGTGCCTAATCAGGTTATTGGTTACTTAAATAATATAGAAAATGAGTTCGGGCATAGAAAAATAATGGAGATCACTAAATTTGAGTTGGTGCAATTCATTAAAACTTATTCTCAAGATCGTGGAGGTCGTTCAGCCGATAGAATGAGAAGTTATCTAAAACAGCTTTTTTCTTATGCTGTTGAATCAGGACTTATTACTGACTCCCCTATGGATGGAGTAACAAAAAGAATTACCGGCTATTCTCCTATTGACAGAAAAAGAGTGCTTTCAGATGATGAAATTAAAATGATTTGGAACTGGAAAAACAACGATCACGGCTGGCAGAAAACAGAAGATAATAAGCGCATCATCCAGTTTTTAATACTTACCGGCCTACGTATAACAGAAGCCCGTACAGGCTACATTGATGGAGATTTATTCAGAGTTGATGACACAAAGGAGAAGCACTCAAAACATGAAAAACGCCCCCACTGGGTTTATTTAACCCCTACTGCTAGAGCCTTATTACCTCTTCCCTCCTGCACTGCTACAAATATTCAAGCCTGGCTAAAAAGACGATTAATTGCAGAGGGTTATGAAGATAATCGGTTTACTCCACATGATTGCAGGCGTACTTTTGTCACTAGAGCTAATCAGGCAGGATCATTGATACAAGTTGTTGAGAAGTGCGTCAATCATAAATTAGAAGGCATGCTTGCAGTTTATAATCAAAATGATTACACAGACGAGCGCATAGAGTGTGCCAAAACTGTAGAAAAAATAATTTTGGAGGTAATATCATGAAAGACACACATATGTTTTCAAGGAAGTATGAGCCAATAGAAAACCTGCCAGAAAAAACTGCCTATGGAAGTCAGATGGAGCTTGTATGGTTGATAGGCAGTGATGAACTTGAAAAGTCCTTTGTTCGAGGTAATTGCTCCGATCATTTGAGAATAATTTTAATAGAAACACTTGAACGCTCCAATATTTTTGAAAAAGAAGAATTAATCATAAAGCTAATTGAATACAAAACCAAAGCTGAAAGTGATACTAAAAAACAAGAATTAACTGACAAGTATCTGCACAAGTCTCCAAAAAAAGTTGGTAGTAACACTAAAGAACAAGAATTAATTGATAAGTATTTATATAAATCTCCAAAAACATTGCAACAAATTATCAATGTTATAAAAAATGATGATGAAACTGATAAAAAAAAATTAATAAAGTTAAGTAAATTTGGAGTATGGGAAAAACACGCATTAGAGGTTTTTGAATCCTGGCATAAAGAAGAAATGTCCGCATTGAAACAACAGTTCACGGAAAGATTCCCTGATTGCGATCAAGAAAAAATTGAGGCTTATTGTAATTTTAAAATTGACACTTTAGATTCATGTAAAGAATACCCTGGAACCTGTAAAAAATATCCAGAGTGTTTTAAATTAAAGGCTAATTTAAATGGATGGCATATTAATAATAATAGTTTTGTTGATGCCAGAAATCTGTTTTCACTTAAATTTAAAGAAATAATTTTAGGCTTTAGCGAACAAGAATATGACGCTTATATGGAAAGCATAGAAGAAAGAAATTTGAAGTGGATTCATTATAAACCGGAATGTTTTTACACCGGAGATATTAACGACATGAAGGCACTTGATGCAAAAATGGTACTTGATGCAATTCACAAGGTTAAAAAAGCTGATAGTTCTCGTTTAGCAATAGAATCAATCCATCTGGGTATTGAGATTGCAAAGGCTCATACTTTACCTTTTGAGCAAGAATTTATTGCCTTAAAGGAAAAATCATCACTTGGAGGAAAAGGATTCAATAAATTTGATCGGAATAATAAAATTAATGAAATCTACCACAAAGAAATTCATGGAAAAAATTTAGCTTATTGGTTAAAGAAAATGAAAAAAAATGAACAAGTAAAATATTTTGCAAAGGAATGGTTAAAAAGTGTAGAAAATAAAGAAGAAATAGAGCTATTAAATGAAATTATTAATATTAAAGACGAGAATCTAATTGGGAGACATGCAAAATAATTTGAAAATAACTGTTGTTTACAAATACAATTATTATTTTTTAGCTAACCTTGAAAACAACTACTTGTTTACATAATTATCTTTAAAATCAGTACTTTACTTGTTGTAGTGATCAAAGAAATGAATAAAATAGGATGTGTCGTTAATTAAACAAGGGCACATCCTTATGGAAACACAAATCAAATTAGCAGTTATTCAAGCACTGCTATCCGGAAAACCTAAGCTTGGTTTATCCATTAATCAAATGGTCGAATCATCAAGTATTGGTCGTTCGAAAATCTACGAAGACATTAAATCCAAGAAGCTGAAAGCTAAGAAAAATGGCAAGCGTACGCTTATCACTATTTTTGATGCTATCGAATACCTTGAATCCCTTCCAGAAATGGAGGTGGAATAATGGAAAATCAAAAAACTTCACGAGCATTAAAACCAATTCTTAATTCTACAGACTTGGTTTTACAGGAACATAATGACATTTCACTTTCAGAATCACGCAAAGCAGTTCACATTTCAGATTCAGTACTTAAACAAACAGTTACAAACCATAGCCTATACGTAGATAAGTCAGGCAAAGCTTCATCAAGCCCCAAGGGTCTTGTAATGCAAATCAACAAACGAGTTAAAAAACATTTTTCTCACTCAGTTGACTCTATGTCAGTTGATGAATTAATCCTGCTTGTTTCATTGAGAAACGCCATAGTGAAAATTATTAACACTGGTGAATCTAATGAGATACTTCGAAACAAAATTAAGGAGCAAATTTATAGCACGATTGAACAGTATGGGAAGTTAATTGTTAGTTTGAGTGAGGTAGCATAAATGACTGGATTAATCACATTTAAAAATAATGCTGTCATGTATGCACAGCAAATTGAGCTACATAAAACCAACATGGTAACTCTGGCTGCTAAATGCGGCCAGGCGTTATTAGATGTTAAAGAAAATATTAATCATGGTGAATTTGGTAACTGGATTGAATCCAATATGCCGATTAACCAAAGACAATGCAATAAATACATGCAGCTTTTTAGTAGTAAGCCTGGTTTAGTATCAAATTCGCACCCGGGTGCTAGTTTGGATATTAATTCTGAGCTGTTAATGCTTACCACTGATGAAGATATTGAGGAAACAGTAAGAAAAGTAGCTGAAGAAGAAAATTTATCAAGGCAAAAAGTAAAAGAGCTTACTCAGCAACTAGAGGATGCAAAAACAAAGAGTGAGGTGCTTGCAGAGCGTGCAGAAGCATGGCGTCAGCAGGATAAAGAAAAACGTAATGAACTTCGTAAACTACAACAAGAAAATCAGGAAATTAAAGAAAGTAAAATTATTTATGTCAAAGATGATGATCAAGCTATCAATCAGGAACTTGATGAATTGAAATTACAGCTTTCTTTGTTGGAAGATGAAAAGAAACATCTTATTGAGGATCGCAAAGAGTCAAAACGAAAATTCCATGAAACAGTTGATACCAATGTAAACCACAGGCTTGAATCTCATCAAGATGAAGTTGATCGCCTCACAAAGCAGGAAACCTCATTAAGAAGCAGAATTGATATTTTAAAAAATAATAATGCTGCTTTAGAAGATGAACTACTTGGGAAAAAAACAACGCCTTGAATCTATCCGTGAGGCTTTAGATGCTGTGGCAACTCTGGCAGCTAATTCATACGAGTATCTTATTGATCCAGAACTACTTGAAGATAATGATCTTCTTTCTCATTGGCAGGATGTAATAAACAAATTAAAGCCTTTGACTGAAAATATTGAGTTTGCTTTATCAAGACACGGTAAAGCTAAGTTGGAAGTTGTTTCTAAATAAAAAAAGGCCGTTATGTAGACGGCCTCATTCAACAATTTGCAGATAAAGAATAGCATATGGCAAGTAAAAAATCTAATTACCAAAGCGAGGGATTTAAGTCTATTGCCCGTGACAACGGCAAAGACAAGCAGTATGTAAAATTGTCATTTTATGTACTTAATAGCGCTGAATATAAATCTCTTTCATCATGTGAAAAGTAGTGATGCAGGCAATGCAGATGCAACACTGGACAAGTAAATATACATCTTATGGACGTAAACAGGCTGCAGGTGTTACTGGCTTAGATGTTCAAACAATTTCAAAGGTATCCAAATCCTTATTACAACTTAAATGGCTTGTTGTCACTCAAGGGTACAATCATTTAGAAAGTAAGACACGAGCCTATGAATTAACCTGGATGAGCTATAACGGCAAGGTGCCTACTGATTTATGGAAAGGCAATATTAAGCCAAAACCAGCGAGGAAGAATAAAAAAAAGGTGGGGGAAAAACACACTTATTAAGCTGTTTTGTAACTGTTCAGCGTAATTTTTAGTTTATATAAAACTAACTGATAAAATCAGGTAGTTTTCCCTTAAAAAGCAACTCCATAGCATAG